>JARLJI010000101.1 GCA_031291295.1 Rhodoferax sp. | reverse complement strand
GTGGGGTGTGGGGTGGGGGGGGGGGGGGGGGGGGGGGGGGGGGCCCGCCCCCCCCCCCCCCCCCTGCGCCGCGTGCTGACGGCGGCGCTGCTGGCCTACGCGCTGGCCACGCTGTTCCTGCCCTGGCTGGCCGGCTTCGGCTGGTTCGGGCACGATGCGTTTGCGCGGCTGCGTGCCGGCGACGAGCTTTGCGCCAGCCGCCTCACGCTCTGGTCCAACGTGCTGCAGCTGATCGCGCAGCACCCGTGGTTGGGCTGGGGCTGGGGCCAGCTCGCCTACGCGCACTACATCACTTTGTTCGACGGCCCGCGTTTTTGCGCCATCCTGGACAACGCGCACAACCTGCCGCTGCAGCTGGCGGTGACGCTCGGCGTCCCCGCAGCGCTGTTGCTGTGCGGCGGCTTCGTGTGGTGGGCGTGGCGGCAGAAACCTTGGGCTGAGACCGACCCGACGCGCCGCATGGCGTGGGCAATTCTGGCGGTGATCGGGCTGCACAGCCTGCTCGAATACCCGTTGTGGTACGGGCCGTTCCAGATCGCCTTCGCCCTGTGCCTGGCGTGGCTGTGGTTCACGCGGCAGCGCCGCAATGTAACACCAAATCGGCCCGTAGCCCTTGGTGCATCTGCACAATTAGCTATTATTTCAGTAGCGATCGTAGCACTGGCGGGAGTGCTGTACGCGGCCTGGGACTACCACCGCGTGAGCCAGATCTACCTCGCCCCCGAGCAGCGCGACGCCCCGTACCGCGACGATACGCTGGCCAAGGTGCGCGACTCTTGGCTGTTCAGGAACCCCGTGCGTTTTGCCGAACTCACCATCACCGAGCTGACGCCGGACGATGCGCAGCACCAGCGCGCACTGGCGGGCCGGCTGCTGCACTACTCGCCCGAGCCGCGCGTGATTGAAAAACTGATAGCGGCCGACGTGTTGCTCGGCCGCGATGACGACGCGCTGTTCCACCTGGCACGCTTTCGGGCGGCGTTTCCCAAAGACTATGCGCAGTGGACGGCGGACAACGCCCGCCTGCCGCAAAAGCTGCGGGCGCTGGCGCCGTGACCTACGGATTGACGAAACTGCCCGACTTGCCGCCGTGCTTCTCCAGCACGCGCACGTCGGTCATGGTCATGCCGCGGTCCACCGCCTTGACCATGTCGTAGATGGTCAGCAGCGCGACCTGCACGGCGGTCAGGGCTTCCATTTCCACCCCGGTGGGGCCCACGGTTTCCACGGTTGCGGTGCAAAATATGGCTGGAGCCCCCACCGCCTCTGCGCTGTTAGCTTCAAAATCAATAGCAACCCGGGTCAGCGCGAGCGGGTGGCACAGGGGGATCAGCTCGCTGGTTTTCTTCGCGGCCAGGATGCCGGCGATGCGCGCCACGCCCAGCACGTCGCCTTTTTTGGCGCTGCCGGCCTCGATCAAGGCCAGCGTCTCGGGCCGCATGGTGATGCGTCCACCGGCCACGGCAATGCGGTGCGTGGCGGCCTTGGCCGCGACATCGACCATGTGGGCGTGGCCCTGCGCGTCGAAGTGGGTCAGGGTCGGGGCGGGGGGGGCGTTGCGGGTGCTCATGGGGTACTCATGGGGTACAAGGGCGGGTGGTCAAAACCATTGACGGAACGGATATTTCTTTGAAGCATCATACGGCGATGGCTTATCGCATCAAGACGCTCATGCGGGCGCTGGCCGCCGCCGTGCTGGTCGCGCCCCTGCTGTTTTCACCGACGGGGTCGTACGCGCAATTGCCCACGCTGGGCGATGGCGGCGACATGAGCACCGGCGCCGAGCGCCGCCTGGGCGAGCGCATTGCGCGCGAGCTCTACCGCGACCCCGACTACATCGACGATCCGGTGCTGGCCGAATACGTACAGGGCATCTGGGCGCGGCTGCTGGCGGCGGCGCGCGTGCGCGGCGAGCTCACGCCCGAGATGGACGACCGCTATGCCTGGCAGGTCATCCTCGGGCGCGACCGCGAGATCAACGCCTTTGCGCTGCCCGGCGGCTACCTGGGGCTGCAGCTCGGGCTGATCGCCATCATCGACAGCCCGGACGAGCTGGCGTCGGTGCTGGGGCACGAGCTCAGCCACGTCACGCAGCGTCACATCTCGCGCCTGATGGCGCAGCAGAGCCGGATCACGCCCCTGATGATCGGCGCAATGATCCTGGGCGTGCTGGCCGGCAGCAGGAACGGCGATGCGGGTAGCGCCGTGATCGCCGGCACCCAGGCCGCGGCGATGCAGGGGCAGCTCAATTTCTCGCGCGACATGGAGCGCGAGGCGGATCGCATCGGCTACGGCGTGATGACGCAGGCGGGCTATGCGCCGCAGGCCTTCGCCACCATGTTCGAGAAGCTGCAGCAGGCCTCGCGCCTGAACGACAACGGCTCGTTTCCGTACCTGCGCACGCACCCGCTGACCACCGAGCGCATTGCCGACATGCAGGCGCGCGCGCAGTTGAACGCCAAGCCGCCGCTGCCCGCGCTCAGCCTGGAGCAGGCCATGATCACGGCGCGCGCGCAGGTGCTGTCCAACCCCGGCGTGGACGCGCTGGGCCCCGCCGTGGCCGGCGCCTCCACGACGGCCTTTGCCGGCATGGCACCGGCGCGCCAGGCGGGCGCACTGTACGCGGCAGCGCTGGCCAGCATGCAGCAGCGCAATTTCGCCCAGGCGCGCCAGCTGGTGGCCCGGCTCACCCCTTTGGTGGCCGGTGACGCGCGCGCCGCGCGGCTGGCCAATTTGCTGGCCGCCGAAGTGGCGTGGGCCGCGGGCGATGCGCCGCGCGTGCTGGCGCTGGTGGACCCGGCCGCGCCCGGGCGCCCGGAACTGGTGCTCTCCAGCGAGGCGCGCATTCGCAGCGGCAAGGCGCTGGAGGCGGCGCAGCGGCTGCAGACCTGGGTGGCTTCGAACCCGCGCGACGCCGGCGCCTGGCAACTGCTGGCCAGCGCCTACAGCGTGCAGGGCGAGACCTTGCGCGCCATCCGCGCCGAAGCCGAGGCGCAGGTGGCACAACTCGACTACGCGGCCGCGGTGGACCGCTTCAGGGCGGCGCAGGATCTGGTGCGCAAGGAGGGCACGGGCCGCGACCCGGACGGCCACATCGAGGCCTCGATCATCGACACCCGGCTGCGCCAGGTGCAGTCACTTCTTAAGGAACAGGCTCTGGAGCACTGAATCGATCAGCACGCCCAGGAGCGAGTAGATCAGCGAGCCGATCAGCGCCGCGCCAAAGCCGGTCACGTGAAAACCCGCCAGCAGGCCCGAGGCGGCCCAGAACATGAGCGCGTTGATGACGAACAGAAACAGCCCGAGCGTGATCAGCGTCACCGGCAGCGTCAGCACCACCAGCACCGGTCGCACGATGGTGTTGAGCAGGCCGATGACGAACGCCGCAATCAGCGCGGCCGTGAAGCTCTTGACTTGGACGCCGCTGTACAGACTTGCCACCGCCAGCAGGGCGGCCGCGTGAAGCAGCCATTTAAAGATGAGTTTCATGGCGCGCAGCATAGCACCGCAAGGCTGCGCAGTACGCGCAGCGACAAGCGTTGGGGCTACGCCACCCTGCGTCGGTGCCACCAGCCCGCGCCCAGCACGCCGGCCACGGCCAGCGCATAGGTGCCCCAGCGCGCCGCCGCGTGAATGGCCCCGGGGTCGGCGAACACGCCGCGCAGCACCGGCTCGCTCACGATCATGCTGGCGGCGGTCAACGCCAGCACCGCCGCGCCGGCCTGGATGATGAGCGGAAAGCGCTCCACCAGTTTGAGCACCAGCGTGCTGCCCAAAACCACGATCGGCACGCTGACCACCAGGCCGATGACCACCAGCGCGAACGAACCGTGCGCCGCCCCGGCCACACCCAGCACGTTGTCCACGCCCATCAGCGCATCGGCGATCACGATGGTTTTCATGGCGCCCCAGAAGGTGCTGGCGGCGGGCTTGTCGTGCGCGCTGCCGCCGCTGTCGGCCAGCAGCTGGTAGGCAATCCAGAGCAGCGCCAGGCCGCCGAGCAGCATCAGCCCCGGCACCTTGAGCAGCCAGACCACGCCCACCGTCATGACGGAGCGCACCATGATGGCGCCGACCGTACCCCAGACAATTGCGCGGCGCTGCAGCGATTTGGGCAGGCTGCGCGCGGCCAGCGCGATGACGATGGCGTTGTCGCCTGCGAGCACCAGGTCGATGAGGATGATGGCCAGGAGGGCGGACCACCAGGCGGGGGAGAAAAATTCCATGGCAAAACCTTGTCGTATTGTCGGTTCAAACAACACTCGGTGGGCAACGCGGGGCGCGCCAGAGAGGGGGCGGCCTTCGCGCTGCACAAACCCAAGTGCATGGCGAAGGTCTTGCTCGATCGGGGCTGCGTGTGCGGCCTGGATCTGGTGAACCGGATGGACGGGCGCTGCTGCGCAATCCTTCGTGTTGACGATTCACCAACAGGGAGCTACTCCCCTTCTTGGACGCCATTGGACCATCGAATGCCTAGACCCCGCAAACCAGAAGGCTTTGCGCCTCCCGAGCACCGATACCCCGACGGCGCAAGGGCCGCGGGCGCGGCGCTATCATCCGTTTCCGCTCTACTGAACCCCATGGCCGGAATCCACATCACCGATATCGAAGCCGCCATCAACTATTGGCGCGAAAAGGCGCCGTCGCCCGACGGCGTGACGCTGAGCGCCGAAATCCGCGCGCTGGCGGAGGTTTATGCGCTGATGGTTTTCTACCACGAGGACGAGGCCGACGAGGCGTCCTTCCCGCCCCGCGCGCTGGCCGCCTGGCGCACCTGGTACGACACCACGCCCGACACGCCCTGCATCGCGATCTGCTCCACCAGCCAGGGCGACGCCGTGTGCAAGGGCTGTGGCCGCAGCTTCGGCGAAGTGCAGCACTGGACGGACATGAGCCCTGGAGAAAAGCGCCACACCTGGCGCCGCATCACGCAGGACAACACCGCCTGGCGCTTTAACCGCTATGCCGAAAGAGCCCGTGAGGGGTGGAGCCGGCCGGCCGAACCCGCCGACGCGCCGGCCTGAAGCGTTTCGGTTCTCCATGCTGCGCCTGGCCCAGGCCCCGAACATCGCGATTGCCACGCTATGGGTCGACGTGCTGCGCCAGGCCGGGTTCGACGCCTCGATGCAGCGCTACTTCCTGGGCGGGGCCGCGGGCGACTTGCCGCCCGACCAGTGCCTGCCCGAAGTCTGGCTGATGGACAAGGCGCAGGAAGCCGAGGCGCGCAGCCTGTTGCACGCGTTCCAGAACCTGCCGCAACGGCGCTGGCACTGCGTGTGCGGCGAACTGGTGGAAGGCGGCTTCGAGCAGTGCTGGCGTTGCAGCGTGCCGCGGCCGGCCTGAAGCGTCATTGCTATTGAAAAAATAGCTAAAAGCGTACAACTGATAAAGGCTAATGGCCTAAACGCTGTTACTTCCAGCGCCGGCACTCGATGTCGATGCCGTGCGCGTCGTCGCCCAGCGTCAAGCTGCCTTCCTGGATCGTGGCCTGCAGCTGCATGCTGCGCTGGGCCAGCCGGGCGAGCGCCTGCGAAGCCTCGGTCGGCACCCGGTACACGCTCAGGTTCTGCGGGCGCGACAGTTTGCTTTCCATCGTGCGCCACCAGATCTCCGCCGCATGCGAGAAGCAGTACAGCACCACCTCGTCGGCCTTGCCGCAGGCCTTGATCAGCGGCTTGTCCTCGGGCTGACCGACCTCGATCCACAGCCGCGTCTGGCCCGTGAAGTCCGTCAGGGCGACGTCGGGCGCGTCGGGGCTGGACAGGCCCGCGCCGAACGCCAGCGTGCCGTCGCCGCCGCACACACTCTGCAGCTTGTGCGCCTGCAGCGCCAGCGCTACCAGCCGGATCATCATGCGCTCGTCGGTCTCGCTCGGATGGCGCGCCAAAGTCAGCGTGTGGTCTGCGTAGTAGCCGTGGTCAATGTCGGCGATTTGCAGGCTCGCCTTGAAGATGGTGGATTTGAGGGCCATCAGCGCCGCCGCCGCGCCGGGCCGCCCCAAGCAAGGCCAGCCCCCTCGGGGGGCAGCGCAGTACGCGAAGCGACAAGCGTGGGGGCCATATCTAGACTCGCCGCGCCAGCTCGGCCGCCTGGCCGGTGTAGCTGGCGGGCGTGAGCGCCAGCAGACGCTGCTTTTCGGCCTCGGGGATCTCGAGCGAGCGGATCAGGCCGTGCAGCGCCTCGGCGCTCACGCTCTTGCCGCGCGTGACTTCCTTGAGCTTTTCGTAAGCGCCCTGCACGCCGTAGCGCCGCATCACGGTCTGGATCGGCTCGGCCAGCACTTCCCACGAGCGCTCCAGGTCGGCCGCCAGCGCCTCATGGTTGATCTCCAGCTTGCCCAAGCCGGTCAGCAGCGAGTTCCAGGCCAGTACCGCGTAGCCGAGCGCCACGCCCATGTTGCGCAGCACGGTGGAGTCGGTCAGGTCGCGCTGCCAGCGGCTGATCGGCAGCTTTTCGGACAGGTGCCGGAGCAGCGCGTTGGCCAGGCCCAGGTTGCCCTCGGCGTTCTCGAAATCGATCGGATTCACCTTGTGCGGCATGGTGGAGGAGCCAATTTCGCCGTCTTTGAGGCGCTGCTTGAAATAGCCCACGCTGACATAGCCCCAGACGTCGCGCGACCAGTCGATCAGGATGGTGTTGGTGCGCGCCACGGCATCGAACAGCTCGGCCATGTAGTCGTGCGGCTCGATCTGGATGCTGTAGGGCTGGAACGTCAGCCCCAGCCCGAGCGGTGTCGGCGTCTCCACGACGCGGCAAGCGAAGGCCTCCCAGTCGAAGTCGGGCCAGGCCGACAGATGGGCGTTGTAGTTGCCGACCGCGCCGTTCATCTTGGCCATCAGCTTGACGGCCACAATCCGTTCGCGCGCGGCCGCCAGGCGCACCACCACGTTGGCCACTTCCTTGCCCACGGTGGTCGGACTGGCGGTCTGGCCGTGGGTGCGGCTGAGCATCGGCACCTCGGCATAGGCGTGCGCCATCTCGCGCAGCCGCGTGATCAGGGCGTCCAGCGTGGGCAAAATGACCTGGTCGCGCGCGGCCTTGAGCTGCAGCGCATGGCTGGTGTTGTTGATGTCTTCACTGGTGCAGGCAAAGTGAACAAATTCACTGATGGCGACCAACTCCGGCCGGGCCTCGAACTTGGACTTGATCCAGTACTCCACGGCCTTCACGTCGTGGTTGGTGGTCTTCTCGATCTCCTTGATGGCGCCGGCATCAAGCTCGGAGAAATTTTTCACCAGACCCAGCAAGTAAGTACGTGCTCCCGGGCTGAGTGGCTTGAATTCTTTAAAGCCGGCATCGCTCAAGGCGATCAGCCAGGCGACCTCGACCTGCACACGACGGTGCATGTAGCCCTGCTCGCTCATCAGGGGGCGCAGCACGGAGAGCTTGGCCGCGTAGCGACCGTCGAGCGGCGAGAGCGCCGTGAGGGTGGAAAAAGACATCCTGTAATTGTAGTTGTGTCGGTTGTGCGCCACGGTCTATCCTTGACAAAGTAACGGCGCCAAATTGTGTCGGGGTGAATCTATAGAATCGGGTTTTCCGGCGGACATTTCCCGGTAAACCAGCGCCCAAAATCAAAATGCCCATGAAATTGATCGGATCCGACACCAGCCCCTACGTGCGCAAGGTACGCATCGTGATGGTTGAAAAAAAGCTCGACTACCAGTTCGTCATGGAAGACGTCTGGGCGGCGGGCACGACGATCGGGGCGTCGAATCCGCTGGGCAAGGTGCCGTGCCTGGTGCTCGAAGGTGGCGAGGCGGTGTTCGATTCGCGCGTGATCGTGGAATACCTGGACACCCTGTCGCCGGTGGGCAAGATGATTCCGCCGCCGGGGCGCGAGCGCGCCGAGGTCAAGACCTGGGAAGCGCTGGCCGATGGCCTGCTCGATGCCGCCATTCTCGCGCGGCTGGAGTCCACGTGGACCGGGCGCACCGATGAGCAGCGCAGCCAGGCCTGGATCGACCGTCAGCTGGGCAAGGTGAATGCCTGCCTGAAGGCCATCAGCCAGGGGCTGGGCGACAAGCCGTTTTGCAGCGGCATTCACCTGAGCCTGTCCGACATCGCCGTGGGCTGCGCGCTGGGCTGGCTGGAGTTCCGCTTCCCGCAGATCGCGTGGCGCGCCGACTACCCCAACCTGGCCAAGCTGCAGGACAAGCTGACGCAGCGCCAGAGCTTCATCGACACCAAGCCGGCCTGAGCCGCGCCCTGCCCAAGCCGACCATCGCCAGCTTCATGCGGGCTGCCATGACTGCAGTCCGCCAGCATTAAAAATGCTGCGAAACGTCCCGAGGCGAAGGAGAGAGTGAGGGAGGAGGAGAAGCGCCTCGGGAGGAACCACCGGATTCCAGGAATCCGGAAGGCTTCGCAGCAAAAAACCCTTGGACCCAACGGCGGGTCTATAAATTTCATAGACACCGGGTTGCACGAAAGAGTTCCGCCTGATGCGGGCAACCGGCGAGTAAAGATCAGGTGACTTGAAACTATTTGTCGATGGCGGCGGCCATGTCGTCCAGCCACAGCACCCGGTCGGCGTAGCACTGCAGGTCGGCGGACAGCGTGGCCTGCGCGCCATTCAGCCAGACCTGCCGGCGCAGGTCGGATTTGAGGTAGCGAATGGCGTCTTCGAGATCGCCGTCGCCGGCCGACAGGATCAGCCGGTCACAGGCACCCTGCACCGCCAGCCTGATCATCAGCGTGGCCAGCGCCACATCCACGCCTTTTTGCACCTGGCGGTCGAACGGTGTGCCGCACGCCGGGCACTTGAGGTGCATCTCCTTGAGCCGGTACAGCTGCACCCGCATTTGCGGCCCCTTGGGCGGCGCCGACTTGAGCCAGGTGTGAAACGCGTTTTGCGCCTCCGCCGTCGGGTCCGAGGTTGAATTCAGGTAGTAGCTCTCGTCAATAGGGCCGCCGTTGGCCCGCGTGAGTTCATTCTTCAGCTTCAAATAGTCAAATCCGCTGGGGCGGGATTTGCCGAAGTTGTAGAGGTAGGCGGCGTCAACGATCCAGACGGTTTTCATGTCACCTGTGCTTGGGGGAAAGTGGCCAGTGTACGCAGCTTCACCGACAATCGCGGCATATCAACGGAGACACCCATGTCTGAAGAATTCGAAGTACGTGGCGCCCATGAAGACCGGCTGGACGAAGCGGCCGAACGCGAGCCCAAAGGCATGGCGGGCCAACTGGCGGTCATGACCGCCATCCTGGCCACGGTCGGCGCGATGTTCTCGTACATGGCAGGCGCCACGCAGGCCGATGCCGGACTGCTCAAGAACGACGCCGCGATCAGGAAGACCGAGGCCTCCAACCAGTGGAATTTCTACCAGGCCAAGAGCAGCAAGCAGAACCTGAGCGAACTCGGCCAGCAGCTGGCCAGCGACGCGCGCAAGCCATTCTTCGAGGGCGAGATCAGGCGCTACGCGGCCGAAAAGGCCGAGATCAAGCTGGCGGCCGAGAAGTTCGAGAAGGAATCGACCGAATTTGACGAGAAGAGCGAGGCCAAGATGCACCAGCATCACCGCTGGGCCCAGGCCACGACCGCGCTGCAGATTGCCATCGCCATGGCCGCGATCGCGCTGCTCACCAAACGGCGCTGGCTGGAGAAGGCCGTTTTCGTCATGAGCGGCGTCGGGCTGATCGTCGGGGGACTGGCGTACTTGCACATTTGAATCGCCGCAAGAGCAAGACCGCGCAACGATCAGCCCGGCGGCGCGAAGCCCGCCTGGGTCAGGCCGTTCGTTCAGCCGAACACCGCAGCCCACAGTGCCAGCACCGCATCGCGCTCGGCCTGCAGCGCGCTTGGGCTGACCTGTGTGGGCTCTTCGTTCAGGCGCGCGCGGTGCTGCACGCGGCGCAGTTCGCGGTAGGCGCTGGCGGCCGCCTCGCCGATGCCGCCCGCCAGCAGGCCACAGGCTTCGGCGCGCTGCAGCAGCGCGATATTGCCCACATTGGGGCATAGTTCGGGATGCTGCCTGGACTGCGACAGCACCAGGAACTGCACCGCGAATTCGGCATCCACCATGCCGCCCGCACTGTGCTTGACATCGAAGCGGTCGCCCTTCACCGGCCGGGCCGCGCGCACCTTGTCGCGCATCGCCACGATTTCGCCGCGCAGCGCTCCAGCATCGCGCGGCGCCGTGATGACGGCCTCGCGCACCGCGTCGAAACGCGCGCGCAGCGTATCTTCGCCGAGCACAAAGCGCGCGCGCGTCATGGCCTGGTGCTCCCAGGTCCAGGCGGTGTTGCTGCCGCGCTGCTGCTGGTAGTTGGCGTAGGCCTCGAAACTGGTGACGAGCAGGCCCGAGTTGCCGTTCGGGCGCAGCGCGGTGTCGATCTCGAACAGGTCACCCTCGCTGGTCTTCACGCTGAGCCAGTTGATCAGCTTGCGCACCAGCGCGGCGTAGGCTTCCGGGGCGCGTTCGTCCGCGTCCTCGTAAACGAACACGATGTCCAGGTCGCTGCCGTAGCCGAGCTCCTTGCCGCCGAGCTTGCCGTAGCCGATGATGGCAAACAGCGGCTCCTCGCGGTGCCGGTTTTTCAGGCGCTGCCAGCACCAGCGCACGGTGACGCGCAGCACGCTGTCGGCCAGCGCGCTCAGGTCGTCGGCCACCTGCTCGACCGTGATGCGGCCCTCCACGTCGCGCGCCAGGGTGCGGAATACTTCGGCATGGTGGGCGCGGCGCAGCAGATTCAGCAGGGTCTCGTCGTCGTCTTCTTTGGTGCGCGCCAGCGCGCTGCGGCGTTGCTCGAGTTCCTGCTCGAATTCGGCCGGCGCAAAGCGCTCGGCCAGCATGCTGTCGTTGGCCAGCTCGTCGATCACGCCGGGATGCTGCACCAGGTAGCGCGCGGGCCAGCGTGCGGCGCCCAGCAGGCGCAGCAGCCGCTCGTGCACTTGGGGGCGCTCGAGCAGCAGGGCCAGGTAGCTCTCGCGGCGCAACAGCGGCTCGATCCAGTCGGCCAGCCGCACGGCGCCGTCCTCAACGACGGTGCCCTGCGCCAGCCACTGCGCGGTGCGCTGCAGCAGGCGCAGCAGGCGGGACCTGGCTTCGTCGCGCAGCGCCAGCACGCGCGGGTGCTCCTGCCACTGCCGGATGCGCTCGCGAAAGCGCTCGGGCATCTGTTCCAGCAGGTCCTCCAGCTCGGGCGTGGCCGGCTTGGCGCCGCCGTTGCAGCCGCGGCAGGTCTTTTCGCCGGCGCCGCCCAGCAGCGTGTCGAACTCCTGCGCCACCAGCTCCCGATGCGCGTTGAGATCGCTCAAAAACGGGCACACGCTGGCGTAGCCCAAGGTGTGGGCAATCCAGGCCAGATCGTCGTCGCGGGTCGGCAGCACATGCGTCTGCTGGTCGTCCAGGTACTGGATTCGGTGCTCCACGCGGCGCAGGAATTCGTAGGCCCTGGACAGCGCATCGGCGGTGGCCTGCGACATCAGGCCGGCCTGCGCCACGCGCTGCAGTGCGTCCTGCGTCGGGCGCGTGCGCAGTTCGGGAAACTGGCCGCCGCGCACCACCTGCAACAATTGCACGGTGAACTCGATCTCGCGAATGCCGCCGCGCGAGAGCTTCACGTCGTTGGCGCGCTCGGGGTGGCCGGCGCTGCGCTTGGCCGCGTGCTCGCGAATCTGGCGGTGCAGGATGCGCAGCGCGTCGAACACGTTGTAGTCCAGGTAGCGCCGGAACACGAAGGGCAGCACCACACCGCGCAGCGCCTGCGCGGAGCGGCTTTCGATGGCGGCCCGGGGCGCCACCACGCGGCTCTTCAGCCAGGCAAAGCGCTCCCACTCGCGGCCCTGCGCCTGCAGGTAGTCCTCCAGCGCCCCGAGCGAGACGGCAGAGGGGCCCGAATTGCCGTGCGGGCGCAGCGCCAGGTCCACCCGGAACACAAAACCGTGCTCGGTGGTCTCGCCGATCAGGCCGTAGATGATCTTCACCGCCTTGGCGAAATACTCGTGGTTGGACAGGTGGTTGCGCCCTTCCGCGTTGCCGGCGCTCTCGCCGTCGTGGTCATAGACGTAAATCAGGTCGATGTCGCTCGACACGTTGAGTTCGCGCGCCCCGAGCTTGCCCATGCCCACGACCCACATCTGGGCGCGTTGGCCGCTTGGGCCGAGCGGCGCGCCATGGCGCGCATCGAGCTCGGCGAACGCCTGGATGCAGGCCGCATCGAGCGCCAGCTCCGCCAGTTCGGTCACGGCACGCGTGACCACGGGCAGGGGCGCCTGCTGGTCGCAGTCGAGGGTGATCAGGCGCTCCATCACCAGCTGGCGCAGCACGCGCAGCGCGGCGCCGCACTCCAGGCCCTGGGCCCGAAGTGCCGCCAGCGCCTGTTGCATGCCGGCACGCACCGGCGCCCCCGCGGGCAGCAAGGGCAGCTGGCTCTCATAGCGTCGGTGCAGGCGCTGCAGGAAGCGCGAATGCGATGACAGCGGCGCGGCGGCGCCGGTTTCGGCGTTTAACAAAACTTCACGCTCTGGTGCTGAACCCACGGAACTGCTGCGGGTCATAATTCCTGCCACATCCAGATGCCTGATGAATGAACTGACACCCACCCCTTCGCGGCTGCTCCGAGTCTTCGCTGTTGCGGCGCAATGGGTGTTGTGGTTGTTGCTGGGTGCATGGCTGTTGCTGGGGCTGGCTTGGGGCGGGCTGCACGGCTGGATTGTGCCGCGAATCGGCGAGTTTCGCCCGATGCTCGAAATCCAGGCCAGCAAGGCGCTCGGGGTACCGGTGCGCATCGGCGCCATCAGCGCGCAATCCACCGGCATGATCCCCTCGTTCGAGCTGCGCGACGTGACCCTGCTCGACGGCGCCGGCCGGGTGGCCTTGCGGCTGCCGCGCGTGTTGGCCGCGCTGTCGCCTCGCTCGGTGTTGCAGCTGGGCTTCGAGCAGCTGTACATCGACCGGCCCGAACTGGACATCCGCCGCACCGCGGACGGAAAACTTCTGGTCGGCGGGCTGTCGTTCTCCAACACGGCCAGCCACGACACCCGCGCGCTCGACTGGTTTTTTTCGCAAACCGAGTTTGTGATTCACGACGGCACACTGCGCTGGAGCGATGAGCAGCGCGGCGCGCCGCCGCTGGCGTTGCAGCAAGTCGATTTTGTGCTGCGCAACAAGTCGCGCAGCCATGCCCTGCGCATCGACGCCACGCCGCCGGCGCAGTGGGGCGAACGCTTTCACCTCGCGGCGCTGTTTCGCCAGCCGCTCCTCGCCCGCCACAGCGGGCAGTGGCAGCAGTGGGCGGGGCAGGTTTACGCCGACTTTGCACGCGTCGATCTCGCCCAGTTGCGCAGTTATGCCGACCTGCCGGACATCACCTTGGAGCGCGGCAATGGCGCCGTGCGGGCCTGGGCCGACGTGAGTCGCGGGCAGTTCACCGGCGGCACCTTCGACGTGGCGCTGGCCGAGGTCGCGGTCACGCTCGGGCCGCAGCTGCAGCCGCTGGCCCTGCAATCGGTGGTCGGGCGGTTTGGCAGCCGGCTGCTGGCGAGCGGGTTTAACTTTTCCACGCAGGGCCTGCAGTTCACCACGCCGGACGGTTTGCGCTGGCCTGGCGGCAACGTGGAGGTGACCTACACGCAAGCCGAGGGGCGCGTGCCGGCGAAAGGCGAGGTTCGGGCGGACAAGCTCGATCTGGCAGCCCTGACGCAAATCGCCGACCGGATTCCCCTGAGCCCTGCCGCCCACGCGGCGCTCACCGCCTATGCGCCCAAGGGCCTGGTCGAGCAGGTGCAGGGCAGCTGGCAGGGGCTGCTGGAGGCGCCCGTCAAGTTCAGCGCGCGCGGGCGCGTGGTGCAGCTGGAGATTGCCGCACAGCCCGGGGCAGTGGTCCCGGTGCCGGCGACGGCCGCGCCGGCCGCGGCGGGCACGCCGGCGCATGTTCCGATAGGCACGCCAGGGATTCGCGGCGCGACGGTGGACTTCGATCTGACCCAGTCGGGCGGCAAGGCCAGGCTCGCCATTCAGGCGGGCGCCCTGGATCTGCCCGGCGTGTTCGAGGACCCGGTGGTGCCGCTGGACCAGCTGGCCGCCGATGTCCAGTGGCAGGTCAACGGCGAGCAGATCGCCACGCAGCTGACAAACGTGCAATTCTCCAACGCGGACGCCCAGGGCAATCTGCAGCTCAGCTGGAAAACCAGCGACCCCGCGCACTCGCCCGGGCACGCGCGTTTCCCCGGCGTTCTGGACTTGCAGGGCAGCCTGGCGCATGCACAGGCCACGCGTGTGTACCGCTACCTGCCGCTGGTGCTGCCGGACCCGGTACGCGACTACGTGCGCGACGCCGTGCAGGCGGGCAGCGCCAGCACGGTCAAGTTTATCGTCAGGGGCGATCTGCACAACATCCCGTTTGCCGATCCCAAACAGGGTGAATTCCACATTGCGGCGAATCTGCAAAACACCACGTTTGCATTTGTGCCGCGCAGCCTGCAGTCGGCCGGCGAGCTGCCCTGGCCGGCGCTGACCCAGCTCTCCGCCACGCTGGTGTTCGACCGCCAGTCCATGCAAATCAAGGGTGCCACAGGCAAGTTTGCGGGCGCCAATGGTCTGCCGGTCACCAAGGCCGACGCGCAGATTGCCGACCTGACGCACGCCGCCGCCGTGGTGGTGGATGCGCAGACGAAAGGTCCGCTCAAGGACATGCTGGGCTTTGTGGCGGGCTCGCCGCTGGATGCCCTGACGGGGCAGGCCCTGAGCCAGGCCAGCGCCAGCGGCCCGGCCGACTTGAAGCTGCATCTGGAGCTGCCGATTCACAGCATCGCCAAATCCAAGGTGCTGGGCAGCGTGACGCTGGCCGGCAACGACCTGCAGATGTCGCCCGGCACGCCGCTGCTGGGCAAGGCGCAGGGCGTGGTCAGCTTCACCGAGAGCGGGTTTGCCATCAGCGCCGGGCAGGCGCGCATGCTGGGCGGCGACATCCGCATCGAGGGTGGCATGCGCGCGCCCACGGCCGCGCAGCCCGACTCGCCCATCGTGATCCGGGCCCAGGGCAGCATCACGGCGCTGGCCTTGCAGCAGGCGCGCGAGCTCGGGGCCGTCGCGCGGCTGGCGCAAAACGCCACGGGGAGCACCACTTACGCCGCGGTACTGGGTTTCCGCAAGGGCGTGCCCGATCTGTCGGTGACGAGCACGCTGCAGGGGCTCGCGCTGAACCTGCCCGCGCCCTTGAACAAAAGCGCGGAGGCCACTTTGCCGCTGCGCCTGGAGAGCAAGCGGCTGCCGGGGCTGGCGGGTGCCGCAGGCCAGGCGCAGGACCAGCTGAGCCTGGAGATCGGGCGCATCGCCTCCGCGACGTACGTGCGTGATCTCTCCGGTGCGCAGGCACGGGTCGTGCGCGGCGCCATTGGCGTCGGTCTGGGCGCAGGCGAGGCGCCGCCACTGCCCGAGGCGGGCGTGGCCGCGAGCGTGAATCTCGACCGTCTCGATCTGGATGCCTGGCAGGCGCTGTTGTCCAGGGTTGTGGACAGCAGCGCCGGGCCGGCCACGCCGCAGGCCACCACGCCCTCTGCCACCGCACCCGCCGACACCTCCGACTACCTGCCCACGGCGGTGGCGCTGCGCGCGCGCGAGTTGACGGTGCAGGGGCGCACGCTGCACAACGTCGTGGTCGGGGGCTCGCGCGACGGGCGGACCTGGCGCGCCAATCTGGATGCGGACGAACTCGATGGCTACGCCGAATACCGGCCGTCGTCGGGCGCGAGCGCCGGGCGCGTGTACGCACGGCTGGCGCGCCTGAAGATCGCCGCGAGTTCCACCAGCAAGGTCGAGGAACTGCTCGAGAAGCCGACGGACAGCGTGCCGGCGCTGGACATCGTAGTGGACGATTTCGAGCTCAAGGGCAAGCGGCTCGGGCGGGTCGAGATCGATGCCGTGAATCGCGGCCCGACGCTCATGGCGCGCGACGGTGGCACCCGCGAGTGGCGGCTCAACAAACTCAACATCACCCTGCCGGAGGCTACCTTCAGTGCGACTGGCAACTGGGCCGCGCCCGATGCGCAGGCCGCAGCGCCGAGCGGGCCGCGCCGCACGACGATGAATTTCAAGCTGGACATCAACGACTCGGGGGCGCTGCTGGCGCGCTTCGGCATGAAGGACGTGATCCGCCGGGGCAAAGGAAAAATGGAAGGCCAGGTGGCGTGGACGGGCTCCCCCTTCACGCTGGACTACCCCACGATGGGCGGGCAGTTCAACATCAACATCGAGAGTGGGCAATTCCTCAAGGCCGACCCCGGCCTGGCCAAGCTGCTCGGCGTGCTCAGCCTGCAATCGCTGCCGCGGCGCCTCACGCTCAATTTCAGCGACGTGTTCAGTGACGGCTTCGCGTTCGACTTCGTGCGCGGTGACGTCAGGATCAACCATGGCATCGCCGTGACCAACAACCTGCAGATGAAAGGCGTCAACGCGGCCGTGTTGATGGACGGCCAGGCCGATCTGGATCACGAGACGCAAAGCATCCGGGTGGTGGTGGTGCCCGAGCTCAACGCCGGCACGGCGTCCCTGATCGCCACCGCGATCAACCCGGCCATCGGCCTGGGCAGCTTCCTGGCGCAGCTGTTCCTGCGGCGCCCGCTGATGGAGGCCGCGACCCAAGAGTTCCACATTGACGGGACCTGGACCGACCCCAAAATCACCAGGGTGGAGCACAAGACGGGCGCCGCAGACGCCAGCGCGAACAGCGCCGCACAAAGCACGACAGGAGTCACACGATGAAGGTTGCCGCCATCCAGATGGTCTCGGGCGTGAGCGCCGAGGCGAACCTGCGCCAGGCCCACGCGCTGCTGTCCGAGGCCGCGCGCGCCGGCGCCGAGCTGGCCGTGCTGCCCGAGTATTTTTGCCTGCTGGGCCGGCGCGACACCGACAAGCTCGCGGTGCAGGAGGTTTTCGGCGGCAGCGGCGGCGGTGGCGTGATCCAGCAGTTTCTGGCCGATGCGGCGCGCGAACTCGGGCTGTGGATCGTCGGCGGCACGCTGCCGCTGGCGACACCCGATCCGGCGCATGTGCGCAACAGCACGCTGGTCTTCACGCCCCGCGGGGAGTGCGTGGCGCGCTACGACAAGATCCACCTGTTTCGCTTCGACAACGGGCATGAGCGCTACGACGAATCGCGTGTGCTCGAGCCGGGCCGCGAGCCCGTGATGTTCGATCTGCCATCGCGCGACGGCCACCGCTGGCGCGTGGGCTTGAGCGTGTGCTACGACCTGCGTTTTCCCGAGCTGTACCGCGCCTACGCCGCGCAGGGTGCCGAGCTGCTGCTGGTGCCCAGCGCCTTCACCCACACCACGGGCCAGGCCCACTGGGAGGTGTTGCTGCGCGCCCGTGCCATCGAGAACCTGGCGTATGTGGCGGCGCCGGCGCAGGGCGGCCTGCACGAGAACGGGCGCCGCACCTGGGGCCATTCGATGCTGGTGGATCCCTGGGGTGTGGTGCTCCAGACGCTGGCCGAGGGCGCCGGCGTGGTGCTGCACGAGTTTGACGTGGCGCGGCTCCAGGCGGCGCGCCAGCAGCTGTCCGCGCTGGAGCATCGCGTCCTGTGACGCCGCCGCTGCGCTCGGCGCTGGACAAGCTGGCGCTGGCCTGGCGCCGCTGGTCGCTCTGGGCCCTGCTGGCGGCGCTGGTGCTGGCCGTCCTGGTGACGCTGGTGTTTCTGGCCGGGCGCTACGAGGCCAGCCAGGTGCAGGCCAGGCTGGAGCGCGACGCCGCCAACACCATCGGCGATATCCGCGCCGGCCTGGCACGCAATGTGCAAAGCCTGCAAGCCCTGCAGGCCGGCCATCCAACGCCGCAGGCCTGGGCCGAGGGCGCCCGTGCGCTGCTGCACGACCGCCGCGAACTGATGCGCATCGAATGGCGTGATGACGCACTGGCGATCCTGGCCCACGTCGATTCGCCGTTTCACGTGCCGGTGTTCAGCCGCTACGACCGCTCCATCGCGCAGTCCGACATGGCCCTGGCCTGTGCCAACGCGCACCGATTCCAAGGGCCGGCCTACTCCAACAGCTATTTCGTGCCGCAGCCGGACGGGATGGGCATGGAGATGATGGATGTGTGCCTGCCGCTTGCCACCGGCGGGCGGCCGGCGGGCTATCTGGTGGGCACCTATTCGCTGCAGGAAATCCTCACCGACCTGGTCGATAAGCAGCTCACGCGCAGCCATGAGGTGTCGTTCACCGAGGCCGACGGCACGCGGCTGGCGCTGCATGGCCAGGGCCGCCGCGGCTCGCGCATCTTCACGTCGCAGCAGTTGCTGACTCTGCCCGGCTACACGCTGGTGCTGCGCATGGACAGCTGGCGCGCCGCCCCCGACCTGTTCCCCGATGTGCTGACGGCGCTGGTCAGCGTCATGTCGATTGCGCTGGTCTCGGTGCTGGTGCTGCTGGTCAAGGACATGCGCCGGCGCCTGCGCGCCGAGCGCGGCCTGGCCGATGCGCTGGCGTTTCGCAAGGCCATGGAGGACTCGCTGGTCACCGGGCTGCGCGCGCGCGACCTGCAGGGCCGCATCACCTACGTCAATCCGGCCTTCTGCCAGATGGTGGGCTTTGCGCCCGAGGAACTGATGGGCCACAGCGTGCCCGCGCCCTATTGGCCGCCCGAGCAGGCCGACGAATACCGCCAGCGCCATGCGATCCGGATGGGCGGCAGCAGCCCGCCGCCACGCGAAGGCTTCGAGTCGGTGTTCGTGCGCAAGGACGGCACGCGCTTTCCGGTGCTGATCATCGAAGCCCCGCTAATCAATGCGCAGGGCGTGCAGACCGGCTGGATGGGCGCCTGTCTGGACATCAGCGAGCAGCAGCGCGTGCAGGAGCTCTCGCGCGCCACGCAGGAGCGGCTGCAGGCCACCGCACGGCTCGCCACGGTCGGCGAAATGGCCTCGCTCTTGAGTCACGAGCTGAACCAGCCGCTGGCCGCAATCTCCAGCTACGCCACGGGCTCGATGAATTTGCTCGAAGAAAATCGGGCGTTCGACGCCGACTCGCCGCTGGCACTGGCCATGCGCCGCATTGCCGAGCAGGCCGGTCGCGCCGGCAAGATCATCAAGAGCGTGCACGACTTCGTGCGCCGGCGCGACGAGGCCCGCGAGGCCGTGCACCCGCAGGACCTGTTCGAGGCCATCATGCCGCTGGTCAGTTTGCAGGCGAGCAAACTGGGTGTGCGTGTCGAGCTGTCCCTCGAACCGGATCTGCCCCCGGTGCTGTGCGACCGCACCATGGTCGAGCAGGTGCTGCTGAATCTGGCGCGCAACGCCATGCAGGCGATGGACGAGCCGGCCATCACCCGGCGCCGGCTGGTGCTGGCGGCGCGGCGCGCGCCAGTCACCGAGCGCACGGCGCACACCTCTGGCTGGCTGGAGTTCTCTGTGGCCGATGGCGGTCCCGGAATTGCGCCCGAGGTCGCGCAGCAACTGTTCACGCCATTTTTTACCACCAAGCCCGAGGGCATGGGATTGGGCCTGAGCCTGTGCCGCACCGTGGTGGAGCAGCACGGCGGCTTCCTCGCTCTGGAGCCGAACCAGCCGCAAGGCATGATTTTCAAATTCACCCTGCCCGTTCATGCGCCGGCCGCGCCCGCAACCGTGGGCAACCGTTGAATTGCCAGCCCCGTCGCTGCGTTAGGATGCGCCCATGCAACCCGCGTTGAACGCAACCGTTTTTTTGGTGGACGACGATGCCAGCGTGCGCGAAGCGCTGGCCTGGCTGCTGCGCTCGCGCCATGTGCCCAGCGAGTCGTTCGACAGCGCCGAGGCGTTCGTGCAGATGCTGGACGAAGGCTTTGCGCCGACCCAGCCCTGCTGCCTGCTGCTCGACGTGCGCATGCCCGGCATGAGCGGGCTGGCGCTGTTCGACCACTTGGCCGAGCGCGGTCTGGCGCAGCTCATGCCGGTGATTTTTTTGACCGGGCACGCCGACGTGCCGACTGCCGTTGCCACCGTCAAACGCGGCGCCTTTGACTTTTGCGAAAAGCCGTTTTCCGACAACGCGCTGGTCGATCGCGTCGAGCAGGCGCTGCAGCAGTCGGCGCAGATCCTGCAGGCGCGCAGTGCGCAGACCTGCGTGCAGGCGCGTCTGGCCGGCTTGACCGAGCGCGAGCAGGACGTGATGCGCCTGGTGGTGGAAGGCCTGCCCAACAAGCTGATTGCCGACCAGCTCAACATCAGCGTGCGCACGGTGGAGGTGCACCGCTCACGGGTGTTCGACAAGATGGAAGTCAAGTCGGCCGTGGAATTGGCCAATGCGCTGCGAAATGTATAGCGCAATGTGTACGCCACATAAGGGCTCAGGGCTTGTTTTGTTCTGAAGTTGGAATATCTGGCGTATCCTTTGGAGCCGGCTCCGGCAGCGTCAACTCGCCCTGCTTGCGGCCCGAGAACATGGTCCACCAGACAATCAGCAGCAGCAGCGCCAGGGCGACCAGCGCTTCAACCAAAAGCAAAATCATGAATCAACTCCTGTGGCGGCTCTCGCGGTGTGTGGCCAGTGCGGCGATTGTAGGGACGCTGTGGGGCTGCGCCAGCGCGCCGCCCTACAACCCTGCGCCACAGGCCGGTATCGCCGCCGCGCCCGGCGCCTTGCCCGGCGCTCTGCCTGATGACAGCGGCCCGCTGCCGCCGGCCCTGCAGCGCGGCAAGAGCCGCTGGGTGCCGGTGCGCTGGGCCGATCTGCCGGGCTTTGCCGACGACCCGCTGTTCGAGGCCTGGAACGCCTGGATCAAGAGCTGCGAGCGCCCCGGCCCGACCTTTGCACCGCTGTGCGCCGAAGTGCGCCGCCTGAGCATAGGCACAGGCGAGGAGCAGCGCGCCTGGATGATGCAGCGCCTGCAGCCGTACCGCGTGGAGCCGCTCGCGAGCAGCCCCGGCGCCGATGGCGGCCTGCTGACCGGCTACTACGAGCCGCTCATGGATGCCTCGCGCCTGCCCGGCCCCGGCTACACGGTGCCGCTGTACCGCCCGCCCGCCAGTCTGAACCAGCGCCGGCCCTGGTACACGCGCCAGGAAATCGACACCCTGCCCGAAGCCCAGGCGGCTCTGCGCGGTCACGAGATCGCATACCTGGCCGACCCGATCGATGCGCTGATCCTGCAGATCCAGGGCTCGGGGCGGCTGCGCATCACCGAGCCCGACGGCAGCCAGCGTCTCGTGCGGCTGGCGTTTGCCGGCACCAACGACCAGCCCTACCAGAGCGTGGGGCGCTGGCTGCTCGATCAAGGCGCCACCCGCGACGCCACCTGGCCCGGCATCCGCGCCTGGCTCGCGCAGAACCCGCAGCGCGTGAACGAGCTGCTATGGAGCAACCCGCGCACCGTGTTCTTCAAGGAGGAGCCGCTGTCCGGGCTGGACGCCGCCTTCGGCCCGCGCGGCGCCCAGGGCGTGGCGCTCACGCCCGGCCGCTCCATCGCGGTGGACGCCGCCAGCATCCCCTACGGCACGCCAGTCTGGCTCGCCTCCAGCGGCGCGCAGGTCAACCTGCAAAAACTGGTGCTGGCGCAAGACACCGGCAGCGCCATCGTGGGCGCGGTGCGGGCTGACTATTTTGCCGGCTGGGGGACGCAGGCGGGGGAACTGGCGGGGCGGCTCAAGCAGCCGCTCAGGCTCTGGGTTTTATGGCCGAAACAGCTTGCGGCCCAATAAAAACAAGCACAATTAGCTACTAAAAACATAGCGAACTGCACGCTACGGAACGCGCCCGTCAGCCCTCAGTAGTTGACGTTGACCGTCACCGTGTCAGAGTAGCTGTCCGGCGTGTAGTTGGCGCTGGGCGCCTTGGCCCAAACCGGGATCGACTGGGCCAAACCCGTGCCGGTGCCGCTCACTCCATTGCCGACCGAGGTGCTGGTCGCGGTGTTGCCCCACACGGCGCTCAAGCCCGCATTGGAATAGAGCTGGTATGGCACTTTGTCGGTGTTACCGCCGATAGTGCCGGACATCGTGCCCGCACCGGTCGTGCTGGCGGTGGAGTTGGGGGACAAGCCGATGTAGTAGGGGGTCGTGCTGGTGCAGCTCACGCTGATGTTGTTGGTTCCCGATGTATTCGTCGCGGTGGAGGGAACGGTGCCGAGGTTGATGTTGGAGGTGGCGCCGGCGGTGACCTGGCACTGTTTTATGACAGTCGCCATGACCGTAAAGGGAAAATAAATACCCGAATCAGCGCTGGGGCATGACCCGGGGTAGGTGCTGCCCCCGACGTTAATACTGCCCGTCGCCACCGAATTCGCGGCGCTGAAAGAACTGGTGTAGCTGCCGGGCGTCACGGTGGATTGCCCTGCGGCAATGGTGCCATAGACGGTAGCGCTTCCGTTGTAAGTGCCGTTTCCAACAATGAGGAAGTTGGTCTGATATGGGGTCGGGTTGGGCCCCGACAGCAATGAGCCCCATATTTGCGTGTTGGCGGAGTTCTGATACAGCTGGAACTGCAATGCCGGCGTGCCACCCGACATCGTCCGAGTGCTGCCCGACGTACCGCCTGACCCCGCACCGATGTTCAGGCACAGCGTGATGTATGCCGTGCTGCCACTGTTTCCACTGGCGGTGCAAGTCCAATTGATCGTGCCCGTGCTCGTGGCGCCGGTGGCGAGGCCGCTGATGGTGCCGAAGTTGATGGTGGTGGCGGAACTCGAACAGCCCACGGCTATGGCGTGCGCAGGCCCCGGCGCCAGCAGCAGGCATCCGGGCAGCAATGCCAGCAGCCACAGTCGCCTGATGAAGCTGAAAAATTTCACGGTGAGACCTCCTTCATGCAGCGCAGCGGCCCGATCTGCGGGATGCTGCCGCCTGCGTCACTGTGGTAATCGAAGCTGGCGTGGCAGGCGCCGGCAGGCGTGTCCACCTGCAGCACGTTGTGGGCGGCCAGCGTATCCAGGTACACCTCGCCGTCGTAGCCGACCAGGGCGGGTTCACCCGGCTGCGCATTCACGCGCACCAGGCTGCCCAGCGGCAGCGGCTGGGCGGAGGCGTCCACCAGAATGACGGAGGCCGCGCGTATCGGCGTGATGCCGAAGCGTACCAGCGTGCCGGCGCGGTCGCTCGGGGTCGCAATGGTCTTGACGCTATCAATCCGCACGTCGGCCGGCAACTGCATCGGGTCGATCCCGACCTGATTGTTCTGGTAGGAGTTGAGCGGCGTCACCAGCAGCAGGCCGCTGCCATCGGTGGTGCCGATCGGGCGGTTCTCCAGCAGCACAGGCACGCCTGCCACGCCGTCGGTGGAGACCAGCGCGAAGGCATTGGTGATTTGCCGCGCGGCAAACGGGTGGCCGCCCATGAACACCAGCGCACCGTTCGCCTCAGCATAGCCGTAGTGGTTGCCGGCGACGTCGTAGACGCCGGCGTCCACCCGTCCATACCGGCCCAGGTAATCGACCTCGCCCTGGCCGCCGTTCTGTCCGCCGCCCTGGCGCAGCCCGGCGCTCCAGCCGAAGCCGCCCTCGCTTGGGGTCGAGCTGCTGGCATTGGCGGTGTAGGTGGTGCTGCCGTTGCTGCGCTGTGCACTGGTGCTGACGGTGGTGCGTGAGTCCAGTACCCAGGTCAGCACCACAGCGATGCTGCGCTGGCTGTGGTCGACCAGGTCCTGGTTCGCGCTCACGGTTATTGACGTGGAGCGGCCCAGCGACTTGAACCAGCTGGCGCTGGCGTAGCGCGAGGCGTTCTGTCCCGGGTACTGCTGGTAGATGTAGCTCAGGGAGAAGCCGCCCCAGCGACGGGTGTTGTAGCCGACCACCGCGTTGCCAGTACTTGTGGGCGGTGCGCCGCCATACAGCGAGGCCACGTCCAGATAGTTGCCGTAGGTATGGGTGGCGTTGAAGCCGGCATTGAACTGGCTGTTGTTCCACTGGTAGCCCAGGTTGAGCTGCGACCCGCCCGAGCCTTCGTCGCCGCCACTGGCGGCGAGTGGCAGATACATGCCCGCCTGGCGCCCGCTGTTACGGCTGGTCGCCAGCGCGCCGGAAAAAACGCCGGCCTGGCCGGGCTGCCAGTACCCGCCCACGCCAGCGGTGGTCAGCCCCGAGGTCGCCTCGGCATGCGTCTCCAGCGTGAAGCTGTTGGTCACACCGTGGCGCCAGGTGCCGCTGGCGACCGGGTCATTGCCGTAGTCGAACGAGCTCAGGCCGTAGTTCTCGCGAACCTTGCCCAGCTCCACCGACCATTGCGACAGGCCCTGCTTCAGCAACTGCTGCGTGCCGTAGAGCGAAAAATTGAGGGTGGTGGCGCGCCCGAACGCATCGGTCAGCACCACCTGCGCGTTGCCGGCGCCCGTGATATTGGGAATGGTGTTGAGCTGGAACGGGCCAGCCGGCACTTGGCCGTTGTACTGGCGCATGCCATTCACGTACAGATCCACCTGCGACGGCAGCGTGGCCGAGCCCAGCAGCGCGGGCACGGGCGTGGTGATCTGATAGGGTTGCAGCGCGAAGTTGCTGCCCAGCTGGATCCCGCCGATGCGCGTGGCGCGGGACCACGACAGCGCGTCGGTCAGCGTGTCGCCCACGTTCAGCGTGAGCAGTTTGTCGGGCCAGGAGGTGCTCCAGCTGGTGTCCAGCCGCACCGAATTGGCCTGCCAGTTGCCGCCGTCGGCGCGTGTCTGCTGCGACAGTGCCGTGCTGCTGAACACGCCGCCGGCGTTGAAGGCACGCAGTTCGGTGAAGGCATTCAGGCTGGCCGCCGTGCCTTGGCCCCGTGTGCCATAAAGATCATAGTTGAGCAGCAGGCCCGGCACGGTACTGGCCTTGTGCTCGGCGATGCCCGGCGCGCCCAGCACCGTCTTGGGCAGGCTCAGCAGGGCCAGCGGCGCCATCAGGTCCACGCTTTGGCTCGCCACGTCGTAGTGGACTTGCAGGCCCGGCAGCGTGCTCAGGCGCACCGGGTCCGGGGTGCCGGCCGGCAGCACGAAACCGAGTTGGCGCAGCGTGGACGCGCCCGCCCACAACTCGCCGCCGCGCTCGCCGAAGTGAACCAGGCCGCGCGCGCTGCCGTTCAGGCTCAGTTCCAAGTAGACATCGTGGCCTCGGGGCCCGGCGAGATTTGCGTCGCTGGCGCCGGCCGACAGCGCCGGGGCCGGC
>JARLJI010000100.1 GCA_031291295.1 Rhodoferax sp. | reverse complement strand
TGATGCCGGTGTCTGGCGAGTGATGAAGCAGATGCTGCCGGCGATTCTCGGCGTCTCGGTGAGCCAGATCTCCCTGATCATCAACACCATCTTTGCCTCCTTTCTGGTGGCGGGCTCGGTGTCCTGGATGTACTACGCCGATCGCTTGATGGAGTTGCCGTCCGGCGTGCTCGGCGTGGCCCTGGGCACCATCCTGTTGCCGATCCTGTCGAAAACCTACGCCAGCAAGGATCGCCACGAGTATTCGCGGATTCTCGACTGGGGCTTGCGCCTGTGCTTCGTGCTGGTGCTGCCGTGCTCCCTGGCGCTGGCGATTCTCTCCGAGCCGCTGACGGTGGCGCTGTTCCAGTACGGCAAGTTCAGCGCCTTCGATGCCGCCATGACCCAGCGTGCGCTGGTGGCCTACTCCCTGGGCTTGCTGGGCATCATCATGATCAAGGTCCTGGCCCCGGGTTTCTATGCGCAGCAGAACATTCGCACGCCGGTGAAAATCGCCATTTTCACCCTGACGGTCACCCAGTTGCTCAACCTGGTCTTTATCGGGCCGCTGGCCCATGCCGGGCTGGCGCTGGCGATCAGCGCCGGGGCCTGCATCAACGCCGGGCTGCTGTTCTGGCAATTGCGCAAGCAGCAGTTGTTCGTGCCGCAGCCGGGCTGGGGCCTTTATCTGGCGAAGCTGGTGTTGGCGGTGGCGGTGATGTCGGCGGTATTGCTGGGGCTGATGCACTTCATGCCGGCCTGGGACCAGGGGCATATGCTGGAGCGTTTCCTGCGTCTGGGGGCTCTGGTGGCGGCCGGTGTACTGGCCTATTTCGGCATGTTGCTGGCGCTGGGCATGCGCCTTTGGCATTTCAATCGCAAATCATTGACCTAGCCCGTGGTGCCCCCATGGGGGCGAGTTTTGTCGGTTCGATCGATTTGGGTAGCGCTGTTGCCTGTCGTCGGCCGCCGGGTGTGGTTATAATCGACCACTTTATGAGCAAGAAGCGCGTTATGCAGCTGGTTC
>JARLJI010000099.1 GCA_031291295.1 Rhodoferax sp. | reverse complement strand
TGTTGTAGGAGACGCTCAATGCAGCTTCGCGCGCCGAACCGATCTCGCCGAAGATGGAACGCGACGAGAACCCCGCGGCGATGATGCACATTGAGGGCAGTTCCAGCAGCGCCAGCAGCAGAATCAGGTCGCCCTGGAAGCCTCCTGACGACGGCAGCACGGGGAGCAATCCCACCGCGCCGGCCGCAGCCGACACCGCAATCAATGGCCAGGCGCGCATCAGCAAGCCGCTTATACCGGAACGCGGTGGAGTGCTCTTGCCCAGCAGCTTCACAAAGTCATAGAACGGCTGCATGAACGGTGGGCCGACACGCTCCTGCATGAG
This sequence comes from Rhodoferax sp., assembly GCA_031291295.1. Lineage (GTDB taxonomy): Bacteria > Pseudomonadota > Gammaproteobacteria > Burkholderiales > Burkholderiaceae_C > Rhodoferax_A. The sequence goes on along the minus strand of JARLJI010000099.1, from coordinate 3,910 downwards.
CGCGACCGATTTGCGCTCCACCCACAGGAAGAACCATGCGGCCGGTACGGCGAAAAGCAGGCCGGGAAAGATGAGCAATCGCGCGAGGGCGGTGACGAGGGGGTTGAAGGTCATGGCTGTACCTCCTGCAATCCCGTGGGCAAAGGCTTATCCCCACCCCTGGAAGTTAAAGCCTCTTCCAGGGGACCCCGATTGTCCTCGGGGACGCCGTCCTCGTCGACAATCGCGATCGGAATCGCAGTCGCGGGCGGATTGTTCCCGCGCGCGGCCAGAATGTCCGCGGCCCTGGCCACGCCGGCGATGATGGCGTCGGGCCGGGGCGGGCACCCGGGAACAAAGACGTCGACCGGGAGGTGCTTGTCGAGCGGCCCATCGAGCGTGCGGCTGTCAATGAAGACATTGGTGGTGGCCGGGCAGGAGCCGATAGCGATCACCGCCTTGGGTCCGAGCACCTGGCTGTAGACGGTCCTCACGGCGCCCACGGCCCTGCGCGTAACCGGGCCGGTGACGCAGAGAATGTCGGCGTGCCGCGGGCTGCCTTCCAGGCGGACGCCCAATTGCTCGGCGTCGTAGCGGGGCGAGAGCGCAGCCACAATCTCGATGTCGCAGCCGTTGCAACTGCCGGAGTTCATGTGGAAGAGCCAGGGGCTGCGGCGGCGCGCGTGGCACAGGAGTCGATTCCAGAGTTTCATGGCTGCACCCCCACGAGCATTTGCCACATGTTGGGCCAAATTCCTGCTGCCAGCAGCAGAACGACGAGCACAACGATGGCGGCCTTGAGGGCGAATGGCTCGCGCGCGCCCGAATCGGATGTCGCCTCGGGCGGCGGGCTGGCATCAGGCGGCGGACCCCACCAATTTCGGGCGAGCGCCAGCGCGTAGGCGATCAGCGCGAGCACCGACGAGAGGATGAAGAGGGCGAGCAGTCCGGGGCCGACATGCAACGCCGTCGAGTAGAGCCGCCAGCGGCCGATGAAGCCGAGGGTCGGCGGCACGCCCAGCATGGCCAGCATCCCGAAGAGGAAACCAAAAGCACTGACCGGGTAACGCACGGCCAGCGCAACCGGCTCAGCTTCAAGCGCACCCGCCGCTTCCGGCGCGCTGAGACTGGCAAAGAGCAGCGCCTTGGCCAGGGCATGAGTGATGACTGCAACCAGCGCGCCCTGCGCTCCGATTACGCTCGCCGATGCAACGCCGAGAAGCAGAAAGCCAACGTCTTCAGCCGTGGAAAGCACGAGGAGCCGCTTGAGGCTGCGCTGCGTAAGCATGAGCAGTGCAGCCAGAAGCGAAGTGAGCACGGCAGCGTAGAGCAGCGGCGCTCGCGGCGTGAGCAAGCCAGGAACTGCTTGCGCAGCGAGGAGGAATTCGCCGAAGGCGGCCATATCGACGACGGCGATGACGATGCCGAGCACCAGCGCCGGAACTTCATCGGCCAGCTTGAGCAGCCAGAAGAAGAGCGGCACCGCCGCCAGCTTGACCGCAATGCCGGTCAGCAGGAACGCGCGCGCCCATTCAGGATTGCCGCGATCGGCCAGCACGTCGCCCGCGATCGTCGATCCGGCGGATATGAGAACCACGGCGAGATAGGTAAACTTTGCAGCTTGCGAACGTGCGGTCCGCCAAACCAGCACCACCGTCAGCAACGCGCCAAGCTCCAGCAGGCCGAGGCGAGCCCATGCGTTCATCACGAGAAGACCATCGACTGTAAGCACGCCAACCAGGAGAAGCAGCAGAGCCAGCTTGCGTCCGGCGGCGCTGGAGAGCGCTGCGAGCAGCAGCGCAAATGCTGCGATGGTGACGGCGAAGATCAACTGTAACGGAATCTGCTGAGAAGGCGCCAGCGCCGGGAGATGTGCCGGAGCCGTTCCGGGCACGACCCAGCGCATCAACGCGAAGACGGCTGCGGCAAGCACGACGACGAACGCCGTGGCGCGGCGCTCCATCCATCCGAATACGATGCCGAGAAGACGCGAGACCGCTTGCAGTCCGGCCCACACGTCGAGATACGCGCGATCGACGTTGGTCCAGCGGAAGAACGAATGCCAGTGCTCGTGGAAGATCTCAGAGAAATCGCCGGCCGTGAGGCGTCCCTGGTCACCCAGCGGCTCGCCGCCGGTAAAGATTCCGCCACCGGCGCCGGCGAGCGCCGCGCCGGATGCCGCAGGCCGTGCGACATACGCGATGGCGTAGATCACGCCGCCCAGCACCAGCGAGACCAAAGCAAGCACCAGGCCGCCGGTCGAAGAGAAGCTGCCCGCATCGGCCGAGAGCCCCAGCCAAGTGACGTGCACTCCGGCGCCCATGCCGAGCGCGGCGAGAATCGGATTCATGAGATAGTTGACGGCCAACTGCGGCGCCACGCCGAGCACGATGCTGCCCGCGGCTAGCAACCCCATGCCCCACACCATCGAGGGAGGCGATTCGTGCGCGTCCTTGGTGTGCTCCGTCGCGGGTCCGAGGAAGACGGCGCTGGTCGCTTTGGCGCCAAGAAACACCGTGCCCAGGCTCGCCGCCCAAGCCACCATGGCCGGCACGGCCCAGCCTGCTTGCAGCGCCGCCGCGTAAAGCATCCACTTGCTGGCGAAGCCGCTCATGAGCGGAATGCCCATCATGCTGCCCATGCCGATCAACCACGAGAGCGTGGTGTGCGGCATCTTGGGGGCCAGGCCGCCGAGCTGGTTCATGTCGCGCGTGCCTGAAGCATGCTGCACCGAGCCGGCAGTCAGGAACAGGCCGCCCTTGAAGAAGCCGTGATTGAGGCAGTGCAGCAGCGCGGCGGTGATGGCCAGCGGCGTGCCGATGCCGAGGCCCATCATCATATAGCCGATCTGGCTCACTGTGGAAAAGGCCAGCATGCGCTTGAGATCGGTCTGCACCATGGCGTACATCACGCCCACGGCCATGGTCACGGTGCCCACCCACATCAAGCTCTCGCCCCACGCGGCCGGCCACACCCCAAAGCTGTGCATGCGCGCGGCCAAATACACGCCAGACGTGACATAACAAGCCGAGTGCAGCAGCGAGCTCACCGGAGTGGGAGCTGCCATGGCCTCGGGAATCCACGTATGCAGGGGGACCTGTACGCTCTTGGCCACCAGTGCCAGCAGCATGAGCACGAAGATCCCGGTTGTGAAGCTGTGCGCCACGGCGGGATCGGTCCACAGGGCGCTGCCGGCACGGTGATAGAGAACCAGAATTCCGGCCAGCAGACCGTAGCCTGCGATATGCGTCATCAGCAGCACTTTACGCGCGCCGTCCACAGCCTCGCGATTGGTGTACCAGAAGCCGACCAGCGAGAAGGAGCAGAGCCCCACCAATTCCCAGCACAGATAGAAGATGAAGAAATTGGCGCTATACACCAGCGCAATGAAGCCGCCGATGAAGATCAGCATCAAAGCGTAGAAGCGTGTGGCGGCCTTGTCGTGCGCCATGTAACCGATGGAGTAGAGCAGCACCAGGCCGCCAATGCACGCGCCCATGAAGGCGAAGAGCACGCTGAGCGCGTCGATGTGGAGCACCAGCGCGAGCGGCCCATCCCACGGCAGCGGACGAAGGTCGATGGCCTGCCCGTTGCGCACCGAAGGCGCGATGCCGGCGACGGCGAACAGGACGGGTAAGCAGGTGAGAAATGCGAGAATTCCCTTTGCCCGGGCGGAGAAGAGTCGCGCTACCAGGATCTGCAGCACTGCGCCCGCGAAAAGCGAGCATGGAGCCATCAGAATCAGGGTCGATGTTAGGGTTGGGGCATCCATGCCTTCATGTTGAGGCTTGGCCATTTAGGGAGATGTGACCGCGCACACGGCACAAAAATCGGGCCATCAAATTCCGGTTTTTCATACCACATCATGGGAAGCATAGTGCTTGCTCCCTTGTTCTTGCTTTGGGCCGCGACCGCCGTTTTTCGCTGCCCC
>JARLJI010000010.1 GCA_031291295.1 Rhodoferax sp. | reverse complement strand
CCGCGGCGCTGTTTCTGCGCCGCCAAGGCGCGCAGGTTACGGTGTCAGACGTGCGCAGCGCCGACGCGCTGGCCAAGGATATTCCCGCGCTGCTTGAAGAGGGCATCAACGTGGAGGCCGGCGGCCACGGGCTGCTCACCTTCCGCCGCCAGGACCTGATCGTCATCAGCCCCGGCGTGCCCCTGGATACGCCGGAGTTGGTGCAGGCCCGGAACTTCGGCCGCCCCGTCATCGGCGAGCTGGAGCTGGCCGCGCGCTATCTGCAAGGCCACATCCTCGCCATCACCGGCTCCAACGGCAAAACCACCACCACCTCGCTGGTCGGCGAGATTCTGGAGCACGCCGGCCTGCCCACGCTGGTCGGCGGCAACATCGGCGTGCCGGTGATTGAACTGATTCAGGACGCTACGTCGGACACGTGGTCGGTGCTCGAGGTTTCCAGCTTCCAGCTCGAATCGACTGAGCAGTTTCACCCGGCCATCGCTGTGATCCTCAACATCACGCCGGATCACCTGGACCGCCACGGCACCTTTGAGAACTACGCGCTGGCCAAGGAGCGCATCTTTGCCGCGCAAACGGAAGAGGACTGCGTGGTGCTCAACGCCGACAACGTCCGCGCCGCCCATGCCGCGCAGCATGCAAAGTCCCGCGTCTACTGGTTCTCGCTCGACCGCACCGTGCCCCAGGGCGCATGGGTCGAGGACGGGCAGGTAGTCTTCCGCGCAGCCAAGGACGCGCCCGTCGAGAGCATCCTCCCGCTCAGTTCCATCCCGCTGAAGGGTGAGCACAACGTGGAGAACGTGCTCGCCGCGGTTTGCGCCGCGCGGCTGGCCGGAGCGCCCGCTGACGCTGTCCGCGAGTCCATTGAGAAGTTCAAGGCCGTTGAGCATCGCCTCGAGTACGTGGCTACCATCAACGGCGTAGAGTTCTACAACGACTCCAAGGCTACCAACGTGGACGCCACCGCCAAGGCCATCGCCGCTTTCTCCGGCGGCATCCACCTCATCCTCGGCGGCAAAGACAAGAACTCCGACTACACGCAGCTTTCGCAGTTGCTGCGCGAGCGCGTGCACGCCGTCTACACCATCGGCTCGGCCGCGGCCAAAATCGAGTCGCACCTGCGCGGTGTCGTCTCGCTTCACTCCTGTGAAACCCTGGCCAAGGCCGTCAACGCCGCAGCCAGCGCCGCGCACCCCGGCGATATTGTTCTTCTCGCGCCCGCCTGCTCGTCGTTTGACCAGTTCGACAGCTACGAGCATCGCGGCCGCGTCTTCAAGGAGCTGGTCGCCGAGTGGCGCGGCCTCAGCGGCCAGCCCGCCGTTGTCACCCGCACTTACACCAGCTAACGCAGTTTTCATCAGCAGGAAATTGGGTGCCCCAGGTCTCGATGTTGAGACCTGGGAAAGCACGAACCAGGGCTCCCGGGGAACAACACCATGGCCAAGCGCGTCGGCGTCGACAAGTGGATCATCTTCACCACGCTGCTGCTGGTGGTCGTGGGCCTGTACATGGACTAGAACACCTCGGCCAT
>JARLJI010000098.1 GCA_031291295.1 Rhodoferax sp. | reverse complement strand
GGCCGCGCCGGCGGCTTCGGCCAGCCGCGCGGCCTGCGCAACATTGAAGGTCGACGGCCCCATCACCACAGGACAGCCGCAGGCCGCCGCCTCGATCAGGTTCTGCCCGCCCAGTGGCTCGAAACTGCCGCCGAGCAACGCCACATCGGCCAGGCCGTAGTACAGCGCCATCTCGCCCAGCGAGTCGCCCAGCCAGACGTCGGCGGCCTGCGGTTGCGGTGCCCAGGCACTGCGCCGCGACACACTCAAACCGTGTCGCTCGATCAACGCGGCCACCTCGTCGAAGCGTTGCGGGTGCCGCGGCACGATCAGCCATTGCACTTCGTTCGCTATAGATTCAGTAGCTACTTGTGCATGCACAGACTGGGCTGCGGCCCGAAATGACTGAAGAAGCTGGAGAAACTGGGCTTCCTCACCCTCGCGTGAACTGGCGAGCAAAATCACGGGCCGACCGCACGCCGTGCGCCAGGCCTTGCCCTGCGCGATTTGCGCCGCGTCGGGCGCCGCATCGAACTTGAGATTGCCGAACACCGCGCTGACCGGCGCACCGAGCTGGCGCAGGCGCTGCGCACCGATCTCGGTCTGGGCCCACACGGCGGCCAGCGACCGGTAGGCCGGTTTGGCGATCCAGGCCAGACGCAGCGCGTTGCGCAGCGATTTTTCGCTCAGCCGTGCATTCGCCAGCACCAGCGGCACACCCGCCTGCCGGCAGGCCGCCGCCAGGTTGGGCCACACCTCAGTCTCCAGCAGCACGCCGATACGTGGCTTGAAATGATTCAAAAAGCGGCTCACGGCGCCGGGTGTGTCCCAGGGCTGCCAGACCTGGACGTCCCCCGGCTGCAGCAGGCCGGTGCCCTCGGCGCGTCCCGTCGCCGTGCCGTTGGTGAGCAGCAGGCGCATGCCGGGCAGGCGCTGGCGTAGTTGCTGGATCAAAATGGCGGCGGTCCGCGTCTCGCCCAGCGACACCGCATGCAGCCAGATGAAGCCGGCGTCTAGCGGCGCGTCATAGTAGCCAAAGCGCTCTTGCACCGCCTGCAGGTAAACGGGCTCCGCCGCGCCGCGCCGCGCCAGTTTGCGGCGCAACAGGGGCTGCACCAGCCACATGAGCAGCGAATAGAGGCCGCGCATGACGCTCAATGCGCGGCTTCCTCGATCGTCGCGTCGGGCTTGACCTGGCGCAACAGCGCCAGCATCTCGCCTTCGATGCGCTGCAGGGCCTCGGGCGTGTGGCCCTCGAAGCGCAGCACCAGCACGGGCGTGGTGTTGCTGGAGCGCATCAGGCCGAAGCCGTCCGGCCAGTCCACCCTCAAGCCGTCGATGGTGTTGATGCGGGCCGGCGCCGCAAAGTTGGCGAGTGCCACCGCGCGGGCCACCACGCCGGGCGGCTCGCCCTCGGCGCACTTCACATTGAGTTCGGGCGTCGAAAAGCTGGTCGGCAGCGCATTCAGCACGGCGTTGGCGTCGGGCGACCGGCTCACGATCTCGAGCAGCCGGCACCCGGCATAGGTGCCGTCGTCGAAACCAAACCAGCGCTCCTTGAAAAAGATGTGGCCGCTCATCTCGCCACCCAGCGGCGAGTCGATCTCTTTCATCTTGGCCTTGATCAGCGAGTGCCCGGTCTTGTACATCAGCGCCTTGCCCCCAGCCGCCTCGATGGCGGGCGCGAGCCGCTGCGAGCACTTCACGTCGAACACGATCTCGCCGCCCGGCACGCGACTCAAAACGTCCTGCGCAAACAGAATCATCTGCCGGTCCGGATAGATGGTGTTGCCGTCCTTGGTGACGATGCCGAGCCGGTCGCCGTCGCCGTCGAAGGCCAGCCCCAGTTCGGCGTCGGAAGATTGAAGGGCCTTGATCAGGTCGCGCAGGTTCTCGGGCTTGCTCGGGTCGGGATGGTGGTTGGGAAAGTTGCCGTCAACCTCGCTGAACAGCTCCGTCACCTGGCAGCCCAGGGCGCGAAAGATGGCGGGGCCCGAGGCGCCCGCCACGCCGTTGCCGCAATCGACCACGATGTGCATGGGCCGCGCCAGCTTGGCATCAAGCACGATGCGCGCCTGGTACGGCGCCATCACATTGATGTTACGGATGCCACCACCTGGCTGCAGCACCCAGTTCTCCTCTTCCATCATGCGGCGCAGCGCCTGGATGTCTTCGCCGTAGATGGCGCGGCCGCACATCACCATCTTGAAGCCGTTGTAGTCCTTCGGGTTGTGGCTGCCGGTCACCTGGATGCCGGAGGTAGCCAGCGTGCTGGCGGCGAAGTACAGCATGGGCGTGGTCACCATGCCGACGTCGATCACGTCCATGCCGGAGGCCAGCAGGCCGCGCACCAGCGCTGCACTCAGGGACGGGCCGCTCAGGCGTCCGTCGCGGCCGACCGCGACCGAGTGCTCGCCCTGCGTGCGCGCAATGGTGCCAAACGCCCGGCCGAGCGCCTCGGCGACCTGCGGCGTCAGCGTGGACGGCACCACGCCGCGAATGTCATAGGCCTTGAAAATGGAGGGCGCCAGCTGCATTGGATGATTTCCCTGAGGAGGTTGTTGCTCTGCCCGGGATTGTAGGCGCCGGCCCTGCGGGGGACATGTCCGAAAACGGCTAGTCAAAGCCGCCGTGCCGCGTATCATCCAACCCATGACACCCCTCGACGCGACCCGCACCGACGACGCCCGCTACCTGGCCCTGAAAGCCCGGGACGCGCGCTTCGACGGCAGCTTTTTCACCGGCGTGACCTCCACCGGCATCTACTGCCGTCCGGTCTGCAGTGTGAAGACGCCCAAGCGCGAGAACTGCCGCTTCTTCAGCCACGCCGCGCAGGCGGAGAGCGCCGGCTTTCGCCCGTGCCTGCGCTGCCGGCCCGAGTTGGCACCGAACTCGATTGCATGGTCGATTCAGGATGCCTCCTACATTCTGGCGCACCAAGCCGCCCGGCTGCTGGACGAACCGGAACCCTGGAGCGACGCCACGCCGTCGGTGGAGCAACTGGCGGCGCGCCTGGGCGTCAGCGACCGCCACGTGCGGCGGATTTTCGAGGCGCAGTTCGGCGTCTCCCCGGTGCAGTACCTGCAGACCCGCCGCCTGCTCACGGCCAAGCAACTGCTGGCCGACACCGACCTGGCCGTCACGCAGGTTGCGCTGATCAGCGGCTTTGGCAGCGTGCGGCGCTTCAACGCGGCGTTCCTGGCGCACTACAAGCTGAACCCGACGCAGCTGCGCCGCGCCGGCGCCGCGCCAGCAGGCCACGGCATCAGCGTGCGGCTCGGCTACCGGCCGCCGTACGATGTGGACGCGATGATTGGGTTTTTCGGCAAGCGGCAACTGGGCGCTATTGAATTCGTAGCTACAAGTCAAGATTATCCAAGGGCTGGCAGGACTTTTTGTATCGAATCGGGTGGACGCGCGCATGCCGGCTGGCTGGTTGCCGAATTCGACAGCGCGCACCATCAGGTGATTTTGCGCGTGAGCGATTCGCTGCGCGATGTGCTGCCGCAGGTGATCCGCCGGGTGCGAGCCGCGTTCGACCTGGATGCCGACCCGCTGGCCATCAACAGCGCGCTGAACACCCGCTTTCCGCAGGGCGACGGGCTGCGCGTGCCGGGCACGCTCGACGGCTACGAGCTGGCCGTGCGGGCCGTGCTGGGCCAGCAGATCACGGTGGCTGCTGCGCGCACGCTGGGCACGCGGCTGGTGGAGAAATTCGGTGCGCCGATAGCAACCCCTTTTCCCGAACTGACACGCCTGTTTCCGGCGCCGGCCATACTGGCTCAGGCCAGCGGCGATGCGCTGGGCCAGCTCGGCATCGTCCGGCAGCGCCAGGCGGCCATCGTGGCGATTGCGCAGGCGGTGGCCGAGAAGCGGCTGCAACTGCATGGCGGGGCTGACGTGGGCGCTACGATAGCCGCGCTCAAGGAACTGCCCGGCATCGGCGACTGGACGGCGCAGTACATCGCCATGCGGGCGCTGCGCTGGCCCGATGCGTTCCCGGCCGGCGATGTAGCACTGCAAAAGGCGCTGGGCGTGCTTGAGCCCAAAAACCCGCTGCGCGCGGCGCGGGAAGCCGAAGCCGCCTCAACGGCCTGGAAGCCCTGGCGCAGCTATGCCGTGATCCGTGCCTGGGCCACCCTGCCCGAGCCCGCGAAAAAACCGGTGACTACCAAAAAGATAGCTCCAAGTGCAGACCACACAAGGGCTACAGCCTGAAAACATCATGAATCAAGAGGTGAATGAGATGAAATTCGATACGCCACTCGTGCAGACGACCTTCAACAGCCCGCTCGGCCGCGTCATCGTGGCCGCCACCGACCAGGGTCTGGCCGGCGTCTGGTTCGACGGCCAGCGCCACCTGCCCGATATGTCCAGCTGGCGCGTCGATGACTGGCACCCGGTGCTGGTGCGCGCCGTGCAACAGCTCACCGAGTATTTCGCGGGCCGACGCACGGTGTTCGACCTGCCACTGGACCTGCACGGCGGCACGGCCTTCCAGCAATCGGTCTGGCACGCGCTGCTCAAGATCCCGCCCGGCCACACCACCAGCTACGGCGCCTTGAGCTCGCGCATCGGCAAGCCGGCGGCGGTGCGGGCCGTCGGGGCCGCCGTAGGGCGCAACCCGATCAGCGTCATCGTGCCGTGCCACCGCGTGATGGGCGCCGACGGTTCGCTCACCGGTTACGCGGGCGGACTGGATCGCAAAACGGCGCTGCTCAAGTTGGAGGGCGCCGCGGTGCGCCCCCAAGCGGCCGGGCAGGAGAGCCTGGTTTGACGCCCGCCGCTTCCTCTTCCGCGGCCGCCTCCCACAGCCCGGCCTGGGCCAGCGATTTTGTGCTGCTGTCCGCCATCTGGGGCGCGTCGTTCCTGTTCATGGACCTGGCCACGGTGGAATTTGGCGCCGTGCCGACGGCCGCCGTGCGCGTGAGCATTGCCGCGCTGTTCCTGCTGCCGATCCTGTGGAGGCGCGGGCTGGGTCCGCAGTTGCGCCTGCACTGGAAACCGGTGTTTGTGGTCGGCCTGCTCAACTCGGGCATTCCGTTCGCCCTCTACTGCTTTGCGCTGCTGACGATTCCGACGGGTCTGTCGGCCATCCTCAACGCCACGGCGCCGCTGTTCGGTGCCGCGGTGGCGTGGCTCTGGCTGAAGGACCGGCTCAGTGCCTCGCGCACGCTGGGCCTCGTGATCGGGTTTGCGGGGGTGGCTCTGCTGGCCTGGGACAAGGCAGGTATTGGCTCCACCGCCACTGGCGCCACACCGGCCCGGGCCAACCTGCTGGCGATCGGCGCCTGCCTGCTGGCCTGCCTGTGCTACGGCACGGCGGCCAGCTTCACCAAGCGCTACCTGACGGGCCTGCCGCCGCTCTTGACCGCGGCCGGCAGCCAGCTCGGCGCCGCGCTCGGGCTGGCGCTGCCCGCGCTCTGGCTGTGGCCCGCTCACATGCCCGGCAGCAGGGCCTGGCTGTCGCTGTTGGCGCTCGGCGTGCTGTGCACCGGCCTGGCCTACATCCTGTTTTTCCGGCTGATCGCACACGCGGGGCCGGCGCGCGCGCTGGCGGTCACGTTCGTGGTGCCGGTGTTTGCGGTGCTGTACGGTGTGGTGTTTCTGGGCGAACACGTCACGCCCTGGATGGCGCTGTGCGCCGCCGTGATCGTCTGCGGCACAGCCCTGTCGACGGGCCTGCTCAAGCTCGGGCGCCGAAACCGGCTGCCAGCCTCCAGCTGAAACCGGCGCCGCCCAAGCCGAGCCCCCGCTACTGGAGGGCGCCGGCGATCACGTTGATGCTAAGCGCCAGCACCACCATGTTGAAGGCAAACGAGGTCACGCTGTGCACCAGCGTCAGGCGCCGCATCTCGCGCGACGTCACCTGTACGTCGGACACCTGCGAGGTCATGCCGACCACGTAGGCGCAATACAGGAAATCAAAATAGTCCGGCTCCAGCTTGCCGGGAAAGTCCAGCCCGCCCCCATTTGGCCCCGGCTCCAGCAGTTCCTGGTAATAGCGGTGCGCGTAGCGGAACGCGAAAATGGTGTGCATCAACAGCCATGAGCAGGCCAGCGCCGTCATCGCCAGAATCAGATGCCCGGTGCGCTGCGCGGTGGACAGCCCCTTGACGCTCTGCAGCATCAGCACAATCGCCGCGACGCTGGCCAGCACCAGCACCAGCATCAGCAGGAACAGGATCATGCGGGACTGGTCCTGCGCCTGCGCGCGCTCGCGCGTGCGGTTGGCATCAAACGCCACCGCCAGCCACCAGGACAACACCAGAAAGCAGCCTGCGCCCACGCACCACCCCAGCAAACCGCGGCCCTGCATCGTGAGCGGCAACGGCAGCAAGGTCGTCGCCACACCCGCCGCAATGGCGTACACCAGCCGCTGCTGGCTCGTTGTTTCAGAAAAATGTTTGCGCATGCCCGCGATTGTGGCGTGGAAAACAAAGGTCGTTGACGCTAACCTTCCTTCGCGTGGACGGCAGCACTGCGCTCTTCGCACCGCCAGTGCGCGATCTGACCAGGGAGTGACTCCAGTGCCCGCACCGCCAGCACTCCCTCCAAAGCGCGCTGGTAGAGAACAGGACATTGGCCGCCGACCCAGATGGCGGTCTTGGGGCCGAGCTGGCGTTGCAAATCGCGCAGGCCCGCGACGACGACGTTTGGGCTCAGCGCCGCTGTAAAGCTCAAGGCCACGATGTCCGCGTGATGCGCCCGCGCTGCCTGCACGATATCGCCCATTGGCGTGCGCGTGCCCAAGGACAGGCAGGCGCAACCCTCCAGCGCAAACAGGGCCTCAGCCATGAGGAGCCCCAAGCCGTGCGCTTCCTGCGCAAACGTGGTCAGCACCACCCGCGGGGTACCGGCGCCCAGGGGTGGCGGAACGCTGCCAATGGCGTTGCGCAGGACGCCAGTCACACATTCCGTGTACAGGTGCTCTTCGAACACCTGAAACCGGCCGTGCATCCACTCCTCACCCACGGCGATGTTCAAGGGCGCCACGACCGTCGTGACGAAACGCACCAGTCCAAGCCGCAACGCGGCCTGATCCAGCGCGCGCCGCAGAGGGTGTATGTCGTGACGCGCGATCAAGTCCATGTAACGGCCAAGCTCGGGCTCGTCAGACGGGCCGGAGGGCGTCAAGGGTTGGGCCGCAGACAGCGCCCGCAGTGCATGCGGTTCCAGCGCCACGATGCGCCCCGGGCGATGCCCCGCATCCAGCAGGCGCCGGATGGCGTGCAGGCGCTCGACCTGTTCGGGCGGATAGGCGCGATCGCCCGCGCTGTCGCGCTTGGGGCAGGGAAATCCGTAGCGACGCTCCCATACACGCAGGGTGTCTTTGGACAGCCCGGTATCGCGCTCCACGGCAGCAATGGACAGGCACTGCGGCAACGCGCGCTCGTCGTCATTCATGGCGCATCAAACCCCTGATTGCAAAAAATCCGCATCCAAAACCCCTGGGATCGCGTAGAGAACATCAGCCCGATTAAAGCGCAATTAGACAAATTGTGCTGAAATAACTAAATTGTCATGGACAAATATATTTTCCGTCTAATGCAAACTACCTCGACCTTCTCTTTCCCGGCCGCCGCAGTGCGGTTGCCTTTATCGTGTTTGGCGCCAGTGGCGGGCCGCACAATCCGGGCACCCGCCCAGCCGATCCCCCGAAGCGCGTCATGAAGGTGGCGATCGTCGGCTCCGGCATCTCCGGCCTGGCCGTGGCCCACAAGCTGCAGGGCCGCGCCGACATCACCCTGTTCGAGGCGGGTGACTATTTTGGGGGTCACACCCACACGGTCGATGTCACGCTGCCCACGCCGCAGGGCGAGATCACGCACGGCGTGGACACCGGCTTTCTGGTGTTCAACGAGCGCACCTATCCCCACCTGATCGCACTGCTGGCCGAGCTGGACGTGAGCACCGCCAAGTCGGACATGTCGTTCTCGGTCCGGGTGCCGGGCGCCTTGCGCGGGCGCGCGCTGGAGTGGAGCGGCTCCAGCCTGTCCACCGTGTTCGCGCAGCGCGGCAACCTGGTGAACCCGCGTTTTCTGGGCATGCTGGCAGACCTGCTGCGCTTCAATGCGCTGGCCAGCCGCATCGCCGCCGCCCATGAAGAAGCCGCTCTGACGCAGCCGCTGGGCGAATTCCTGAAGGCGCACCGCTTTGGCAACGCCTTCCGCGACTGGTATTTTTTACCCATGCTGGGCTGTATCTGGAGCTGCCCCACGGACCAGATGCTCAGGTTCCCGGTTGCCACCATGATCCGCTTTTGCCACAACCACGGCCTGATCCAGGTGAGCAACCGGCCCCAGTGGCACACCGTGCAGGGCGGCGCCAGGCACTATGTCGACAAAATCGTCGCGCGCATCGCGCGCAAGCGCCTGAACACCCCGGTTCGCCGCATCGAGCGCGACGCTGCGGGCGTGCGCGTGGTGCTTGATTCCGGCGCCGAGCGCTTTGACCGGCTGGTTCTGGCCACCCACTCCGACCAGGCGCTGGCCCTGCTGCACGACGCCACGGCGCAGGAGCGCGAGGCGCTGGGCGCCATACGCTACCAGCCGAACCGGGCCGTGCTGCACACCGACGCCTCGGTACTACCCGCGCGGCACGCCGCCTGGGCCGCGTGGAACTACGAGCGCGCACAGGACGGTGGACGCGAATCGGCGCGCGTCTGCCTGCACTATCTGATCAACCGGCTGCAACCGCTGCCGTTCAGCGCGCCGGTGGTGGTGTCGCTGAATCCGGTGCGCGAGATTGCCGCGCGGCATGTGATCGGCGAATACGAATATGACCACCCGGTCTTTGATTTACAGGCCATCCGTGCCCAACAGCAAATGGCGCAGCTGCAGGGCGGCCACCACACCTGGTTTTGTGGCGCCTGGACGGGTTACGGCTTCCATGAAGACGGGCTCAAGTCGGGCCTGGCCGTGGCGCAGCGGCTGATCGCCGAGATTCAGGCGCCGTGGGCGCAGGCCGCATGAATCATCCGCCCGCGTCCCGTGTGCCGGCCCCGCTCATCGGCTTTGGCCAGGTGCGCCATACGCGGCTGCGCCCCAGCCGCCATGCGTTTGCCTACCCGACGTTGTTCCTGATGCTGCCCATGCGCAGCCTGCAGCAGGCGGGCAGTGACGTGCTGGCGGTCAACCGGCGCGGCGCGCTGAGTTTCCATGACACCGACCACGGCGATGGCCGCAGCGCAAGGGAAGGCGGCGCGCTCGCCTGGATCGATGCCTTGCTGCGCGCCGAAGGCATTGAAGATGCCACGGGCGAGGTCTGGCTGCACTGCTACCCACGCATGTGGGGCTACGCCTTCAAGCCCGTGAGCTTCTGGTATTGCCACGCCGGCGACGACAGCCTGCGCGCCATCGTGGTCGAGGTTAACAACACCTTTGGCGAACGCCACTGCTACCTGCTGGATGGGCCGCGCTACGGCACCGAGCTGCACGCGCAGAAGGTGTTCCATGTCTCGCCGTTTTGCGAGGTGGGCGGCAGCTACCGCTTTCGCTTTCTGCGCACGCGGCATGCAGGGGAAGACCGCACCGTGGTGCGTATCGACCACGACGACGCCACCGGACCGTTGCTGCAGACCAGCGTCAGCGGCACGCTGCTGCCCGTCAGCCCGCGCACCCTGCGCCGCGCCCTCTGGGGCTATCCGGCCATGACACTGGCCGTGATCGCGCGCATTCACTGGCAGGCGCTCAGGCTGTGGTTCAAGCGCGTGCGCTTTCACCACAAGCCCGAGGCGCCCACCCGCGCTGTGACACGCTGATCAGCCCCCTCTTCATCACCCCCACACCACGTCATGAACAGCACCACCGCCTCCCCTCGCCCCGTGCGCATGCTGCCACCGGGTATTCCCGCCGCCGCACGCACGGCACTGAAATTGCTGCAGCGCCTGGAAAAAGGCTCGCTCATCCTGCAGTTGCCCGACGGCTCGCTGCAGCACTTTGGCCACGGTGGCGGTCCCGCGGCGGCACTCACGCTGCGCAACTGGAAGGTGTTTGGCGCGGCCCTCAAATCCGGCGACATCGGCTTTGCCGAGAGCTACATCGCGGGCGATTGGACCGCCACGCACCTTACCGAGCTGCTACAGCTGTTCATCGCCAACCGCCAGCAGATCGAAGGCGTGATCTACGGCAGCTGGGCCGGCCGGCTGCTGTACCGCGTCAGGCATCTGCTGCATCGCAACACGCGCGCCAACAGCCAGAAGAACATCCACGCCCACTACGATCTGGGCAATGCCTTTTATGGGCTATGGCTGGACGACACGATGAACTACTCGTCGGCCTGGTTCAACGGCAACCCGCAAGGTGACATGCGCACGGCCCAGCAGGCCAAGGTGCGCCGCGCGCTGCGCATGGCCAGCGTGAGGCCCGGGGACCGCGTGCTGGAGATCGGCTGCGGCTGGGGTGCCTTGGCCGAGATGGCCACCACAGAATTCGGCGCCTCCCTGACGGGCGTGACGCTGTCGACCGAACAGCTGGACTTCGCGCAGCAGCGCATGGTGCAGCACGGCGTGGCAGACCAAGCCGACCTGCGGCTGCAGGACTATCGCGACATTCATGACGGGCCCTTTGACGCCATCTGCTCCATCGAGATGGTGGAGGCCGTGGGCCGCGAATACTGGCCCACCTACTTCCAGGCGGTAAGGCGGCTCCTCAAACCCGGCGGCCGCGCCTGCATCCAGAGCATCGTCATCGACGACAGCCTGTTCAAGCGCTACATCGGCTCGACCGACTTCATCCAGCAGTACATCTTTCCCGGCGGCTGCCTGCCTTGCCCGAGCGAATTCCGCCGCGAGGCCGAGGCTGCCGGCTTGCGCGTGGAAGACGAATTCGCCTTCGGCCAGGATTACGCGGAAACCCTCAGGCGCTGGCGCGAACGCTTCGTGGCCCGGCGTGCGCAAATTCTGCAGCTGGGCTTTGACGAACGCTTCATGCGCATCTGGGAGTTCTACCTGTGCTACTGCGAAGCCGCATTTGCCATGAACAACACGAACCTGATGCAATTCACCCTTGTCAGGCCATGACTATCAAAAAGATAGCTGCTCGTGCTTGTAGCGCCTGCGCTACAGTCGTTTTTTGCTTGACATCTGCGAGCACGCGGCAAGCCACGCACTGGCAGCGGGCCATGCAGGCCGCGCTGCCCGATATCAAGCTTGCCGCCCGAGCACCGGGGCAGCCATGAAGGGGCCGTCAGTTGAAGTCCCGAGCCGCCGGGGTCTCTCCTGCTACGGCTTGCTCGGATTGCCACTGGCCTTTGTCGCCCTGCCGCTCTATATCTTCCTGCCCAACCACTACGCGCGGGAATTCGGCATGCCGCTGGCCACGCTGGGCGCAGTGCTACTGGCGGCGCGGCTGTTCGATGCCGTCATCGATCCGCTGCTCGGACGCCTGAACGACCGGCTGTTTGGCCGTTCCCCGGGCGCCGTACTGGCGGTGGGGGCGGTGTCTGCGCTGGTGCTGGCACTGGGGCTTGCCGGGCTGTTTTTCCCGGCGGTCACGGGGCCGGGCCCGCTCATCGCTTGGGCGTCGGTCTTTTTGCTGATCACCTACACGGCCTACAGCCAACTCAGTATTGCCCACCAATCCTGGGGTGCCCGGCTCGGTGGCGACGAACTGCAGCGCGGGCGCATCGTGGCGTGGCGTGAGGGCTACGGCGTCTTCGGAGTCGTGTTGGCCTCCCTGCTGCCGGCGCTGCCGGGATTGCCGGGATTGCCGGGATTGCCGGGATTGCCGGCGATGCTCTCCGTTTTTGCCGTCACGCTGGTGCTAGGCTGGCTGGCCTGGACAAGGGCACCTGCGCCATCGCGGCGCGCAGACCCGGACCGCGGCGCGACGGCGGCCAGCCTGTGGCGGCCCTGGGGCAGCGCCGCCTTCCGGCGCCTGCTGGCCGTGTTCATGCTGAACGGCATCGCTAGCGCCGTGCCGGCCACGCTGGTGCTGTTTTTCATCCAGGACAGACTGCAGTCGCCGCCAGCGCAGGAGCCGCTTTTTTTGGGCGCCTATTTTCTCTGTGCGGCGCTGTCTATTCCGCTGTGGCTGCGGGCGGTGGCGCGCTGGGGACTGGCCCGCACCTGGCTGGCGGGCATGCTGCTGGCGATTGCGGTGTTCGCCGGCGTCGCTGGCCTGGGCGAGGGCGACACGGCGGCCTTCCTGCTGGTGTGCGCGCTCTCCGGCGCTGCGCTGGGCAGCGACCTGTCCCTGCCCAGCGCGCTGCTGGCCGGGGTGATAGCGCATCAGGGCGACGGTGGTCGGTTTGAGGGCGCCTACTTTGGCTGGTGGAGCTTTGCCACCAAGCTCAACCTGGCGCTGGCCGCGGGTCTGGCGCTTCCGCTGCTCGGTGCGCTGGGCTATTCCCCCGGCACGCGCAGCCCCGAGGCGCTGCAAACCCTGGGCCTGGCC
This sequence comes from Rhodoferax sp., assembly GCA_031291295.1. Taxonomy (GTDB): domain Bacteria; phylum Pseudomonadota; class Gammaproteobacteria; order Burkholderiales; family Burkholderiaceae_C; genus Rhodoferax_A. The sequence goes on along the minus strand of JARLJI010000098.1, from coordinate 4,558 downwards.
TACGCCGTCCTGCCTTGCGCACTCAAACTGATGGCGGCAGCTGCGCTGTATTTCCTCGTCATCCGCAGCCCGGATTCCGGGCGCACTCTCATCCCGAAAGCCACCCCATGATGCAACGACGTCTACTTCTGTCCGCGGCCGTTGCCGCCCCTGTCTTGCTGGTCGGCTGTGCCAGCCAGAACCTGGCGGACTATGCCGGCGAAAAACCGCTACTGGACCTTGCGCAATACTTCAACGGCCGCATCGATGCCCACGGCATCTTCCAGGACCGAAGCGGCAAGATCGTCAAGCGCTTCACGGTCGTGATGGACTGCCAGTGGAATGGCAACCAGGGAGTGCTCGATGAAGCCTTCAGCTATTCCGACGGCAGCAAGCAGCGCCGCGTCTGGCGACTCACCAAACATGCGGACGGCCGCTACACCGGCACCGCCGGCGACGTGGTGGGCGAGGCTGTGGGACAGACCTCGGGCAATGCCTTCCGCTGGAACTACACGCTGAATCTGCCTGTGGACGGCAAGGTCTACGAGGTGCAGTTCGATGACTGGATGTACCTGATGGACGAGCGCGTCATGCTCAACCGGGCCACCATGAGCAAGTTCGGCGTTCGGCTGGGCGAAGTCACCTTGTCCTTCATGAAACGCTGAAGCGATGAGTCTCAATCCCCGCATCAGCAACTGGCAGGGCCGCAGGGCCTGGCTGGTCGGCGCCTCCAGCGGCATCGGGCGCGCCACGGCATCGGCCCTGCATGCCCGGGGCGCGCAGGTGGTGGTGTCGGCGCGCGGCGAAGCCGCACTTCAGTCTTTTGTCGATCAGCACCCCGGCAGCAGGTCGCTGCCGCTCGACACCGCCCGCCGCGAGGATGTGCAGGTCGCTGCCACCCAGCTGCTGGCAGAGGGCCCGCTGGACCTGGTCTTGTACTGCGCAGGCCGCTACCGCGACATGCGTGCCACCGCCTTCGACCTGGACGAAATGCTGCGCCACCAGCAGATCAACACCCTCGGCGCGCTACATGTGTTGGGCACGGTGCTGCCCGCGATGGTCGAAGCCGCGCGCGGCGGGCGAGCCGGCCACCTGAGCCTGGTCAGCAGCGTGGCCGGTTTTCGCGGTCTGCCGAAAAGCCTCGCCTATGGGCCCACCAAGGCTGCGCTGATCAACCTGGCCGAGGCGCTGTACCTGGATCTGCATGACCTCGGCATGGGCGTGAGCGTGATCAATCCCGGTTTTGTCGCCACTGCGCTGACCGCAGGCAACGACTTCACCATGCCGGCGCTGATCTCGCCCGAGGCTGCGGCGCAGGCCATCGTGCACGGTTGGGAGCGGGGCGAGTTCGACATCCATTTTCCCAAGCGCTTCACCCGGGTGATGAAACTGCTGCGACTGCTGCCGTACCGCCTCTACTTCCCGGCCGTGCGCCGCTTCGCCGGACTTTGACCATGCTGCCCACTGCACTCCCCGACGCTGACACGGCCGTGGCCGGCATCGTCGCATTTTTTGAGCAGCTCACCCCTGACAGCGTGGACTCCATCAGCGGCATCTACGCGCCCGATGCGCGATTCAAGGACCCGTTCAACGAGGTGCAAGGCATCGCGCTGATCCAGCGCGTCTACCAGCACATGTTCGAGTCGCTGCAAGAGCCGAGATTCGTGGTCACCGGCTGCGTGGTGCAGGGTGCGCAATGCTTCCTGACGTGGGACTTCATGTTTCGCTTCAAGCGTTTTCAGCGGTCAACCCCACACACCGTGCGCGGTGCTTCGCATCTGGAGCTGAATGCGCAGGGCCTCATCACACGGCACCGCGACTACTGGGATGCCGCCGAAGAACTGTACGAAAAAATCCCCGCACTCGGCGTGCTGATGCGCTGGCTCAAGAAGCGCGTCAACAGCTGAGCCCCGCCGCTTCTCTCCAGCGCAGTGAGTTTGACTCCGTGACCTCCGCCCTCGTCTGGTTTCGCCGCGACCTGCGCTGCTTCGACCATGCCGCCCTGCACCAGGCGCTGCGCCTTGCCGACCGCGTGTACTGCGCCTTTGTATTCGATACCGACATCCTGGACGCGCTGCCCGAGCGCCGGGATCGGCGCGTGGAGTTTATCCACGCCAGCCTGCGCGAGCTCGACGGCGCGCTTCACGCCCTGTCGCTGGGCGCCGGGGGACAAGGCTCCGGCATCCTTGTGCGTCATGGACGCGCTGTCGATTGCATCGTGCAACTTGCCCAGAACCTGGGTGTCAGCCAGGTTTTTACGAATCGCGACTATGAGCCCGCCGCCATCGAACGCGATCGCCAGGTGGCAGCGCGCGTGGCCGCCAGTGGCATTGCCTTCGCCGACTTCAAGGATCAGGTCATTTTCGAACGCGGCGAGGTCTTGACGCAGGGCGGCAAACCGTTCAGCGTCTTCACGCCATACCGCAATGCCTGGCTCAAGAAGCTGGACGATTTCCAGCTCCAGCCCTACCCGGTCGCAAAGTACGCCGCGCGCCTGGCGCCCAAGCCCATCGGCGAAGTGCTGCCCGCGCTCTCCTCCATCGGCTTCGAGGCGACCGACCTCGCCATACTGCCGCTTCCCACCGGCATGCGCGGCGGCAAACAGCTGTTCGAGGATTTCTGCGCCCGCATGGATGGCTACCGCCAGGCACGCGACTTTCCGGCACGCAAGGGGGTGTCCTACCTATCGGTGCACCTGCGCTTTGGCACGGTGTCGGTGCGGGAGCTGGCCGCCCATGCACACCGCCGGGGTGGCGAAGGGGCGGCCACCTGGCTGTCCGAGCTGATCTGGCGCGATTTCTATCACATGATCCTGTGGCACCACCCGCATGTCGTCAAGCAGGCTTTTCGCCCAGACCATGAGCACATTGCATGGGATGACGCGCCCGAGCTGTTTGCCGCCTGGTGCGAAGCGCGTACTGGCTACCCACTGGTGGACGCGGCCATGCGCCAGTTGCATCAGACCGGCTACATGCACAATCGCCTGCGCATGGTGGTGGCGTCTTTTCTCACCAAAAGCCTGGGCATCGACTGGCGCCTGGGCGAGCGACACTTTGCCCGCCACCTCAATGACTACGACCTGGCGGCCAACAATGGCGGCTGGCAATGGGCCGCTTCCACCGGCTGCGACGCCCAGCCGTGGTTTCGCATCTTCAACCCGGTCACGCAGTCGCGGAACTTCGATCCGCAGGGGCGCTTCATCCGTCGCTACCTACCCGAACTGGCGCGCGTGCCCGACAGGTTCATCCATGCGCCGGCGGCCATGGACACGGCGGACCAGACCGCGGCCGGGGTACACATTGGTGTGGACTACCCAGCCCCGGTCGTTGACCATGCCAGGGCCCGCCAACGCACACTCATGCGCTTTAGCCACGCCACCGCAAAAAGCCGGCGAGAAGCGGGCTGAAGAGCGTTGGACTGCCGCGTCATGCATATGCCAACGCAGGCCTTTATCGCCAGGCAGGGGCATGGCGACAGTGGTGTTAGCCACCAGGAAAGCACCAGGTAGCAGCCTGCGCCCACGCACCATCCCAGCAAACCGCGGCCCTGCATCGTGAGCGGCAACGGCAGCCAGGTCGTCGCCACACCCGCCGCAATGGCGTACACCAGTCACTGCTGGCTCGTTGTTTCGGAAAAATGTTTGCGCATGCCAGCGATTGTGGCGTGGAAAACAATTGGGTCGTTGCGGCTACCTCTGCGCCGACACCGAATGCCCGGCCGCGTAGGACGGCCCCTGGCGCGGGACAACATCGGCATCGGGCGTCCTGGGTTGGGATTCCCTGACCTCGATCTGGCTCATGAAAGTGTCGGATGAGAAATCCATGTCGAGCCCGAAATCCTGCCCCCGGCTGGATGCCTCGGGCACGGGCTCCAGGCTCATGAACTCCGAGGTCCGCAACGGCCGGGGCTGCGCCACGGACTGCAGGCGATGGGCGGGCAACACGCCTCGCACGTAGGCGATGGGCTCGGTCCGCAAAGCGGGCTCCGGGGTGGGCTTGGGCGGCGCCACTGTCGTTGCAAAATCCCTCTTGATCCTGCGAAGCTTGCCCCTGAGCCATTCGCCGCTCACCTTGCGCTCCGGAAATGGCAAACTGATGGATTCCGGAATGGCGCAGACCACGAAGGTCTCGGCCGTGAGATGCAGGCCGTAGATCTTCCTGAGCTTGCGGCGCACATAGGCGCCCAGGGCGAGCAGCTCCAGGGGCGGCACCGGGAACGGCACGACCAGGGTGAGCAGATAGCCGCTAGTCCCCGCAGAGCTGGTGGTTTTCATGATCTTGCCGCGCGCCGCCAGGCCCACCCGGGTCAGGGCCAGCTGACACACGCCCATCATGCGCCGGGCCTTGTAGCGCCAGGAGCCCATGAAGAACATGAAATGGCGAACTTTCTCTTTCATTTTTCTTTCTCTCATTGCGGATCGACAGCCGGGCACCCCACGTGATTATTGATATTTCCGTAAATCGTGACAACCGCTGAGCGTTTCAAGCGTTATGTCTCCAATAGCAATGCTGGAGAATATTGGCGTGATGCAAAAACGATTGAGCGAAGCGGCGAAGAAACGATTGAAGGCGGGTCGGAT
>JARLJI010000097.1 GCA_031291295.1 Rhodoferax sp. | reverse complement strand
CCAGCCGCACTGACTCGCCCGTCAGGTCCAGCGCCTGCTGGCGGCTGATCTTCAGCTTGTACTCAAGGTGCAGGTCGCTCGCCGCCAGAAACACGTGAATGCGCGCCCGGTCGGCGAATTGGATTGCGCGGGCGGCCATCTCGATGTCCTCGGTCTTGGCGCGCGCCAGCGACGCGATGCGCGGCTTGCGAACCGCCTGCGTGATGGTGGCGATGGCCGCAAAGTCGCCCTCTGAGGCCATGGCAAAGCCGGCCTCGATAATGTCCACGCCCAGGTCTTCAAGCGCGTGGGCCATGGTCAGTTTTTCCTGCGTGGTCATGCTGCAGCCCGGCGACTGCTCGCCGTCGCGCAGTGTGGTGTCAAAAAACGCTACGTGATCTGTACTCATCGTTTTGCCTGCCAGGGGGAAGCCTGTGATTACAAATATCAGTGTCTCGCAGGGGAGTATATAACGCAAAGTTATTCTTTTTGGGTAGTCGATTACAATTGCTTATATGCAGGCAGCTGGAGGATGGAATGGAACTGAGCCAGCTTGAAACTTTTCTTGCCGTCGCCGAGGAGCGCAGCTTTTCCCGCGCAGCGCTGCGGTTGCACCGCACCCAGCCGGCCGTCAGCCAGGTCATCCGCAAGCTTGAGGAGTCGGTGGGCGAAACGCTGTTTGATCGCACCGCCCGCGACGGTTCGCTCACCGCGGCCGGCGTGCTGTTGCGCGACTACGCCCTGCGCCTGCTGGCCCTGCGCCGCGAGGCATCGAGTGCCCTCGGCGAGCTCAAGAGCCTTGAGCGCGGCCAGCTCCAGCTCGCCGCCAACGAGTACACCTGCATGTATCTGCTGCCGGCCATCGATGTCTTCCGCCGCGAATTCCCCCACGTGAACGTGACCGTGCATCGCGTGCTGGCCAGTCATATTCAGGATGAACTGAACCTGCGCACTTTCGAGATCGGCGTCATGTCCTATCGACCCGACCCGGCGCAGTTCCGCTCCATTGCCGTGTATGGAGACAGCCTGGCGTTTATTGTCAGTCCCGGCCACCCGCTGGCCGGCGCCGGCCGCCTGTCCATCACCGACCTCGGCAAACAGGACTTCATCGCCCATCACGTGGCCTCGCCTCTCCGCCGCAAGGTGATTGAGGCCTTCCAGCGCTACCGGACGCCCCTCAACATGGGCATCGAGCTGCCCACCATCGAGGCCATCAAGCGATTTGTGGCCATGGGCAACGGCGTGGCCCTGGTGCCCCACCTCACCGTGGCTCGCGAGCTTGAAACCGGAGATCTGGTGAGGGTCAAGGTGGATGAGCTGGAGATGAAGCGGGTGCTGCGGCTGGCCCATCGCCGCCAGGCCACCCTCAGCTATGCGGCCCGCGCCTTTCTGCGCACGGTGCGCAATCTGGCCCAGGAAAAAGGGCCGCCCTTCTACTACCATGTGGAAAGGGTGGGGTGAGCTTGAGGGCCGTCGCTTGCGGCATTTTTCCTGTGGCCGGCGAGGCGCCCATTTCTTTCCGCCTGCGTCTAAAGCCATAAAGCAATCCCCGGGGCAAACCAGTCTGTCGTTACCCCGTTCCGGCCAGTTACAATGGCGAGAGCGGGGCCCGGCACGCACCGGCGCACCGGAATCAGGAAGTTTGGTTGCCGGCCGGATGGTTGGGCAGTCGTGAGGTTCTACACCGAATGAAGAAGATCGCCT
>JARLJI010000096.1 GCA_031291295.1 Rhodoferax sp. | reverse complement strand
CTGACGTGCCAGACACGATGGTCACCGAGCCTGTCGTGCCCGTGGCGCCGGCCACCACTGCCCCTGACACCAGAGACATGGAGCCGCTGGTGCCAGTGCGCGCGACGCCACTCAAAAAGGACACAGGGCCGGAGTTGCCGGACCACGCCGTGCCGGAGGAGAAGAGGACGGAGCCGCTGACGCCGGAGCTTGCAGCGGAGTTGGTGGAGCGGATGGTGACGCCGCCAGTGGAGGTGGATGATGAGCCGCCGCTGGTAATGTACACATTGCCGCCAGAGGCGAGAAGGGCGGTGGACTGGCCAGCCAGCATGACCAGGCTGCCTGAGGGGGCGCCGTTGGCTGAGCCAATGGTGAGAGAGATGGAGCCCCCTGCGCCGCCTGTGCTTTGGCCAGCCACCAGTGTGATGCCGCCCGCGCTGCCACTCACCGCCTTCCCCGTGCTCAGCAGCAGCTGGCCCACAGAGCCCGTGCCTGCCACTGACCCCGTGGTGATGCTGATGCCGCCACTGATGGCAGCGGAAGCGCCGGTGCCAAAATACAGGTCGCCACTCCGGCCCAAGCCCCCTGTGCCCGTCGCCAAGCCGCTGCCCACAAACACCCGCCCCGTGTTGCCCACCGCCGCCGTGCCGCCACTGAACAGCAGCTGGCCAGACACGCCCGTCACCGCATCCGCGCTGCGCACACTCACCATGCCCGAGCTCGTGGTGGCGCCAGCGGCGGTGATGCTCACTGAGCCGCCCGTAGCCGTGCCCACCAGGCCAGAGCCAGTCACCAACACAATGTTGCCGCCGGTTTGAGCAGCGCTTGTGGTAGCACCCCCTGAGATGGACAGCGCGCCGCCACTGCCCGTATTTGTGCTGCCCACCGTCATGGTGATGGGCCCCGAGGCGCCACCCGTCGCTTGGCCAGTGGACATAGTGATGGAGCCAGCGCCACCGCCAGTGTTGGTGCCTGTGTGCACCGCCAATGAGCCACTGGTGCCCCCCGCAGCGGCAGACGTGAACAGCTGCACAGCGGTCTGGCCGGTTACCACCGCCTGCCCCACATTGGTGAGGAGGACCACGTCGCCCCCCGTGGCCACTACACTCGTGGCGCCCGCGGACAGCATGGAGATCCTGCTCTCAGCAGTCGCAGCAATAGAGGACTGGCCAGAGGAGATGGACACAGCCCCCGTGGAGCTCTGCAGGTTCAGTGTGGTGCCGGAGAAGCCGGTGAGTGTGGCCAAGTTCACACCATCCGCCGCCATGGTCATCACCGTACTCGCCACCGCTGCGGTGGAGGCAAGGAAGGAGATGGAGCCGGTGGCAGTGATGCCGTAGCCTGCGGTGAACACAACATCCCCACCGGTGGCGCTGGGCGCATCGCCACCCCAAATGTTCACGGCACCGCCCGTCGTGCTGGCCACAGTGGTGAGGCCGCCTGACAGCGCCAAGTTACCCGGTGTCACAGACGTGGCAAGCCCCACCGCGATGGACACAGCGCCTGACGTGGCCACTCCCGCGCCTGAGGCAATGCGCACCGCACCGCCAGTGGAGACGGAGGACGTGCCGCTCGTCATGACCAGTCGAGAGCCTGCGCCGCTGTTGGTTTGGCCCACCAGGATGGACACAGTGCCCGCAGCGCCGCTGGTGGCTGAGCCAGTGGCAATGACAACACTGCCACTGCTCGCAGACACCGCGGTGCCAGAGGAGAAGACGATGGCACCCGAGGTGCCAGTGGCGGGCGCGTTGGCGGTCAGGATGGCGACGGAGCCAGAGGTGGAGCCCCCAGTGCTTGCACCACTCAACACAATCACATTGCCGCCCTGTGTGGGCCCCGCCCCCGCGGTCACACTCACAGCGCCGCCATAGCCCGTGCTGCCCGCGCCAGCCCCCACTGTGGCAAGCCCTCCTGTGGGCCCTGCGCCACCCCGCAGGAACACAACGCCGCCCGAAGCTGTGCCCGCACCACCCGCCAGCGACAGTGAGCCGCCCACTTGACTCGCCGCCAACGCGGAGCCGCCAAACACATAGATGGAGCCGCCCGTCTGCACGCTGGTCTTGCCCACCAACACCTGCAGCGCACCAGTTGCGCCCGCACTGGCATCGCCTGTGGAGAT
>JARLJI010000095.1 GCA_031291295.1 Rhodoferax sp. | reverse complement strand
CGGCGCCGACAGCGCCCGTGGCGCCAACGATGGCGACGGTGGGATTGGCTTTCATCTTACTTCTCCTGTTCGTGGCCTTCGGCGCGGGCAACAAAAAAGCCCCGGACCTTGCGGCGGGGCTTCGGTTTCTAGCGAGGCGACTGATGTCAGCGCGCGCGAACCAAAGCCCCGGCGGGCTTGGTGGTCGTCGTCGTGCGCTTGAGCTCAATCGTCATAGTACTGGCAAACTATTGTTGCGGGAAGCGCCCGTCAACGGACGGTTTGACACAAGGTCGTGCGTGCTTCGAGGCCCCGCGGACGGTCGATGAGCGCTTCTGGTGGCATGAAATGGCGCGGGGCACCTCAGCATGACGGGAGGGGCGCGGATTAGGACGTTTTTTCCGCCAGGAAATCCAAGATCGCTTGGGCGGCTCTTCGGGAGGGGTTTTCGGCGCCTTGGCCCATCCGCACCAGGGCCTCGTCAAGATCAGCGACCTGGGCCGCGGCGGCGGTGGGATCGGTGAGGAGCGGATAGACAGCGTTGGCCAGCAGCTCCGGCTGGGCCTCTTCCTGCATCAGCTCGGGCACCGCCAAGCGGTCGAGGATCAGATTGACCAGTGTGTAGAATTTCACCCGCACCAGCGGGCGGTAGAGGGCGGCGGTGAGCGCACTGACTTTGTAGGACACCACCATGGGGGTCTTGGACAGCGCCAGCTCGGTGGTGACCGTGCCGGAAGCGGCGAGCGCGGCATCAGCGGCATCAAAGGCCGCGAACTTTTCCGCCTCGCCCTCGATCAGGGTCAGCGGCGCGGGCCAGCCCGCCACACCTTCGCGGATGCGGGCGGCGACATGGGGCACGGCGGGGATGACAGTGTGGAGGCCGGGGATGCGCGCGGCGAGCAGCTTCACGGTCTCGGCGAAAACCGGCAGCAGGAACTTGACCTCATTGCCCCGGCTACCGGGCAGCACGGCGAGCAAGGGCGCAGCGGCGGGAATGTTGTGGCGGGCACGGAAGGCGTCACCGCCGACCATCTGCTTGCCACGCTCCAGCGCCGGGTGGCCGACGAAGACTGCCTTGAGGCCATAGCTGGCGAAGAAGGGCGGCTCGAATGGTAACAGTGCCAACACCAGATCGAAGTAGCGCGCCATATGCCGGGCGCGATAGGCCCGCGCCGCCCAGACCTGCGGCGCAACATAATTTATGGTGCGAAGATCGGGTGCCAAGCGTTTGATCCGCTTTGCAATCCTATGTGTGAAGTCAGGGCTGTCGATGACCACCACGGCGTCGGGTTTGGTGGCGACGGCATAATCGGCAGCGCGGCGGACGCGGCGCAAAATCTCCGGGATGTGGGACACGACCTCCAGCAAACCGGTGACGGAGGTGGCTTCGAGGCCGAAGAGCGGCTGCAGACCTTCGGCTTTCATGGCCTCGCCGCCGACGCCGGTGATGGCGATGCTGCCACCCGTCAGCTCTTTCAGCGCCGCCATCAGCTGCGCCCCCAGCATGTCGCCGGAAGGCTCGCCGCAGATCAGCATCAGCTTGTACGGCCGCGTCACGGCTTTACGCCTATGACGAAAAGCCCAAGCTTATCGGCCTCTTCCAGCACAGCCTTCTTACCCAGGATGAGAGCGCCGCCCGCTTCCAGCGCGATCCCGGCCAAGCCCACTTGGGCGGCGTTGCGCACGGTCTGGACGCCAATCACCGGCAGATCGGTCTTGTGGTCCTG
>JARLJI010000094.1 GCA_031291295.1 Rhodoferax sp. | reverse complement strand
TTCTGTTGCTGATGGCGGCTCCTGTCGCGCTGTCAGCGGCGGAGGGCGGAAGTGCAGGCCATCCAAGGCACTTCCAGGAAACCGGCTTTCTGAATCGCACCATCACGCTACGCGGGGCGCTCTACCGCTTCCAGGTCTACCTGCCCGAACAGTGGCGCCGCGATGACCACAAGCAGTGGCCCATCATCCTGTTTCTGCACGGGCGCGGCGAGCGCGGCTCTGAAGGCATGTGGCAAACGCAGATTGGACTGCCCGAGGCGCTGCGCGACCATCCGGAGCGCTGGCCGTTCATTGTGGTAATGCCGCAATGCCCGCAGCGCCACTACTGGACCGAGCCCGAGATGCAGACCCTGGCCATGGCCACCCTGGACCAGGAAACCGCGGAGTTCCGCGCCGACCCGGCACGCACCTATCTGACCGGCCTGTCGCTGGGCGGCTACGGCGCATGGGAGCTGGCGCGCGCCTACCCCAAGCGCTGGGCCTCGATCGCTATCGCGGCCAGCGGCGTTTTCTGGAGCTACGCGCCGGACCGCTGGCGCGAGGCGAACACCCTGCCTGCAGAGTACGCGCGGGCCGTGGGGCGCACGCCGGTGTGGGTCTTCCACGGCAGCCTGGACCCGCTGGTTCCGCCACGCGAGGATGAGCTGATGTTTGAGGCCTTCAAGGCCGCGGGCGGCCACATGCGCTTCTGGCTCTACCAGGGGCTGGCGCACGACTGCTGGCATCGCGCCTTTGGCGAGCCGGAACTGCCCCGCTGGCTGCTGGCGCACCGCCGCGACCCGCGCGAGGTTCCGTCGACTTTCGCCGAGCGGCTGGTGATTCCGCTGCACCCGCAGGCGCTGCGCCTGACCGCGGCACAGCTGGACAGCTTTCTGGGCGACTACGAGGACGAACGCGGCCAGCCAGCTGTGACCCTCTTCCGCCAAGGCGACCAGCTCTTCCAGAAGAACGTGCATGGCGAGGTGACTGAACTGGCGGCCGAGTCGCTGTCGTCGCTCTTTTACCCCTTTGGCTCCAGCGTCACGCGCATTGCGGTGGAACGCGACCGGGAGGGACGCGTGCAAACGCTGATCCTGCGCGACGACCGGCACGAGGAGCGCTGGGAGCGGCGCACGACCGCCGCCCAACGATAGAGCCGCTGCCGGAACATTTCGCTGGAACATCCTGACCCGGTATCCCGTAAGATGCATTGAACACAGAAGGAGAGCAACCATGTTCTGCAGCGGGTGTGGTCAGGCTTTGGTGCCAGGGCAGGCGGTGTGCACGCAGTGCGGCCGTCCGGTGGCTACGCCGGTACCGCCGGTTCCCAATCTCGATTTTCAGCTGCAAAACTATGCCAGCCGCATCCGCGCACTGAGCATTGTCTGGTTCATCTACGGCGGGCTGTCGCTGGCCCTGGGCCTGATTGGACTGGGCTTTCTGGGCTCCATGTTCAACGGCTTCGGACCCTTTGCGCATGGTCCCTGGGCACACGGGCCGTGGGGAGAGAACTTCTTTGGCCCGGCATTTATTCACATGGCCTTCAGCTTTATCGTGGTGCGCGCCGTGCTGGCCTTTATCGCCGGATGGGGCCTGGTGGAGCGGACGCAGTGGGGCCGCGTGGTGGCCATCGTGGCGGCTTTCTTCTGCCTGCTCAAGATTCCGGTTGGCACGGCGCTGGGCATCTGGACGCTGGTGACGCTGCTGGGCTACCGCAACTCGATGCTCTATGAGCAGCTCGAAGACCGACCACGGTGACGGATGACGCTGTTCGAGCGTTTCTCCCATTCACGTACCCTTGTTGGAGATGTGCAAGGTGGCCTTTTCTTCCACCCCAGCGACTAAGACCTGTCGCTGGGGACCCCGGCTTGAGGAAAACGCCACTCGGGAATCTCGGCCTGGGTGTACACCTATGGGAGAACCGCTGTTGGGCGCCCCTGGCTCAATTAAAATATTCGCATGAGTTTTCCTGTGAGTCGTATGCGCCGTATGCGCCGCAGTGAGCCGCTGCGCGCCCTTGTCCGTGAAACCGTGCTGGACCCCGGCGACCTGATCTACCCGCTGTTTTTATGCCCCGGCGAGGGTGTTCGCAACGCTGTCAGCTCCATGCCCGGGGTCTTCAACCTCTCTGTGGACGAGGCCGTCCGCGAGGCCGAAGAAGCCGCGAGCCTGGGCATCGGCGGCCTGCTGCTGTTCGGCCTGCCCGACGCGAAGGACGAACAGGCTACAGGCGCGTGGGACGACGACGGCATTGTGCAGCGCGGCCTGCGCGCGCTCAAGCAGTCCCCTGCGTCAAAGAAGCTCGTGCTCATCGCCGACACCTGCCTCTGCGAGTACACCAGCCACGGCCACTGCGGCGTGGTGGTGGAGACCGCCGACGGCTTTGATGTGGACAACGACCCCTCACTGGAGCAGCTGGCCCGCACCGCCGGGAGCCAGGCCCGCGCCGGAGCCGTCTTCATCGCCCCGAGCGACATGATGGACGGCCGCGTGGCGGCCATCCGCAACGGGCTGGACAAGGCCGGCTTTGCGCAGGCACCCATCCTCAGCTACGCATCAAAGTTCGCCTCGGCGTTCTACGGACCGTTCCGCGAGGCGGCTGACTCTGCGCCACAGTTCGGCGACCGGCGCACCTACCAGATGGACAGCGCGAACCTGCGCGAGGCTCTGCGCGAGATCGACCTGGACATTGAAGAAGGCGCGGACATGATCCTGATGAAGCCCGCCATGCCGTACCTGGACGTGGTGCGTGCCGCGCGCGACCGCGTGGGCGTGCCCATGGGCGCCTACCAGGTCTCCGGCGAATACTCGATGCTGCAGGCGGCCTTTGAGAAGGGCTGGCTGGACCGCAACCGCACAATTCTGGAATCGCTGCTCGGCATGCGCCGCGCGGGAGCGGATTTCATCGTGACCTACTTTGCGAAGGACGCAGCCCGGCTGCTCTAAAAAGCGCGCATTCTGTACCATGGGTGCAGCCACACAAGACCTGCGCCCATGACCGTTCTCGAAATCCTGAGCCTGCTGTTTGCCACCGCGGCGATCTTTGGACTGATCAGCGTGCGGTGGCTCCGGCTGCCCATCACCATCGGCACCATGCTGCTGACGGTGTTCCTTTCTGTGGTGCTGACGCAGACGGCAGGCCGCATTCCCGGCGCACATCAGGCCGCAGTGGACCTGCTGCGGCAGATCGACTTCGGGGACGTGATCCTGCACGGCATGCTGCCGTTGCTGCTGTTCGCCGCGGCATTTCTGCTCGATCTGAAGCAACTGCAGCGCGAAAAGCTCACGGTTGCACTTCTGTCGACCGTGGGCACGGCGCTCAGCTTTCTGCTGGTGTCGGGTTTGATGATGCTGCTCAGCGGCGGCCGGATTCCCTGGATCGAGTGCCTGCTTTTTGGCGCGCTGGTTTCACCCACCGACCCCATCGCCGTAGTTGAAATGCTGGGCCGCGTAGGCGTGCCGCCGCGCATCCAGGCGCAACTGGCGGGCGAGTCGCTCTTCAACGATGGTGTGGGCGCGGTGCTGTTCCTCACGATGCTGGGTGTGGCGACCGGCCAAACGCCAACGCCCCTGGCCGTGGCCTGGACGCTGGCGGCACAGGCGGGCGGCGGCATTCTGCTGGGTGTGGCGGCGGCCTGGACGACCTCGCACCTGATGCGCCACGGCGACAACTACCAGGTGGACATCCTGTTCACCGTGATGCTCGCGTTGGGCGGATACGCGCTGGCCAGCCTGCTGCATCTCTCCGCGCCGCTTGAGGCTGTGGTGGCAGGCATCGCGCTGCGCAATTTCAACCAGCGCGTCCCTGCCGAGCGCATTGCGCACGACAACATCGACGGCTTCTGGAAGGTGATCGACGAGATCCAGAACTCGATTCTCTTTGTGCTGATGGGCTATGAGGCGCTGTCGATCGCGCTGAACGCCGCCACGTGGCGCGCTGGCCTTGCAGCCATTCTCTCAGTGAACCTGGTGCGGCTGGCATGCCTGGCGGCACTGTTGGGGCTGGTACGGCTGTTGCAGCCGGCGCATCGCAGTTCGCTGTTCATCATGACATGGGGCGGATTGCGCGGCGGCCTTTCCATTGCGCTGGCGCTCGCCGTGCCGGAGTGGCTGGGCCGCTCGTGGATGCTGGGCGCCACTTACATCCTGGTCGTGTTCTCGATCGTGGTGCAGGGGACTTCAATGGACTGGTTCCTGCGCCGCCGTGCGCGCAAACGCGCCACAGCCTGAGACGCGCGCACAAAAATCCTTTGCGATGCGTCGCGCATGTGCTCTTCTAAAAGCACCCGCCTATGCTCAAAGTCTTCGAACGCTATTTTGAATTCACCCGTCTGGGAACCAACTGGCGCACCGAGATCCTGGCTGGAGTCACTACTTTTTTGACGATGGCCTACATCGTCCTGGTGAATCCGGCCATCCTGGCGGCGGCCGGTGTGCCGCTGCCCGCGGTGACCGCGGCCACCTGCCTGTCCGCAGCGTTCGGCTCCATCCTGATGGGCGTGATTGCGCGCTACCCGATTGCCCTGGCGCCGGGCATGGGCCTGAACGCCTACTTCACCTACACCGTCTGCCTGAAGATGCACGTGCCGTGGCAGACCGCGCTGGGTGCGGTGTTTCTCTCCGGCATCCTCTTCCTGGCGCTCACCGCGGCCGGCATCCGGCAGATGATTCTGCGCTCCATTCCGCACGAACTCTACGCGGCGGTGGCAAGCGGCATCGGCCTGTTCATCGCCTTCATTGGCTTTCGCAATGCGGGACTCGTGGTCAGCGATCCGGCCACGCTGATCGGACTGGGCAACATCCGGAATCCCACCACGGCGCTTGCGCTCTTCGGCCTGATTCTCATGGTCACCCTCGAAATCAAGAAGGTGCGCGGGTCCATCCTTATCGGCGTGCTGACGACCACCGGCCTTGCGTGGGCGCTGGGCCTGGTGCACTGGACACCCACGGCCGGCGGCATTCAGGCGCTGGGCGCCACATTTCTCAAGCTCGACATCCGCGGCGCACTCAACAAGGGGCTGCTGGAGATCATCTTCGTCTTCTTCTTCGTAGATCTGTTTGACAACCTGGGCACGCTGGTGGCCGTGACCAAGCGAGCCGGGCTGCTGGCGGCCGACCACTCGATTCCCCGGCTGAACCGCATTCTGCTGGCCGACGCCACGGCCACCGTGTTCGGCTCGATGACCGGCACATCCACCGTGACCAGCTACGTGGAGTCGACCGCGGGCGTGGCAGCAGGCGGCCGCTCGGGCGTGACGGCGATTGTGACCGGACTGCTGTTTCTGGCAGCGGTCGGCGCCGCGCCGTTTGTGGGTGTGGTCCCTTCCGCGGCAACTGCGCCGGCGCTGATCCTGGTCGGCTCGCTGATGCTGGCCACCATCACGGATATCCGCTGGCACGAGCCGCTGGTGGCTGTGCCTGCGTTTCTCACCATGGTCCTGATTCCGTTTACCTACTCGATCGCCAATGGCCTCGGCTTCGGCATTATTGCCTGGGCTGTGCTGCACCTGGCCACGGGCAACTACCGCCGCCAGGATTGGCTGCTCTACTTCCTCGCGGTGCTCTTCCTGCTGCGCTTTATCTATCTCGGCTCCGGCTGAGGCTTCACCGTAGAATTGAACCGATGCGCTCTCTTCCATTCCGCCTGACTTTTGCCGCATGCGCGCTGCTGGCTGCCGCGCTGCAAGCGCTGGCCGCAGACACCTATCGCGTGGTCCACACCTACCCGCACGACCGGCAGGCTTTCACGCAGGGCCTGGTGTTTGTGGACGGCCACCTCTACGAGAGCACCGGGCTTGAGGGCAGCTCGTCGCTGCGCATGGAAGACCTGGACAGCGGTCGCATTCTCGCCTTCCACGATGTGCCCAGCCAGTATTTTGCCGAGGGGCTCACCAACTGGGGCAGCACGCTCATCCAGCTCACCTGGCGGTCGCACATCGCGTTCGTCTACGACCGCGCCACCTTTCGCCTGCTGCGCACCTTCCACTACGACGGCGAGGGCTGGGGACTCACGCAGGATGGAAAGAGCCTGATCCTGAGCGACGGCAGCGCGGCGCTGCGTTTCTTTGACCCGGCCACCTTCCGCGAAGTGCGGCGCATTACCGTGAAGGACCACGGCGCGCCGGTGACGCAGTTGAACGAGCTCGAATACATTCACGGCGAGATTTACGCCAACGTGTGGCACACGGATCGCATCGCCCGCATCTCTCCCGCAACCGGACAGGTGCTGGGCTGGATTGACCTGAGCGGGCTCGAGCCGGCCTCAGCGCTTGCCAATGGCGAAGCGGTGCTGAACGGCATTGCCTACGATGCCGCGCACGATCGTCTGCTGGTGACGGGCAAGCTGTGGCCCAGCATCTTCGAGATCAAAGTCATCCCTGCCGACATGCGGCCCGTGGCTTCGCACCACCGCAAGTAGGACGGGGAGCGGCGTCTTCGGCCGTCACATAAAGGCGAAGCCGGTTACGCGTATACTCGACGGCAGAGCTCAAGGCCTATGGATATTCTGTCGGTACCCACGATTCTGCAGAATGCCGCAATTCTCACGATCATTCTGGCGTTGGCCGGCTACTTCATCACCACGCTGAGCACGCGCATGCTTGCCCGCCGCCAGGACAAGCTGAACCTGGTGAACAAGCGCCTGAACGAGTTCTACGGGCCGCTCTACGTGGCCTCGGAGGCGGGGAACATCGCCTATCGCTCGCTGCTGAAGCGGCAGGGCAAGGATAAGAGCGACCCCATCCGCGACGAAGAGATGAAGGAGTGGATGCTGTGGATGACCACGATCTTCATGCCGCTGAACGACATTCGCGAGAAGGTCATCATTGAAAACGCTCATCTGATTGTGGAAGAGCAGATGCCGCAGTGCCTGCTGGACTTTGTGACGCACGTGGTGGGCTACAAGGCCGTGCTGGCCAAGTGGGCCGAGGGCGACTACTCTGAGCGGCGCTCCACCATCGGCTGGCCGCCGGAGTTCGACATTTACGTAAAGGCATCCTACGCGGCGCTGAAGGCCGAACAGATGCAGCTGCTGCACAGCTTGACTTGGCGCGCCTGGTACCACCTCTTCGGCCATCGCCAGCGATAACGCACCCAGCTACGCAGATGTCTTCAGCGCCAGCCGTTCCCAGAGGCGCAGCGTGGGCCCGGCCTGGTTGATGGTGTAGAAGTGCAGTCCCGGCGCGCCGTTGCGAAGCAGCGTCTCACACAGGCGGGCAACCACATCCAGCCCGAAGGCGAGCAGTGCCGGCTTGTCGTCCTGCAAATCCTCAAGCCGCAGCCGAATCCACTTCGGCAGGTCTGCCCCGCAGCCCGAGCAGAACCGCACAATGTTCGCGTACCCCGTGATGGGCATAATGCCCGGCACAATGGGAATCGTGATGCCGGCCTTCGCGCACCGCTCCATGAAGTCAAGATACGCATCGGCGTTGTAGAACAGCTGCGTCACCGCGCCGTCAGCGCCGGCCTCTACCTTCCGGCAGAAGTTGTCGAAGTCCGCGGCGGCACTGGGCGCCTGCGGATGCACTTCGGGGTAGGCTGCCACTTCGATGGTGAATGCAGCGCCGTGGGTTTCGCGGATGAAGCTGACCAGTTCGTTGGCGTAGTGGAACTCACCCGGAGCCGAAGCGCTCATGGCCGTGGCCGGCAGGTCGCCGCGCAGGGCCACGATGCGCTTGACGCCCGCGGCACGATATCGCTCTAGCAACTCCGCCACGCGAGCGCGCGTGGAGCCCACGCACGTGAGGTGCGGTGCGACCTCAATGCCGGTCTGCGCCACCACCGTGGTCAGTGTTTCGTAGGTGCCGTCCTGATCCGAGCCGCCCGCACCGTGTGTGATGGAGAAAAAGCTCGGCCGCGCCGCAGCCAGTTGCGCAATCACGGCGGGCAGCTTGGCGGCAGCCTCAGGCGTGCGCGGCGGAAACAACTCGAAGGAAAGACTGGGCCTGTTCATCATGAGATTCCAGATCGCAGTTCGTAGTTCACAGTTCACAGTTTGCAGAGAGCCTGGCAACTGAGAACTGTGAACTCTGTACTGTGAACTCACCTAGTAGCGGTAGAACTCGGGCTTGAACGGCCCCTCGACCGGCACGCCGATGTAGTCGGCCTGCCGCGCGGAAAGCGTGGTCAGCTTGACGCCGATCTTTTCCAGGTGCAGGCGCGCCACTTCCTCGTCCAGCTTCTTGGGCAGCGTGTAGACGTCCACCT
>JARLJI010000093.1 GCA_031291295.1 Rhodoferax sp. | reverse complement strand
TCGCCCGCCAAGTTTGAGGCTTGCACAAAGCCCGAAGACTTCGTGCAAGCTTCGCTAAGGTTCTCAGTCGGCCGCCATCGGATGCACCTGCGCCGGCCCTTTTAACCGGCCCCAGGCATGCCAGGCGTCGTACGCAATGATCAGCGCCGCCACAAACAGCAAGACAGCAACCACGATCATCGCCACTGCGCCGAACAAGTTGATGGTCTGTGAGGCGATCTGCTGGTTCGACAATATGCTGGCGTACAGGTTGTAGGCGGTCACGATGATGGCCGCCATGGTCGTGATGTACATGAACAGCATGGGCCAGAACGCATATCGCGGACTGCGTCCCACCGACTTTAGCCACAGGCTGACGATCAGCAGACTCAGCGCCGCCATCAACTGGTTGGAAGCTCCAAACAGTTGCCACAGGTAGATCCAGGTCCCACTCAGAACCAGGAGCATGGTCAAGCCCATGGAAATGATGGCCGAAATGTGCGGATTCTTGAAGCCCAGCCACACATCGCCCAGCCATTCACCCAGAGTGACGCGCATGACGCGGAAGACCAGTTGCACCATGGTCAGCACGATCACCACGAACACGCCGAAGCCCAGCGCGGTCCCGTAAGCTTGCTGGATCCCGCCGAATGTGACCAGTCCCAGCAGCTTGCCGACGCCGCCGGCGAACGCGCCTGCGCCCGCTCCGCCGGCGATGGAAACCGCCACCAGGGCGAGCAAGGCGAGCGCATTTTCCGTGAACATGCCACCGCCGCCCACCGGCAGCGCATCGGTCTCATATTCCAGTTGCCGCGCGGTGCCGATGGAACCGACCAGCGAGTGCCAGCCCGAGATAGCGCCACACGCGATGGTCACAAACAGCATCGGCCAGATCGGCTGGATGGCCGGCAGGTTCTGAAGAACATGGCCGGCGGCATCCTTGGCTTGGGTCATGGGAATCCAGGTCCCAAATACCTTGGTCTGGAAGGTCACGGCCTGCGTCATGACCGTGTTCCCGAACAGTCCGCGGAGTCCCGCGACGACTGCACCCAAGGCCGAGAAGCCGATGGTGAGGAAGGTGATCCAGAAGCCTATATAGTTTGTGGGCTGGGCGAAGCGCCAGATCGGCAAGACCGTCCCCAGATACGAGAAGCCGAAGATGAATAGGCACCAGAAGATGAACGAGGGCAGCATCTTGATGGCGCCGCCTCCGGCCATGTACTTCGGCACAATCTGGCCT
>JARLJI010000092.1 GCA_031291295.1 Rhodoferax sp. | reverse complement strand
GCCTTCGTCCAGGCCCAGCGACTCCACGATGTACTGGTAGGCGTGCGTATGGATGGCTTCCTCGAACGCCTGGCGCAGCAGGAACTGGCGGCACTCGGGCGCCGTGATGTGGCGGTAGGTGCCCAGCACGATGTTGTTGGCGGCCAGCGAGTCGGCGGTGACGAAGAAGCCGAGATTGCGCTTGACGATACGGCGCTCGTCTTCGGTCAGCCCGTTCGGGTCCTTCCACAACGCGATGTCGCGCGTCATGTTGATTTCCTGCGGCATCCAGTGGTTGGAGCAGGTGGCGAGGTATTTTTCCCAGGCCCACTTGTATTTGAACGGCACCAGCTGGTTGACGTCGGTCTGGCCGTTGATGATGCGCTTGTCGGAGGCGTTGACGCGGCGGCGTTCAGCGCTTGCGGCGTGTGCCACTGGGGTGGTTGCGCCTGCAGCGACAGGCGAAGGCATCACGGCGCCGTCATTCAAGGTGCGCAATGCAGGCTGTGCGCCGGTATCGGGGGAGGGAGAAAAAAGAGGCGGGAGTTCCACCCCGCGGTTGTTTCGCAAACCGCTGTTTGGTGCTGCAGGCAATGAGGGCTTGACTTCTTCGTCCCAGGTCAACATAGATTTTCCAATGGTCAGATTATGAAAGCAGCGATGTGAAATGCAAAGTGCTCATTCACATCGCTGTCATATTGTGTTGCTCAATTGCATCGCAATTTTGAGATGCAACGCGGCTTGATTTATTGGCACGACTCGCATGTCGGATCGTCAACGCCGCAGAACTGGATGTCGGTTGCCGGCATGGCGCTCATTTGCGATCGTGCGGCTGCCGCGGCGGCATCGAGTGCACTCATGCCGGCGCCGCCTTTTGCTTCGCCGCTCGAGGACACGGCATTCAAGCGGCCTGCCGTGACCGTTGATTTTTCTGCATGCGTGGCGCTCATGGTGCGCAGGTAGTAAGTGGTCTTCAAGCCGCGCAGCCAGGCCAGTTTGTAGGTGTCATCGAGCTTCTTGCCCGAGGCGCCGGCCATGTAGATATTGAGCGACTGAGCCTGGTCGATCCACTTCTGGCGACGCGCCGCGGCTTCCACCAGCCAGGTGGCTTCGACTTCAAAGGCGGTCGAGTACAGCGCCTTGATTTCTTGCGGCACGCGGTCGATCGGACGCAGCGAGCCATCGAAGTGCTTCAGGTCCATTACCATCACGTCGTCCCACAGGCCCAGGCGCTTGAGGTCGCGCACCAGGCCGCCGTTGATGACGGTGAACTCGCCCGACAGGTTGGACTTGACCGACAGGTTGCCGAAGCAGGGCTCGATCGAGGCATCCACGCCAATGATGTTGGAGATGGTGGCGGTCGGCGCAATCGCCACGCAGTTGGAATTGCGCATGCCGTCCTGGGCAATCTTGTGGCGCAGGGCCTCCCAATCCATGGTCGAGGAACGGTCTACCTCGACATAGCCGCCGCGCGCCTGCGCCAGCAGGTCGAGCGTGTCGAGCGGCAAAATGCCCTTGTCCCACAGCGATCCCTTGTAGCTCGCGTACTTGCCGCGCTCTTTGGCCAGCTCGGTGGAGGCCCAGTAGGCGTAGTAGCAAATCGCTTCCATCGACTGGTCGGCGAATTCCACTGCGGCCTGGCTGGCGTAGGGGATGCGCAGCTCGTACAGGCTGTCCTGGAATCCCATCAGGCCCAGACCCACGGGGCGGTGGCGCATGTTGGAGTCGCGTG
This sequence comes from Rhodoferax sp., assembly GCA_031291295.1. GTDB lineage: Bacteria > Pseudomonadota > Gammaproteobacteria > Burkholderiales > Burkholderiaceae_C > Rhodoferax_A. The sequence goes on along the minus strand of JARLJI010000092.1, from coordinate 22,816 downwards.
CCTTCTTGACCGCGTAGTAATTGATGTCGATCACGTTGTCGAGCATGCGCATCGCCGTGATGATGGTTTTCTTGAGCTTGTCGTGGTCCAGCACCTGGGAGCCGCCGGCCTGGCCTTCGGGCGCCGCCTTCAGATGCTGCAGCAGATTCACCGAGCCCAGGTTGCAGACCGCGGTTTCGGTGTCGCTGGTGTTGAGCGTGATCTCGGTGCACAGGTTGGAGGAATGCACCACGCCAACGTGCTGCTGCGGCGAGCGCACGTTGCACGCATCCTTGAAGGTGATCCAGGGATGGCCGGTCTCGAACAGCATGGTCAGCATCTTGCGCCACAGGTCGCTGGCCTGCACCGTGCGACAGGGCTTGATTTCGCCGCGCGCCGCGCGCTCTTCGTAAGCTACATAGGCCGTCTCGAAATCGGCGCCGAACTTGTCGTGCAGATCCGGCACGTTGTTGGGCGAAAACAGCGTCCACTCGCCCTTTTCCATGACGCGGCGCATGAACAGGTCGGGGATCCAGTTGGCCGTGTTCATATCGTGCGTGCGGCGGCGGTCGTCACCGGTGTTCTTGCGCAGCTCCAGGAACTCTTCAATGTCGAGGTGCCAGGTTTCGAGGTAGGTGCACACGGCACCCTTGCGCTTGCCACCCTGGTTCACGGCCACGGCGGTGTCGTTGACCACCTTGAGGAACGGCACGACGCCCTGCGATTCGCCGTTGGTGCCCTTGATGTGGCTGCCCAGGGCGCGCACGCGCGTCCAGTCGTTGCCCAAGCCACCGGCAAACTTGGACAGCAGTGCGTTTTCCTTGATGGATTCGTAAATGCCATCGAGATCGTCTGGTACCGTGGTCAGGTAGCAAGACGAGAGCTGCGAGCGCAGCGTGCCGCTGTTGAACAGGGTTGGCGTGCTGGACATGAAGTCGAACGATGACAGCACTTCGTAGAACTCGATGGCGCGCGCCTCGCGGTCGATCTCGTTCAGCGCCAGGCCCATGGCGACGCGCATGAAGAACACCTGCGGCAGCTCGATGCGGCTCTTGCGCACGTGCAGGAAGTAGCGGTCGTACAGGGTTTGCAGGCCCAGGTAGTCAAACTTCAGGTCGCGCTCGGCCTTGAGTGCGGCGCCGAGCTTTTTCAGGTCGAACTGCAGCAGCCGCTCGTCGAGCAACTCGGCGTCCACCCCCTTCTTGATGCACAGGGGGAAGTAGTCGGCATACTGCTGCGCCCTCTCGGCCTGGGTCACTTCCATGCCCAGCACTTCCCTAAAGATGGTGTGCAGCAGCAGGCGCGCCGTGGCGTAGGTGTAGTCAGGGTCTTTCTCGATCAGGGTACGGGCGGCCAGGATCGACGCCTTGTAGACCTCGTCCATCGGCACGCCGTCGTACAGGTTGCGCATGGTTTCGGCCACGATCGGGTCGGGTTTGATGTCGGCACCCAGGCCGGCGCAGGCCGATTCGATCAGCTCCTGCAGCTGGTCCAGGTCCAGCGCCACACGCTGGCCACCGTCGATCACGTGCAGCGCGGGTGCCTTGGGCGCCGCCTGGGTCGCCTGCTTGGCGCGTTCCTGGGTGCGTCGCTCGCGGTACAGCACATAGGCGCGCGCGATTTCGTGGTGGCCGCCGCGCATCAGGCCCAACTCCACCTGATCCTGCACGTCCTCGATATGAAAGGTGCCGCCGCCCGGGCGCGAGCGCATCATGGCGCGCACCACGCCCTGGGTCAGGTTGTCGACCACCTCGCGCACGCTGGCCGATGCGGCGCCCTGCGTGCCGTGCACGGCCAGGAACGCCTTCATCATGGCCACGGCAATCTTGTTCGGCTCGAAGGGCACGACGGAGCCGTTGCGGCGGATGATCTGGTAATGCGCCAGCGAACTGGCGGCCAGGGCGCCCGCGCTGTCGGTTCCCCTGGCGGCGGAAGTGCCGGCAGGTTGGCTGGTGCTGATGGGGGAAGAGGGGTTCGGTGTTGCTTGCATTGTTTCCTCGTCTTTCACAATTTTTGTTGGGGGCAATGGTCTGGCGGGCAGACTCAAATCTATTCTCAAAACGCCGGGCTGCCGCACGATGGAGACACTATATCTAGTGTTTCGCGCTAACTCAAGCCACTACCGGTAGTGTATCGCCCCCAAAACGGAGGATTGGCGCGCAGACCCGAAAACCGCACGGGGCCGAGTGGGTTTGGACGCGCTGCGTCAGGCGCCGATGATGGGCCCGCAGGCGTTGCCAGAGCACGCGCTGTTCCCGTAAATCAAGCAGGCACGCGCCTTTCGGGGATTTTTTCCGCGCATCACCGCTTGCGGGCTGGCTGCGCACTTTGGCACATGCTTTTGCGGCGACCTGTGGATGCGGAAAATGATTCCGCGAAAATAAATTCAAGCGTCGGGCAACGGCGTCACGCCAGCGGGAAAACACTGAGTTCGCCAGCCCAGTGCGCGTTGCAAAAAAGCCCATTGAAAGCCGCTGCCGGGATCCCGCTTGCGGCCCGGGGCAATGTGTTCGTGACCGGCGACATGCGCCACCGGGTAGCGCTGCGCCAGCGCGGCGCACAGGCCCGCCAGGGTTTCGTACTGGGCGGCCTCGAACGCATCGCCTTCCAGTCCTTCCAGTTCAACGCCGATCGAGTCGTCATTGCAGTTATCGCGTCCGCGGTAGTGCGAGCGCCCCGCGTGCCAGGCGCGCGCATCGCAGCTGACGAACTGCCATAGTTCCCCATTGCGGCGAATGAAGAAGTGAGCCGACACCTGCATGCCGCGGATCGATTCGAAGTAGGGGTGGGCGCTCCAGTCCAGCGTATTGGTAAACAGCTGCAGCACTTCGTCGCCGCCGTAGTGCCCGGGCGGCAGGCTGATCGAGTGCAGCACGATCAGGTCGATCAGCGCGTTGGCCGGGCGTTCCCCGGCGTTGGGCGAGCGCAGCACCCGCGCAAAGCGGTACCAGCCGTCCTGCCACAAGGTGCTGGCGGCGGGGCAATCAGGGGGTGTCGTCATGCGCATCGTCACCAAACGGGGTGGTGATGTTCAGGCGTGCAATGCGGTAGCGGATCTGGCGCAGGTTCAAACCCAGTCGTGCGGCCGCGGCGGTGCGGTTGAAGCCAGTCTCAGTGAGCGTTTTGACCAGCACTTCGCGCTCCTGCTGGTCCAGATAGCTTTGCAGATCGCCCGTCACGGCGGGCGGGCTATTGGAAGGCTGGCCCGGCACAAAGTCCACATGCAACTCGTTGCCGTCGCTCAGGGCCACGGCGCGATGCAGCAGGTTTTCGAGCTCGCGGACGTTGCCGCTCAGGGGATGCGAGGCCAGTTGCGCCAGCAGGGCGCCCGAGAGCGCGGGCACCGGCATGTCGGACTCGAGTGCAATCTTGGCGAGCAGCGCCTCGCACAGGGCCGGCAGGTCGCTGCGCCGTTCGCGCAGCGCAGGCACCGCAATTTCAATAACGTTGAGACGGAAAAACAGGTCCTGCCGGAAGCGTCCGGCCGCCACGTCGGCGGCCAGATCCTTATGTGTGGCGCTGACGATGCGCACGTCCACCGCGTCTTCCTGGGTCGAGCCCAGCGAGCGCACGCTGCGTTCCTGGATGGCGCGCAGCAGCTTGGATTGCATGGCCAATGGCAGGTCGCCGATTTCATCGAGGAACAGCGTGCCTTTGCGCGCTGCCTGGAAGTAGCCATCACGGTCCTGGGTAGCGCCAGTGTAGGAGCCCTTTTTGGCGCCAAAAAATTCGGCCTCCAGCAGGTTCTCCGGAATGGCGCCGCAGTTCACGGCGACGAAGGGCGCCTCCGCGCGGTGGCTGCAGGCGTGGATGGCGCGCGCGACCAGTTCCTTGCCGGTGCCGGATTCGCCGCGTATCAGCACCGGCGCCATGCTGCGCGCCACCTTGACAATGCGCTGCTTGACCAGGCGCATCGGCTCGGAGTCACCGACCATGCGCCGCAGCGATGCCGGTTCGCTGTCCAGCCGCTCCAGCGCGCCGGTGGCTTTGGCCGGGCCCGGTGTGCTGCGGCCATTTTTATAAACCTGGCTTGTGTCCTGGATGGCAGAAGCCACCACCGTGCGGAACTGTTTCAGGTCCACCGGCTTGGTGAGGTAGTCAAACGCGCCGGCCTTCAGGGCTTCCACCGCGTTTTCGGCGGAGCCGTAGGCCGTCATCACGATGCAGCGCTCCGCTCGCTGCTGTGCCTGCATGCCGGTGAGCAGTTCCATGCCCAGGCCGTCGGGCAGGCGCATGTCGGTAATCACCGCATCGAAGCGCTTTTCTTTCAGGCAAAGCCAGGCCTCGGCAAGGTTGGCCGCGGCGTCCACGTGATAGCCCTCGCGGGTCAGCGTGAGTTCGTACAGGTCGCGCAGATCGGGTTCGTCGTCGACGACCAGGACCTGCGCCGGGGACTGGGAGGGGTTGGCTGACATTAGTTAAGCGCGCATTGTGTCAAATGGAATCGTGGTTGAACGAAAGGCCACAAAAAATTCGTTGCCTTCACGCACGCCGCTGGCCAGGCGTTTACGCGCGCGGTCATAGCCGATGACCGCGCCATGACGCTCGCACAATTCGCGGCAGATATACAGGCCCAGGCCGCTGGAGCGGCTCTCCGACGAGAAAAAGGGTTCGAACAGATGGCGCTGCACGGTGGGCTCCAGCGGAGCGCCGTCGCTCCAGACCTGCAGCGTCGCCTGGCCGGTCATGGAGGCGTGGGTCGAGACCTGCAGCGAGTCCGATGCATGGCTCGCGTAACGCAAGGCATTGTCCAGCAGATTCACCAGCACACGGCGCAGGTGGTCTGCGTCGAACGCGACCATGACCCGGGCCGCGTCAAGCGCCAGTCCGATCGAGTGGCCGCTACTGGCTTGGCGTGCCCAGTCCATGCAGATGTCCCGCACCGTGGCGTCCAAGCTCAGTGAGGCAGGCAGGGACAAGTCCGATTTTTGCTGCGCCCGCGATACGTCAAGCACGTCCTCGACGATGCGCGACAGCCTTTGCGCGTTCTGCTGCACCATCAGCGCCAGCCGCTGCTGCGCCGGTTCGGTCAAGTCTTCGCCCAGCAGGGCGTTGGCCTGGGTGATGGCCGCCAGCGGGTTGCGTATTTCGTGCGCCACGGCGGCCGACATGCGCCCCATGGCGGCCAGCTTTTCCGTGCGCAGGCGTGCCTCCATCTCGCGCAGGTCCTGCAGGAACATGACGCACAGGCTCTCGACCTCCTCTTCGTGGGTCGCCGTCAGGCGCGTGCGGGCGCGCACGCGGCAGGCGTTTTGTCCCGCATGGGCAATGGCCAGATCGGCGATCTGGTCGCCGCGCTGAACAAAGGTCAGGCGCGCCAGTTCGGCCACGGCGCGCCACGCCGGCTGCAGGGCCAGCACGAACGGCGCCACGGGCGCCGGGCCATCGGCGCCGAGCAGGCGCTGCGCGGCCGGATTGGCGGCGCGCACCACGCTCCTGGCATCGATCACCAGCACGCCATCCGTCAGGCTCTCGATCACCAGCTCGTTGACATGGGTCTGGATCCGTACCGCGAGTCCGCTGCGGCGCGCCCGCAGTTCCTCGCGCACCAGTCGCGAGGCGAGTTGATGCGTCAAGAACGCGACGATGAACAAGCCGATGCCCGCCAGGCCGGCTTGCAGGAAATGCGACGGCATATCGCCGGGGGTTTGCAGTGAGACGCGCCAAGCGTCGACCAGCAGGATCAGGGTCACGCCGGCGGCCGTGCCCAGCGCCAGCAGGACCGAGCCGAGCACCGACGCCAGCAACACCGGCAATGCAAACAGGGGTGTGTAGTTGATCGCGCTGGACTGCAAAAACTGCAGCGCCGAGAAGACCACCACATCCACGCCGATGGTGAACACCCACTGCGGATCGAAGCTCTGGCCCGGCCACTGGGGGCGCGCAAAAATCCGCACCGCCAGTGCCACGGCTAGATAGGCCACGCACAGGGCGACCAGCCATTTGTTCACCGGCTGGCCAAGCCCGTAGATCGAGCCCTGCAATAACAGCAGCAACAGGCCGAGCACGGCGCGTGCCGTCATGAAGCCGCGCCACAGCCGCACGATCGCCCGATTCTGGTGCACCGACTTGGCTATGGGCTCTGGCTCCAGGGGCCCAAACCAGGAGGAGGCGTCCGGCGAGCGGCTCATTCAGCCCTCGGCCCGGCGCCGGTGCTCGGCGCAGCAATACAGGCCCTGCCGGCCCGCCACCGCGTCGGTCTTGGGCACATGCAGCGCACACACCGGGCAACGCACCATGTCCTGCAGCAGGGGTTGGGGTGGCGGGGGGGCGTCGCGCCGCGGCGCCTGTTCGGCATCCCTGTGCGTGCGCCACAACCAGATGCCGGCCAGCGCTACCGCCAGCATGAGGAGGAACTTCATGGGGTGCGTCCCAAAATCACTTCCAGCACGAAGCGCGAGCCGACATACGCCAGTAACAACAGCCCGGAGCCCGCATACAGAAACCGCACCGCCTTGCGTCCGCGCCAGCCGAAGCGCGCGCGCCCCAGCAGCAAAACCGCGAACGTGAGCCACGACAGGACGGAAAAAACGGTCTTGTGGTCCCACTGCCAGCCCGGGCCCGTGCCGGTCGGGCCGTACAGGGTTTCTGCGAAAAACCAGCCCGCCAGCAAAGTGGCCGAGAGCAGGATGAAGCCGACCGTCACAAAGCGGAAGGTCAGCCGCTCCAGCGTCAGCAGCGGCACGCCGGTGTGGGCGTCGGCGGCCAGGCGAATCTGCTTTTCGGCGCGTGTCATGAGCCAGGCATGCAGCACCGCGGCGGCAAACAGGCCGTAGGACGCGATGCCCAGCGCCAGATGCAGCGGCAGCCAGGGCGAGGCGGCGTGCAGGTGCGCGCCCGGAAACGCGAGCGGCAGCAGCACGGCGATGCCGCCCAGCGCCGCCAGCGCCCAGCGCACCGGCAACTGCGGAAACAGATGGCTCTCCACGCCGTACATGGTCAGCACCAGCCAGGCCGTCATGGACAGCGCCGGCGCAAAGCCGAAGCGCGGCGCGTCGCCCAGCAGTCCCCAGCCCAGCACCAACGCGTGCAGCAGCCACCCGAGCAGAAGCCAGGCGCGGGCGGTGGGCGCGCTCATGCGGGCGGCCGCTGCGGCCGGCACCGTGTAGGCGAGCGCGACCGCCACACTCAGGATCTCGGTGACCGGGCTCGCACTGGGTAAAATCATGGGATACAGTTTAGCGGCTCGATCATCCCCGCCCGACGTCCCCGGCATTCACCCGTTTCCAATACAGGCTGCGCATCCAGCGCATGGACCCTCTTCATGGCCTCCGCTCTCACCGACAAACTCTCCCGCCTCGTCAAGGAAATGCGCGGCCAGGCCCGCATCACCGAGGCCAATGTGCAGGACATGCTGCGCGAGGTGCGCATGGCCCTGCTCGAGGCCGATGTGGCGCTGCCCGTGGTGCGCGACTTCATTGCGCGCGTCAAGGAAAAAGCGCTCGGGCAGGAGGTGATGGGCTCGCTCTCGCCAGGCCAGGCGCTGGTCGGTATCGTCAACCGCGAGCTCAGCCACACCATGGGCGAGGGCATCAGTGACATCAACCTGGCGGCGCAGCCGCCCGCCGTGATTTTGATGGCGGGCCTGCAGGGCGCCGGCAAGACCACCACCACCGCCAAGCTGGCCAAGCACCTGATTGAAAAGCGCAAGAAGAAGGTGCTGACGGTCTCGGGCGACGTCTATCGCCCGGCCGCCATCGAGCAGCTCAGGATGGTGACGCAGCAGGCCGGGGCCGAATGGTTCCCCAGCACGGCCGAGCAAAAGCCGGTCGATATCGCGCGCGCCGCGATCGACTACGCCCGCAAGCACTTTTTCGACGTGCTGCTGGTCGACACGGCCGGGCGGCTCGCCATCGACGAGGTGTTGATGCGCGAGATCAAGGAGCTGCACGCCGTGCTGAATCCGGTCGAGACGCTGTTCGTGGTGGATGCCATGCAGGGGCAGGACGCGATCAACACCGCCCGTGCGTTCAAGGAGGCGCTGCCGCTGACCGGCATCATCCTGACCAAGCTCGATGGCGACTCGCGCGGTGGTGCGGCCTTGAGCGTGCGCCAGATCACTGGTGCGCCGATCAAGTTCGCCGGCACCAGCGAAAAGCTCGACGGCCTGGAGGTGTTCGACGCCGAGCGTCATGCGGGGCGCATCTTGGGCATGGGCGACATCGTGGCGCTGGTCGAACAGGTCACGGCCGGGGTTGATGTCGAGGCCGCGCAAAGGCTCGCCGCCAAGGTCAAGAGCGGCGCGGCCTTTGACCTCAACGACTTTTTGGGGCAACTGCAGCAGATGAAGCAGATGGGGGGCCTGTCCAGCCTGCTCGACAAGCTGCCCGCGCAGATGGCGGCCAAGGCCGGCCAGGTCGACATGAACAAGGCCGAGAAGGACATCAAGCGCAAGGAAGGCATCATCCAGAGCATGACGCCGCTGGAGCGCCGCAAGCCCGACCTGATCAAGGCCACGCGCAAGCGCCGCATCGCCGCCGGCGCCGGCGTTCACGTGCAGGAAGTGAACCGCCTGCTCAATGAATTCGAGCAGATGCAGGGCATGATGAAGAAAATGAAGGGCGCCGGCATGATGAAGATGATGAAGCGCATGGGCGGCATGAAGGGCATGCCGAAAATGCCGTTCTGATCGACTTCACAAAAGAAATAGGCTGCCAGCCTTTTTGAGACGGGCGCTAATAGCTATCAAATCGATAGCAAATGCTCAAGCGAGCAGTGCGCTTTCCTGTAGCAGCACCTCGCCGCGCAGCCAGCGCTGGCTGGCCTCGGTGATGCGCACATCCACCATCTGGCCCGTGAGCCGCGGCTGGCCGGGGAACAGCACCAGACGGTTGCATTCGGTGCGGCCCGTGAACACCGCCGGGTCCTTGCGCGAAGGCCCCTCCACCAGAATGCGCTGCACCGTGCCATGGCGGCTCGCGCTGATGGCGCGCACGCTCTCGTCCAGCCGCGCCTGCAACTGCTTCAGGCGGCGCAGCTTGACCTCGTGCGGCGTCTCATCCATCAGGTTGGCGGCCGGCGTGCCCGGGCGCGGGCTGAAGATGAAGCTGAACGAGGTGTCGTAGCCCACGTCGTCGATCAGCTTCATCATCTTGTTGAAGTCGTCCTCGGTCTCGCCGGGGAAGCCGACGATGAAGTCCGAGCTCATGGCCAGATCGGGGCGGATCGCGCGCAGCTTGCGGATGGTGCTCTTGTATTCCATAGCGGTGTAGCCGCGCTTCATCGCCATCAGGATGCGGTCCGAGCCGTGCTGCACCGGCAGGTGCAGATGGTTTACCAGCTTGGGGACGGTGGCGTACACGTCGATCAGCCGCTGCGTGAACTCGTTCGGGTGGCTGGTGGTATAGCGGATGCGCTCGATACCGGGGATCTCGGCCACGTACTCGATCAGCAGTGCGAAGTCGGCGATCTCTGCGGTGTCGCCCATAGCGCCGCGCCAGGCGTTGACGTTCTGGCCCAGCAGCGTGACTTCCTTCACGCCCTGGTCCGCCAGCCCGGCCACCTCGACCAGCACGTCCTCAAACGGGCGCGACACCTCCTCGCCGCGCGTGTAGGGCACGACGCAGTAGCTGCAGTATTTGGAGCAGCCTTCCATGATGCTCACAAAAGCCGAGGCGCCGTCCACGCGTGCGGGCGGCAGGTGGTCGAATTTCTCGATCTCCGGAAAGCTGATGTCGACCTGCGGACGGTTCTGCCGTTCGCGCGCGTCCAGCAGCGCGGGCAGGCGGTGCAGCGTCTGCGGGCCGAACACGATGTCCACATAAGGTGCGCGCTCGATGATCGCCGCGCCCTCCTGGCTGGCCACGCAGCCACCCACGCCGATCTTCACGCCGCGCCGGGCCAGGTGCTTGATGCGGCCCAGGTCGCTGAACACCTTCTCCTGCGCCTTCTCGCGCACCGAGCAGGTGTTGAACAGGATCAGGTCGGCTTCGTCCACGTTGGGCGTGGCCTCGTAGCCCTGCGCCGCGTGCAGCACGTCGAGCATCTTGCCCGAGTCGTACTCGTTCATCTGGCAGCCGAAGGTTTTAATGAAGACTTTTTTGGTCATGGCGACCTCTCGTGTGGGTTGCTATTGAATCGATAGTGGCTCGCGCATGCCAGGTATGGGCTACAGGCCGATTTGGTTAAAAACCGGGGCTGCGCCAGCGCGCCGGCTTACTGCTGCGGGTACACGGGCAACTGGTTGAACGGCGTCTTGCCGTCGTCCCTGGGGGTGGTGTTCACCTCGGAGCTGAAGAGGAAATTGCGCGCCGACTGGGCCCCCGCGCGCCGCTCCCGGGCCTCCTCGGGGTTGAGGATCCACACTTCACTCACCAGACCGGCCGCGTCGCGCAGGTAGTTGACGATCAGGTCCTGTCCCACCAGCGCACCTGACATGACCAGCATGTTCTGCATGCTGTGGATGCGCGCGCCCGGCGACAGCCGATCCGCCTGCCCATCGAGCTGGATCGCAGGCGGCGCCGTGACCACCAGCTCGCCGCGCAGGGCCGCCTTGGGGAAATTCCGATGCGTCGTCTGCGTCTCCGCCTGCGCGCGGGCTTGCGAAGAGAAAGTAGTGATAGCCCCCGTCAACAGGGCGCAGAGCGCTATCGAAAAAATAGCGGATGAGGATTTTAAGCAGCGGTTCATGGTTACATCCAGAGGCTGGGTTGGCGGGGCGCAATGGCGGCGCCCCAATAAAAAAGCACTGTGCGGGACAGTGCCTTTTTTGTCAATGAGACGTTGTCTGGTGGCGCTTCACGGATTCGAACCGCGGACCTGTGGATTATGATTCCCCAAAAATATGTATTTGCGCTCGTTGAAAACCGTCGATACAATCAATATGAATCAACGGCTTACAAGATAAATGCTGGATAAGTGAACAGCTCAAGCGTTGATTGATATTCCCCAAAATGGGGCGATTTTGGCTACATGGTGGCTACATGACGGCTACACGGAAAGGACGGGGCAGCATGGCAAGACCGAAAAAGGACGCTTGGATAGACCTGAGCGAAGCCCAGGAGCTGACCGCCGGGCTCATCGAGCGCCTGGCCTGCCCATCCGACAAAGCTCAAGCATTTCTACGCGATGCCAAAGCGCCGGGGCTGCGCGTGCGTGTGACCGCCGCTGGTGCCAAGTCGTTCGTATTCGAGGCCAAACTGAACCGGCAGACCATCCGCCGCACCATCGGGGACGTGCGCGCGTGGAGCATTGAACAAGCCCGCACCGAAGCAAACCGCCAGCGCGTGACCTTGGACGGTGGCGACGACCCCCGCGAACTGGAGCGCCAGCAACAGGCCGACAAGGCCGCTCAAGCTGCTGTGGTCGCTGCCAAGGTGGTAACTGAGAGGGAAGAGGCCGCTGCCGCTGCGTTGACCGTCGGCGAGGTGTGGGCCGTATATCTGGAAGCCCGCCGCCCGCATTGGGGTGAGCTTCACTACAAAGACCATGTGAAGCTGGCCCGTGCCGGTGGCGTGCCCGCCAAGCGTGGCACCGATGGCCGGGGCGTCACCATCGCCATGCCGTTGCATCCGCTGATGGCGTTGCGCCTGCGTGACCTTGACGCACCTACCATCGAAGCATGGGCCGCAGAGCAGGCCAAGACCCGCCCGACATCGGCGCGCCTTGCATGGCGACTGCTGAAGGTGTTTTTGAACTGGTGCGCCGAACAGCCGGAATATGCCTCTCTGCTACCTACCAAGAACGCCGCCGCAACCCGCAAGGCACGCGAGGCGCTGGGTAAGGCAGGCGTGAAGCAGGATGCCTTGCTGCGCGAGCAATTGCCCGCGTGGTTCGCCGCCGTTCGCAACATCGGAAACCCAGCGATTGCCGCCGCCTTGCAAGTCATGCTGCTGACCGGCGCGAGGCCGGGCGAGGTGCTGGGGATGCGCTGGGAGGATGCCAATCTGCAATGGCATGGCCTGACCATTCGCGACAAAGTGGAGGGCGAGCGCGTCATTCCGCTGACCCCGTATGTGTCGCAACTGCTGGCAATTCTGCCGCGCCGCAATGAATTTGTGTTCGCCAGCGCAACGGCCGCCGGTGGAGTCGTGACCCTGCCGCGCAATCACCATGTTTGCGCCTGCAAGGTGGCTGGCATTGAGGGCCTGACCCTGCACGGGCTGCGCCGTTCGTTCAAGTCGCTGACAGAGTGGCTGGAAGTGCCTGTAGGCGTGGTGGCGCAGATTCAAGGCCACAAGCCCAGCGCGACCGCTGAAAAGCACTACACGGTGCGACCGCTCGACCTGCTGCGCCTGCACCACGAAAAGATAGAGGCGTGGATTTTGGAACAGGCCGGGGTGCCGTTCGTGGCCGATGCCGAGCCCGGTAAGCTGCGCGTGGTGGCTGGATAGGCCCGCCTTGCATCAACAAAAAAATACAAAGTTATATATAATTCAATCATGAAACCTATCGAGTTTCGGGGCTCCGCGCTGAACGACTTGCGGGCCTTTCCTCAGACGGCAATGCGTGAGGCCGGGCATCAGTTGGACAAGGTTCAAAACGGATTGCCACCCGACGATGCCAAGGCTATGCCCAGCATCGGGGCCGGTGTGGTGGAGCTGCGCATCTGGGACGAAGGGGGCACGTTCCGGGTGATCTACATCGCCAAGCTGGCGGATGCGGTGTACGTGCTGCACTGTTTCCAGAAGAAAACCCAGCAAACCGCCAAGCAGGATATTGAACTGGCCCAAAAGCGACTCAAGGCATTAATGAAGGAGATTGCACCATGACCGATAAAAAGCGATTCGCCAGCGTGTGGGACGCCATCGAAGACACGCCCCAGGAAGCGGCAAGCATGCGCGCACGCTCAAGCCTCATGATGAATCTGGCCGAGGTCATCCGCCAGCAAGGCATGACGCAGGCCGAAGCCGCCGCCCTGTTCGGCGTGACCCAGCCGCGCATATCCGACTTGATGCGCGGCAAGATTAATTTGTTCTCGCTCGACACCCTGATTGACATGGCCGCCACCGCTGGCATGGGGCCTGTGGTCAAGGTATCCATGCCAAAGGCTTCACCTGCAAAGCATCCCAACCGCCGGGCCGCTGTGCACGCTTGAATTGTTTTGCCCCAGATAGGCTTAGCGGCTGAAAAGCGGGAGACCTTCACCCGCCTGCTGGGGCTCCCGAATGAAGGGCACTTGAAGGGGTGCAAGATGAATACAACAGACCAACTGATAGACCCCGACTTCCCTGAGTTTGGGAGCCGTTTTGATACGAACCGGGACAGGTTCACTATCTATCAAGCTTCATGCCGTTGGACAGGTGTGGAGCCTGCAGAAGATGGCATGTTTCGAGACGAGCAAGAGCGTCTCATTCGATTGACATTGGGTGGCGTCAAAAGCGATCCATATCATGTAAATCGGAGTGTGCGTGCTGCGCTTCTCGCGAGTGTCAAACACGGAGAGTTCCACACGGTCCCAATGCTAAATAAGCAAGGAGATATTGACGACAGCACAGTTCTTTCTAGAAAGGAACTGCTGGAATGGGCAAAAAAGCACGGTGAAACACCCGCCTTTCTCTTTGCAACAATAGGGCGACAGGTTGCGCTCGTGGCGACTGTGAGCGCATCAGCAAAGAAGGCGGACGCAAAGCCAAACGGTAACTGGAAAAATCAGATTCAGGCCGCTGCTTATGAGCACTGGATAACACTACGCGCATCGGGAGCTAATCCAACGGTCCATAGCATTCTCGATCGGATGGCTAACTGGTGCAGCCAGAATGATGTGAAGACGGATGGAGGCATACACCCATCATCTGGCTATCTTCGTACTCACGTCCTGGGCGGAAAGCACTGGACACCGCCCAAACACAGTGTTGAGCAAGCGAAAAGGCACGTTGAACAAGCTGCACAAGTTGCACAAGCGGAAGTTGCACAAGTTTCGCAGTGATGTGCAAAAGCCGTGAAAACCTTATTCCATGCGGGTTTGAGGGCGGTTTGAATTGTAGATAAAGGTTGTTGCGAATGCACGGCTGTGCATTCAAGGATTGATTTCAATCTCAGCAAAAGTTGCAAATCTCTGCAACGGTTCGCGGGGAGACGTTGAAAGCAATTCGCCATGCAAACCGAAACCCCGCAACAGTTCCCGCCGCTGGAATCTGTGACCCGCCCCGCAGTGAATACCGCATCAGCTGCCTTCTATTTGCTTCGTCAGCAACAAACCTTGAGGAGCTGGGCCTGTCATGAGGACGGACCGATTAGGCCCATTCGCGTTAATGGCCGCCTTGCGTGGCCGGTGGCTGAAATCAAGCGCGTGCTGGGGGTGGCGCAATGAATCCGCACACCACCAACGACAAAGGGCCGGGACGCCAATCCAGGCCCTTCGATAGACACACCACCAATGACGCTTCCAAGTTTATAGCAATCACTGCTCGCAACGCAAGCAACGTGCCGCCGGTCCCTCTGCTGCCGCCAGTTCCCCCAGGCCCGGACGACCCTATAGAAAGAGCAATATGGGACGCCACGTTATCGCTCAATGCCGCGAATTGGGCCGTCAAGCAAGCATGCGCCGCTGTCGACGAAACCGCTCGGGAAGCCAAGGCGGCCAATGACAAAGCATTAGCTGCTGAGACTGCCTGGAGGCGTGCTGAGACTGCATGGGACCATGCCGATGATGCGTTGAAGGCAGCATTCAAGGCCAAGCACGACTTGATCGCATTTGGCTTTAAGCGGGGTGAAGCATGACCGTCCGCATTATTCCGTTACCGCCCGCTGTCGTGGTGCCACCGCCCATTCTCACTACCGCCGATTGGGCCACGCGCTACGCTGGGGCGGGTTTGCCGCCTCTGGCTATCCGTCCGAACGATAAGCGACCGCTTGCCACTGGCTGGCAGGCCGCTTCGCTTGAGGACACCCTCGCCTTACTCGACGCAAACCCGACCGCCAATATCGGCATTGCTGTGCCTGCCGGGCTGGTGGTTCTGGACGTTGACACCAAGTGTGACGGGCCCGCTGTGCTCGACGCCTTTGAGTTTCAGAACAGCAAGCTACCCGACACGCTGCGCGCCCGTACTCAATCCGGCGGCAGTCACTACGTGTTCAAGCTGCCGCAGGGAGTTTCGGTCCGCAATGCAGTAGCCTTCGCGCCCGGCCTCGACGTTCGGGCACTCGGTGGCTACATCGTGGCCGCGCCTTCCACTATCAACGGCAAGGCTTACAGGTGGGAGAACTGGGGAACCGCCCCGGCCCCCATTCCCGACTGGCTGTTGACCGCTATGCAGTCCAAAAAGCCAGCCACCGACAAGCCCCGACAAGACGGGGAACCGTTCCGCATTCCCGATGGCCAACGTAACGCAACTCTATTTGCTGGCGCGGCTGCAATGCGGAACAAAGGCTTTCCGCCTGCCGCTATCAGTGCCGCGCTGGCCCACTTCAACAAAGAGTCCTGCACTGTTCCCCTGCCAGATAGTGAACTCGCGACCATTGCCGCCAGTGCTGCCAAGTACGAGCCTGACACGCCCATTTGGCAGATGTTTCCCGAGCCGGGGGCACTGCCACAGGGTGCCAGCCTTGAAAAGCCCGCGCCACGCTACAAGCTGCTGAACAGTGTCGCCCTTGCCGCACTGCCACCGCTTCAATGGTGCATCCGTGGCGTGTTGCCTGCCATGGGGCTTGCCGCGCTGTATGGCCCGAGCGCATCCGGCAAATCGTTTCTGGGGTTCGACATGGCCGCCGCTATTGCCGAGGGACAACGCTGGTTCGGTTGCCGGGTGGAATCTGTCCCGGTGGTGTATGCCGCCCTTGAGGGTGAAGCCGGTTTCAAGCTGCGCGCCCAAGCATGGGAGGCGCACCATGGTCTCCCACTGCCCGATGGTCTGCACATGGTGTTGCAGCCGTTCAAGCTGACAGAACCCCAAGATGTGCAAGACCTAGCCGCCGTGGTGCCGGCCGGCGCGGTGGTGTTTCTCGATACCTTGAACCGCGCCGCGCCCACTGCCGATGAAAATAGCTCAAAGGACATGGGCGAGATTCTGAGCGCTGCCAAGCAACTGCAAAGCCTGACCGGCGGCCTGGTGGTGCTGATTCACCATACCGGCAAGGACGCAACCAAAGGGCTACGGGGACACAGTTCGCTCTTTGCCGCAATGGATGCCGCCGTGGAAGTCTCACGCGATGGCGACCGCCGGGAGTGGAGCGTAGCCAAGTCAAAAGATGGGGCCGATGGTGGCGCGCGCCCGTTCAAACTGCAAATTCAAACGCTGGGCATTGATGAGCATGGCGACCCGGTTTCATCGTGCGTGGTGATGGCTGACCATGCCGCCCAAGACGTGCGGCGGGTCAAGGTGCCCCAGGGGGGCAATCAGCAATTGGTGTGGGATGCGCTTCGCCCGCTGTTCAAGGATGGCGAAACAGGCAAGCCGGGAGCGCCGATGATGCGCCCCCGCATCGATCTGGAATCTGCCGTAATTGCTGGCGCTGGCCGTCTGACTTGTGACAGCGGGAGGCGAGTCTCACGCGCGCGAGCTGCTATTACCGGGCTGGTCTCGCGCGGCTTGCTTGGATTGAACGATGGCGTTTTATGGATGAGGTGAAAGCCGAAATTCGCCGTTTTGGCCGTTTTCGGAGAATTCGGAAACCGAAATCCTCCTCTCCCCCTATAGGGGAGGGAGAGTTCCGGCGGTTTTTTCGGAGATTGCAAATTAGCGCATTCATAAATTTAGCGAGGAAATTATGATTAACTGGGATGCCCGTTTATTGCAAATTGCCGAGGAACATCCGGACGCGTCCGGCATGGCGGGAGAATTACTGCGCGCCCGGCTCGCGCAACAAGCGGCCCACGTCGTCACTCATGATCTACAGCTCGCGCATGCGCGCGCACGCGAGGCAGTCGTAACTGGCGCCCGCCTATCTCTGCGGTGTGGCGCGCTGTTGCTCAACGCGCCCGCCGGTGACGTTGCCCACCTGTTGCGCTTTGCGGGCATCAGTCCGCAGGCTGGCATCAATTACACGCATATGGCATTAGGGCATCCAGAGTTGGCGCGTATCAGTGCCAAGCGGTTTGGACGTATCAGCGAAGCTCAAGCCTTGCATCTTTTGCGGGGCGAGCGGTCGGACGGTTTGGCCGACCCAGTAACCGCCCTGAGGTCTTTGCACGAGTTGCAGTCATGAGCGCCGCCGATACAGTGCTATTGCTTGGCAAGCATCCGGTAAAGATTTCCCTTGAGGGACACAGGGGGGCCGTGGTCATATGTCTGCGCCGCCAATATCTCGCCGCCGGCGGTGCGCTCAAGCCCACATTCCAAGGAATCAATTTTCCAGCGGACTGCCTGCCTGAAGTCATTGCAGCGCTGGAGCGGCTGAAGGCGCAAATGATTGGGGATGGCGCACTCGGGGGAGGTTGCCCCCCGAAATTCCATTCGAACGTCTATCCCCGTGATTTTTAGCAGTTCACAGGTGCCCTGCGTGTCGCACAACATCGGGCGCGCGCGAGGCCGTATTGTGACCGCCAAGGCTCCCGGATCGACGCCTGAGCCGACTCATGGCCTGTGGTGGTGTTACCCTACCGGACGGTGACAAACCGTAACCAAGGAATGACATGAAGCGCTTATTGACGACTGGTTTTCTTTTGTTCTCAGCTTTTGCCTATGCAAGTTCTGGGGTTGTGCCTATGGGACAAGACACCTTCATGATCTCCGCGCAGAGCTTTACCGGCTTTTCATCGGCTGGCTCGGTCAAAGCTGATATTTACAAAGAGGGCTCCGCCTACTGCGCGACCCTTGGAAAAGAATTTCAACCTGTCAATGACCACGGCGTGGATGGTGTGCCCGGACGCTCATTTGCAAGCGCTGAAGTTCAGTTTCGCTGCCTCAACAAAGGCGACCCTGAACTGAGCAGGCCAACGATGAAGCCAATTGCAAACGTACGAATCGAAAGCGATGCGCGTGAAAAGGTGGAAATCCGCGATAAACGTGATGGACGGTCACAAGGCATTGACGACATGTACGCATCTCTCAAGAAATTAAAAGACCTTCTGGATTCGGGCATCATCACTCAGCAAGAATTCGACGAGCAGAAGAAGAAAATCTTGGCCCAATAGCGAAGCAGCGTCAAAACCAAGGGTCGGGGGTTGATTCACTACCGTTTGCACTCAGTACTAAGCACACGCCGCACGCAAGCACGCCGCGCTAATTGGTGCGACCTTTTTTTACAGCGCGGTCGGAGATGGGGGTGCGCAGAAAAAACGCCCCGTCCCTCAGCCCCCCTAGCGTGGTCCCGGAGTTAGCTGCAAGCGCCCCACCCCCTCACGCATAGGCGCCCCCGCCCCCTCCCAGCGATAGGGCACCACCCACCCCCACGATGACACTGAGCGCTGTTGGGGCGGTACCCATAGGGTGCACCCATCCCCGGCAGCACCTGCGCCCCGGCTGTATCGAGGAGTGGCACGACTGGTTTAGTTGGGCCGACGATGGCCACACGGTACAAAACGTTGTACCGCTGGCTACATGGTGGCTACATGACACGGAAATGAAAAAAGCCCGCTACTGTTTTAATAGCGGGCTTTCCTTACTCTGTCTGGTGGCGCTTCACGGATTCGAACCGCGGACCTGTGGATTATGATTCCATCGCTCTAACCGACTGAGCTAAAGCGCCTGAGCTTTCCATTATATAACTTGCTGCCCCCGCGCCATCTCACTGGTTCTTGAATTCGGGCTTGCGCTTGTTCACGAAGGCGTCCATGCCTTCCTTCTGGTCGGCGGTGGCAAACAGCGCGTGGAACAGCCGGCGCTCGAACATGATGCCGTCGTTCAGGGAACTTTCGAAGGCGCGGTTCACCGATTCCTTGGCTGCCATCACGGCGATCTGCGAATAGTCGCAAATCATCAGCGCCGCGCCCAGCGCCTCGTCCATCAATTTGTCCAGTGCCACCACGCGGCTCACCAGGCCGGCGCGTTCGGCCTCCGCGGCGCCCATCATGCGGCCCGTGAGCGCCATGTCCATGGCCTTGGCCTTGCCGACGGCGCGCGGCAGGCGCTGCGTGCCGCCTGCGCCGGGAATGATGCCGAGCTTGATTTCGGGCTGGCCAAAACGCGCGTTATCGGCCGCGATGATGAAGTCGCACATCATCGCCAGCTCGCAGCCGCCGCCCAGCGCGAAGCCGCTCACGGCGGCGATCACCGGCTTGCGGATGCTGCGGATGGTTTCCCAGTTGCGCGTGATGTAGTCGCCCTTGTAGACGTCGGCAAAGCCGTAGGTGGCCATGGCGCCGATGTCGGCGCCGGCGGCAAAAGCCTTCTCGCTGCCCGTGACGATCATGCAGCCGATGGCTTCGTCGGCGTCGAAGCCCTTGAGGGCGTGGCCCAGCTCGTCCATCAACTGGTTGTTCAGCGCGTTGAGCTGTTTCGGGCGGTTCAGGGTAACGACGCCGACTTTGGCGCCTTCGGTGCGGACCGTGATCAATTCGTAATTCATGGACATCTCCAGTTTTTCTGTTGCAATAGGCAAACTATAACCAACGGGATACCAAGGGAAACCATTAGCCGACCGAGCGGTCGGTTAATGGTAGATTCCGTTCCAGGAGACACGCATGACCGAACCCACTACCCCATCCACCGTTTTGTACAGCGAGCAGGGCGGCATCGCCGTCGTCACGCTGAACCGACCGCAATCCCTCAACAGTTTCACGCGCCAGATGCACCACGACCTGTGGGCCGCGCTGGACCGGGCCGAGGCCAACCCGGCCATCCGCGCGCTGGTGATCACCGGCGCCGGGCGCGGCTTTTGCGCGGGCGCGGATCTGGCCGAATTCGACTTTGCACCCGGCCCCGGGCTGGTCGAGCGGGCCAATCCCGGTCCCGTCATCGACCAGGCCTTCAATCCCACGGCGCGCCGCCTGCAGGGCCTGCGCATGCCGACGATCGCGGCGGTGAACGGCGTTGCGGCCGGCGCCGGCGCCTCGCTCGCCATGACCTGCGACATTGCGATTGCCGCGCCCACGGCCAGCTTCATCCAGGCCTTCAGCAAGATTGGCCTGATTCCCGACGCCGGCGGCAGCTGGTTCCTGGTGGAACGGCTGGGCCTGGCGCGCGCCATGGCGCTGGCCATGACCGGCGAGAAGCTGCCGGCCGCGCAAGCCAAGGAGTGGGGCCTGATCTGGGACGTGGCGGACGACTGCCTGGCCGCGGCCACGGCGCTGGCGCAGCGCCTGGCCGTGATGCCGACCAAGGCGCTGGTGGCGACCCGCCAGCTGCTGCGCGAGAGCAGCACGCGCACGCTGCACCAGCAGCTCGACGCGGAGCGCGACACCCAGTCCGCCCTGGGGCGCACGCACGACTACATCGAGGGTGTGACGGCCTTCCTGGAAAAGCGTCCGGCGCAGTTCAAGGGGGAATGATGGACGCTGCGGCTTTGGCTAAAAGGGTGGGCGAATCGATGTTCGCCGTCGACACCGCCTCGAAGGACTTCATGAAGATGGAGCTGGTCAGCTGCCAGCCCGGGCGCGCCACGATGCGCATGACGGTGCGCGAGGAGCACCTGAACGGCCACCAGATCTGCCATGGCGGGCTGATCTTCACGCTGGCCGATTCCACTTTTGCCTTCGCCTGCAACAGCCACAACAAGGTGACGGTGGCGGCCGGTTGCAGCATCGAGTTCCTGAAGTCGGGACAACTGGGTGACGTGCTGACCAGCGAGGGCGTGGAGCAAACCCTGAGCGGGCGCCATGGCATCTACGACATCAAGGTCAGCAACCAGCATGGCGAGGTGATCGCGCTGTTTCGCGGCAAGAGCGCGCAGATCAAGGGTCACATCATTGAGGCGGCATCATGAGCAATTTGAAGGCATTTGCGCTCGAGCCGATCGAGAAGGCCAGCATCGACGAGTTGCGCGCGCTGCAGCTCAAGCGACTGCAGGCCACGCTGGCCCATGCGTATGCCAACACGCCGGCCTATCGCGCCAAGTTCGATGCGGCCGGGGTGCACCCGCACGACTGCCGCAGCCTGGCCGACCTGGCCAAATTTCCGTTCACCACCAAGAGGGACCTGCGCGAGCACTACCCGTTCGGCATGTTCGCCGTGCCGCGCTCTTCTGTGGTGCGCATCCACGCCTCCAGCGGCACCACCGGCAAGCCCACGGTGGTAGGCTACACCGCGAAGGACATCGACACCTGGGCCACAGTGGTGGCGCGCAGCATCCGCGCGGCCGGGGCGCGGCCCGGCGACATGGTGCATGTGAGCTACGGCTACGGCCTGTTCACCGGCGGCATGGGCGCGCACTACGGGGCCGAGAAACTGGGCCTCACGGTGGTGCCGTTCGGCGGCGGGCAGACCGAAAAGCAGGTGCAGCTGATCCAGGACTTCAAGCCCGACATCATCATGGTCACGCCCAGCTATATGCTGGCGATTGCCGACGAGTTCGAGCGCCACGGCATCGACCCTGCCACTTCCTCGCTGCGCATCGGCATCTTCGGCGCCGAGCCCTGGACCAACGACATGCGCCTGGCGATCGAGCAGCGCATGGGGATCGACGCGGTGGATATCTACGGCCTCTCGGAGGTCATGGGTCCGGGCGTGGCCAATGAGTGCATCGAGACCAAGGACGGCCCCACCATCTGGGAAGATCATTTCTACCCCGAAATCATCGACCCCCACACGGGCGAGCCGCTGCCCGACGGCGAGCCGGGCGAGCTGGTGTTCACCAGCCTGACCAAGGAGGCGCTGCCCATCATCCGCTACCGCACTCGCGATCTCACGCGGTTGCTGCCCGGCACGGCGCGCACCATGCGCCGCATGGAAAAAATCACCGGCCGCAGCGACGACATGATGATCATCCGCGGCGTGAACGTGTTCCCGACCCAGATCGAGGAGCTGATTCTCAAGCGCGCCGAACTGGCGCCGCACTACCAGTGCATCCTGACGCGCGAAGGTCCGATGGACAACCTCACGGTGGCGGTGGAGACGCGCCCCGGCGTGTCGCCCGAGAGCCTGGAAGCGCGTGCCAGCGCCCAGCTGCTGCAGCACGAGATCAAGGTCTATGTGGGCTCCAGCGTGCAGATCGAGCTGCGACCCGAGGGCGGCATCGAGCGCAGCGTGGGCAAGGCCAGGCGGGTCGTGGATCGGCGCTAGCACCGCAGCGGCAAGCGCGGGGCGCCTAGCGCTGCTCGATCTTGTCGACGATCAGGTCCACGTAGTTGTCCTCATCCAGATTCAGGCGCACGCGCACCGGCAGGTATTGCAGGCTCGGCGCAAACCACATCTCCACCATGATGGTGCCGCGCGGACTGTTGGGCGGGCGCGGCTTGATGTGAAAGGCCTGCACCGGCCCGAGCCGCGGGGTGGGCACCGTGACTTCTTCGGGTACATCGTAGGTCCACAAGTCCACGCCGCCGGGGCGCGCCAGCCACACGTCGAACGAGTGGCCCACCTGCAGCGCGGTCTCCCCGGTGTTGAACTGCCAGGCGAGCTCGACGAACTGGCTGATCGTGTCCTGCACCCCCTGCGGGCGTGGGACCTGGTTGCCGTTGGGCAGTGTGATGCTGTGCTCGTCCAGCACGATGCTGCGGCGCCGGCTGCGCACCAGCTCCTCATAGACGCGCGGGAACAGGCCTGGCGGCGTGATGCTGCCCTGGCTGGTCATGCTCATGCTGATCAGCCAGCCGACGTTCACCTCGATGCGGGACTGGTACTGGTCGCCCTGGCGCTGCCACAACACCTGCGCGTCGCCGTGCAGCGCTCCGCGGTAATAGCCGCTGAGGCGATAGATCAGGCGCGTGTCGTCGGGCCAGATGTCCAGGTAATTCGTGGTGGCCGTGGGGTTGGCGCTGCCGTCGAGCGGCGTGATGCTGTCGCTGCCGGCCTGGGCCGATGCCGGCGCCTCAGGCGCACTGGCGGCAGCGGTGGCGGCGCTGCTGGCCGCGTCGGGCGCG
>JARLJI010000091.1 GCA_031291295.1 Rhodoferax sp. | reverse complement strand
GATCGAAACTGAAAAACCGCATATCGCCCAGATCGGCGGCATGGTCAGCGAGATTCGCAAAGTCATCCCGAACGCCAAGCTGGTGTACAACAACAGCCCCTCGTTCAACTGGACCCTGAATTTCCGCCAGCAGGTGTATGACGCGATGAAGGCCGCGGGCAAGGATGTGTCGGCATACGAGCGCACCCAGCTGATGAACGTGGAATACGATCAGACCGAACTGGCGAAGCTCGCCGACGAAAAGATCCGGACCTTCCAGGCCGACTCGTCGCGCGAAGCAGGTATCTTCCACCATCTGATTACGCTGCCGACCTACCACACCGCCGCACTGTCGACCGACAACCTGGCCAAGGAATACTTCGGCGACCAGGGCATGCTGGGTTATGTGGCTGGCGTGCAGCGCAAGGAAATCCGTCAGGGCATCGCCTGCGTCAAGCACCAGAACATGTCCGGCTCGGACATCGGCGACGACCACAAGGAGTATTTCAGCGGCGAAGCAGCCCTGAAGGCGGCAGGTAAAGACAACACCATGAACCAGTTCTGATACCAGTAGTACGCCCCAAAACACAACGCCAACCCAAAGCGGGTTGGCGTTTTTTTATCCGGCGACATAGCGCGCGGAGGGGGGCTCATCGAACGATTTCCAGTGCGCTTGCATGCTGAAGCTTTACGTGTGGCTCGGTAGAGAACGACGCGCAGCGGATGCGCAGACGGCGATTCAATGAAGGTGCTTTGCGCGACGCCGGCAGGAGCAGCCTTTTCGCGGACAGCGGACTCGTGCGACATTGCCACAATTGTCATCACCTGCCGCTGAAATTGCTGCGCCGGACACTATCCGTGGCCGACGCCGCGAAATATCCACTTTGCTTTTTCCTTACGCAATCGGCAGTTGCCGCACCGGTTTGCCGGTGAGCTGGGCGACAGCATGTGCCACGGCCGGTGCAACCGGGGGCACGGCGATTTCACCAGCGCCGCTGGGCTCGGCCGTGCTGGGCACGAGGTGGGTTTCGATCACCGGTGTCTCCCCCATCTTAAGCAGCGGATAGTCGGGGAAGTTGGCCTGTACGACCTGCCCGTCCTTGATCTGGACCTGGCCGTACAGCGCCGCAGTCAGCCCGAAGATGATCCCGCTTTCCATCTGCTGCGCAACGATGTCCGGATTGATTACCGTGCCGCAGTCCACAGCACAGACAACGCGATGTACACGCGGCTTGCCGTCCCTGAGCGACACTTCCGCCACCTGCGCCACCACCGAGCCAAACGCATTGTGCAGCGCGAGCCCGCGCGCACGCGGCGCACCGTCTGCGGCTGGTGCCAGCGGCTGGCCCCAGCCTGCCGCCTGCGCCAGGGTGTCGAGCACCTTCAGCTCACGCGGGTGCGCCTTGAGCAAGTTGCGCCGCATCGCCAGCGGGTCAAGCTTGGCAGCGGCCGCCACGTCGTTCAGGAAGCCCTCGAGGAAGAACCCGGTGTAGGAATGGCCGACGCTGCGCCAGAACCCGATCGGGACCGGCAAATCGACCACCATGTGCGCGATGTGCTCGTGCTCGATCTCGTACGGCAGGTCGAACAGGCCCTCGGCTGTATAGCGGTCAATACCGGGCGACGGCACGCCGAACAGACGCTCCAGCTCGCCGGCCAGGATCGACTGCGCGGCACTGCGCGAGGCGATGGCCGTCACCTTGCCATTCTCGACGCGTGCCTTCAGCCGTGCGATGGCCTGCGGGCGATAGAAGTCGTGGCGGATGTCGTCTTCGCGCGCCCAGATCACCTGTACCGGGCGGCCCTCGGTCTTGGTGGCGATCGACACGGCCTGGCCGATGAAATCCGACTCCAGCCGCCGTCCGAATCCGCCGCCAATGAGCGGGATGTCGATCTGCACCTGGTTGCGGCTCACACCTGCGGCGCGCGCGGCGACCAGTTGCGCCAGCGTGGCCACCTGGGTGGGCGCCCATAGCTGCACGCCATCCTTGGTCACCTGCGCCGTGCAGTTGATCGGCTCCATGGCGGCATGCGCCAGGTACGGCACACTGTATTCG
Source organism: Rhodoferax sp. (assembly GCA_031291295.1). GTDB lineage: Bacteria > Pseudomonadota > Gammaproteobacteria > Burkholderiales > Burkholderiaceae_C > Rhodoferax_A. The sequence continues at coordinate 16,488 of JARLJI010000091.1, read as the reverse complement.
GCCTCGACGATGGTTGCGCCACCCGTCTTGTCAAAGGCCTTCAGGCCATCGCCCATCGAACGGTACGTGAAGCCGCCCTTGTCGCTGTCGAGCGCGCCGATGAGCTGGCGCCGGATGCCCGCGGAATCGAGCGAGGCATGCGGCCCGTTGTCCCAGACCGGTTCGAGCTTTTCCAGGGCCTGTCGTGCCTGCCAGTAGTGGTCGGCCACCACGGCCACGCCCGGTGCGCCACCCGCCGATCCCTCGAACGGCTCGACATACCGCACACCGGGCATGGCAAGCGCCGCCTTCGACTGGAAGGTCTTGAGCTTGCCGCCAATCACCGGACACATGACGACCGCCGCATACAACATGCCAGGCGGCCGCGCATCGATGGCAAAGCGTGCGCTGCCATCCGTCTTGTTGGCGATGTCATTGCGCGGTGCAGGCTTGCCAATCAGTTGATATTGCGCAGCCGGTTTGAGCGTGACGTTCGATGGCGGCGCAATGTCGCGCGCCTTGCGCGCGACCGAAGAGAAAGGCATCTGCTTGCCGCCCGGGCCAATGAGCTGGCCTTCCCGCACCGTTACCTGCGCCGCCTGCACGCCCCATTCGCGCGCAGCCGCTTCCACCAGCGTGGCGCGCGCAGTTGCGGCCGCCTCGCGCACGGGCTGCCAGCCGTCGGCCACGCTGCTGCTGCCGCCCGTGATGATGAGGCCGATCTCGCGCGCGCTCTTTGCCATGATCCAGTGCAGCGCGCGCGCCCAGGTCTTGTCAGCGTCGTCCGGATGCAGCGGCAGCGAGCTGTCGCCCATGGCGACGACATTGCCATAGATTCGCTCGATGGGCGACGACTCGATGCTCACCCGCGCCAGCGGAATATCGAGTTCCTCGGCGGCCAGCATCGAGAGCGCGGTGTGGATGCCCTGGCCCATCTCTACCCGCGGCATGGCCAGGATGACGTTGCCCTCCGGCGTGATCTTGATCCAGCCGTTCAGGGCAATCTGGCCGGACTTTTCAGGGAATACCTCGGGACCGCCAAGCCGGCTGCGCGGGGGCATCACGCCCCAGCCCACCACCAGCGCGCCGCCAAGGCCGAGCGCCCCCAGCAGGAATCGGCGCCGTCCACGGCGCGGGGTCGTTGCGTTGGGGCTCATGCGCGGCCCTCACGCAGCGCCTTCGCGGCACGTTTGATGGCGGTACGCACGCGCGGATAGGTGCCGCAGCGGCACAGGTTGGTGATGGCCACGTCGATGTCGGCATCACTAGGGTCTGGCTGCCGGGCCAGCAGGTCCGCCGCCGCCATCAGCATGCCCGACTGGCAGTAGCCGCATTGCGGCACCTGTTCGTCAATCCAGGCCTGCTGCAGCGCGTGGCGCTTGCCCGGTGCGCTGGCCAGCCCTTCGATCGTGGTGATGCGCTTGCCGGCCACCGCCGCCACGGGCAGGACGCAGGACCGCACCGCCGTGCCATCCAGATGCACGGTACACGCGCCGCAAGCCGCGACGCCGCAGCCGAACTTCGTGCCTGTCAGGTTCAGGTGGTCCCGCAGCACCCACAGCAAGGGGGTGGCTGGGTCGCATTCAACGCTGACCGGCTGGTGGTTAACGTCCAGAATCATGTGTTATCTCCTTGCCCTTACCGGATTCATGCTGGCTTGTCGCGCATGCCAAGCGCTTTGGCCGCACAGTTGCGCAGACCATCGACGGTGCATCAGCCAGTCCTGCCTGACCGGCGCCGGCTCGCCTTGCGCAGGGTAGTGACATCGCCGGTCGCCAGGGCTGGGCTTTCCAATTCCCCGGATCGTATCCACGACAACACCCTGCCCGCATTGGTGGCACAGTCAATTTCCTCAGGTTTCGCCTCGATCTGCGCCAGGAGTGCGACGAGGTGCGCCTTGCTCTGCGCAAGCCGCCTCTCCAGCGCCTCGATGTCCTGCACCTTGCTGCGGAGCGTTTCAATCAACGAGCCATGCTCCCAGTGCGCCAGGTCGGGCGGTAGCAGCGTACGAATCTCGTCGAGACTAAAGCCGGCCTGCTGCGCAGTCGCGATCAGCTCGAGCACCAGCACCGCCTGAGGTGGATAGGTCCGGTAGCCGTTCGGCTGACGCTCGACCTTCAACAGGCCGATGCCTTCGTAAAAGCGGATGCGCGACGGGGCAAGGCCAGTGCGCTCCGCCAGTTCCCCGATCTTCATGTTCACCACACTCCTCAAACAGTTTGACGTCGCCCTCAAGAATCTCTGACTCTATAGTGTCTGGCTCTATACATCAGTTAAAACGCACTATCTACTGCTGCTATGTCGAGCTCGTCCCGCAGACGAACCGCTTGCGCTTGATCTGATGTTGCCATGCTTTGGCTTCTCCGTTTTCTGCGTTTGGCCAGCGCCATCCTGGCTTGCAGGCGGAACGAGCGTGGCATTTCGTGGCATTTGTCAGGTGCTTCGTCATATCACCTCGAAGCGCAAACCAGCATGGCGCGTCAGGCGGTCGATAAAGCGCTCGTCAAACATCGTCGCCGGTGTCCAGAAGCCGCCACCGCGCCCGATCTTGATGCCGTTCTTAACGTGATCCAGTGCCAGGCTGGCCGCCGCCTGGCCAAGTATCTTGCTGGTGGAACCATAACCCGGATCGCGATCACCCGTGACTTTCACACGTAAGGTCTGCCCCCCTTCGGTTCGACCCAGGAAGCGCAGATCGTAGCGACCGGCCAGCTGTGCCGCAGGGCTTGGCCCTTCACCGGGCTTGGGCAACAAGAAGCGCTCCATCACGGCACGTATGGGGCTGATGACGGCTCCCGCCAGGAACGCACCGAGACCCGCCACGATCGTCAGTGCAGTCAAGCGGCCTTTGAAACCCACCCCCGTCAGCATCGCTTCGTCATACGTGAACGGGTTGCCATAGGCCTTACCGGACAAGGCGTTGGAGCGGTGAACCACGCGCTCATTGATCGCCGCCATGACGAAGGGGGCTATCCAGGCATCGAAGTCAGTATCGAATTCAGCGGCGCTAACGTAGTGCTGGCGCGCCGTGAGACTGTGGCCTGTGGGGCAAAGTGCATAGGGGTTGACCAGCTCCTTGCGCAAGGAAGGATCGGCAGCGGCCTCCTTGACCACGTTGATCATGCTGGCCACCGTGCCGCCTGAAGCGCCGCCCTTGAGTGTCTTCACGCGCATCTTGACGTGGGCGGCCGGGGCACCAAAATGCCGCATCGCCTGTCGCTGCAAGAAATAGACGCCCATGTCGGAGGGCACCGAATCGAAGCCGCAGCAATGCACGATGCGCGCCCCCGATTGCTGGGCCGTGGCCTCATATTTCTCGATCATCCGCTTGATCCACTGGGTCTCGCCCGTGAGGTCGCAGTAGTCCGTGCCACTTTGCGCGCATACCTTGATCAGCGGTTCGCCGTACAGCGCGTAGGGGCCGACGGTGGACACCACCACCCGGGTCTGCGCGCACAGGGCCTGCAACTGGGCTTCGTTCGCAGCGTCCGCCACGATGATGGGCAGGGATTGCCCCGCCGCACCCAGCGAGCGCCTGACGTCCTCAAGCTTCGCTTCGGATCGGCCCGCAATGGCCCAGCGCAAGGTTTCAGCCTGAGCCGAGAGGTATTCGGCCAGGTACCGCGTCAGGATCTGACCAACAAAGCTGGTGGCGCCAAATACGACGACGTCATAGTCTGGGGCGGTCAAGGGCGTTTCCTTGCGGCGCTGATTGCCAAGGGGCTGGAATTCAAGCCTTCCGGCTCACCTTCCATCAGTCCGAATTCGATCTGTGTGAACCGCCTATCCATCTTCATTGCGCTTTCTCGATGATTGACCCGCTACGCAGTGCCCGAGGCAAGCCAACTCACAGCCGGCAGCCAGTAGCCAGCACTTTAAGGTTAAACGCAACTTTAAGGTCAAGCATCCAGATGAGGATCGTTCAGGTTGGCCTCATTCCGGTCATCTTGTGGGCGGGCAGATGGCTTATGCACTACACAGGAGAAGCGAAGAGGGGATACGTGACAACAAAGCATGGCGTTGAGATCTTCTACAAAGGCAGGGGCCACGTGACGCACAGGTGATTTTTTCCATCACGGTTGGCGCGCTCAGCGCTGACAACTGGGATGCCCGGATGGCCCGCGTTCGGCGTGCAGCTCTCGCTGCCATGCGCGGCGATGCATATACATCACCTCACAAAAGGTATTGACATTAAAGTTGACTTCAACCTTAAAGTCGAATCACGATCAAAACGAGGTGACCCCATGAACGTGTTCGACAAGTTGATCCTTCGTAACGGTTCAACCGTTCCGAATCGCATCGCCAAAGCCGCCATGGAAGAGAACATGGCGGACGCTGACCACGCACCTTCCGAGGCGCTGATGCGCCTGTACGAGGCCTGGGCAGAGGGGGGTGCCGGCCTGCTGATGACCGGCAATGTGATGGTGGACAGCCGTGCCATGACGGGGCCCGGCGGCGTCGTGCTGGAAGACGCCAGGCACCTGGACCGGTTCAGGCGCTGGGCACGGGTCGGCCGATCCAGGGGGGCGCAGTTCTGGCTGCAGATCAACCATCCCGGCCGCCAGATGCCTGCCAATCTGGGGCAGCCCACCTGGGCTCCCTCGGCTGTGTCAATGAACCTGGGCAATATGTCCAAGCACTTCAACACGCCGCAGGCGATGACGCAGGAGGTCATCGAGGACGTGATCCAGCGCTTTGCCCGTACGGCGCAACTGGGGGAACAGGCAGGTTTCACGGGCGTCGAAATTCACGCGGCGCACGGCTACCTGCTGAGCCAATTCCTCTCGCCGTTGAGCAACCAAAGAACAGATAGGTGGGGTGGCCCGCTGGAGAACCGCGCTCGCCTGCTCCTTGAGATCGTCAAGGCTGTACGCGCCGTGGTTTCGCCCGGATTCGCAGTTGCCGTCAAGCTGAACTCTGCCGACTTCCAGCGTGGCGGCTTCAGCGCGGATGACGCCCGCCAGGTTGTGAAGACGCTCAACGAACTGGCCGTTGACCTGGTCGAGTTGTCGGGAGGCAGCTATGAGGCACCGGCCATGCAGGGTGAAGCCCGTGACGGCAGCACGCTCGCCCGCGAGGCCTACTTTGTCGAGTTCGCCCGCGACATCCGCGCGGTGGCGAAGATGCCAGTGATGGTCACAGGCGGCATCCGCCGTCGGCCGGTGGCCGAGCAAGTGGTCAAGAGCGGCGTGGACATGGTTGGCATCGGTACCGCCCTGGCCATCGACCCCAACCTGCCGCGCGACTGGCTCGCCGGCAAAGACAGTGCGCCTGCGTTGCTGCCGATCAGTTGGAAGAACAAGCCGCTGGCCTCATTGGCCAACATGGCGGCAGTCAAGTTTCAACTGCGCCAGCTAAGCCGAGGCAAGGCCACGGATCCCAGCGTGTCACCACTGCGTGCGCTGATCCTGCAACAGGTGTCCAACGCATGCCGCGTCCGCCAATACCGGCGCTGGGTGGCTCAGCGCATCCATGCCTGACCGGCCAGACAACGCTGCAAGCTGATGCCCGGACCCTTCGGACCCCAAGCATCCATGAACGCATCGCTGACGAACTTGCTCGCCCTCGTGATGACATCCGTGCTTATGCTTCCCCGGCTGGGGCAAGCACAGGCCCGTGGTTCACAGGATGTTGCCGCGCAAGGTGCGCGCGTGCCGGTTGTCGTCACTAATCACGCGGACTACCCGAGTCGCCAGGCAGTGGTCGACGCGTCACGGGCTTATCCGATTTCGAGGAGCGCTTGTCGGGCACCCGGGATCCATTCCCGTTCTCAACTTAAGCACCCAAAGTATCGTCAAAATGAAAATCAGCAATCTTGCTGCAGCAGGGGTAATCATGAGTGTCTTCTTGAATCCTGCATGGGCCGATGAGACATCGGAAACCAGGCAAACCGAAAGCACAACAATCAGCATCGCCGGCCATGAGGTCCCTGTGGTCAAAGGCGGGCTGTATGACCGCTATCGCTCCAATCCTCCGCTTTTCGTCATTGCGTCCGAAGCGCCAGACGTTGACTTGAGTTGGTTCAAAGAACTCAAGAAGGAGAGAGTGAATATCGGCTTTGAATCCCATTCGCCCAACTTCTACTACAAGAACGGCAGGGTGACGGTCATCTTCACCGCCGACTTGAACAAGCTTCGGGAATTGATGCCTGCCCAAGTCCTGGAGAAGGTTCAACCGCTCCAGGTCTGGCCGGGCAGAGGCCTTGTCGCACTCACCGCTTACGCCTATGACTATTGCGACAACGACAGCTACAACGAGATTGGTCTTTCCGTCATCACGAATCGGCCGGGTAGCGCCAATCTCGGTCCGCTGACCTTGATGAGTCAGGCGATGTCGAACGACTTCTGGGGCTACGTACTGAAGCTTCCGGTCAATACCGAGCTTGCCAGGGTACGGGGTGTTGTTGGCTACAATCTACCCAAGTGGCTGACGGGCATTAACTACCGGGAAACCGACAAGTCAGTTGTCGTCGAGATCTTTGACAGCGAGACGGGCAAGGTCGATGTCACCATCGAAGCCAGGAAGCTGGACGATCTTTCAAAAAAGATCTCCATGGTGACCAATAGCTTTACAAATGTCGATCAGCAAGGGCGATTAACCACGGGCTATGCAACTTCCCGTCAGCTCAGTCATGCCTCCAGCACAAGTGCGGAGGCGGTGAGCCTCAGCCTGACTGAAGGAAGTTTATCGACGTTCATTAAGTCCCTGAAGCTAGGCAAGATGCTCAAGTACGAGTACGTGCCCGAATTCCAAAGCGCGCTGTACTCCCCCAAGCCGCTGTGATCCTTTCCTGTCGTCGAGTCGACGCCGGTAGCCCCACGGGCATGTCTTGGGGGGCACCGCCTTTTATCCTTGTCATCCGAGGCAGCCCCCCACAGATATTGCCGCCTTGGCGCGTGACATTGGCAGATAACAATAGGCCCGGTTGGTACACCGGGGGGGTGTCAATCGGGCTCGACGACACGGCTTACGGCACGCACACCATGCGACGCACGAAGGCATCGTTGACCTACCGGCGGACAAGGCATCTTCGGGCGGTACAGTTGCTGCTTGGGCACACGAAGCTCGAAATCGCGGTCCGATACCTCGGCACTGAGGTAGATGACGCCCTCGAAATGGCCGAACAAACAGAGGTGTAAGGCTTGCAAGGGCCGCAGAGCGGTCGCTTGCCGGCCAGGAGCGGCCGGTCGACAGCAAGACGTACATCGTCGACAATTCTGGGAGACATGCCAAGATTGGCGACTTAACAACCAACTTTCGAGTATCCAGCCGTGCCACCAACCGATCTGGAAGGACGCCTTGTGACTATTGCGCGCGAGTCGACATGGTTCCGGCCGGCGCTCGTCGCCGTCCGCAGCTTGAATCTACCCTCGTGGTGCATAGGTGCCGGCGCTGTTCGCAACCTTGTGTGGGACTCCCTGCATGATTTCCAGGCGCCGTCGGCTCTGTCCGATGTCGACGTCGCTCACTTCGACGCTTCCGATCTTTCGGCCGAGCGCGATGCTGAGATTCAGCGTCGTTTGACCAACATCCATCCTTCGCCGTGGGAAGTCACCAATCAGGCCGCCGTGCATACATGGTTCGAAGCAACGTTTGGTCATTCCGTTGTGCCACTCGATTCTCTCGAAGACGCTATTGCATCCTGGCCGGAGTTCGCGACATCGGTTGGACTGACTCTACGGGACGACGACTCGATTGACGTCATTGCGCCGCATGGGCTTGACGATCTCTTTTCCATGGTGGTTCGGCGGAATCCGACGCGTGTCAGCGTTGACACATATCGGCGACGTATTGAACAAAAGCAATACCAAAGGCGCTGGCCTCGCGCGACTGTTGTGCCATGCTGACAAGGTCGAACAGTTGAAGGACCCCTCCGGGTCGCTTCCCGATGCATATTCTCCTTCCACTAACGTCTACTTCCGATTGAATTCCATGCGCGAACGTCCTTCTGCCAGGCTACTGATCACCACTCCAAAGCGGCGAGTGTTGCTGTTCCGGTTCGTGCACAAGACTGGCGTGCTAGCTGGAAAGGACTACTGGGCAACACCGGGCGGCGGTGTCGAGCATGGCGAGGCGTTCGCGGACGCTGCAATACGAGAGCTCCGTGAAGAAACAGGCATTTGCGAGGCACAGGTATCCGAGCCGGTAGGTCGACGCGAAGTGCCCTTGCAGTTGCCACATGGCGAGCATGTGCTCGCGGTCGAACAGTATTTCGTCGTCAACACGGACACGGAATCCATTTCACGTGACGGCTGGACTGCGGAAGAGATGGAAGTGATGGCGGATCACCAATGGTGGAATGGTGGAGCCGGGAGGAACTGTCCAGCACCACCGAGACCATCTATCCGGAAGGACTAGTCGAGATGCTAGACGAGGCAGGGGTTTTCGGCGCTGAGCGGCTGCTTTGAAGCAAACCGAGGGACCGGAACGGGTCGGGAAGCGACGGCCGGCTGCCCGATGACCGCGGTCTCTTCCCGGCCGGCCCGGCCAACATCATCAGATGCCGAACGGAATCTCTCCCCTTGGAGTGGAGGGAACCTTTATGAGAAGATTGTGCGCCACAAGCGCCGCGAATGATGTCCGGGTGCCGTGTTGCGCCCGGAGCTTCTCATCGTTGCCAAAACCAGACCATAGGCAAGGTTATGCATTGGCGTCTTGTGCGATGTCGTTAGCAGGGTTCGGTTACGCAGCATTCATCAGGAGACTCCATGAATCCGAAATCAGGATTGCGGTGGTTCACCGCGATTGCATCCCTTTGTCTGACGACGAGCTTCGCGCCGTCGTCGTACGCTGCTTCGGTGGCGCCGGTCGCCGCCGAGAACGGCATGGTCGTCACCGCGCAGCACCTGGCTACCAGGGTTGGAGTCGATGTGCTCAAGCGCGGTGGCAACGCTGTCGATGCCGCCGTGGCGGTAGGGTACGCGCTGGCCGTGGTGTATCCGGCCGCGGGAAACCTCGGCGGTGGCGGATTCATGACCATCCAACTGGCCGACGGCCGCAAGACATTCCTTGATTTCCGGGAGGTTGCGCCAAAGGGTGCGACCGCGAACATGTACCTGGACAAGGACGGCAACGTGATCAAGGGCGCCTCCACCAAGGGACATCTGGCCGTGGGCGTGCCCGGCACCGTGTCCGGCATGGAGTACGCTCGCCGGAAGTATGGAACGATGAAGCGCGCGGACCTGATTGCCCCTGCCGTCAAGTTTGCTGAGAACGGCTTCACGCTAGAGCAGGGCGATGTGGATATGCTGCTCACCGCAACCAAGGACTTCCAGGAAGACCCTGCCTCCGGCGCAATCTTCCTGAACAAGGGGCAACCGTTCCAGGTGGGCCAGAAGCTGGTTCAACGCGACCTGGCCAAGACGCTGCGCGCGATCAGTAACGGGGGAACCGAAGGCTTCTACCAAGGCTGGGTGGGCAAGGCAATCGTCGCCTCCAGCCAGGCAGGGAAGGGCCTGATCACGCAGGCAGATCTTGACGCCTACAAGACGCGCGAGCTTGCGCCGGTCGAATGCGACTATCGCGGCTATCACGTCGTGTCGGCACCTCCGCCGAGCTCGGGCGGCGTGGTTATCTGCGAGATGTTGAACATTCTGGAAGGCTACCCGCTCAAGGACCTGGGCTACCACTCTGCGCAGGCCGTGCACTACCAGATCGAAGCCATGCGCCACGCCTATGTCGATCGCAACAGCTACCTGGGTGATCCGGACTTCGTGAAAAACCCGCTGGACCGCCTTCTGGACAAGAACTACGCCGCCAGGATTCGCGCGGCAATCGACCCGAAGAAGGCAGGCATTTCGAAGGACATCAAGCCCGGCGTGGAGCCGCATGAAGGCAGCAACACCACGCATTACTCAATTGCCGACAAGGATGGCAACGCCGTTTCCGTCACGTACACGCTCAACGACTGGTTTGGCGCGAAGGTCACTGCGGCCACGACAGGCGTGGTCCTGAACGACGAGATGGACGACTTTACCGCCAAGGTCGGCGTGCCGAACCTGTATGGCCTTGTCCAGGGCGAAGCCAACTCCATTGCCCCAGGCAAGCGCCCGCTGTCCTCGATGAGTCCGACCATCGTTACCAAGGACGGCAAGCCGGTGATGGTGGTGGGCACGCCAGGCGGCAGTCGTATCATCACGGCTGTACTGCTGACCATGATCAACGCCATCGACTACAACATGAACGTGCAGGAAGCCGTGGACATGCCGCGCTTTCATCAGCAATGGCTGCCGGACCTGACCAATGTGGAGGACTACGCTCTGTCCCCGGATACGCGCAAGATCCTGGAGGACATGGGGCATCGGCTCGGCCCGCCACAGCCTGCCAACCACCTGGCGACGATCATCGTCGGCGCACCGGCTCTCGGTGGCAAGCCGGTCGGCAACAACCGCTTCTATGGCGCCAACGACCCGCGCCGCAACACCGGGCTGGCGGCCGGTTATTGATTCGGCATGGCACGTTGGTTGCACGCTTTGGCGTGTAAGAAGGATGCAAACGGCGCGAGACCAGTCGGCTCACGCCGTTTGCTTTTCGGCGCCGCTCATCGCTGGAATCCGTTGATGCCACGCTAAGGGCGCTTTCCTATATCGGCTATTCGATGCCGCGGTGTTAAATGACCGAGAAGGGGAAGGAGCCGTCGGGAAGCGCCGGGCCGAGGTCCCCTCCCAGCCACAACCGCCCATTGAGCGAGCCGCACGACGTGCGGCGGAGCGCCTGCCTTGCTCCCCAAACCGCCGAAATCCCGGCAAATGCTAGGCAAGCAACAGCAATGCGTCAGCGAGCGACAGCACCGTTGTGCGCGAATCGAACGCCGTTGAAAAAAGATGATCGTGCACGACCTGATCCGGGTCGTAGCAGCAATCCTTGACCGTGAATAAACGGAAGTCCGCATCGCTCGCATAGGCGACCGACGACAGCACCACACCGGTCGACGCAATGCCCACCATGAGCAGGGTATCGATGCCCTGCGCGGAAAGCCGCACCTGCAGGTCGGTACCAAAGAACACGCTGGCACGATGCGCGATGATCAGCGGTTCAGTGGCCTGTTGGCCGAGTTCCGGCGAGATCTGGTCGTCGACGAAAAGACCCAGTTGCTTGATTCCCTGGCCGTTCCTGTTCAACGGGCTGACTTCCGGATAGCCTGGGCCAAAGTGGATCTTGGCGAAATAGACGCTGACGCCCTTGGCGCGCGCGGCGTCGCACAGCTTGCGCGTATTGGAGAGCAAGGTGGGCGCGACCGATGGAAATAACGCCAGGATGTCGGTCTGATAATGCATCACCACCAAAGCGGTCTGCGCGGGAACAATTGCCGGAATCCGCGTGGTCACACGGTGCGCATCAGCGGCGCTTTCCATGCCCTGTTGATGGTCTGATGAATCGGCGGGCCCACGTTCAACGGGTGGCGGCATAAGGCTACGCGATAGAGGATGACGATCGACTCTACCACGATCAATTGGCAATTGACGATTGGCCCGGACGGGCGCCGGACGTGGTCCGGCGCCCCTGTTTGCCGCTTGTTTGCCCCTTTCTTAACGCTATGTACGCAGATCGAAGCGGTCGAGGTTCATCACCTTGACCCAGGCGGCGACGAAGTCCTTGACGAACTTATCCGCCCCGTCCTCGCTTGCGTAGACTTCGCTCAGGGCGCGGAGCTGAGAGTTTGAGCCGAACACCAGATCCACCCTTGATCCGGTCCACTTGACCTGTCCCGTCTTGCGGTCACGGCCCTCGAACACATCCTGGGCGAGCGGCTTCCATTCCACGCCCATGTCGAGCAGGTTGCGAAAGAAGTCGTTGGTTAGCGTTTCCGGGCGGTCGGTGAAGACGCCGTGCGCATCCTTGCCTGTGTGGACGTTCAGCACGCGCAGGCCGCCGATCAGCACCGTCATTTCGGGTGCGGTCAGGGTCAGCAACTGCGCCTTGTCCAGCATCATCTCTTCGGCCGGAACGCGAACCTTCGGGTTGAGGTAGTTGCGAAAGGCATCGGCCGTCGGTTCGAGGGCGCCAACCGATTGCACGTCGGTCTTTTCCTGCGATGCATCCATGCGGCCCGGCGAGAAGGGTACGGTGAGCTTTCGCCCGGCCTTTTCCGCCGCCTTCTCGATGCCGACGCCACCCGCCAGCACGATCAGATCGGCCATCGAGATCTTCTTGCCACCTGACTGGGCACCGTTGAACTCGCTCTGGATGCCTTCCAGGGTCTTCAGCAGCTTGCCCAGCTGATCCGGCTCATTGGCAGCCCAGTCCTTCTGCGGCGCCAGGCGAATGCGCGCGCCGTTGGCGCCGCCGCGCTTGTCGGAGCCGCGGAACGTCGATGCCGATGCCCAGGCAGTCTTCACCAGTTCCGAGACCGACAGCCCCGATGCCAGGATCTTCTGCTTGAGCGCCGCCACGTCCTGGTCATTGACCAGCGGATGGTCCAGCGCCGGAACGGGGTCTTGCCACAGCAACTCTTCGGCCGGGACTTCCGGGCCGAGGTAGCGGGCGCGCGGTCCCATGTCCCGGTGGGTCAGCTTGAACCAGGCACGGGCAAATGCATCGGCGAATTCCTCGGGGTTCGCCAAAAAGCGCCGCGAGATTTTCTCGTAGATGGGGTCAAAGCGCAGCGACAGGTCCGTGGTCAGCATGGTCGGCTTGAGCTTTTTCGACGGATCGTGCGCGTGCGGAACCGTTTCGCCGGCATTCTTGGCCACCCACTGGTTGGCGCCTGCAGGGCTCTTGGTCAGCTCGTACTCATAGCCAAACAGGTTTTCGAAGAAGCCACTGTCCCACTTCGTCGGCGCGGTCGTCCAGGTGACTTCCAGCCCGCTGGTGATCGAATCCGCGCCCTTGCCTGTGCCGAAGCTGCTCTTCCATCCCAGACCCTGTTCTTCAAGGCCGGCGGCTTCGGGCGCCGGGCCGACGTGATCAGCGGGACCAGCGCCGTGCGTCTTGCCAAAGGTGTGGCCGCCGGCAATCAGCGCGACGGTCTCCTCATCGTCCATGGCCATGCGGCTGAACGTATCCCGGATGTCGTACGCCGCGGCGAGCGGGTCCGGATTGCCATCGGGGCCTTCCGGATTCACGTAGATCAGGCCCATCTGCACGGCACCCAGGGGATTCTCGAGGTTGCGGCCGGGGTCGGTGCGGCTGGCTTCACCGCCGTGCAATTGCTCGTCGGCCACGATCACACCTTCGCCGCCGTCCTTGCCGGCGGCGCCCTTGCCGTAGCGGACGTCGCCGCCCAGCCAGGTCTTTTCGTTCCCCCAATAGACGTCCTGGTCCGGTTCCCAGGTGTCTTCACGGCCGCCACCAAAGCCGAATGTCTTGAAGCCCATGGTTTCGAGGGCAACGTTCCCGGCGAGGATCATCAGGTCGCCCCAGGAAATCTTCTGGCCATATTTCTGCTTGATGGGCCAGAGCAGCCGGCGAGCCTTGTCCAGGCTGACATTGTCCGGCCAGCTGTTGAGCGGTGCGAAACGCTGCTGGCCCCGGCCGCCACCGCCACGGCCGTCACCGATGCGGTATGTGCCGGCGCTGTGCCAGGCCATACGGATAAACAAACCACCGTAATGGCCGAAGTCAGCCGGCCACCAGTCCTGCGAGTCGGTCATCAGCGCCGCGAGGTCCTTCTTGACTGCGGCAAGGTCGAGGCTCTTGAACGCCTCGGCATAGTTAAAGCTCTTGTCCAACGGATTGGACTTGTCGGAGTGCTGGCTGAGCAACTCTAGCCGCAACTGTTTCGGCCACCAGTCCCGGTTGGTGGTGCCGTCACCGGCGGCGTGGTTGAAGGGGCACTTTTCGTTAGACATGCTCTCTCCTTCGGAGGCGTACCAAACGTGAGTTCTAGTGTGAGTTCTAGCGTCAGTTCTAATATTTCCGCGTCAATGCTGCCACTCGGGACCTGCGTCGGCAGGCCTGCCGCACACAAAATATAGTTGAAAGCGCTCGTCAACCAAATGAGAGGTTTGCAATTGCCTCAATAGCGCATCGCTATTGGTTACCCGCAACCGTGCCGGGGTTAGCCCCACCGATTGGGGCCCGGTGTTTGACCTATAGTTCCGATACGTAAGCAACTGCAGCGATCAGCGCTCGGAGGTTGCAATCATGACCATGGCTACCACGCTGGCAAGATGCCTGAGCAAGAAGCAGAGCCGGTTTGAAACCGTTCCTCGCCCCAGCAGCCCAAGCAGCCCAAGCGGCCCGGCAACTGCGCAGGCTGCGTATGTCCCCGGAGACCGGCTCGCCCGAACTGTCCTGCTGGAGGACAACCGAGGCTACCTCGCTGCGGTGATCCCTTCCAGCCACCAGCTGAAACTGCTGGATATCTGCGAACAAACCGGCCGCAAGCTGTCGCTGGCGCATGGGGATGGCGTGCGCGAAGTGTTCAGGGACTGCGACATCGGCGCGCTCCCGCCGGTCGGCATGGCGTACGGCACGCTGACCTGGCTCGACGACAGCCTGCTGACGCATCCCGACGTCTACTTCGAAGCGGGCGACCATGAGGAACTGGTGCACATGAGCACCGAGCAGTTCACCGCGCTCATGGCCGAAGCCCGGCGCGGGCATTTCGCGCACCGGATGATGTAGGGCGCCGCGCAAGGTTGGCGTGCATCATGGACACACGCAGCGAGCTGCAAGCCACCGTGGATGCCCTGGTTCAAGCGGGCAAAGGACTGCTGGCCGCCGACGAGAGCGGGGCGACGATCGCCAAGCGGTTCGAGCGCATCAGCGTGGCATCGAGCGAGGAAAGCCGCCGGGCCTGGCGCAACCTGCTGCTGTCGACAGCAGGTCTTGGTGAATACATCAGCGGCGTGATCCTGTACGAGGAAACGCTGGGCCAGCGCGCCGACGATGGCACGCCGCTGCCAGAACTGGCTGCGCGCCATGGCATCGTGCCCGGCATCAAGGTGGACAAGGGCAAGCTCGCGCTCGCCCACGCCCCCGGCGACGAGATCACCGAAGGCCTCGACGGGCTGGCCAAGCGGCTTGCCGTCTATCGCCAGCAAGGCGCGCGCTTTGCCAAGTGGCGCGCGGTGTACAACGTGTCCGACAAACTGCCTGGCCGGCTTGCCATCCAGGCCAACGCGCAGGCGCTGGCGCGTTATGCCGCGATCTGCCAGGAGATGGGTGTGGTGCCGATCGTCGAGCCCGAGGTGCTGATGGATGGCGCGCACGCCATGGCGCGTTGCGCCGAGGTCGCCGAGGCCGTGCTGCATGAAGTCTTCCACGCCTTGCACCGGCATTCGGTAGTGCTCGAACACATGCTGCTGAAACCCAGCATGGTGCTCCCCGGCAAGGAGGCCGGGCACGCGGCGCCGGCCGAGGTTGCCATGCAGACCGTGCAGGTGCTCAAGCGCACGGTGCCCGCAGCGGTGCCGGGCATCTTCTTCCTGTCCGGCGGCCAAACGCCCACCGAGGCCACCGCCAATCTCGACGCCATGAACCGGCTCGCCCCGTCGCCCTGGCGGCTGTCCTTCTCCTACGGGCGCGCCTTGCAGGAGCCGCCCCTGCTGGCCTGGCGCGGCGAGGCCGCTAACGCGGCGCAAGCGCAACTAGCGCTGCTGCAGCGCTCACGGCTGAATGGCATGGCGTGCCTGGGGCAATATGACGCGGCGCTGGAGATCGCCGCGGGCTGAGCATTCGGCAGCCGCGGCCAGGGCAGGGCGCTCAAACCATGGAAAAGCGCGCCAGCAGGAAGTCGCGTAGCGCTCGGACGCGCGGCGCCATGCAGGCCTGGCCGCCCACTACGCTGCTGGATTTGACGGACAGCCGGGTCTATCCTTTTCTCGGACTCGTGCCAGCGACCGGCCGGCCGACAGATCTACCCGCCACCGGATGCGCCGACGCCGGGTACGCTCGCCGCCACGCAACCACAGCAGGCGGCCGCTGTTCAACCGGTGCAATACTGCAATATCGCAATACCTGACAGGAGACAATCAAATGCGTGTTTCTATATCGCGGCGGAACGTCATGTGGCTCTCCGGCCTCGCCCTGGCGGGGGCAATGACCCTGGCGCAGGCGGCGCCTCTCTCGTTTACCGTGCCGCTCAGCGGCGCGCAGGAGGTGCCTCCTGTCGAGACCAAGGGCAGCGGTGCCGCCGACCTTACCTATGATCCCGGCACGCGGCTTGTCACCTGGACGGTCACGATCAACGGTCTGTCCAGCGAGGCCACCATGGCGCATTTCCATGGGCCCGCCGCAACTGGCAAGAACGCTGGGGTGAAAGTCTGGCTATCCGGGAAGGGCGCTCCGGTCACCAGTCCCCTCAAGGGCCAGGCCACCCTCTCCCCGGCTGACGCGCAAGAGTTCCTTGCCGGCGAGATGTACATCAACGTTCACACAAAGGATCATCCGGCCGGTGAGATACGCGGCCAGGTGCTGCCACCGAAGAGCAACTGAAGCCGCGCTGCGGCTCAGAGATACGCCGTGAGAAGCGCCGCCCCGGCGGCGCCAACCCCCACCAGAACCAGCGCCAGAAGCGCGGCCGCCCGACGCCGGGTGGGGCTGCGGGGCCGGCAGGGTTTGCGG
>JARLJI010000090.1 GCA_031291295.1 Rhodoferax sp. | reverse complement strand
GAACGCAGTGGCAGCATGGGGTGGTGGTTGTCAGCGCTGCGGCTGTGTCAGTGGCTATGGCCTCGCTGTGCTGTCAATGTGGACGCAATGGCGGTGCTACTAGGCATTGTCACGGTCATTGTCACGGCTGTGTCAGTGGCGGCCGGCGCTCCTTGCTGTCCGTGTGAACGTAGTGGCGGCATGGGGTGGTGGCTGTCGTCCAAGTCATTGCGGCTGCGGTAGTGGCTATGGCCTCGCTGTGCTGTCAAGGTGGATGCAAGGGCGGTGCTAGGCATTGTCATTGACTGCGGCTGTTTCAGTGGCGGCTGGCGCTCCTTGCTGTCCGTGTGAGCGCAGTGGCGACGCTGATGGTTGCTGCCATTGGTCGCCGTTGTGGTGGCATCGTGCTTGCCATGCTGTTGGTGTGGTCACAGTCGTAGCAAAGGAGGTTGCTGTCGTTGCTGTCATCGTTACAGGCTGTGTCAGTGGCGTTAAACCTACCTTGCTGTCAGTGTGGACGCAGTGGCGGCATTGGCAGCACAGGTACTACTGACTAGTCATTGTCACCGCCACAGCCGTGTCAGTGGCCCGTGTTGTCAATGTGGATGCAGTGGCGGCGTTGGTGGTCACTGTCATCGTTACGGGCTGTGTCATAGGCAGCGGCCTTGCCATGCTGTTGATGTGGTCACGGTGGCGGCATCGGTGGTCGGTGTCATCAGCACGGCTGCTGCAGTACCAGTGGTGTTGAGCCTGCCATGCTGTCCATGTGAACGCTGTGGCGGCATTGGTGGTCGTAGTCATCGTTGCGGCAGTGTCACTGCCAGTGGTGGCTCAGGCTGGTGCTCCTCGCTCAGGCTGTCAGTGTGGCCGCCGCCACGGTGGTGGCACTACTGGTAGCTGTTGCCATAGCAGCTGTTACGGTGGCAGCTGCCAGTGGCTTGCCCTGCCGTCAGTGCAAACTCGGCGGCCTTGGTGGGCTGTGGTCAACGTACCTCGTTGCAGTCACACCGGCTGCGGTCAACGTGGGCGCAGTTGTGGTGACAGCTGTGGCCGTCATCGCGCCTCGTTGCAGTCACGCTCTGCCAGTGTGCTGCCAGCGTGCGCACAGTGGCAGTGGGTGCGGGCCTCCTCGTCGTGGCTGTGGTGTATTGCGGTTGTCGTGGGGCCTTGTCACCGTTACGCTCTGTTGTACAGCTGGGGTGGTGTATGTGGTCACCATCGTGCCTTGTCACAGTCACACTCTGCTGTCAGCCCTACATCCTCTGTCATCAACGCAGTTGCAGCGGGCCCGGATGGTGACCTGGTGGTTGGCAGTCCCGGCGTTGATGTCATGGCTATCTGACAGCAGTGGATCATTGTGGCACGTCCTCCACTGGCACTCGGTGTCAGTGACTCAGGCTTTCAGAGGCG
>JARLJI010000089.1 GCA_031291295.1 Rhodoferax sp. | reverse complement strand
TCGCGCAAGGCCGACTGGGCCAAGGTGATCAAGGTCTGGTATCGCTGCGTGGCCTACATCAACGATCCCAAGACCCAACCGGATGCCGTGAAGATCATGTCCGCGCGCGTCGGCCTGACACCGGCGCAGTATCTGCCGTTGCTGAAAGGCACGCACCTGCTCGACGCGGCGGCGGCCAGGAAGGCCTTCGTCAAGGGTGACGGGCTGGACTCGGTGTACGGTTCGAGCGTGAACGCGGACAAGTTCAACGTGCGCAACGCGGTCTACAAGCAATCGCAGAACGTGAGCGCCTATCTCGACCCGGCGCTGACCAATGCGCCTTAAGAACCTTGCGATGACCTGACGGGGCCGGCCGCCTGCACAGGTGGCCAGACACGGTAATATGGGCGGCAGCAGGCGCTGCCGCCCAACTCACGCGGTTCGTTGCGGCGCCGGAGGACGCCCACAAGGAGCCCATCGTGTATAAAAACCGGTCTTGGCATCACGCCCTGCTCGCGCTGGCGCCCATGCTGGCGCTGTTTTTGTCGCTTTTGCTGCTGGCACAGCCACGGCCGGCCTTAGCCAGCGAGGACGGCGCCAACGCCAGCGCCGAAGCTGCGGGCCAGCGTGCCCGCTTTGCGCAGGAGTTCTGCGGAGAATCCGCGCAGAACGTCACGCAGTACAAGGAAAAGCTGGCCAAGATTCTCGTTGAAGCCAGCCAGTTCGATACGCGCTGGCAGATGGGGTGGCGGCGCGGGGATAGCGATGCGATCCAGATGCGCTCGCTGCAACTCAACGCCCCGTCGGAATTCGCTGCGCGGGTCAAAGCCAACTGCGAACGCATCAAATGGCAGGCCGACAACTCGCTGCGAGCACGCCCGCCAAAGTAGCTCACCGCCCGAAGCTGTTATTCTTCCCTCTCTTTCGACCACCACCTGGTCGCCTGCCGCCCTTGGGCGGCACTCCCAAGCGGCGTGTTCACGCGCCCGGCACCAGTAAGACAGGAATTTGCATGTTCGGTTTTTTGCGCGGCTATTTTTCCAACGACCTGGCAATCGACCTCGGCACGTCGAACACCCTCATTTATATGCGTGGCAAGGGTATCGTGCTGGACGAGCCTTCGGTGGTCTCGATTCGACAGGAAGGCGGCCCGAACGGCAAGAAGATCATTCTGGCCGTCGGCAAGGAAGCGAAACAGATGCTCGGCAAGGTGCCGGGCAATATCGAGGCGATCCGCCCAATGAAGGACGGCGTGATCGCCGACTTCAACATTACCCAG
>JARLJI010000088.1 GCA_031291295.1 Rhodoferax sp. | reverse complement strand
CGACCAGCACGGCGAATCCAGCGTGCCTTGACCGCCGGTCAGCCGCACCAGCACGCGCGTTTTGCCGTCCACCAGCGAGCGCAAGCGGAGCGCCACCAACTTGTTCATGGGGTGGCTCGCAGTCGCCACGCCTTTGTCATAGCTCAGCATCACCAGCCATTTGCCGTCCGGCGACAGATGCGGATACCAATTGTCGAACTCATCCTTGGTGATCTGTTCCAGCCCCGTGCCGTCGGCCTGCATGTGCCAGATTTGCATCGAACCCGAGCGGTTGGAGTTGAAATAGAGGCTGCCATCCGCGGCGAACTCGGCGCCGTCATTGAACGCCTCCGTGGTCAGACGTTTGACCGGGCCACCGGCCACCGGCACGGTGTTGATATCTTCGTGGCCAGCCAAAATGCTGGTGAAGGCGATCGTCGCCCCATCCGGTGACCAGCCATGGAAAAACGAAATCGGCTGCTGCGTCAGCCGCCGTGCCGCCCCGCCCGTGGCCGGAACGATATGTACATCGGGCCCGCTTTCGCCGGGAGCTTTGCAGCTCACCGCATAAGCTTTGCCGTCGGGTGAAAAGCCATGTTCCCCCCAACAGCCGCTGGCCTCCCCGGTGCTGAAATCCTGCCGCGGCCCACCCGCCAGCGGGTCAAGCAGCGGGATGCGGAAGAAACGGCCATTTTCATTGATCAGAATGGACTTCATGTCGGGCGCGAAATTGGGCGATTCATAGATCCCAGGCCGCGATTCGATCACCGTGGCGGTGGGCGCGCCTTCATCGATCTTGACCACTTGCAGCGTCGACCAGATGGTCAGCTTGCCGGTGATGGGGGCGGGCTGTTCCAGCGTCACATGGCTGAACACCACCTTGTCGGTGGTGGCGGCGTCATGCGCGGTGAGACCGATGCCGAGATAAAACGGTTCGGCAAAATGCTGGCGGATGCTGGCGCCGACTTGGTGCAGCGCCTCGCCATGTTCACTGAGATAGAGCGTCAGCACATCGCCGTGTTTTTCCAGGCGCACGGTTTTGGGAAAATCAATATTGAGTTCGATGTCCTGCGTCGCCGCCCCTTTTTCGGGCCGGTATTGCAAAGCCGTCAGCCCCGCGCCATGCGGCGCCGCATCGACATAGGCGCTGTCGGCATGCAGATCTTGGCGGATCATCAACACCGCTTTGCGATGCGGGTTGGGGTCATGGGCATAGCTTTTGGGCGGGAAGGCAATATCGGCGGTCAGCACGAAATCGCCGCTGGTTTTTTTCCACAGGAAGTGAAAGGCGTCTTCCTTGGCCCACAAATTGGCCCCTGCCGCGGTCAGCGTATAACTCTGGCTCGCTTTATCGTAAGTGGCGCTGCCGGGTGGGCTGACGCTTCCCACGTCCGTTTGTCCTGCAAACAAGCCAAGATCGCCGGCCGCCGCTGGCGCTAACGCCAGAGCAGCCGCCAGGAAAAAGCTGGCGCGCATCGTGT
>JARLJI010000087.1 GCA_031291295.1 Rhodoferax sp. | reverse complement strand
CGGAGTGGACACACCTCTGGTGTATCGGTTGTCACGCCAGTGGCATTGCCGAGTAGCTATGTGTGGAAGAGATAACCGCTGAAAGCATCTAAGCGGGAAACTCGTTTCAAGATGAGATCTGCCGGGGCCTTGAGCCCCCTAAAGAGTCGTTCAAGACCAGGACGTTGATAGGTCAGGTGTGGAAGCGCAGTAATGCGTTAAGCTAACTGATACTAATTGCTCGTGCGGCTTGACCCTATAACTTTGATCGTTGATCAAGGTGTTATGCCAAGTGACGCATTCAAAATATAATCTGATTTGTTCTCTATGAATTCGTTGTATTGACTTGGGTCGAAAGACTTGAATCAGTATGACAACCAGTTATGCCTGATGACCATAGCGAAGTGGTACCACTCCTTCCCATCCCGAACAGGAAAGTGAAACGCTTCTGCGCCGATGATAGTGCGGATTCCCGTGTGAAAGTAGGTCATCGTCAGGCTCTTACAGCTAGGAACGCCCAGTCATTTGACTGGGCGTTTTCTTTTGTGGCCTCACTTTGGAGGCCGTGCAAACGAATAAAAAGCCCGTCTCATTCGAGACGGGCTTTTTGCTTTGGGCGGCTCGAAAAGCTCAGGCATTCAGGACGAAATCGTCCCGCAGAACCGCGGCGCCCACACGGGCCAGCTCCTGCACCAGCTGCGCCAGCCAGGCTTGCTGCGCCACTTCGGGGAAATAGCGCTCGTGCACCATCTCGAAATAGCGGGTGCTGCCGGCCCATTGCGCGAGATCCGCGTAGCGGATGCGCTGCAATTCAAGCAGTTTGAATTTGAGCAGCACCTTGGCCGCGTGATTCGCATGCTTGTGCGGATCGCGCACAAAGCTCTCCAGCCGCCGGCGCGCCAGCCCCAGGGACTTGGCCACGTGCGAAAAAACCCGGCCGTGCCCAGGAATCACCACCAAAGGATCGAGCGCCTCGATCAAATCGAGGGTCGCGGCCACCTCGTCAAAGGCACTGACGCCTTCGAGTTCCGGAAAAACCACACCAAAGCCGTTTTCCCACAGCGCATCGGCGGACATCAGCACCCGGGCCTCGGGCTCGAACAGCACCACGGAATTCGGATCATGGCCCGGCGCGGCGTGAATTTGCCACCACTGGTCGCCCAGCTCGATCCCGGTGCCGGGCTGCAAGAGCGCATCAAACGTGAATCGCGGGCACTGCTGGCCGGTCGGCGTGTAAGTGAGCGCCTGCGCATCCCAGTCGGCGACGAACGCGGCCTGGCCCGGCGGGATCAGCGTCTGCAGATCGGGATAGCGCTGCTGCAGCGCGGCATTTCCGCCGCAATGGTCGCTGTGCAGGTGCGTGTTGAGCAGGCGGTCGAGTGGGCGCCCCTGCAGCGCCTGCCCGGTCAGGGCCACGGTCTGCGCGGCATGCGTGCAGTAACCGCTGTCCACCAGCGCGGTCGAGTCCCGGCCGATGAGCAGGATGTTGTTGGCCGACAACCAGCCGCGCTCGAAGACAGTGATTCCGGCCGGCAGCGCAGGTGTGTCAAGCATAGTCAGCTATGAAAAGCGGAGCGAGCTCGCCTATTTGCCGGTCCGCAATTCGCGCCGCAATATCTTGCCCACGTTGGTCTTGGGCAGGTCGTCGCGGAATTCGATGAACCTGGGGCGCTTGTAGCCGGTCAGGTTGTCGTGGCAGTACGCGGCCACCTCCTGCTCGGTCAGCGTCGGGTTCTTCCGCACGACAAACACCTTGATGGCCTCGCCCTGTTTTTCATCGGGCACGCCGATGGCCGCGCATTCGAGCACGCCCGGGCACAGCGAAATCACGTTTTCCAGTTCGTTCGGAAACACATTGAAGCCGCTCACAATGATCATGTCCTTCTTGCGATCGACGATGCGGCAGTAGCCGCGCGCATCCATGATGCCGATATCGCCCGTGCGCATGAAGCCGTCCGCCGTGAACGCCTTCTCGTTCTCGGCCGGCTGGTTGTAATAGCCCGGCATCACCTGCGGGCCCTTGATGCAGATCTCGCCGGATTCGCCGATCGGCAGGGAGTTGCCGTCGTCGTCCTTGATGGCAATCTCGATACTGGGCAGCGGCAGGCCAATGGTGCCGCTGAACTCCTTGGCGGTCACCGGGTTGTTGGTGCCGATGGCGCAGGTCTCGCTCATGCCCCAGCCCTCGTTCATCGGGCAGCCCGTCGTCTCCAGCCAGGCTTTGGCCGTGCCAGCAGACGCCGCCATGCCGCCCGCCTGCGACACGCACAGGCTGGAAAAATCCACGCTCTTGAACTCGGGTTGCTGCAGCAGCGCGTTGAACAGCGTGTTCACGGCCGGCAGGATGTGGAACGGCCGCTTCTTGAGCACCTGCACGAACTTGCCGAAGTCGCGCGGATTCGGAATCAGCGTCAGGTGCGCGCCCCAGCGGATGGACAGCAGGCACAGCGTCAGCGCGAAGATGTGGTACAGCGGCAGCGCCGCAATGCTGTTGATCTTGCTCACATCGCCGACGCGCGTGAGCGCCGGCCTGAACCACGCCTCCGACTGCAAAATCGCGGCCACGATGTTGCGATGCGTTAGCACCGCGCCCTTGGACAATCCCGTGGTGCCGCCCGTGTACTGCAAGAACGCGACCGAATCGAGCGTGGCGTGGCTGGGAGCGAGCGTTTGCTTCGAGCCTTGGGCGATCGCGTCGTTGAACGGCGTCACGCTGCGCCCGTTAGACAGCGGCAGTGTGAACGGCGGCACCATCCGGGCCAGGTTGCGCACCGCAAACGTGATCCAGCGGCCGTACATGGCGCCGAGCAAATCGCCGATCGAGGCCACCACCACATGCTTCACCGGCGTTTTTTCAATCACCTCCTGCAGCACGTGGGCGAAGTTTTCCAGGATCACGATCGCCGTGGCGCCCGAATCCTGGAGTTGATGCTCCAGCTCGCGCGCGGTGTACAGCGGGTTCACGTTCACGCAGGTGTAGCCGGCGCGCAAGATGCCCGCCATGGTCACGGCGAACTGCGGCACATTCGGCAGCATGATGGCCACGCGCGCGCCGGGCTCCAACCCGCGGCTCTGCAGCCAGGCGCCGAGCGCGGCCGACAACTGGTCCAGCTGCGCGTACGACATCCAGCGTTCCATGCACACCGAGAACGGCTTGGCCGCGTTCTTCCTGAATGATTCCTCCAGCAGCTGCGTCAGCGACGCGTACTGCTCCGGATGAATCTCGTGCGGCACGCCCGCGGGATAACTCTGCAGCCAAAACTTGTCCATGAAACCTCCTCCTTGTGGCCGCATTGTGGAAGGCGGCGCGGCCCCACGCTAGCGGGCTTGTCCTAGGGTGCGCGCAAGCGCCGTCTCGCAGGCGACAAGATCGGCCTCGAACAGCAGCGCGATCAGCTTTGACTCGCGCTCGCGGATGAGGTCCATGAAGCCGTCGGCGCCGCCCGGCTGGCGCGCCAACGCGGCAAAGGTGTCGAACCCCGCCTCCAGAAAACGCTGCAGCGCACCCATGCCCGCCGCCGCCGCGGGCCCGCGCATCATCTTCAGCATCAGGCGCAGGCCGGGCATGCGCGTCAGCCGCTGCAGCTCGTGGCCGATTTCCAGCACCACCGTCAATTGCGCCTCGCGGTCACCGCGCCGCGCCACCGTGCGCCACGCGCGGATGTAGCGGCCGGCGGGCGACTCGCTCGGGGCGCCGCCGGCCGGCGCCGAGGCGTCCAGCCAGGCGTGACCCATGGCATGGTCGAGCCGTTCGGTCAGCGCGTGCAGCTCCGCAAGCGAGACGGCAGTGGCCATCACCTGCTGCGGAAACAGCCGTTGCAGCGCCCCCGCAATGCGTGAAAACTGCGCGTCGCGCTCGCTGTAGTCGGCCTCGCCGTAGAGTTCTTCCAGGAAAAATTGGGCCGCCGCGCGGTACAGGCCCCCCCCGAGCAGGTCGGCGTAGGAACCGGCAAAGCGGCGCGACTGCAGGCGCTTGACCTCGGCCACCGCCGTGCCCAGCGCGGCGTTGCCCGACGCGTCCTGGCGCAATTTCGCAACCTCGGCCACCGCGTCGCGAATTTTTTGTGCGGGTTCCATATGAGGCACGAGTTTACCCAGATGGAGAAGGGGCAAGGTCAAGGCTTACTATTAAATCAATAGCTGGTTGTGTATGCTGTATAAGGGCTACAGCCATATTTCATTCAAATATCCGGATCAACCACGCGCAACTCCATGCTGGCCCGCCTGCAAAAAATCATCACCCTGTCGCTGCTGGCGGCGGCCTGCGCGTGGGGGCTGGCGTTCTGGCGCGGCGCGCCGGTGCTCGCCGTGGTGGGGGCGGTCGTCATCCTGCTCGGCTACTCGGTGTTCCTCGCGCTGGAATTTGCCGCGCTGCCCCTGGCCAATCGGAACGATCCCGCGCCGCAGGCCGGCCGGGGCGAGCTGGTGCGCGCCTGGGCCGGCGAGACGCTGGCGGCAGCGCGCGTGTTCTGCTGGTGGCAGCCGTTCCGCTCGAACGCGGTGCCTGACCACTTGGCGCCCGATGCGGCGCTGCAGGGCCGGCGCGGCGTTGTCTTTGTCCACGGCTTTGTCTGCAACCGCGGCCTGTGGACGCTGTGGCTGCGGCACCTCAAGGCGCGCGGGCACGCGTTTGTCGCCGTGAATCTGGAGCCCGTGTTCGGCCCCATCGACGGCTACGCGCCGATCATCGAAGACGCGGTGCAGCGCATCACGCAGGCCACCGGGCTGGCGCCGCTGCTGGTGTGCCACAGCATGGGCGGGCTGGCGGCGCGCGCCTGGCTGCGCGCCTCAAGCGGGTACGCGCGGGTGCACCATGTCGTGACCATCGGCACGCCGCACCACGGCACCTGGCCGGCGCGCTTCAGCCGGGTCGCCAACGGGCGCCAGATGCGCATCGGCTGCGACTGGCAGCGCCAGCTCGAGCGCGACCTGCCGCCATCGCACCAGGCGCTGTTCACCTGCTGGTACTCCAACTGCGACAACATCGTGTTCCCCGCCTCCACCGCCACCCTGCCCGGGGCCGGGAACCGGCTGCGGCGCGGCGTGGCGCACGTGCGCCTGGCGCTGGACGCGGCCATCATGCGCGACACCCTCGCCAAAATCGGCGCCGCGTAAGGCGCAGAAAAGCATGGCGTGATAGATTGAAACATCATGACTGACGCACCCCGGGCCCACCCCGCCGCCGACGCCCTTTTCGCGACCCTGTGCACCGGCAACCGCCTGCTGGCCCAGCGCGGCATGGTGCACCGCTACCCCAAACACAAGGTGCTGATCACCGAGGGCAGCACCGGCGACACGCTGTTCGTGCTGCTCGCGGGCAGCGTCAAGGTCTATTCGATGGATGAATACGGCCGCGAAATCACCTACAGCACCGTCAACGCCGGCGACTACTTTGGCGAAATGTCGCTCGACGGCGGGGTCCGCTCGGCCTCCGTCATGACGCTGGAGCCCTGCGTCTGCTCGGTGCTCAGCAGCAACGACGTGCGCGCCCACCTGGTGCAGCACCCCCAGTTCGCGTTCAGCCTGGTCGAGCACGTCATCCGGCGCGCCCGCAACGCCACCGCCATCGCGCGCAACATGGCGCTGCTCACCGTGTACGGGCGCGTCGTGACCCTGCTCGAAGGCATGCACGGCCCCGCCAGCGACGCCGCCAGCGTGATGCTGCGGCCCATCACGCACCAGGACATCGCCAGCCGCGTCGGCTCCTCGCGCGAGATGGTCAGCCGCCTGCTCAAGGACATGGAAAAGGGCGGCTACATCGAGCTCGGCGTCAAGCGCATCACGCTGCTCAAGAAGCTGCCCCCGCGCTGGTAAGCTTGGCCACCATGCGCTGCCCGTCCTGCCTGACCCTCAACCCCGATAGCAACCGGTTCTGCGGCCACTGCGGCACGCCGCTCACGCCTGACGTGCCCGCGCCCGGCGCACCCATCCGCCCCGTGGAGACGCCGCCCCCGCCCAAGTGGGGCGAGCTCAAGGTCGCCACCATCTTCTTTGCCGACATCGTCAGCTCCACCACGCACATCGCCGGCCTCGACCCCGAGCAGGCCATGGAACAGCTGCAGCCCGCCGTGCAGCGCATGTGCGAGGCGGTCGAAGTCTTTGGCGGCACTGTGGTGCGCACGCTGGGCGACGGCATCCTGGCCCTGTTCGGCGTGCCGCACGCCCTCGAAGGCCACGCCCGCCTGGCCTGCGAGGCCGCGCTCAGCCTGCAACAGGCCTTTGTCGGCAACCAGCAGGGCCTGCAGGTGCGCGTGGGCCTGCACTCGGGCCAGGTCGCCTCCGACCCGCAGGCCGTCGATGCCGCCATCGGCGGCGGCGTGCACGGCCGCGCCATCCACCTCGCCAGCCGCGTCGTGGGCGTGGCCGAGCCCGGCGGCGTCTGCCTCACCGCCGACTGCCTGGCGCTGGCGGGCGGCGCCTGCGAGGTGCGCACCCTGGGCCTGCACACGCTCAAGGGCATTGCCGAGCCGACCGAGATCTTTGCCCTGCTGCGCGTCAAAAGCGACGCGCCCGACCACCACTTCCACCAGGCGGCGCTGTCGCCGTTTCACGGGCGCGAGCGCGAACTGGCGGCGCTGCAGGATGCGCTGCTGCGCACCGAAAAGGGCCAAAGCGCCGTCATCGGCCTGTCCGGCATGCCCGGCACCGGCAAGAGCCGGCTGTGTTTTGAATTTGTGCGCTGGTGCCGCACCCGGCTCGTGCCCGTCACCGAGGTGCGCACCCAGCTCTACGGCTACGCCACGCCGCTGGCCCCCGTGCTGACGCTGCTGCGCGGCTGGTTCTTCCATATCCCCGCCACCGATGACGCCGCCGCGGCCCGGGGCCGCATCGCCGCGCGGCTGGCCCGGCTCGGCGTCACGGCCGCCGACGACCTGGCGCTGTTCAACGAATTCCTTGGCGTGGCCGACCCCGCCGCCGCGCCCTGCTCGCTGGCCCCCAGGGCGCGCCGCGCCCGGCTGCTGGCGCTGTTTGGCGACATGGTGCGCTACACCGGCGCGACCACCTCGGTGATTGTGTTTGAAGACCTGCACTGGCTCGACGAGGCCAGCGCGGAATTTCTCGACGTGCTGGTGCAGTCGGTCGTCGGCACACGCACCCTGCTGCTGTTCAACTACCGCCCGCTGTACAAGGCGCCGTGGCCGGCGCTGGCGCACTTCCAGGAAATCCACCTGGCCGAGCTCGGCCAGGCCGACACCGAAGCGCTGGTGCGCGAGCTGGTCGGCCCGCACCACGCGTGGCAGGACGTGTTTGCGCTGATCGTCGAGCGCAGCGCCGGCAACCCGTTTTTTGCCGAAGAACTGGTGCGTGCGCTCCTGGAGGGCGGCGCGCTCTCGGGCCCGCCCGGCGCGCACAGCCTCGAATCTGTGGTGCGCGCTCTGCCCGCCACCGTGCAGGCCGTCATCGGCGCGCGCATCGACCGCCTGGGCGCGACGCAAAAGGCCCTGCTGCACATCTGCGCCGTGATCGGCAAGGAAATCCCGCTGCCGGTGCTGCAGCAGGTGGCGCGCTTCCTGGCCGGCCAGATCGAGCGCGAACTCGACGGCCTGTGCGAGGCCGAGCTGCTGGAGTTGCTGCGCGAGATCGTCGGGGAGCGCCGCTTCGGGTTTCACCACCCGCTGGTTCAGGAGGTGGCCTACAGCACCCAGCTCAAGGCACGCCGTGCCAGCCTGCATGGGGCCGTGGCCACCGCCATGGAGGCGCACTACAGCACCCAGCCCGACGAGTTCGCCGCGCTGATTGCCTTTCACCATGAGGCTGCCGGGCAGCCTGTCAAGGCGGCCCGGCACCTGTCGCGCGCGGCGCAATGGCTGGGCGTTACTCATTCGACACAGGCCATGAAGCATTGGCGCCATGCGCGCGAGCTTCTGGCCGATCAACCGCGCTTGCCGGAAACCGACCGTCTGCGCGTCAAGGTCGGCGGCCAGCTCGCGCTGCTGGGATGGCGGGAAGGGCTCAGCCCGCAGGAGGTCAAGGCGATCGTCGATGAAGCCGTTGGCCTCGCCACCGAGGTGGACAACCGCTTTGTGCAGTTGCTGTTGCTAACCGAAGGACGTGTCCTGCACGGCAGCGGCGGCTCGGCCGACGCTTATGTGGAGGCCATCCGCAGGGCGATCGCGTTGACACCTGACGGAGCCGATCAGGGACGCTTCGCGACCCTGCATTTGGCGTTATCGCATGCCTGCACCTGGTCCGGTTTGCTGCGGGAAGGCATGGCGGCGAATGATGTGGCCATGCAGAACGTGGCGCAGATCGACCAGTTTGACCGGGATTACATCGGGTTCGCCCCCGAGCAGTGGATGCTGAACATGCGTGTGCGCATGCTGATTCGCATGCTGCGCCTGGATGAGGCGAAAGCCTGTCTGCAGCAGATGCTGGGCCACGATGCGGCTACGCAGGATCCGGTCATCCTTCAAATTATTTACCACTACCATGTGGAGCTTGCGGCGTGCCTGGGCGACCCTGCGATGGTGCATGAGCATGCGCGGCTGAGTGCAGGGATTGCGCAAAGGTACCCAAGCCCGTACTCGAGGGCAGCGGCGCTGTGGACCGCTGGCGTGTCGGCGATCGCGGCCCAGGACTTCGAACACGCAATCACCAGCTTTTCTGACGCCCTCGCGGTGATCAGGGCGGCGCGAATTGCTGCCGACATTGAAACCGAAGTTCTCGCGTGCATGGCCGAGGGTCAATATCTTTCGGGCAACGCGGAGCAGGCCCTGGCGGTTGCCAAAGAGTCTGTCGCCATCTCGCGCCAGCGCAGCAATCGCATCACGGAGTGCCGCTCGCTGATCGTTTGGGGCAGCGTACTGGCGCAAGACGGAAGCGCGGAGGGCGCCCGCGAAGCCGGGGCCTTGTTTGCGCGGGCCGAGCAGCTCATCGCGGTCACTGGCGCCAAAATTTGCGAGGGCGCTTTGACGCACGCACGCGCGCTGCTTGTCCCGCCTGCAGGGCCGTGACGACGAGCGTCAGATCGGTCGCACCAGCAGGGTGTATTCGCGCATGCCGTAGCCCGCGATGACTTCCACCTTGGCACTCAAGGTCTGTTCACAGTAGCGGCGCCACAGGCCCGGCGGTGCACGATAGAGACCGGTGATGCCCGTCATGCCGCGAGGTAACGGCGCGAGGAAGTTGACCGCAAAACCGCGGCGACTGGTGGCATGCAGATGCTCCAGCGTGCTCGCGACAAACTGGCGCCATCGCGTGGCGCTCGGGTCGAGCCTGACATTGAAGATGCCACTGGCCAGCGAATAGTCGGCGCTGCGCGGGCTGGCATGGCCCACCACAAACTCGGTGCGGCGGCGCTTGCCCCAGAGCTCGCGCGCCTGCGCAATCATGGCGCTGGAGAGATCCACGCCAAGGTAATCGACCTTGCCGGCCCGGTGGCGTTTGGCAAGAAAGGCCAGCAAGGCGCCATAGCCGCAGCCCAGGTCGTTGAGCGAAAACGGCGCCGTGAAGTCGCACAGTTTGAGAAGCTGCACGAAACGCAACTCCTGGGTGGGCACGCAGGTCCAGTCCACCCCATGGGGTGTTGCGCCGTGCGTCTGCACCGTGTCGGTGTAGTAGTGCGCAATGGCGGCGTGAACAGCCGCCAACCCCGGCCCGACTTCGTGTGCTGCTTGCATCGCCGCTGCGGGCACCGAGTCGGCGCAGACTACTTGGCCTTCTTCGTCGGGGCAAGCCCCAGCGGCAGCGAGATGACCAGATAGTCCTGGTCCATGTAAAACAGCGGGCGTGCCTTGTCGGTGATGATGACCCGGTTGTTTTCTTTCGATGCGTTCATGTCGTGCAGGGCGAAGTGCACGGGCAAGGGTTTTTTGGCCGACAGGTTGCGCACCAGCGCCGTCACGATCGCCACGTCGCCGCTTTGGCCGGGAATGTTGGACTTCATGCCGCGCAGGCTGCCCAAGTAGTCAATAAAACGGTTTTTGGTTTCATGATTGGCCGCGCCCACCAGATTGAGCACTGCGATGCTGGTATTAAAGCGCCGGCCCTCTTTGAAGATCTCGAACTCCTTTTGCAGGGCGACCATTTCTTCGAGCCCGCCAAAAGTCTCCTTGGTACCCATCGGCGGCGCAAACCGCAGGTTGAGTTGTTCCTGCAAGCTGCCGACGTAAATGTCGTGCTCTTTCAAACGAAATCCCATGAAGTTCTCTCCTGTTGGTTGAAGTGATGCATCCGCCCGTCTTGGCCGCGCAGGCCAGGACGAACCTTCGCATTGTGGCGGAAGGTCTGTGCGGGAGATAGCGCGGATGGGGCGCGGCGCCTGTGCGGCGCCTCGTGTGTTGTGCCGGCGCTGAATCAGCGCGCGATGGCGGAGTAAGCTTTGCGCCTCGTTGCTCTTCTCGTGCTGTCATGGAATGGTGGTCGCTGTCGGTGCTGCTGCTCGCGCTCGCGCTGGCCTTGGGTCTGCGGCCCTGGCGCATGCTGGCCCATGGCCCGCTGCTGACGGCGCTGCTGGCGGTGCTGCTCGTGCTGCCCTGGCTGTGGGCGCTGCCGCGCCTGCACGCGATGCCGCTGCAGCTGCCGTGGTCGGGCGCCTGCCTGGTGGCGCTCCTGCTGGGCTGGCCGCTGGCGATACCGGTGTTCTGCGCGGTGGCGGCGCTCTCGGGCCTGATCGCGCCCGCGCCGTGGGGCGTGCTGGTGGACGCGGCCGCGTGGCTGGGCGTGGTGCCGGCCACACTCTCGGTGCTGCTGGGCGCGGTGCTGCGGCGCTGGCTGGGCACGCACCCGTTCGTCTACATCCTGGGCCGCGCCTTCCTCGGCACCGTGGCGTGCGTGTTCGCGGCGGGCGCGCTGGCGCAATGGAGCGGGCACCGGCTGGCGTTCGTGGGCGGCGACCTGTCGCTGATCGGGCACTGGCTCATGGCCTGGGCGGACGGCTTCGTCACCGGCATGACGGCGGCCATCTTCGTCGCCTTCAAGCCGCAGTGGCTGGCCACCTGGTCGGACCGGCTGTACCTGGCGGACAAGTGAGCTTGCCTGCGCGTGGCATGGCCGGTCGGGGTATCACCGCCGAAGCGGCTGGAAACTATCAATTTTGTAGCGCATAGCCGTGACCGGGTATGGGATTGAGGGTGATTTGATTGTTAAAACCGGATTGCGATTCGGTTTGCTGTACGGCCCTTCCTGTCGGCAATGAGGAAGGGGCAAGACGGCGCAGCGCTTGATCAGGTTTGGCTCAAAGCGAGCCGTTGAATGTGAATTTGCTCCGGCCTTCACGCGTTTGTTCAACGGCGGCCCGATCAGTGGAAGAGTCTGTTCGTGCCGGATGGTGGTTTGATATTTTGTAATCGTTCGATTACAATACAACGGTGCCTTCCATCAGACCACTTCCAGCATTTACCGCCTGGCTTGACGGCCTCACCGATACGGCGCTGCGCGGGATCGTGGTGGCGCGGCTCAAGCGGCTGGAACTCGGACTCATGGGTGACGTGGAGCCTGTCGGGGAGGGAGTTTCTGAACTGCGCATCCATGTCGGAGCGGGCTGGCGCGTCTACTTCACGCAGCGGGGCACGCAATTGATTGTCTTGCTGGTTGGTGGATCGAAGCGGACCCAAAAGCGCGACATCAAGCGGGCAAAGACATTGGCGGCATTGTTGGATTGACTGGAGGAAACGAACATGAGCAAACGTATCAAGGTGGATGATCTTCCCGAGTTCGACGCGGCGCCCTATCTCGACAGCGAGACGGCGATTGCCGCCTATTTGACCGACATTCTTGAAGCGAATGATGCGTCGCTGCTGGCGGCTGCGCTGGGTGATATTGCCCGCGCCCGGGGCATGAGCGAGATTGCAAAAGCGGCCGGCATCACCCGCGAAGCGCTGTACAAGGCGCTGCGTCCTGGCAGCGCCCCCCGTTTCGATACCGTGAATCGCGTCTGCGCGGCGCTAGGCGTGCGGCTGGTGGCGCAGGCTGCGCATGCCTGATGCATGACGATATTGCCGTCTTGTCGATGCTGAATCAGGGTGCGATGCTGACGTCTTCCGGCAACCGCGCATCGGCTGCCAGTTCGGACTGCGCCTTCACGCGCGCGTACAGCGGCGTGAAGTCGGGCGCGGTCAGGTCGAACAGCTGCTGGAAGCTGTCGATCACAAAATAGGTTTGCTGGTAGCTATCGATCTTGTAGCGCGTGCGCATGGCTCGCTCTGGGCTCAGGGCGATTCTGTTGGGTTCCTGGCTGCGCACCGCATGCTGCAGCTCGCCGCTGGAGCTCAGGATGCCGGCGCCATACGCGCGGAGCTCGCCGTGCGCGCCTGATCCTGCGCGCAGCCCATTGGCCTGGCGCATCAGCCCGAATTCGATGGTGTACCAGTACAGGCGGCTCAGCTGCTCGCAGGCGCCGAGCCGGTGCGCTTTCAGGGCGCCGCGGCCGTAGTCCTGGATGTGGTCGGCATACACCGGGTTGAACAGCAGCGGCACGTGGCCGAACAGGTCGTGGAACACGTCGGGCTCGACGATGTAGTCGAACTCTTCGGGCGTGCGCAGCCAGTCGGTCACGGGGAACTTGCGGTTCGCCAGCAGCGTGAAGAACGGCACCTCGGGGATGAGCCCGGGCACGGCGACGATTTCCCAGCCCGTGGCCTTGTACAGCCGCGCGTTGATGTCCTCGAAGCGCGGGATGTGGTCCTTCGCGCCCAGCGCGGGCAGCGCGGCGATGAACTCGTCGCAGGCCAGGCCGGGAATTAGCGCGGCCTGGCGCTCGTACAGGCGCCGGTAGGTGTCGTGGTCCTGCGCGGTGTAGGCGGCATAGTTCTGCGGGCAGGTGTAGTCGGCCTGCACCTGGCCCTCGCGGGCATAGTCGCCGCGCGGCGGGCGCTCGCTGGCGCCGTAGGATGTGGCCCCCACGCTGGTCACTGCGTGTACTGCGCTGCCCCCCGAGGGGGCCGTCGCTTGCTCGGGGCGGCCCTTCGCTGCGCGGGTGGCGGCTGCGCTCACGACTTTTCCAGCACGCCGCGGCGCATCTGGTCGAGTTCGATGGACTCGAACAGCGCCTTGAAGTTGCCTTCGCCAAAGCCGTCGTCGCCCTTGCGCTGGATGAACTCGAAGAAGATCGGGCCGAGCTGGTTCTCGCTGAAGATCTGCAGCAGCAGCGCGCCCTTCTTGCCGTCCAGCAGGATCTTGCGCTTGTGCAGTTCAGTCACGTTCTCGCCGTGGCCGGGGATGCGCTTGTCGATCAGCTCGTAGTAGGTGTCGATGGTGTCGAGCAGCTTGATGCCGCGCTCGCGCAGGGCGTCCACTGTGCTGAACAAATCGTTCGAGCCGAGCGCAATGTGCTGGATGCCTTCGCCGTGGTACTTGTCGAGGTATTCCTGGATCTGGCCGGCGGTCTCGTTGCCTTCCTCGTTGATCGGGATGCGGATCTTGCCGCAGGGGCTGGTCATGGCCTTGCTCTTGACGCCGGTGACCTGGCCTTCGATGTCGAAGTAGCGGATCTCGCGGAAGTTGAACAGCCGCTCGTAGAAGTTGGCCCACTCGTTCATGCGGCCGCGGTGCACGTTGTGCGTGAGGTGGTCGATGTAGGTCAGGCCGTTGCCGGGCGGGTTCAACGCCTCTTTGGCGTCCAGGCCGGGCAGGGCTTCGAAGTCCACGTCGAAGAAGCTGATGTTGCCGATGTCGCCGTCCCTGGCGCCGTTCTTGCCGCGCCAGCGGTCCACCAGGTAGATCAGGCTGTCGCCGATGCCCTTGATGGCCGGGATGTTGAGCTCGCCCGGGCCGGCCTTGCCCGCGTAACCGAAGGCGCCCAGGTCGAGCGCGCGCGCATAGGCCTGCTTGGTGTCCTGCACGCGAAAGGCGATGGCGCAGATGCTCGGGCCGTGCAGGCGCGCGAAGCGCTGCGCGAACGAGTCGGGCTCGGCGTTGATGATGAAGTTGATTGAGCCCTGGCGGTACAGCATGACGTTCTTGTGGCGGTGCCTGGCCACCGGCTTGAAGCCCATGCGCTCGAACAGTGCGCCCATGGCGGCCGGGTCCGGCGCGGCGTATTCGATGAATTCGAAGCCATCGGTGCCCATGGGATTGTCCCAGGCGGTGGCGGCGGGCTGCGGCGTGGTGGCCGGCGAGGTTGCGGTCATGGCGAAGTCTCCAGGGTGTAACTCTCAAATATAGAGGCATCACACATCATTTTTTCTGCGTATTGGGGCGCCTGGTTTGTGGTGAATGCAGGAAAACTGCAAAATACCAGCGATGGAAGCACTCGACAAGCTCGATAAGCAGATTCTTCGCAGCCTGCAGGCGGATGGGCGCGCCACCTACGACCAGATCGCCGAGGCGGTGAGCCTGTCGCCCAGCGCCGTGCTGCGCCGCGTGAAGCGGCTGGAGACGACGGGCGTGATCGACCGCTACGTGGCGCTGGTCAAGCCGGAGGCGGTCGGCCTGGGGCTCACGGCCTACATCAACGTGCGGCTGGAAAAGCACACCGAGAGCCACAAGCGCAACCCGATGGACCTGTTTCGCGCCAGCGTGCAGACCTGGCCCGAGGTGGTGGAATGCGCCGCGCTGACCGGCGAGATGGACTATTTGCTGCGCGTGGTGATGGCCGACATGGCGCACTATAGCCGCTTCATCATGGACACGCTGCTCAAGCACCCGAGCGTGCAGGACTGCAAAACCAGCTTCGTGATGGACCGGGTGAAGGCCACGACGGCGCTGCCGGTATGACGGATGGTGTCGATTTGCCACGACAATGGGGCTTATTCCCGCTATGCAGTTGATAGCTGACTATCAATGACTGATATGGACTTAATCCGGTTTTGATTGACTATTCTTGATGAATACCCCTGCATTCTTCAAGTTCCGATTTTTTTAAGCTGGATTCACTAGTGAAAACCCTTATATTGGAAGAATGGTTGATACAAAAGACTTGATCAAGGCGTCCCTGGACGCCGGGCGCGACTTGCTTCGTTCGCCCGCGGCGAGCGATCTCGCCAAGGCCAAGGCCAAATCCAGTCCCACGCCCGTACTGGTGCCGATCCGCTCGCTCGGGCCGGGCCACCGCGACCGCATCAACAGGCACTTGCTGGCGCTGGACGAGCACGACCGCTATCTGCGCTTTGGCTACCTGGCCAACGACGAGCAGATCACCCGCTACACCGACGGGCTGAACTTCGAGCGCGACGATATTTTTGGCGTTTACAACCGCAAGCTCGAACTGATCGCCATGGCGCACCTGGCTTTTTCCAGCAGCGCCGAGTGCAAGTCGTGCGCGGAGTTCGGCGTGTCGGTGCTGAAGCAGGCGCGCGGGCGCGGTTACGGCTCGCGGCTGTTCGACCGCGCCGTGATGCACGCGCGCAATGAAGGCGTGGAGCTGATGTTCATCCACGCGCTGTCCGAGAACACCGCCATGCTGAAGATCGCGCACAACGCGGGCGCCACGGTGGAGCGCGACGGCTCCGAGTCCGAGGCGCACCTGCGCCTGCCGCCCGCCACGCTGGACAGCCGCATGAGCGAGATCGTGGAGACGCAGTTCGCCGAGATGGACTACAAGCTCAAGTCCCAGGCCAAGCAGTTCTGGGACTTTTTGGCCGGCCTGCAGGCCACGCGCCGCGGCGAGCGCGAGGCGCACGACAAGTCGGCTCCGTAGCGCGTGCCGGGCCGGGCTGCGGCGCCGCGCGCAGCGGTGTCACACCAATCCGCTATCCTAGAGGGTCCAAAACTACCGCACATCCACTGTGTCCGACCCTCACCCTTCGCGCTTTCATGAGAAGGAAGACAAGCGCAGTTTCCTGCAAAAAGTCGCCGAATTCATTTCCCCCGGGCCCGATTCCAGAACCGAGTTGATCCAGACCCTGGCCGAGGCGGAAGAAAACCAGGTCATCGGCGCCGAGAGCCGCGTCATGCTCGAAGGCGTGATCCGCATGGCCGACATGACGGCCGGCGACGTCATGGTCGCCGCCACGCGCATGGACCTGATCGACATCGACGCGCCCTTCGACGAGTTGCTGCACGAGGTGATCCAGACCGCGCACTCGCGCTTTCCGGTGTTCGAGGGCGAAAAAGAAAACATCATCGGCATCCTGCTGGCCAAGGATTTGCTGAAATTGCAGCGCGCGCCCGAGCTGAATATCCGCGCGCTCCTGCGCCCCGCGGTGTTCGTGCCCGAGACCAAGGGGTTGAATGACCTGCTGCGCGACTTCCGCGGCAACCGCAACCACCTGGCCATCGTGATCGACGAGTTTGGCCGCGTCGCCGGGCTCATCACCATCGAGGACGTGCTGGAGCAGATCGTCGGCGAGATCGAGGACGAGTTCGACATCCCCGAGGACGAGGGCGACATCTTCGGCCTGGCCGACCACACCTACCGCGTCAGCGGCGACACGCCGATCGAGCGCGTCAACGAGGCCTTTGAGGTCAAGCTGGCAAGCACCGACCCCGAGGACGAGTTCGACACCATTGGCGGCCTGATCGCGCACGAGATGGGCCATGTGCCCAAGCGCGGTGAACAACACCAGATGGCCGGCCTCAGCTTCGTGGTGATGCACACCAAGGGCGGCGCCGTGCGCTGGTTCAAGGTTTCGCCCGCCGCCGCCGAAGATCTCACGGGCTAGTGCGAGCTTCTCTCATCCGCTCGCTGTTGCTGGTCGCGCTGGCCGGCGCCGCGCAGGCTGCCAGCCTGGCGTGGCCTTTCGCCTTTGGGCTGGCGCCAGGCGCACCGGTCTGGTGGCTGCAACTGCTGTCCCTGGGCGCGCTGGCCTGGCAGGTGGATGGCTGCCGTGCCGACAACGACTGGCGCCGCGCGGCCTGGCTGGGCTGGGTGTTTGCGCTGGCCTGGCTTGGCGGCACGTTCTGGTGGCTGTTCATTTCCATGCACACCTACGGCGGCCTGCCGGCCGCGCTGACGGTGCTGGCGGTCGCCGCCCTGGCGGGACTGCTGGCGCTGTACTACGCCGCGGCTTGTGCGGCTTTTGTGGTCCTAGCCCCCGCCAGCAATGGGCTATCTGCTATTCTTTTTGCAGCGCTGTGGCTGCTCGCCGAACTCGCGCGCGACCAGTGGTTCACCGGCTTTCCGTGGGGCGCGGGCGGCTATGCGCAGATCGATGCGCTGGGCGTGTTTGCCAGCAGCGTGGGCGTTTTCGGCGTGGGCTGGATCGCCACCTTTGTGGCGTATCTGATGGCCACCTGGCTGCGCCGACCGGGGGCGACGCTGGTGCTGCGCCCGTGGGGGCTGCTGGCGGCCCTTATTCCCGTGGCCGTGCTGGTCGGTCTGGCGCGGCACCCCTGGAGCACCGACAGCGGGACGCTGGGCGTGACGCTGCTGCAGGGCAACATCCCGCAGGACGAAAAATTCCAGGGCGGCAGCGGCATTCCGCTGGCGCTGCAGTGGTATGGCGAGCGCCTGCAGGCGGCGCGCACGCCGCTGGTGGTGGCGCCCGAGACCGCCATTCCGCTGCTGCCGCAGCAGTTGCCCGACGGCTACTGGGCGGCGCTGCAGCAGCGCTTTGCGCGGCCCGGCGTGAACGGGCCGCAGGCCGCGCTGATCGGCATTCCGCTGGGCAGCTACGAGCAGGGCTACACCAACTCGGCGCTCGGGCTGGCGCCGGGCCAAGCCGCGCCGTACCGCTACGACAAGCACCACCTGGTGCCGTTCGGCGAGTTCATTCCGCCGCTGTTTCGCTGGTTCACCGAGATGATGAACATCCCGCTGGGCGACTTCAACCGCGGCGCGCTCGGGCAGCCCTCGTTCACGGTGGACGGGCAGCGCCTGGCGCCCAACATCTGCTACGAAGACTTGTTTGGCGAGGAGCTGGGCGCGCGCTTTGGCGAGGCCGGAGCAGCGCCCACCATCTTCGTCAACATCAGCAACATCGGCTGGTTCGGCGACACCGTGGCGATCGACCAGCACTTGCAGATCTCGCGCATGCGTGCGCTGGAGTTCGAGCGGCCCATGATCCGCGCCACCAACACCGGGCCCACCGTGATCATCGACTACCGCGGCCACGTGACGCGCGCGCTGCCGCGCGCCACGCGCGGCCTGCTGGTGGGCGAGGTGCAGGGGCGCAACGGCATCACGCCTTACGCCTGGTGGGTGTCGCGCTTGGGCCTGTGGCCGCTGTGGGCGCTGGGGCTGCTTTGCGTGGCGCTGGCGCTGTGGCAGCGCCGGCGCAGCGGTGGGGCGCCGGAAGGCCCGTAAAATCAGGGCTCAGGCGGGCGTGTGCCTGCTCCCTTACCGTTTGCGCCGAGCCCGTCGGCGCGCCCATCACCTATATGTTGACCTTTCAGCAAATCATCCTGACCCTGCAGTCCTACTGGGACGCCCAGGGCTGCGCGCTTTTGCAGCCTTATGACATGGAAGTCGGCGCCGGGACTTCGCACACTGCTACGTTTTTGAGAGCAATCGGGCCAGAGCCGTGGAAGGCCGCCTACGTGCAGCCGAGCCGCCGCCCGAAGGACGGGCGCTACGGCGAGAACCCGAACCGGCTGCAGCACTACTACCAGTACCAGGTGGTGCTCAAACCCGCGCCGGCCAACATCCTGGAGCTGTACCTGGGCAGCCTCACGGCGCTGGGCTTCGATCTGAAGAAGAACGACATCCGCTTTGTCGAGGACGACTGGGAGAACCCGACGCTGGGCGCCTGGGGCCTGGGCTGGGAGGTCTGGCTGAACGGCATGGAGGTCACGCAGTTCACCTACTTCCAGCAGGTCGGCGGCATCGACTGCCGGCCCATCACGGGCGAGATCACCTACGGGCTGGAGCGCCTGGCGATGTACCTCCAGGGCAAGGAAAGCATTTTCGACCTCGAATGGGCGCCCGGCGTGACCTACGGCGATGTGTACCACCAGAACGAGGTCGAGCAATCCCGGTACAACTTCGAGCACAGCGATGCCGACTTTTTGTTCACCGCCTTTGCGGCGCACGAGAAGCAGGCGAAGCACATGATCGAGGTGCAGCTCGCGCTGCCGGCTTACGAGCAGGTGCTCAAGGCTGCGCACAGCTTCAATTTGCTGGACGCGCGCGGTGCCATTAGCGTGACCGAGCGCGCCGCCTACATCGGCCGCATCCGCAACCTGGCGCGCGCTGTGGCGCAAAGTTATTTCGAGAGCCGCGAGCGATTGGGCTTCCCGATGGCGCCGCGCGAGTGGGTGGCGCAGATGACGAAGAAGGCCGCATAAAAATGACAACGCAAAACCTTCTGGTTGAACTGTTTGTGGAAGAGCTGCCTCCGAAAGCCCTCAAGAAACTCGGAGATGCCTTCGCCGAGGGAATCTTTACCGGGCTTGAGCAACGCGACTTCCTGAGTGCTGAATCGGCCAAAACAGCATTTGCGTCTCCCCGTCGCCTCGCTGTGCACGTCACGGATGTTCGCAATGTTTCGCAGCCTCGGCCGAAGCCTCCGACAACGCTCATGCCAGCCTCGGTTGGACTCGGCGCAGATGGCAAACCAACACCACAACTTATAAAGCGAATCCAAACAAAGCTGTATCACCCTGAAGTCGACATCGATTGGGTGATGAAGGAGCGCATCTTTGTTGTGGAAGAGAACGGCAAACAGGTGTTGAAACATCGTGAGGACCTGGCTGCGGGTGAGGCGCTACAGGTTGGGCTTGAAGGCGCGCTCATAGAAGCGCTGGCCAAACTGCCCATCCCCAAGGTCATGAGCTACCAGCTGGAGAGCGGCTGCGAGCTGCCGGGCTGGAGCAGCGTGAGCTTTGTGCGCCCGGCGCATGGCCTGCTCGCGCTGCATGGCGCCGACGTGGTGCCGGTGCAGGCGCTGGGCCTGCAGGCCGGGCGTGACACGCATGGCCATCGCTTCGAGGCGCGGGTTGATCCGGTCGTGCTGCGCAACGCCGACAGCTACGCGCAGCAACTGGCCGAGGACGGTGCGGTGATCGCCAGCTTCGAGGCGCGCCGCGCCGAGATCGTGCGCCAGCTGGCCGCGGCCGCGCTCAAGGCGGGCGGCGGCGCGGGCGGGACGTCGCACGCAGCGCTCCAGCCGATCCATGACGATGCGCTGCTCGACGAAGTGACCGCGCTGGTCGAGCGCCCGAACGTGCTGGTGTGCGCGTTCGAGCCGCAGTTTCTCGAGGTGCCGCAGGAATGCCTGATCCTGACGATGAAGGCGAACCAGAAGTACTTTCCGCTGCTCGATGCAAAGGGCAAGCTGGCCAACCAGTTCCTGGTCGTCAGCAACATCACGCCCGAGGATGCCAGCGCGGTGGTACAGGGCAACGAGCGCGTGGTGCGCCCGCGGCTGGCCGACGCCAAGTTCTTCTTCGACCAGGATCGCAGGAAATCGCTGGCCTCGCGCGTGGCGCAGCTCGGCAAGGTGGTCTATCACAACAAGCTCGGCACGCAGGGCGAGCGCACCGAGCGCGTTCGGGCGATCGCCACCGCGATCGGCGCCGCGCTGGGTGGCGACCTTCTCGCGACGAAAGCCGCCCAGGCGGCCTCTCTGGCGAAGGTCGATCTGTTGACGGACATGGTGGGGGAGTTTCCGGAGTTGCAGGGGGTCATGGGGCGCTACTACGCCTTGCACGACCACCTGCCGGAAGAGGTGGCCTTCGCGATCGAGGATCACTACCGGCCCCGATTTTCAGGGGATGCCCTCCCCCGCAGCTATGTCGGCCTCGCCGTGGCGTTGGCGGACAAGATCGAAACGCTGGCCGGGATGTTCGGCATTGACCAGGCGCCGACGGGCGACCGGGATCCGTATGCCCTCAGGCGCCATGCCCTGGGCGTCATCCGCATGTTGATGGAGCGGGAATTGCCCATCAGCTTGACCTCTCTGGTGGGCGCTGGTTTTGGAAGTTTCTTTTTACGGGGAACGGAACTGGAAGATCAACTCGTCGGGTTGATCGACAACCAGAGTCTCGTCGACGACAAATTTACGGCGTTCGAGCACCAACTCAAAGAGCGACGGGAGCAGCTGGTTGTCTTTATCTATGAACGCCTGGCCGGCGTCCTGCGGGAGCAGGGATCGAGCGCCCAGGAGGTGGAGGCGGTGCTGAGCCACCGGCCGCAGCAATTGGGGGATGTGCCCAAGCGTCTGGCCGCCGTGCGCGCCTTTGCCGTGCTGCCCGAGGCGCCCGCGCTGGCCGCCGCCAACAAGCGCATCGGCAACATCCTGAAGAAGGCGCCCGAGGTGGACCCGCATGTCAGCGAACTGCTGCTGAAAGAGCCTGCAGAGATTGCGTTGTTCGCGGCCATGAACCAAGTCGCGGCGCAGGCCAATGCGCAGTTCGAGGCCGGCGACTACACGGCCTCGCTGCAGACGCTGGCGGCGCTGCGTGCGCCGGTCGATGCCTTTTTCGACGGCGTGATGGTGAATGCCGAAGCGCTGGATCTGCGCCTGAACCGCCTGGGCCTGCTCAAAAGCCTGCACGACGCCATGAACCGCGTGGCCGATCTCTCCCAACTGGCGACTTAAGGGTTGAACACCATGAAGCTCGTGATCCTCGACCGCGACGGCACCATCAACTGGGACAGCGAGGATTTCGTCAAGACCGCCGACGAATGGATTCCGATGCCCGGCGCGCTGGAGGCGATTGCGCGGCTCAACCATGCGGGCTGGCACGTGGTGGTGGCAGCGAACCAGCCGGGGCTGGGGCGCGGGCTGTTCGACATGGCCTCGCTGAACCTGATCCACGCCAAGATGCACAAGCTGCTGGCGGCCCAGGGCGGGCGAATCGATGCGGTGTTCTTCTGCCCGCACGCACCCGACGAGGGCTGCGCCTGCCGCAAGCCCCGGGCCGGCCTGTTCGAGCTGATCGGCGAGCGCTACGGCGTCGAGCTCAAGAACGTGCCGACCGCGGGCGACAGCCTGCGCGACATCCGGGCCGGGGTCGCGGCCGGCTGCGAGGTCCATTTGCTGCTGACGGGCCAGGGCGCGCAGTTCCGCGACCGGCTGGCCTGCGGCGAGCCGTTGCCCCAGGCCTTTCCCGCGGGGACGATGGTGCATGAGGACCTGGCGGCATTTGCCTCGTTCGTCATCGCGCGCGAGGCCAGTCCGCAGCCCGCGCGCGCGACCGAGATGGCTTGACATGCGCCTGATCCGCTCGCTCTTGCATCTGCTGTGGATGGCCATCACGGTGATTCCGTGGGCCACCTTCGCCATCATCGCGTCGCTGTTCGTGAGCAGCACGCGCATGTACTGGATCTGCGCGGGCTGGCTCAAACTGGCGGTGAACAGCGGCACCGTGATCCTGGGCATCCAGAACCGCATCACGGGCTGGGAGAACCTGCCGCAGGGCGAGCTGGAGGCGGCGGTGCTGCTGGTCAAGCACCAGTCGACCTGGGAGACGCTGGTGATGCCGGCCATCATGCCGCACCCGCTGGCCTATGTGTTCAAGCGCGAGCTGCTGTACGTGCCGTTTTTCGGCTGGAGCATGGCGCGCATGGACATGATCCACATCGACCGCAGCCAGGGCGCACGGGCCTTTAGCAAGGTGGTGGCTCAGGGCAAGCGGCTCATGAAGCAGGGCACCTGGGTCATCATGTTCCCTGAGG
The DNA here is from genome assembly GCA_031291295.1 of Rhodoferax sp. Classification (GTDB taxonomy): domain Bacteria; phylum Pseudomonadota; class Gammaproteobacteria; order Burkholderiales; family Burkholderiaceae_C; genus Rhodoferax_A. The sequence continues at coordinate 7,902 of JARLJI010000087.1, read as the reverse complement.
GCACGCGCATCCCGCGCGGCCAGGCGGGCACCTACAAATCGGGCGGCACCCGGCTGGCGATCCAGTGCGGCGTGCCGGTGATCCCGATTGCGGTGACGTCGGCCAAGTGCTGGCCGCGCAAGGCCTTCATCAAGGCGCCGGGCGTCGTGGACATTTCCATCGGCAAGCCGATCGCCAGCGTTGGGCGAAAGCCCGACGAGCTGATGCGCGAGGTGCAGGCCTGGATCGAGGCCGAGATGCGCCGGCTCGACCCCGAGGCCTACGGGCCGGGGCCCGCGGCCACCGCTTTGCCTGCCGGAGCCGACGCCGATCGCCGGCGCTGAATCGCGATGATGCGCGGGCTGCTTCAGTTCACGCTGGACCTGTTTGGGCCGGAGCCGCCCGCGCCGCCGGTTCTTAAGAGAAATAAGGCTGTAGCCCCCGCAGAGCCTGCACAACCAGCTATCGAATTTGTAGTCACGGCTGCGGCGAACGAGGCCGCCCGGCCACTCGACCAGATGCTGGCGCCCGCCACCTTCCGGCATCCGCGCGCGAACCGCGAGGCGCAGTTGTCAGGCGCCGTCGTGGCCTACGAATTCCGGCGCGGCAAGCGCCGCACCATCGGCTTCGCGGTGGGGCCGGACGGCCTGGTGGTGAGCGCGCCCAAGTGGGTGCCGCTGCACGAGGTGGATGCCGCGCTGCGCGAAAAGTCCACCTGGGTCGTGAAAAAACTGGGCGAAGCGCGCGAGCGCCAGGGCCGGCTCGAATCGAACCGGATCGAGTGGAAGGACGGCGCCACGCTGCCATTTCTGGGCGAGCGCGTCGTCATCGTGCTCGATCCGCGCCATGCGTTCAGCGAGGTCGGGGCCGTGCTCCAGAGCGACGCCGATGCCGGTGCGCAGAATGGGGCGCTGTCCGGCGCGCCGCGGCTGAGCCTGCGCCTCGGGCTGCCGCTCAGCGCCACGCCGGCGCAGATCCGCGATGCCGTGCAGGCCTGGCTGATGCGCCAGGCGCGGCGCATATTTCTGGAGCGGCTGAACCATTTCGCGCCGCGCCTGGACGTGCAATGGCGCCGCCTCGCGCTGAGCAATGCCGGCACACGCTGGGGCAGCGCCAGCGCGGACGGCTCGATCCGCCTGAACTGGCGCCTGATCCATTTCCGCCAGCCCATCATCGACTACGTGGTGGCGCACGAGCTGAGCCATTTGCGCGTGATGAACCACAGCCCGCGTTTCTGGGACACGGTGCGCACCGTGATGCCCGACTACACCGAATTGCGCGGGCAGCTCAAGGAAGAGGCGCTGCCGCGCTGGGATTGAGGCCCGGCGGGCCGATCAGGCGGCGCTGAAGCGGTAGATGCCGTCGCCGCCCAGCGTGCGGCGCAGCTGGCCGCCGTACCACAGCGCGTGCAGATGCGCGACCGCCTCGCCCATGGCAAACGTCGTCTGGTGCAGGTCGAGCGGGCGCTTGAACATGATGGGCAGGATGTCGGCGGCGTGGCAGGGCCTCTGCTGGCACGCATCCATGACTTCGGCCAGCCGGTCGCGGTGGTGGTCGTGCAACTGCTCGATGCGCTTGTGCAGGCCCTTGAACGGCTTGCCGTGCGAGGGCAGGGTCAGGGTGTCGGCATCCAGTGCGCTGAATTTGTCGATGGAGTCGAGGAATTGCGTCAGCGCATTGCTCTCGGGCTCGACGTCGTACACGCTCACATTGGTCGAGATGCGCGGCAGCATCATGTCGCCGCCGATCAGAATGTTCAGTTCAGGGCAGTGCAGCGCAATGTGCTCCGGCGCGTGGCCGTAGCCGCTGATGCAGGTCCAGTCGCGCCCGCCGATGCGCACCGTGTAGCCGTCCATCAGGCGATGGAAGCTGCGCGGCACGTCGGGCACCAGGCTGGGGTAGTAGTTGGTGCGGGCGCGGATTTTCTCGACCGAGTCGGGGTCGGTGAGGCCGTGCGAGGCAAAGAACCGGGCGGCGCTCTCGCCGCCAAAGCCGGTGGTGCCCCGGGTGCTCAGGCGGGCCACGTTGTAGTCGGTGGCGCTGATCCACAGCGGCGCCTGCCAGCGTTCGCACAGCCAGTGCGCCAGGCCGATGTGGTCCGGGTGCATGTGGGTCACGATCACGCGCAGGATCGGCAGGCCCTGGAGCTGGGTCGCAAAGATGGCTTCCCACTGGGCCTTCGACTCGTCCTGGCTGATGCAGCAGTCCACGATGGTCCAGCCCTCGACCGGGCCATTCGGGCCGTCCATCTCGTCGCGCAGCAGCCACAGGTTGATGTGGTTCAGCGCAAACGGCAGGCTCATGCGGATCCAGCGCACGCCCGGTGCGACCTCGAGGGCGGTGCCGGGCTCGGGCAAAACGTCGCCCAGAGGATAGTGGAGTTGTTGTTCGAGCAGGTTCATGGCGGACGGCGGTGGATGTTGACGTTTACGTAAACGTAAGGTGTAATCGTGCATTGTATGGACACTGCAGCGTTTGCAGTGTCACCTTGGGTCAAAGCCTTCCCGCTCCGCACATTTGTTCTGCACATTTTCCGCCATGGCCATCACCTACACGATCAGCGACCTTGCCAAAGAGTTTGACCTGACCACGCGCGCCATCCGCTTCTACGAGGACATGCAGCTGCTGCAGCCCGAACGTGAAGGCCCGGGCGGGCGCAACCGCGTGTACAGCGCGCGCGACCGCACCCGGCTCAAGCTCACGCTGCGTGCCAAGCGGCTGGGCCTGAGCCTGACGGAGGCCCGGGAGATCATCGACAGCTACGACAGCCCGCGCGACACCGCGCCGCAGTTGAAGAAATTCCTGGCCGTGCTGGCGAATCACCGCCAGCAGCTGGAGCAGCAGATGGCCGAATTGCTGGCGAATCTGGACGAGGTCAAAACGCACGAAAAAGAGGCGAGGGCCCTTCTTGCCAAGGTCGAGAAGGCCGAAAAAGCCCGCTAGCGCATTCACGTCAACTTCAATCTTTCCCGCTCATGACCGAACCCACTTCTGCGACATCTCCCCCCGGCGCGCCTGACACCGAGCTGTTCCGGCGCATCGAGGCCAGCTTCAGCCGGCAGGGCATGATGCGGCATCTGGACGCGCGGCTGCTGCGCGTGGAGCCCGGCCTGTGCGAGATGGCCTTGCCCCATTCGGACAAGGTCACGCAGCAGCAGGGCGGCTTTCATGGCGGCGCGATGGGTGCGCTGGCCGACATTGCCGGCGGCTATGCCGCGCTGACCCTCGTGCCCGAGGGCATGGAGGTGACCACGGTCGAGTACAAGATCAACTTCCTGGCCGCCTACGAGGGCGGCGAACTGCGGGCGACGGGTCAGGTGGTGAAGGCCGGCAAGCGCATCATCGTGACCACCGCGCAGGTGGTGCATCTGGACCAGCACGGCAAGCAAAGTGACTGCGCGGTGATGCAGCAAACGCTGGTGCCCGTGCCCAAAACCTATTAACGTATTTCAACCCCCTTGCGACGGAGACACACCATGAACATGCCAGGACTCAACTTTCAGCTCGGCGAAGACATCGACGCCCTGCGCGACGCCGTGCACGATTTTGCGCAGACCGAGATTGCGCCGCGCGCAGCGGAGATCGACCGCAGCGACCAGTTCCCAATGGATCTGTGGCGCAAGATGGGCGATCTGGGCGTGCTCGGCATCACCGTGAGCGAAGAGTATGGCGGCGCCAACATGGGCTACCTGGCCCACATGATCGCGATGGAAGAAATTTCGCGCGCCAGCGCCTCGGTGGGCCTGTCCTACGGCGCGCACAGCAATCTGTGCGTGAACCAGCTCAAGCGCAACGGCAGCGAGGCCCAGCGCAAGAAATACCTGCCCAAACTGATTTCCGGCGAGCACGTCGGCGCGCTGGCCATGAGCGAGCCGGGCGCCGGCTCCGACGTGATCAGCATGAAGCTGAAAGCCGAGGACAAGGGCGGCTACTACCTGCTCAACGGCAACAAGATGTGGATCACCAACGGGCCCGATGCCGACACGCTGGTGGTGTATGCCAAGACCGAGCCCGAGCTGGGTGCGCGCGGCGTCACCGCCTTCATCATCGAAAAGGGCATGAAGGGCTTTTCCATCGCGCAAAAGCTCGACAAGCTCGGCATGCGCGGTAGCCACACGGGCGAGCTGGTGTTCACCAACGTCGAGGTGCCGGCCAGCCAGATTCTGGGCGGGCTGAACAGCGGCGCCAGGGTGCTGATGAGCGGGCTGGACTACGAGCGCGCGGTGCTGTCGGCCGGGCCGATCGGCATCATGCAGGCGGTGATGGACAACGTGGTGCCCTACATCCATGACCGCAAGCAGTTCGGCCAGAGCATTGGCGAGTTCCAGCTGATCCAGGGCAAGGTCGCCGACATGTACACCGTGCTGCAGGCCGGCCGCGCCTACTGCTACACCGTGGGCAAGAACCTCGATGCGCTGGGCAGCGAGCATGTGCGCCAGGTGCGCAAGGACTGCGCCAGCCTGATCCTGTGGTGCGCCGAGCAGGCCACCCGCATGGCCGGCGACGGCATCCAGATTTTTGGCGGCAACGGCTACATCAACGAGTACCCGCTGGGGCGCCTGTGGCGTGACGCCAAGCTGTACGAAATCGGCGCGGGCACCAGCGAAATTCGCCGCATGCTGATCGGGCGCGAATTGTTCAGCGAGACGATGTGAGGCGTAGCCGGCGCCGATAAATTAAGATGACCGCATGACTGCTCCGACGATTCACGACCTGTTTCATTACAACCGCAACTGGGCGGCGCAGATGGAGCGCGAGCGCCCCGGCTTTTTCACCAGTCTGGTGAAGCAGCAAACGCCCAAATACATGTGGATCGGCTGCTCCGACAGCCGGGTGCCGGCGAACCAGATCACCGGGCTCGACCCGGGCGAGGTGTTCGTGCACCGCAATGTCGCCAACGTGGTGGTGCATTCGGACCTGAACGCGCTGTCGGCGATCCAGTTCGCGGTCGAGCGGCTCAAGGTCGAGCACATCATGGTGGTCGGTCACTATGGTTGCGGCGGCGTGCAGGCGGCGCTGGAAAATGCCCGCATCGGCCTGGCCGACAACTGGATTCGCCACATCCAGGATGTGCGCGACCGTCACCGGGCGCTGCTGGAGGCCCTGCCCGAAGCGAACCGGTCCGACGCCCTGTGCGACATCAACGTGATCGAGCAGGTGGTGAATGTCTGCGTCAGCACCGTCATGATGGACGCCTGGGGACGCGGCCAGAAGGTCAGCATTCACGGCTGGGCCTTCGGCGTGAACGACGGGCTTTTGCAGGACCTGAAGATGACCGTCTCCAGCCCCGAAACCCTCCAGCCCCTGTACCGCGCCGCCATCGACAGCGTGATCGCCGCGCGGAGCTAGGATGACACTCACCCCCAGGCTGCGCGCACTGCGTGTCGCTGCGCCAACCCCCTTGCAGGGGGCAACACCGGCGGACCGGCAAAGCCGGTTCCGCGGTGTTCCTGGTGGTCTTGGCTGGGGTGTGCGGGTGTCGTTTCTCGCGGGTTGCGCCGGGCGCTAGGGAGCGGCTGAGATGTTCCCGCAGCGCCTGGATTCGCCGCTGGCCTACGACATCGCCAAGGCCATGGTGGATGGCTTCAACCGCCACTACCGGTTGTTCCGCACGGAGTCAGCGCGCGCCAAGCACCGCTTCGAGACTGCCGACTGGCACGGGCAGCAGCGCGCGCAGCGGGAGCGCATCGAGTTTTACGATTTGCGCGTGCGTGAATGCTTTACCCGGCTGGAGCGCGAGTTCAAGGCCGGCGCGCTGCCCATGGAGGTGTGGCAGCAGGTCAAGCTGCATTTCATCGGGCTGCTGGTGGACCACTACCAGCCCGAGCTGGCCGAAACCTTTTTCAACTCGGTCACCACCAAAATCCTGCACCGCACCCACTTTCACAACGACTTTATTTTTGTGCGCCCGGCGGTCAGCACCGAGTACATCGAGAACCCCGATCCCGCCGCACGCCCGACCTACCGTGCCTACTACCCCACGCGCGAGACCCTGCGCGACGTTCTCAAGCAGATGGTGAACGACTTTGACCTGCGCTGTCCGTTTGAAGACCTGGACCGCGATGCGGGGTATGTGCTGCGGGCCATGAACCACCGGCTCAGCAACGTCAAGCTGCGGGCCAATTTTCAGATACAGGTGCTGTCGGGCCTGTTCTTTCGCAACAAGGGGGCCTATGTGGTCGGCAAGATCATCAATGGCTTTGTCGAGATCCCGTTTGCCCTGCCGATCCTGCACAACAGGCACGGCAAGCTGGTGATCGATGCGGCCCTGTTTGGCGAAGACGACCTGCTGGTCCTGTTCAGCTTTGCGCGGGCCTACTTCATGGTGGAGATGGAGATTCCCTCGGCCTACGTGCAATTTTTGCGCAGCATGATGCCGCGCAAGCCGCGCACCGAAATCTACAACGCGCTGGGCCTGGCCAAGCAGGGCAAGACGCTGTTTTACCGCGACTTTCTGCACCACCTGCGTTATTCCTCCGACAAGTTCCGCATCGCGCCCGGCATCAAGGGCATGGTGATGCTGGTGTTCGATTTGCCGTCGTTCCCGTTCGTGTTCAAGCTCATCAAGGATTACTTCCCGCCGCAAAAGGAAACCACGCGCGAGCAGATCAAGGGCAAGTACCTGCTGGTCAAGCAGCACGACCGCGTGGGCCGCATGGCCGACACGCTGGAATACAGCGAGGTGGCGTTTCCGCGCGAGCGCTTCGAGGACGAGCTGATTGAGGAAATCCGCAAGTTCGCACCCAGCCAGCTCGAGATCAGCGACCGCGCCGGCGATGGCCATCTGGAGGTCATCATCAAGCACCTGTATATCGAGCGGCGCATGATCCCGCTCAACATCTACCTGCAGGAAGCCTTTGATCTGGGGATGGACGATCCGCGGGCCAGGGCGCAGGTCGAGCGCGCCGTGATCGAATATGGCAACGCCATCAAGGACCTGGTGGCCGCCAACATTTTTCCCGGCGACATGCTCTGGAAGAACTTCGGCATCACGCGCAATGGCAAGGTGGTGTTCTACGACTACGACGAAATCGAATACGTCACCGACTGCAACTTCCGCCGCGTCCCCGAGCCGCGCAACGAAGAGGAGGAGATGAGCGGCGAGGTCTGGTACACGGTCGGCCCGCACGACGTCTTTCCCGAAACCTTCGGCCCTTTCCTGCTCGGCAATCCGCAGGTGCGCGCGGTCTTCCTCAAGCACCACGCCGATCTGCTCGACGCCTCGTTCTGGCAGGCGCGCAAGGAGCTCATCGCGCAGGGTCACGTGTACGACGTTTTTCCCTACGAGCGGGAAAAGCGCTTTGCCCCGGACGACGACGAAATCGATTTGTCGTAATCGCGCAGTCGCGCCATTTCGCCTATACTGGCGCCGCCCGGGGTGCGCAGGATCTGCGCTGAGATGGTTTCCAAACCCGCGAACTTGATCCGGTTTGTACCGGCGTAAGAAGAGCCAGACGATGGTCTGCATGTGCCCTTGGGGCATCGTGCCGTCTCCTTTCAGTTCGCATTGTTGCCGCCATCCTTCGGAGCAATGTGTCATTGACCAGGAGACTTTGCCATGAATGCACCCGACAAATTAGCCCAATTCATCAACCTGACCCGTGAGCCGCTGCCGGCGTCGCGCAAGCGCTACGTCACGGGCGCGCTTGGCATCCAGGTGCCGCTGCGCGAAATCCTGCAGAGCAACGGCGAGGCCGTCACGGTGTACGACACCTCGGGGCCGTATACCGACCCGGATGCCGTGATCGATGTGCGCCAGGGCCTGCCGACGCCGCGCCAGCACTGGATCGACGGGCGGGGCGACACCGAGGCCTATGCGGGCCGCGCCCCTTTCGCACTCGACGACGGCGCGCGGCACGGCGAAACCGATGCGCTGGCGGCGCTGCGGGCGCAGGCCGCGGGCCTGCAGCGCGCGCCGCGGCG
>JARLJI010000086.1 GCA_031291295.1 Rhodoferax sp. | reverse complement strand
TCAATAAGACCAGCCGCACCGCCGCGCACATCCTGCTTGACAAGGCGCACATCGCCACCATTCCCGGTTCGGTCTTCGGCGCCCAGGGTGAGGGGCATCTACGCTTTGGCTACGCCATCACCATCAAGGAAATAGAAGACTGCGTAGATGCGCTGCGAAAGTTCTTCGCGTAGCCGCACTCTTTTACTTCTGCGCCTCGCCAATAGCACGGCTGGTCTCCACGCGCGAGGCGCGCAGCAGCCGCGCAATCTGTTTCAGGTGTAGTTGCACCGCGTAGGCGCGCAGAATTTCGGCCTGCGAAAAGCGCGATCCCGTGTGCCGCACCGCATCCATGCGCGCCTCCAGCTGCGCAATGTCCTCTTCCAGGTTGATCCCCTCCGGCGCCACGTGAAAGCGCCAGCTATGGATGCAGCTTCCTACGTAATGGAAGCCGGTACGAATATCCACGGCCAACCGGCCTAGCGCGGGTTCCAGTTGCAGCGCATACCCATCCTCATGGCTGTCCTTCACGGCGAACTCCAGCGCTACCAGGGCATCGAAAATGGACCGCCCAAACTGTGCCAGCATGCCCAGCCCTTCGCGCCACCCCGGGCCGCCAGAGGGCTCATTCCGCGCCGCTTCCAGCAGGTGGTTGTTGGCGCGCAGCACGGCCAGAGCGTCTTCGCGCAGCGCCGCTAGGTTCTCCGCCGGCTCTCCGCGAAAGCCTTGCAGAATAGCCTCGAAAAATGCGCCCAGGACTAGGAACTCTTGCGCCAGGCCATCCCGCAGGCGCAGCCGGGCGCGGTCAGGAAACACCAGCGTGGCAATGACCAGGGCCACCACGATACCCAGAAAAACTTCGCTCACACGGTCCAGTGCGACAGTCCAGTGCGAGCCGGTTTTTTGCACCAGCATGACGATGGTGATGGTCACACCGGCCAATCGTGAACTACTACGCAGTCCCAGAAGTCCGCACACCACCACCGCGGCGATGACGGCAAGAATATAGTTCCAGGGCAGCACGCCGAACAAAGAGAACGAGAAGCCAAACAACGCGCCGATCACGGTACCCAGAATCCGATCCCGCGATGCCGTAATGGTGGCGCCAAAGTTCGATTGCAGCACGATGATTGCACTGATGGCGCCCCAATAGCCGTCGTGCAGGCCAAAGCGCAATGCCAGCCACCAGCATAGTGCGGCTGCCAGTGCGGTCTTCGCCGCGTGGATCAGCAATCGCCGGTGCTCCCAACTTAGCCAGCGCCGGTCCGCAGGCCGCTCCACGCGCAGCTTGATGGCAAGCTGCTGTTGCGACCGCGTCTTGTGGGCCATCAGCCGCATAGGTTCAAAATGCCGCCGGCAAAACTCATCACTACAGTTTCATCTGGCCGATCATCTCCCCGCGGTGACCAACCTCACGCATTCCTGCGCCAGCAGCCCAGGAACGCAGGGCATCGTTTTTCCCTGCTCATCATACGGGCAAACTCCGTGTCCATGCTTGTGCAACTCACAGCAACCACGCCGTTTCATTGAATCACACTTGAGTTATCTGCATCGAGAAACCGTCCTTCGATGCACACTTCTTTCGGAGCCTGCCGGCGCTGAGATCCCGTCGGCTGAATGCGTCTTCCATCCCCGTCAACAAATTCCGGCCGGCCCTGATTTCGAAGATATTTCCTGGCTGGTATTGAATCCACGCTACGTTACCACGCCTTGCAGACGCCGTGTAGCATAAGGGTCAGACGTCCGTGTGCAGCGGGCCAATCAAAACACATGCTACGAGTGGGATACCCAGCAACGCTTGCCGCCGAACTCTTCTCCCGGTTCCCCCGGGAGGTCGAACTCATCGCGCTTTCAGATAAACTCGACCGCGACGTCGAGATCGACGTGTGGATCCCCGATCCCTACCCCACCCGTGCCCTGCGCACATGGCCGCACCTGCGCGGCGTGCAGCTGGTATTGGCCCTTATGGCGGGTACGGAATGGATTCCCGCCACTGTCGGGCCCCATGTCACCATCTGCAATGCGCGCGGAGCCCACAACATCTCCACCGCGGAGTGGACCCTGGCCGCGATTCTCGCCATGCTGAAGTACCATCCGCTGTATCACGATATTCAGAGAGCCGGTGTGTGGAAGCGCCGCTTTGAAGCCACCGCGTACTATACACGCATCACCGGCGATGCACGCCCGCTCGCTCCGCCCGTCATGCTGGAGGAACTCACCGGCAAGAATGTCTTGCTGGTCGGCTACGGCGCCATAGGCAAGGAAATTGAGCGGATGCTTTCGCCGTTCAACGTGAACATGGTGCGTATAGCTCGCCGCGCGCGCACGGAACCGCTTGTTCATCCGGTCAGCGAACTCGATAACTTGCTCCCGCACGCAGAAGTGGTTGTGCTGATTCTGCCCGCAACTGCGGAGACGTCTCAACTCATCGGTCCACGCCAGTTCGCCCTCATGTCCCAGGGCACGTTGCTGGTCAACTCCGCGCGCGGGCCCATTGTGGACACTAACGCGCTGGTCGATGCGCTGCACACGGGCCGGATCCGCGCCGCCCTCGACGTCACCGACCCCGAACCTTTGCCCGAAGGACACCCGTTGTGGAGCTGTCCCAACCTGTTGCTCACACCACATGTGGCCGGGTCGAGCCCGCAGTTTGCGCCGCGCGCCGTCAAGGTCGCCGCCGACGAACTGCGCCGTTACATCGCCGGCGAACCCCTCAAAAACGCAGTGCAGATCGCGATCTAACTGGCAGCCGCCGCGCGCCGCCAATCGCGCAGACCCAGTGCCGCCAGCGCCACCAGCCCTGCATACAGCAGGGCCGTGGGCCACAGATCTTTGTAGAGGTACTCGCCGATGTACACCAGGTCCACCACGATCCACAGCCACCAGTTGGCGGTGTGCTTGCGCGCCTGCCACCAACTCGCCACCAGGCTGTAGCTGGTCAGCGTTGCGTCCAGGTAGGGCAGTGCCGCGTGCAGGCGCTTGGCCAGTTCTCCCAGCACCAGGCTCCCCGCCGCCCCGGCAATCAGCGCTATCGCCAGGCTGCGCAGGGCCAGTGGAACCACGCGCACCTCGCCCTCTTCGCGCACTCCGCGCCACCAGTGCCACCAGCCGTACAGTGTGAACGCCACAAAGAAAATCTGCAGCAGCGCATCACTCAGCAACTGAGCGCGATAGAACACGATCAGGTAGATCACATCTGCAGCCAGAACCACCGGCCAGCACCACAGCGTACGCCGCGTAGTCAGCCAGATACCCAGCACGGTAGTGACCGTACCTGCAATCTCCAGCCAGTGCGTCGTGAGGTAATAGGCAATCGTGGTCCAGCTCATTAACCCTCCGCCTTTCGCTCGCGTGCCTTTGCCCAACCGCGCAGCGCATCCAGCAGGCGGCGGCCACCAGGGCCGCGATACCACTGCGCATGGCCCACCAGGTAGCCGTTGGTGGCCAGCCTCGCCTTCTCCGCTGAATGCAGCACACCCAGAAAGTAGTCTGCTTCCGTCAGCGCAAATTCGGCGTGGCATAGCGCCGTCATAGGTGCCAGCGCCGCTGCTTCCTCGTCAGAGAATTGGTGCACCGATTCGTATCCGTTCAACAGCGCCAGCAGATGATCCAGGTGCACAGGCGCGTCGTCCCGGTGCGCTTGT
>JARLJI010000009.1 GCA_031291295.1 Rhodoferax sp. | reverse complement strand
TCGAGCGCTCGGAGTTTCGCGCATCTGGAATCTCCTGAGGCGGTTGGACAGGAGGCGGCGCGACGGACCTTGAGGCGGTTCGGAGCGCGGCGCGTGCCCACGCAGCGAGTACCCATCGTGTTTGCGCCGGAGGTGGCGCGCTCGCTGATCGGGTCGGTGTTTGAGGCGGCCTCGGGCGACGCCATCTGGCGCAGTGCGTCGTTCCTGGCGGGTAAGCTGGGCGAGACGATTGCAGCAGAAAACGTGACGATTGTGGACGACCACCGGATGCTGCTGCCGACCGGCGCGGGCGGCTTTGGCACCGAGCCCTTCGACGGCGAAGGACTGCCCTCGCGGCGCACCGTTGTGGTTGCAGGCGGCAGGCTGGAAAGCTACCTGCTGAACACCTACTCCGCGCGCAAGCTGGGAATGCAGTCGACGCACAATGCTTCGCGGGGGTTGGCAGGAGCGCCGGGCATTGGCTGCGGCAACCTGTACCTGGAGCCGGGCACGCTTGCGCCGGAGGAGATCATTGCGGCGATTCCGGCAGGGCTGTATGTCACGAGCCTGATGGGCTTTGGCACCAATCTGGTGACGGGAGACTACTCGCGCGGAGCGACCGGACTCTGGATCGAGAACGGCGCACTGACGCACGCGGTGGAAGAGGTGACGGTGGCGGGAAACCTGGGCGAGATGCTCCGCCATATTACGGCCATCGGCAACGATCTGGTATTTCGCGGCGCGGTGGCCTCGCCCACACTGCGCGTCGACGGCATGACGATTGCGGGAGCGTGAGGCTGGAGCAGCGGTGGCGAGCGAGATGCAATCGATAGCCTTTGACCCGGCCGACGCCAAGGCGGCGCTGGCCGCGCTGCCGCAGACGGCGGCGGTGTTCGCGCTCTACGGCGCCGAAGCAAAAGACGAGCCGTACATTGGCCGCACGCCCAACCTGCGCGGACGGCTGGAGCGGCTGCTGCAACCTTCGGCGAAGCATCCGCGGCGGCTGCAACTGGCCGGACGGGTGCGGCGCGTTGCGTGGCGGCTCACGGGCTCGGAGTTCGAGTCGCTGCTTGCGCAGTTTTCACTTTTAGAAGGGATTTACGGCGCAAAGGCACTGGAGCGGATGCATCTGCGCGCGCCGGCGTTTGTGCGCTACCTGGGCGGCAATCCGTATCCGCGGATTGTGGTGACGCATCGGCCCAGCCAGCGGGAGGGCGACTGGGCCTTCGGGCCGTTTGCCTCGCGCGCCGCGGCGGAGCGGTTTGCAGACGAGGCGCTGAAACTGTTTCTGCTGCGGCGCTGCACGGATGATTTGAATCCGGACTCGCGCCACCCGGGGTGCGTGTACTCCGAGATGAAGATGTGTCTGGCGCCCTGCTACAAGGGCTGCACGGACGAGCGCTACGCCGAAGAGGCGTCGGCAGTGGAAAGCTTTCTGGCCACGCGCGGGGAGAGCAAGCTTGTGGTGCTGCGGGCGGAGCGCGAAAAGGCCTCGGAGAATCTGGAGTTTGAGGCGGCGGCGGCGCTGCACGCGCAGGTGCAAAAGGTGGAAAGCGTGCGGGCTCTTGCACCGGAACTTGTGCAGCCGATGAGCCGGCTGCGCGCGGTGATCTTCCAGGCAAGCGCTGAACCCGACGAGGTCGCCGTGTTTCTGTTCGAGGACGGCCAGCTGCGCGGACCGGTCGGGTTCTCGACCATGGGCATGCGCATCCAGAACGACCGATCGGGATCGAGCTCGCTGTTTGCGCATCCGATGGCCCTGGAGGCACTACCAGAGGCCGCAATCGAAATTGCACCGGTTAAGGTACATCGCGATGTGCTAGAGGCAAGGATGGAGGCGGCGCTCGCTGAGTTGACGCAGCCGATGCGTTCACCCAATGCCGTGGTGCGGCAAGGGCATCTGGCGCTGCTGAGGCGCTGGTACTATCGGCACGAGGTGCGGCGGGTGGGTGAAGTCTTCTTCCCGGATGCGGAGGGCTGCTGGCCGATCAGGGCCATGCTGCGCGGCGTGGGACGGGTGGCGGCAAAGACGCTTGCGGGCGGTGCAGAGACGGCCGCTCCTGCTACCAACTGATAGGATGCACGGTTGAGGAAGATCAAGTGAGCTTAAGCACAGCAATAGAGAGTTTGCAGGGCAAGGTGGCGATTATCACCGGGGCCAGCTCGGGGTTGGGTTGGGCCACCGCCACGGCGCTGGCTGCGGAGGGCGTACGCATTGTGGCCACGGCACGGCGCGCAGAGCGGCTGGAGGCTCTGCAGACTGAGCTGAATCGAGACGCGCATAGATGCACCTTCGTAGCCGGCGATGCGGCTGATCCGGCAATGGCAGAAGCCGCCGTGGCGCTGGCGCTGAAGGAGTTCGCCCGAGTCGACATCCTGGTGAACAACGCCGGGCAGGGTAACTACAAGCCTCTGGTGGAAACCACGGTGGAGGACTACGACGCGCTGATGAACAGCAACATGCGCAGCTCGTTCCTGTTTACGCGGGCGGTGGCGCCGCACCTGATTGCCCAGCGGAGCGGCTCGGTGGTGTTTATCTCGTCGGTCGCCGGTCTGGCCGGGGCGTCCAACGAGACGGTCTATAGTGCCAGCAAGTTTGCACAGGTGGGGTTTGCGCAAGCGGTGGATGAAGAGCTGCGGCCCTACGGAATCAAGGTGTGTGCGCTTTGCCCGGGCGGGATCAAGACGGAGTTTGCGGTGGGCCGGGGACGGAAGGCCGAAGACGTGGCACGGTCGCACATGATGGAGGCCAGCGACGTGGCCGATGCGGTGGTGTTTGCCTGCATGCAGCCGGCGAACGTGCGGGTGCCGCAGATGACGGTGCGGCACATGGGCGCGCGGAAGTAGGCAGGCCGCGAGGCGCAGGCGCAGGCTGATACACTGGCCGGGCAGAGGTTCGCGCGTCGAACCCGCCAAACACACCATGGTTGAACTGCTCCCATCCATACTTTCCGCTGATTTTGCGCACCTGGCCGACGAAGTAGCCGCGGCTGAGCGCGGCGGCGGCACCGTCATCCACGTGGACGTGATGGACGGTCATTTTGTGCCCAACATTACGCTGGGACCGCCGGTGGTGAAGAGCCTGCGCAAGGCGACCAAACTGCCGCTCGACTGCCACCTGATGATCGAGAGCCCGGACGAGTTCATTCCGGCGTTTGCCGATGCGGGAGCC
>JARLJI010000085.1 GCA_031291295.1 Rhodoferax sp. | reverse complement strand
GCGCAAGGCGGCCAGGGCGGATGGGAGGCCGATGCCGCCACGCTGTGCGCCGCCGTCGCTGCCGCCCGTACCGTGGTCAACGTACTCGACGCCATGCCTGCCGCCCCCATGCTGGCACGCTGGCAGCAAGCGGGTGAGCGCTGGCTGGCCACCGCGCGCAAGACCACCCGCGTAGCCAGCGGCGGATCTGCCGTCAAGCTCGATGCGCTGGCCGAGACGCTGACCTTCCACGCCGTGCAAGACATGGACTATCGCGGCCGTGATGCTGTGCAGTGGATCGCGCAAAGCCCGGTTCGCGTGCTCGAAGGCCAGGCACGCGGCGCCCGCGCTGGCGCCGAGGGCGGTATCGAGGCAGGCTTGCTGGTGTCGCGCGTGGTCGACCGCGAGAACGGCCAGACGCTCGCTGTGCATTACCTGCTGTGCGACCCGGCGCTGTCGGCCGAGGGCGCGCAACTGGCCCGCTGGGCCCGTTGGGCCGAAGCCGGCGAAGCGCAACTGCGCACGCTACGCCATGCGCTGGACCACCTGGGCCAAGGTGACGGTGGCAATGAATCCGCACAGGCCGAAGCGCAGGCCTGCGCCCGCTTGCTCGCGCTGCAGATGGGCGTGGCCGCGCTGCGCCTCGAGCAGGCCAGCGACGATTCGGTCGGCGCATTCCTGGCGCGACTGACCGGCCGTGCGCCGGCTCGCCAGGCTTGCGGCGCTGCCGTGCTGGTCGAAGGCATCGGCCGCCTGCTGGCCTTGCTCGACGTGCTGGAAAACTATCCGGCCCGTGGCGGCCGCGCCGCGCAGCCCGTTGTTCAGGAAGCCCCGCCGGAGACGTTCCAACTGGGCGGCGCCGGCGGCTTGCTCGAGGCGCGCATGAGCGCAAGCCGCGTGTTCGAGACGCTGGCGCAGGGAGAATAAGCCGTGAATTCACTCGCATCCGACCAGGCGGAAAGCCTGCGGCGCATGCTGGCGCCCCGCGCCACGCGCCGCATTGCCGTGGTCGCAATCGATGCCGGTGCCGGCGCCACCACGGTGGCACTGGGGCTGGCCAACGCCCTTGCCCTGCAAGGCGAACGCGTACTGCTCGTCGATGAGGACCGCTTCGGCGCCCGCGCCACGCGGCTTGCCGGCGCCATGCCGGAAGGCACGCTGGCCGCCGTGCTGGGCGGCGCGGTGACGCTCGATGCCGCGCTAGGCAAGCGTCCCGCTGGCACCATCGCCGTGCTGCCGGGCAGCCCCCAGGCCAATGGCGACCTGCAGTTGCTCAAGTCGTTTCGCACCGTGCTCAGCGATGCCCGCAGCGATGCGGATGGCGGCTTGTCGCAAATGGCTGGCTCGGCGCACAACCTTATCGTGGTGCTGCGCGCGGAGCCGGCCTCGATCAAAGCCGCATACGCCTGCATCAAGCAGCTCAATCACCTTTACGCCTGCCGGCGTTTCCACCTGGTGATCAATGCCGCCGCCGGAGACGCCGCCGCCAGTGCGGTGCTGGGCAACCTGGCCCGTACCGCCAGCCAGTACCTTGGCGTTGAGGCCAGTCCCGCAGGCAGCCTGCCGCACGATCCGCTGGTTGAGCGCAGTACCGCATTGGGCCGTTGCGTGGTCGAGGCCTTCCCGGCCGCGCCCGCCACTGCCGCATTACGCCGAATTGCCACGGGCATTGCCAGCTGGCCAATGTCCACCGATCCCCGTTCAACCCTGTCGGTGCCAATGGCGCCGACGGCCACGGCCCTGGCTTAAGCGCCGGGACCTGCAAGCTAGGACTCACGAGAATTCCACCATGTATACGATTCAGGGAAAGCTCGAACAGACTGATACCGTGACGGCGCATGCGTCGCTGGTGCGTCGCATCGCCTTGCAACTGGCGGCCAAGCTGCCTGCCAGCGTGCAGCTCGATGACTTGATCCAGGCTGGCATGATTGGCCTGCTCGACGCCGCCAAGCGCTATGAAGACACCCACGGTGCGCGTTTCGAGACCTACGCCAGCCAGCGCATTCGCGGCGCCATGCTCGACGAGGTGCGCGCCAACGACTGGCAGTCGCGCAGCCTGCGCCAGTTCACGCGGCGGATCGAGCGCACCGTGCGCGGCCTGGAGCAAACGCTGGGCCGTGCGCCGCTTGATTCCGAAGTGGCGCAGGAACTGGAGCTGCCGCTCGACGAATACCAGACGCTGCTCAACGAGGTCTATGGCTGCCAGTTGCTGCACTATGAAGACTTCGAGCGCTCCGGCGAGGAAGACTTCCTGGACCGGCACCTGAGCGTGAGCGATGACGGCAACCCCCTCACGGTGCTGATGGAGAGCGGCATGCGCGAAGCGCTGATCCGTGCCATCGAGCGTCTGCCCGAGCGGGAGAAGCTGGTGCTGTCGCTGTGCTATGACCAGGAGCTGAACCTGCGGGAAATCGGCGCGGTGCTGGAAGTCACCGAGTCGCGCGTGTGCCAGATCCGTAGCCAGGCGATTACACGGCTGCGTTCGCAGTTGCGCGGATTGCTATGAGTGGCTGGTGCCAGCGAGTTTCCGCTGCCGTGATCGCCGCGGCTTGCTGTGCGGCCTGGGCCGCGCCCGGCGGTACGACCTTGCATTCCTGGACGGCGTCGGTGAGCGGACCGGCGCTGCATGGCAAAGGACTGCGCATCGTCTCCGCGCCCATGACGCCTACGGGCTATTTGCCGCAGGCGGAGGGCACGATTACGACCGTGCGGTGGCGCTACAGCTTTGCGAGTACGCCGCCGAACGGGTTGCAGGCCTATCTGTGCAATGCGCAGAGATGCATGCTGTTGCCGGGGGCGGAAGGGCTGACCGAGGCGTTTGGCGGCGACGATGCGGCCAAGGGCTTTGTATTTGCGTTTCAGGTGCCTGGGCGGGGAGCGTTGACGCCGGTGTTGTTTGGGCAGTCCAACCAGGTGACGGTCAGTTTCAGGTGATGCGTTCGCCAGGCCCGTGACTACCGCACGGGCAGGGATTGGGGGATCCCCAGGACTGTTGCTGCGCCTGTCGAAGCCTGCCTCGCGAGGCACGCTGTCCGTCAGATCAGGAGGGTTGTGGCTGCCACCGAGCCAGCCCAAAATTCATGGCGGTAGGAGTAAAGCCGGTGTGAGTCATCCGCCCAATTCTGGCCGGATTTCATGTGGCCGCCGCGGGCAGCCACATTTGCAAACCATCGATTTCAACCGTTGGCCAGGCTGACGCCCTGCGGGCCGGTCTGAGTGCGCCCATCGCGCCCATAGACCGTGGCTGTGTCGCCGCGCTGGCGCAGGACCTGGATGGCTTCGTCGGTATAACCGCGCAGTGCATCCACCACTGCCGCGTTAAGTTCATTGCCGTCGCGCGCCGTGCGCGCCGCGAGCAACAGGGACCGCCATGCCGTCTCAGTGCCAGGGTCAATGTGCCTGCCGACCAGTTGCCCGCCTGCGGCAACGCGGATCCCGAGTGCGCCCATCTGCGCTTCACGCGCGCTAGTGAGCGCGCCGAGCAAGCTAGCCAGTTCGACTTTGCGATCGAGCGCAGCGGCAAGGGCGTGGTAGTCGCCCATCTTGAGCAGCTTTCTTTCCTCGCCGAGCACGGCGGAGAATTCCCGCACCAACTCGGTTTCCCGGCTCAGGTTCTGAATCAGGGACTGGCTCATGGTTGTTGCCTATCGTCTGTGGTCTGTGGTCTGTGGCTGGCCTTGCGGCCCGGTTATCGCTGGCGGCGGCCGGAAGTCAGTCCGTCACCAGCCGGCTACGCCCCGCCGTTCAGTTCGCGAAGCGACGCGAGCAGCCCGTCGGCGATCTTGCTGGGGTCAATCTTGATGCGGCCTTCGGTAATTGCCTGGCGGATCTCGTCGACCTTGGCGGTATCGATGTCATCATCGTGGTCCTGGACCAGGCGCGAACCGATGTCGCGCACTTGGGCAGCCAGGGGGCTCATGCGTACGTCGGTCGTGACCGGTGCTGCGGCCGCTTGGGGAGCACCGGCGGCTGTACGGACAGCGCCGTCGGTGGCATCGGTCGGCCTCGACGAGGTGGTCTGATTGATCTTCACGGTGATTCCTTGCTGGGTTCCTTCGGCTTATCGGATGATTCCTGCAAAACTTTAGGAAGAATAAGTCTGGCGTTCGGCCTGGCATTGTCTCATGAGCCGCATGGCCGCCCCGGTCCGGGACGTGCCGCGGCCTTGCCACATGCGGATCTCGCCTGCCGTCCCCATCCTGCCCATCCTGCCTATTGTTGCAGCACCACCGTATCACCGCTGCGCACCAGCGCACTGACCACCTGTCCGCTCTTGAGCCTCACCTGCACGTTGCTGCCCACCGAGGCATCGGCCATTACCTTGCCTTCGCTGCTGAGCTGGAAGGAATCGCCTTCTACCATCACCGTTACATTCTGCCCTTGCCGCACCGCGATCGCTTTCTTCAACAGGTCCGTTCGGATTGGCGAACCCGCCGCGATGCGGTTGGCCGCGACCGCGCCGTTGATCTGGGCCGGATCCGTCACCACAGCGCGCGGCAGGGTGGACAGGTCGCCCTGGCGTACCTCAAGTGCGGAAGCATCGATCGATTCGCCGGGCATGAGTGCGCGCGCGGCCACATAGTAGTCGGCTACCACGGACACGCGGGCTTGCACATAGCGGGTCCATGGGCGTTCACCGGCGCAACGCACGCCCACCGACACGCGGCCCCAGGGTGAACCTCCCGGGGGCAGGAAGGGTTCGGGGGAGGGGCAATCCGGCGCCCGGCCGCCTGAGGGCGGCACGACCTGGATACTTGCCTTGCCGGGTAGCCCGGCCGTCTGTTGTGCAAGGAACTGCTCGACCGCTACCCGCACCGGGTCTTCGGGAAAGGGCGTGGGCTGCGCCGCCCGGGCATTGCCGGCCAGCATGCCGCCGGCAGCTAGCGCGCAAAGCAGGGCGCGCGCGGCAGCGGCCCGGAAACGAGAATTCATGTGGGCATCCAGCAAGGAAGCTACGCGGTACGCGCCGTGAACGCGCGAGCCAAGTGTGTGAGAACGGACCCCATTGTAGGCAAGCACGCGTTCCCGTTCGGGGCGAAATGCGCGGGTTTCCATGTTCTATTCATGCGATTGGCATGATGGCAACGACCCTAAGATGGCACACCTGAAGAAGGTTGACCTCCGTTGTTCTCTCCTTCCAGCGAGACACAGACATGATTGACAGACTCGATGCGGCATTGCGCTTCCAGCAGGAAGCACTGAGCTTGCGGACCCAGCGGCAATCGGTGATTGCCTCCAATATCGCGCACGCCGACACCCCGGGCTACAAGGCACGTGACTTCGATTTTTCCAGCACGCTGGCGCAGACCGTGGAACGCGGCAAGCAGGCCGAGGGGGTGACGCTGTCGACCACGTCAGTGCGCCACCTGCCGGGCCAGGCGCCTTCCGCCGACAGCCAGGATCTCGCCTATCGCATTCCGATGCAGTCGAGCATGGATGGCAATACCGTGGAAATGGACACCGAGCGCATCGCTTTTGCCGACAACGCGGTCCACTTCGAATCCGGTCTCACCATCATGAGTGCAAAGATCAAGACCATGCTGTCGGCCATCCAGCAATGAGCACACCATGTCATCACTGAATATCTTCGAAGTTGCCGGCTCGGCCATGGCTGCGCAGTCACAGCGCATGAACGTGACGGCCTCCAACCTGGCCAACGCGGACAGCGCGGTGACGCCGAACGGCCAGCCCTACCGTGCAAAACAAGTCATATTCGGACTTGCGCCCACGCCGGGCCAGAGCGATGTCGGCGGTGTGCAGGTGGAGGGCGTGGTGGAAGACTCATCGCCGCCGCGCATGGTCTACAACCCCACGCATCCGCTTGCTAACGCAAACGGCTACGTAACGATGCCCAACGTCAACCCGGTGGAGGAGATGGTCAACATGATCTCGGCCTCGCGCTCCTACCAGGCCAACGTGGAAGTGCTGAACACCGCCAAGAACATGATGCTCAAGACGCTGACCATCGGTCAGTAACCCGGGATACGAAAATGACTACGACTTCTTCTGTCAATAACAACACCACCACAGCAGGGATCACCAATGCCCTGCAGGGTGGCAGCGCCAGCGCGTCCGACCTGCAGAACAGCTTCCTGACGATGCTGGTGACGCAGATGAACAACCAGGATCCGCTCAACCCGATGGATAACTCGCAACTGACCTCGCAGCTCGCGCAGATCAGCCAGGTGAGCTCCATGCAGACCATGAACACCACGCTGAACTCGCTGCTGAGCCAGGTCAGCGCAGGGCGCGCGATGGATTCGGCGGCGCTGATCGGCCGCACGGTGATGGTGCCGGGCAGCAGCGTGAGCGTTGCGAGCGGCGTCCCCTCGAAGATCGGCATCGATCTGCCTTCGGCCGCGGATTCCGTGTCCGTGAGCGTGCTCGACCAGTCTGGCAACACCGTACGCACGATCAACCTGCAAGGCCAGGCTGCCGGCGTGCAGGACGTCACCTGGGACGGCAAGAACGATGCCGGTGCCACGGTGGCGGATGGCACCTACACCTTCAAGGTGGCGGCTACCGCCAATGGCACGGACGTCAAGCCCGTGGCCCTGGTCTACGGCGCGGTGCAGAGCGTTAGCGGCGATTCGACCGGGGTGCTGGTGGGGCTGGCTAGTGGCACCACAGCGAACGTCAACGACGTTCGCCGCATCCTTTAATCAGCCGGGCTGACGCAAGGCCCGCCGGCTTTTCACGAACTAAAGGTAACAAGGGGAAAATCATGGGTTTCGGTCAAGGGGTAAGCGGCATTAACGCCGCAGCCGCCAATCTGGATGTGATTGGCAACAATATCGCCAATGCCAACACCGTTGGCTACAAGCAGTCGACCGCACAGTTCGCCGATGTCTACGCCGGGACCAAGATTGGCCTGGGTACCAGCGTGAACTCGGTGGTGCAGTCGTTCAGCCAGGGGAACATCGAGTCGAGCGGCAGTTCGCTCGACGTGGCGATTACCAATGGCATGGGCTTCTACCGCATGGTCAGCTCCGACGGCTCCGTTTTCTACTCGCGCAATGGGCAGTTCCAGAAGCAGGCTGACGGCAGCCTGACCAACGCGCAGGGCCTGCAGCTGACCGGCTACCCGGCAGGCGTGGCAGGCGGTGGCGGCGTGAAGCCGCAGCCGCTGGTGATCTCGAATGCCCAGATGCAGCCCAAGGCGACCTCCACAACCAGCGCGCAGTTCAACCTGAACTCGGGCAGCACCGTACCGGCCACCGCCTTCGTGAGCACTCCGGCTGCTCTGCCAACGCAGAGCATGTTCAACTACAGTACCGGCATCACGGTCTACGACTCGCTGGGCAATGCGCAGCAGTTGACCGCCTACTTCAGCAAGCAGGCTGCCGGCCCCGGCACCGCCGCCGGCGGCTCCGACTGGCAGATGAACATCACCGATGCAGCCGGCAATCTGGTTAGCGGCCCTGCCGGCGCGCCTGCCCCTATCGCCCTGCAATTCAGCTCGAGCGGCCTGCTGACTTCGCCGACCCCCGCCGCGCTGGCCAGTTTCACCCTGCCGGCGGCCAATGGCGCGGCGGCATTGACCTCCACGATCGACCTGTCTGGCACCACCCAGTTTGGCGCCGCTAACGATACCAAGTCCCTGACCCAGAACGGCTACACGTCGGGCAGCCTGCTGGGCTTCGCCATGCAGCAGGACGGCACCATCCTCGGCAGCTACTCGAACCAGCAGACGCAGAGCCTGGGGCAGGTCGTGCTGGCTGGCTTCGGCAACGTGCAGGGCCTGCAGCCCCAGGGCAACAACGTATGGTCCGCGACCGGCTCGTCGGGCCAGGAGCTGATTGCCACACCCGGTGGCAGCCTCGGCCAGCTCAAGTCGAACGCGGTGGAAGACTCCAACGTGGACCTGTCGGGCCAGCTGGTCAACCTGATCGTGGCGCAGCGCAACTACCAGGCCAACGCGCAGACCATCAAGGCGCAGGATACGGTCATGCAGACCCTGGTCAACCTGTGACCGGCGCCGTCGGCACGATGAGCTGCAACTGAGAGCCCGCCATGGACCGCATGATCTACACCGCCCTGTCGGGCGCCAAGCAGACACTCGACCAGCAGGCCGCGGTGTCAAACAATCTGGCCAACGCTTCCACGCCGGCCTTCCGCGCGCAGATCAATCTGTTTCGCGCGGTGCCGGTGGTGGGGCAGGAGTCGCCTACGCGTGCGTTCGCGCTGGCGTCCACGCCAGGTGCGGACTTCAAGGCGGGCCCGCTGACCTATACCGAGCGCCCGCTCGATGTGGCGATGCAGGGCAACGGCTGGCTTGCGGTGCAGGCGCGCGACGGCTCCGAGGCCTATACGCGCGCAGGCTCGCTTCAGCTCTCTGCCGACGGCCAGTTGCAGACCTCGACCGGCCTGCCAGTGATGGGTGACGGCGGGCCGATCAGCGTGCCGCCGGGCTCCAGCGTGACCATCGGCAGCGACGGCACCATCACTGCGCGCGGGCCGGGCGAGGCTGCGGCCGGCATGGCGCAGGTCGGCAAGCTCAAGCTGGTGAACCCGACGCCCGAGTCCATTGCGCGCGGCGACGACGGACTCTTCCACACGCGCGAGGGGGTGCAGCCCCTACAGGCAGACACCACCATGCGGGTTGTCTCCGGCGCGCTCGAAGGCAGCAACGTGAACCCGGTGGAGTCCATGGTGGACATGATCGCCAATGCCCGCCGCTTCGAGATGCAGATGAAGATGATCCAGGGCGCCGATACTAATGACCAGCGCGCCAATTCGCTGCTGTCGACCAACTGAACCTGATTTGATGTGCCGCCGCGTTTAGCGGTGGCCTTGCAAGGACAACCATGATCCGCTCACTCTGGATTGCCAAGACCGGCCTCGATGCGCAGCAGACGCAGATGGACGTGATCTCGAACAACCTGGCCAACGTTTCCACCAATGGCTTCAAGCGCAGCCGCGCCGTGTTCGAGGAACTGATGTACCAGACCGTGCGCCAGCCGGGCGCGCTGTCGTCCGACCAGACCACCCTGCCATCGGGCATGCAGCTAGGCACGGGCGTGCGCCCGGTGGCGACCGAGCGTCTGCATATCCAGGGCAATCTGCAGCAGACCGGCAACGCCAAGGATGTGGCCATCAACGGGCAGGGCTTCTTCCAGGTGACGATGCCGGACGGCACCACCGCCTACACCCGTGACGGTTCCTTCCAGACGGACCAGAACGGCCAGCTGGTGACGTCCAGTGGCTTCGTGATCCAGCCCGCGATCACGATCCCGGCCAACTCCACTTCGCTGACGGTTGGGCGTGACGGCACTGTCTCCGTGACCCAGCCCGGCTCCAGCACCAATGTGCAGGTTGGCCAGTTGCAACTGGCGACCTTCATGAATCCGACCGGGCTGGAGAGCATGGGTGAGAACCTGTACGCGCAGACGGATGCGTCGGGCGCGCCTAACACCACCGTGCCGGGACTGAACGGATCCGGCACGCTGCAGCAGAACTATGTTGAAACGTCGAATGTCAATGTGGTGGAAGAGCTGGTCAGCATGATCCAGACGCAACGTGCCTACGAAATCAACAGCAAGGCGGTGCAGACCTCCGACCAGATGCTGCAGCGCCTGACCCAGCTCGGCGGATGATCATGGTTGCCTCGCTGACTCGCCTGGGCGCGTTCGCCCTGTGCTGCCTCGTGACCGGCTGTGCCTTGGCGCCGCGCGAGCCGTTGGTCCAGCTCCCGACCACCGCGCGTGCCGAACCGCGCGCGCTAGGGCGGGCCAGCGGTTCCATCTACCAGTCCTCGTACGCAGGCAACCCGCTGTTCGAAGACCGCCGGCCACGCAATGTGGGCGACATCCTCACTATCGTGATCAGCGAGAATGTCAACGCCAGCAAGAACTCCGGCACCAATGCCTCCCGCACGTCGAACAGCGCGCTCGCATTCGATGCCGTGCCGAAGGCGCTGGGCGGCCTGTTCAGCAGCAGCCAGAACGCCACCATGAGCGGCGCCAATGGCCTCAAGGCCAGCGGCGGCGCAACTGCCGCCAATACCTTCAACGGCACCATCACCGTGACCGTCCTGGAAGTGCTGGCCAACGGCAACCTGGTGGTGTCGGGCGAGAAGCAGCTGGCGATCAACCAGGGAGCCGAATTCATCCGCTTCTCCGGCGTTGTCAACCCGCGCACGATCACCGGGGACAACGGCGTGTCCTCCACGCAGGTGGCAGACGCCCGCATCGAATACACCGCCAAGGGCTATATCGACGAGACGCAGAACATGGGTTGGCTCCAGCGTTTCTTCCTCAATGTCTCACCGTACTGATCGCAACATGTTCCAGTCCTCGCTTCCCGTCTTGCGCTGCCGCTTTGTCCGCGCCTTTTTCCTTGCGCTGACGCTGGGCGTGCTGGCGGGCGCGGCCCATGCGGAACGGCTGAAGAACCTGGCCAGCTTCCAGGGCGTGCGGGACAACCCCCTGGTGGGCTACGGCCTCGTGGTCGGGCTGGACAATACCGGCGACCAGACCATGCAGACGCCGTTCACCACGCAGAGCCTGACCAATATGCTGTCGCAGCTGGGGGTCACGTTGCCCGCCGGCAAGAACATGCAGCTCAAGAACGTTGCCGCGGTGATGGTCACCGCCACCTTGCCGCCGTTCGCCCAGCCCGGCAGCCCGCTCGACGTGGTGGTGTCGTCGATGGGCAATGCAAAGAGCCTGCGCGGCGGCACCTTGCTGATGACGCCGCTCAAGGGTGCGGACGGCCAGGTCTATGCGCTGGCGCAGGGCAATATGCTGGTGGGGGGCGCGGGGGCGTCGGCCAACGGCAGCAAGGTGCAGGTGAACCAGCTGGCGGTGGGGCGCATTGCCAACGGCGCCATCGTCGAGCGCGCGGTTCCGTCGTTCCAGCCCGAAGGTGGCGTGCTGAATATTGAACTGCGCGATACCGACTATGGCACCGCGGAGCGGGTGGTCGAGGCCATCAACCGCAATATGGGTGGTGGTGTGGCCAGCGCGCTCGACGGCCGCGTGGTGCAGGTACGCGCCCCGGCTGCGCCGAGCGCGCGGGTGGGCTTCATGGCGCGCCTGGAGAATATCGATGTCACACGCGCCAAGGCGGCCGCCAAGGTCATCCTCAATGCGCGTACCGGCTCCATCGTGATGAACCAGGCCGTCACCGTCGATGACTGTGCCATTGCGCACGGCAATCTTTCGGTGGTCATCAACACCCAGCCGGTGATCAGCCAGCCTGCTCCCTTCAGTGGCGGCCAGACCGTGGTGGCGCCCGTGTCGCAGATCAACATGAAGCAGGAAGGCGGCGCATTGCAGATGGTCAAGGCCGGCGCATCGCTGGCGGCGGTGGTCAAGGGCCTGAATGCCCTCGGCGCCACCCCGGCGGACCTGCAGACCATCCTGGAAGCCATGCGCGCGGCTGGGGCGCTGCGGGCTGAACTGGAGATCATCTGATCATGTCCTCCAGTCAAATGGCGGCTCAGGCCGATCTGTCGCAACGCTTCGCGCTCGACACCCAGGGCTTCGAGGCGCTCAAGCAGAACGCGCGCACGGGCGCCAGCGATAGCACGTTGCGCACCGCCGCGCGTCAGTTCGAAGCGGTGTTCACGCAGATGATGCTCAAGAGCATGCGCGACGCGACGCCGCAGGACGGCATGTTCGACAACGAGCAGACCAAGCTGTACATGTCCATGATGGACCAGCAGTTGTCACAGCAGCTGTCGTCGCGTGGCATAGGGCTGGCCGACGTCATGATGCGCCAGCTTGCGCGCGCCAACGGCAGCGGGCTTCCGCCCGAACTGGCCGGCGGCGCGGGTTCGGCTGCGGCCAAGGCCGCCTCCGGACTGCAAGCCGGCATGGACGAAGCCGCGCCCGGCCTGGCGCGCGTGCTGGATATGCGCAACGGCGACGCGGATACGCCGCGCGTCGGTAGCGTGGTGGCCGGCGCGAACTGGAACCCGACCGCGGGCCTGCGCCAGTACCAGGCGCAAGATGCCGGTGCCTGGCAGGGCGGCAACGGCGCTTTGCCGGAGGATACGCCGGCCCATATCAGCGCCTTCATCTCGCGCATGGCGGGTCCGGCGCAGTCCGCGGCTCGCGCCACCGGCGTTCCCGCGCGGCTGATCCTGGGCCAGGCGGCGCTCGAATCCGGCTGGGGCCGGCGCGAGATTACCAATCCGGACGGCAGCACCACATTCAACGTCTTCGGCATCAAGGCCGGGCCAGGCTGGAAAGGCCAGGTAGCCGAAGTCACCACCACCGAATACGTCGACGGCCAGCCACAGAAGGTGCGCGCGCGTTTTCGTGCCTATGGCTCCTATGACGAAGCCTTCGCCGACTACGGCCGGCTGCTGAGCAACAATCCGCGCTATGCCCCGGTCCTGGCGGCAGCGACGCCGGACGAAGCGGCGCGCGGCCTTCAGCGCGCGGGCTATGCCACGGATCCCGCCTACGGCGAGAAGCTGGTGCGCATCATGCGCAAGGTACCCGTCTGAACCCATTGCGATAACGCGCCCGGAGCGGCGCGGGATGGCGCAGGATGCCGCGAGAAGGGGGGCGAACGGGCGAAAAGAGCCGAACGCCGGGCAGTGTCTGCGCGGCTCCTTGGCAATACCGGCGTGGCCAGCCGGGAAGACGTTGGCCAGTACGAAAAACGCTCGGCAGCGCACTAAAGTCTTGTTGCAAATCTGCCGTTATCTACCTCATTCACCGCCGTCGAATCCGGCAGCGGCGAACCGGCATCGGCAGCCTTCGTACAGCCAGATGCGCGGTTCGCCAGGCCTGGTCCGCGGCAGCTAACAGTTGCGGGGTTCGAGCATGTCTCTCTTCTCTATCGGTCTTTCTGGTCTGAACACGGCGCAGAACGCGCTGACGACCGTTGGTCACAATATCAGCAACGCCGCCACAACGGGCTATTCGCGGCAGAACACGCTGATTGCGTCGGCGGGCGGCCAGCTTGGCGCCGGTGGCTACTATGGCCAGGGCTCGAACGCCACCTCGGTGGTGCGTGTCTATAGCGACTTTCTGAACACCCAGCTGCGCAATGCCCAGGGCGCCAGTGCGCAACTGTCGAGCTACTCCGACCAGATCAGCCAGATCGACAATCTGCTGGCCGACCAGAAGGGTGGCCTCGCGCCGGTGATGCAGAGCTTCTTCTCCGCGGTGCAAGGTGTGTCCAATACCCCGGCAGATCCGTCCGCCCGGCAGGCACTGCTGAACGCGGGTCAGACACTGACCGGTCAGATGCGCTCGGTCAACAACTACTTCCAGCAACTGCAACAGGGCGTCAACAGCCAGCTGCAGACCTCGGTGACACAGGTCAACACCTACGCGCAGCAACTCGCCCAGCTCAACAGCCAGATCACCCAGGCTACAGCTGCGTCGGGTGGCTTGCCGCCCAATGACCTGCTTGACCAGCGCGACCAGGTGGCATCCCAGCTGACCCAGTTGATTGGCGCGAAAGTCGTGGTGCAGGACGGCGGCATCTACAACGTGACGATCGGCAACGGCCAGGCGCTGGTGATGGGCAGCAATGCCTTCGCCCTGAAGGCGGTGCCGTCGGCGGCAGACCCCTCCAGCACGTCAATCGCCTACACCCTGGCCAACGGCAATACTGTCGAGATGCCCGACAGCACGATCACGGGCGGCTCTGTCGGCGGCCTTCTGCAATATCGATCGCAGACGCTCAACAGCGCGCAGAATGCGATCGGCCGCCTGTCGTTGGCAATCGGCCAGGCGTACAACACGCAGCAAGGCCTTGGGGTTGACCTCACCGGCCAGATTGGCGGCAATATGTTCAAGCTCGGCGCGCCCGTTGCGATCGCCAACACCAACAATACCGGCGCTGCGCAGGTGACGGCGTCCATCAGCAATACCGCGACCCTGACCACCAGCGACTACACGCTGAGCTACGACGGTACCAACTACAATCTCGTGCGCGCGTCGGACAACAAGACGGTAGCGACCGCGCCGGGCGCCGCTGCCACCTACCCCATGACACTGTCCGCGGATGGCCTGAACATCCAGGTCAGTGCGCCGATGGCGGCCAACGACTCCTTCCAGATCCAGCCGACCCGCAACGTGGCGGCCTCGATGGATATGGCGATCACCGATCCGGCCAAGATCGCCGCTGCCGGCCCGATGCTCACCACCGCGACGGCGGCCAATGCCGGGACCGGCACGGCCAAGGTCACCAACGTGGCAAGCGGCTTCAGCATGCCGGCATCGGCCATTACCGCGACATACAACGGCGCCGGTTACACGTTCATCGATACCAGCGGCAACCCGGTGGTGCCGACCGCCTCCGCCCCGAATCCCAGCGGTAGCGGTACCGATTACACCTTCAATGGCATCACTGTCACCCTGGCCGGCGCCCCGAAGGCCGGTGACTCCTTCACACTGACGCCGAATCTGGCGGGCGTGTCGGACAACAGCAACGCGCTGGCCATGGCGAAGCTGCAGACCACCAAGACCATCGGCGGCATCTCCAACTTCAACGACGCCTATTCGCAACTGGTCAATGACGTAGGCAGCAAGGCCCAGTCGATTAGCATCGCGTCGACGTCCCAGGACGCCATCACCACCCAGGCCACGAGCGCGCAGCAAGCCGTTTCCGGGGTGAATATGGACGAGGAGACCGTTTCGATGCTGCGTTTTCAGCAACTCTACCAGGCCAATGCCCGGGTCCTTCAGACCGCATCGACGCTGTTTGACGCCATCATCGGCATCAACTGAACGAACTGACTGAACTGACGAAACGGATTCCAAAGGAACAGACATGCGCGTTTCAAGCTCGATGCTGTATCAGCAAGGACTGGCCTCGATGAACAACCAGCAAAGCTCGCTGCTGCATGTGCAGCAGCAGCTCGGCTCCGGTCGTCGCGTCCTGACCCCGTCCGACGACCCCGTTGCCGCCACCCGCGCGCTGCAGGTGACCCAGGCCAGCGCGGTCAATGACCAGTACGCCACGTCGCGCAAGCAGGCCAATATCAATCTGTCGATGGAGTCCAGCACGCTCACGAGCGTGGTCACTACCATCCAGAATATCCAGACGCTGGTGGTGCAGGCAGGCGGAGGCTCGATGAGCGACGCCGACCGGGCCTCTATCGCTACGTCGCTGCAAGACAGCTACAACCAGTTGCTGGGCCTTGCCAACACCAACGACGGCAATGGTGTCTACCTGTTCGCAGGATACCAGTCCGCTACGCCGCCGTTCGCCACGAATGCCGGCGGCGCGGTCCAGTACAACGGCGATACCAGCCAGCAACTGCTGCAGGTCGACGTAGCACGGCAGATGCCTGCCGGTGACGATGGCCGCTCGGTGTTCCAGAGCGTGCAGAGCACGGCCACGTATGTGGCCTCGGCGCCGGCCGGGAATACCGGAGCGGCGACATATAGCGCGGTCACGGTCACGGACCCAACTAATCCGCTGTATGGCCACAATCTTTCGATCAATTTCAGCAACGCCTCAGGCACGATGCAGTACCAGGTGATGGATCAGAGCGCCGTCCCGCCTGCGGCTGTCGGAGCGCCGGTGAACTATGTGGACGGCACCGGGATCCAGGTTGGCGGGCTCTCGATCACCGTCAGCGGTACGCCGCAGAACGGCGACAGCATCAACCTTCAACCTGCCCAGCAGGCGGGCACGGATATCTTTGCCAACCTGCAGAACCTGATCACTGTGCTGAAGAAGCCAGTGGTGACTGACGCCGACCGTGCCTCGCTGGCCAACGCCCTGTCCACGGCGAACCGCAAGATGAGCAACTCGCTGGACAATGTCAGCACGGTGCAATCCTCGGTTGGCTCGCGCATGCAGGAACTGGACGCGCTCGATACCATTGGTACGAACCGCGGCCTGAACTATACGCAGACGCTTTCCGGCTTGCAGGATCTGGACTATGCATCGGCCATCACCCAGTACTACCAGCAGCAGACCGCGTTGCAGGCGGCACAACAGTCATTCATGCAGATCCAGGGGATGAACCTGTTCAAGTATCTGCAGGGGTAGTAGACAAGGCGGAGCATTGCGATTGGGTGAGAGAGGAACAAAGTATGGAAAGTTGTTCCCGAAAGTATGGAAAATTCGTTTGACCACCCGGAAACACGCGCCAGGTAAGGATTTTCCATACTTTAGCCAGCCTCTTGCGCTGCGGCCAAGACGAAACGATACCCACGCGATCTGACAGACGTGGAGTGGGCGGCAATGGAAGCCCTGCTGCCCAAGCCCGCCCAGCGGGGGCGGCGCAGGAAGGCCGATCTGCGGCAGGTCATCAACGCCTTGCGATACCTGGTGCGCTCGGGGTGTGGCTGGCGCATGCTACCCAAAGACTTTCCGGCTTGGCAAACGGTGTATTGGTGGTTTCGGCGACTGATGCGCCGGTTCCGGTTCCAAATGCCTCATGACGTCGTGCTAATGCTCGGCAGGGAGTTGGAAGGCAGGCAGCCTTGCCCAAGCGCGGGCGTGGTGGATAGCCAGTCGGTAAAGGCGCCGGCAGCGAAGGAACGCGGCTACGACGCGGGAAAGAAGATCGTTGGACGCAAGCGGCATATTGCCGTGGATACGAATGGCCGGTTGCTGATGGTGAACTTAACGCCTGCGGACATCGCCGACAGTACCGGGGCGTTGACAGTTCTGGAGGCCCTAAAGCAGCGCTGGCCGGGACTGAAGCATTTGTTTGCAGATGGCGCTTACGATCGCCGCACGTTGATGGATAAAGCCGCGACGCTCGACTTCGTCGTGCAGGTGGTGCGCCGTTACGAGGATCAGGTTGGCTTCGCGGTGCTACCCCGTCGTTCATCATGACCCCGGCGCAAAGGAAGCCGACGCCGGTGACCACGGCCTGGATGGTATGGGTCGGGTCTGCCTGAATGTGCGCCGTGGCGCTGCCGTAGCAGAGCGACGCGTGACCGACGAACACCGTCAGCGCCGGCGGCATGCACACGAGGCCATACTTGTGCATGCCGGCGGCGCGGCCGTTATATGAGCGCTCGTAGCCAACCAGCATGCCGAGCAGCAGCGCGCCTACCATGCTCAGCCCGATGAACGCGTTGGCGGCGAGAAAGGCGCCGCTCCAATAGCGCCGCAGATCTCCTAGCTAGCGTACACAAGTGGCAAAAAGATTATTAGTGCCAATTTGGTACGCGCTGACGCGAAATCCGAATGCCTCAACAGCATAGTCGCCTGGAGTATCCGGGGATGGGTCTGAAGCCCACATATTGCCGTTGGCATTAGGCCAGCCGTAAGTCCCCTTCACGCCAAATGCGTCAATTGCCACCAGTTCCGACAAGGTCGGCATCCGCCAGCCGCTCAAACCACCGAATGACGCACCAGCGCAATTGGCAGTGCCTTGCGCCCAGGTGTAGGTATTGTTAAAGTCCGGCGGCGTCCAGAGCACTCCATATTGAGCAAAGATGTTATTGCTGATCGAACTAATGTGGCCGACAAAGTCTGTCACCATGAAGGTATTGTTACCGACGTATTGCACTAAAAGAGAGTCTCCAAGACTACCCGAGAGCCCTCCACCTGTAACGGCGCCAGTGCCGCTAATATTCTGAATAATTGTTTGATTAAAATTTGGCACCAGCGTCCAAGCGGCCATACCATTCACTTGCACCTGATCGCCTATGGCTGGTGCAGCAGGCAAAATGATCGCGACTCCGGCGCTACCGTTATTGGCGATATATCCGGTATTCGTCACCGCCTGTACGGTTGGAGCGGTCGCACTAACCCAACTGAGACGACCGGAAGGACCCGCCGGACCAGTGGGTCCCGTAGGCCCGGTTGGGCCAGTTGGTCCAGCCGGCCCTGTGGAGCCCGTAGTTCCTGCCGCGCCGTTGCATACATATGTTGTCGACGTCACTTCGCTCGCTGCGAGGGTGCCGTCACTATTGAGATCCAGACCCGAAGTCGTTTTACTACCACCATTGGAACAATTCGTCCCCGCAGGTTCTGGGACTGTCATCACTAGCGTAGTCAGGCCGTTGGTGCCAGTCGCCCCCGTTGCACCAGTTGGACCAGTAGCACCGGACGCTCCGTTGCATACGTAGGCGGTAGTGGTGACTTCCGTTCCCTGCAAAATGCCGTCGTTGTTAAGGTCGAGGCCAGACTGTATCTGATTACCATTACTAGGGCAGATATTCCCAGCCACTCCGGCAATAATCTTTACCAGAGTATTTAAGCCATTGGTTCCATTGCTTCCAGATACACCATTGCAGATATAAGAGACGGAAGAAATTTCAGCGCTGTCGAGTATTCCGTTGCCATTGGTATCCGATCCGGAACTGATCTTGGAGCCGCCGTTTGCACAATTATTCCCAGCCGGCTCGGAAGTTGCTGCGACCAGAGCGCCAACACCGTTTGCTCCATTACTACCGTTGCAAACATATTGCGTGTTGCTTACTTCATTCTGGTCCAGGACGCCATTGCCGTTGATATCAACACCTGAATGAACTGTGATGCCGCCAATGGGGCAAGCTGTTACTGGCGCATTGTTCGCAGTAGAAAACGCCACTGCATTCTTGGCCGCGACTTGTGGCGTTGCCGGTACGATCGATGAAGTATCGGTTGCAGTGCCGCCGCCTCCGCAGGCGCTCACTAACATTGCAGAGAATATGGCGAACAGAAATTTTCTATCGATTTTCTTGTAAGATCTGATTGTCAAACTAATTCTCCCCTATTCTTCGTCATGGCCAGCCAATTAATCGACGGCAACCAATTATGAATTCTCTATCCGGCTAGCGCTAAAGCATCTTTCTACCAATCATAACGACGAGCAGTCAAAGGTGGCATGATATAATGCAATGCGCACTTGTTCCTATAGTCTGTTTGGACTAACTAATCTGAACAAGAAATTGAACCGAACGGATAGAAAACTCAATCCAATGAGCGCAAGTATGGTGTGCATCGCGGACGTTCGAAGCACCTGGCCTGCGTAGGGATTTTGTAGCCAATCGGGCAGTGAGTCGGCTATCGATATTAGCGCAGGGCGGTTTCAAGCGTGAAGTGCAACGCCCTGCAGGTTCTTGAACAGGGAGCCGGTCCGTGGGGTTGGCAAGGACGTGAGCGAGGACTTGAGGTGGCGTGCGCCAGCCGAGGGTTTCGCGTGGCCGGCCCTTGAGGCTGTCGGCGATGGCATCGAGGTCATCGCTGGGAGCGAATGGACAGGTCAGTGCCCTTGGGGAGGTACTGGCGCAGCAAGCCGTTGGTGTTTTCGCAGGTGCCGCGCTGCCAAGGGCTGTGCGGGTCGCAGAAGTAGACGCGCACGCCTGTGGCGGCCGTCACTCGGCATGGCGGCTCATCTCGCGTCCCTGGTCATAGGTGAGCGTCTGGCGCATCGGGACGACCAGGAATTGGAGCTTACCGGTAAAGCCGGCCAATGCCGAAGCGGCGGTGGCGTCGGGCATCCTGACCAGCAGCACGGCGTGGCACCGCGAAGCCAACCTGATCCTCGTGACGGCGCACCACCTGCACGACGAAGTCGAGCGTCCCGGCTTTATCCATCAACGTGCGACGCATCGTAAGCGCCATCTGCAAACAGATGCTTCAGTCCCGGCCAGCGCTGCTTTTGGGCCTCCAGAATTGCCAACGCCCCGGTACTGTCGGCGATGTCCGCAGGCGTTAAGTTCACCATCAGCGACCGGCCATTCGTATCCACGGCAATATGCCGCTTGCGTCCAACGATCTTCTTTCCCGCATCGTAGCCACGTTCCTTCGCCGCAAGCGACGGAATTAAAAGAGTGCCGAGGGAAAACGAGACGCTCCGGACGCCATTTACTTCACCTAGATCTTCTTGTGTGAGTTGCACGCTATAGGCCCTGCCAGATTATCCGGCAGGGCGCTGGTGTCCTTAACGCACTTGGAAATTCTGCCGGCCGGCCTAATTCAGTCGAGGTTTGAATAGTCGTCGGGAGTTCGCTTGCGGACGCTCGTGAACCGTAGTTTTGATGGCATCAAGCAACATTTGGATTGCGGCGACGGGCACCTGTTTCCATGCCTCGACAAACGGATACTCTTGTGTTGCGCGTGATCCGCATTGGCGCGCAAGCTCCGGCACCCATGGCAACGTCAGGGTCGCCCCGACCTCCCCGTCTGTGAAGTGCTGGAAACTGCTGACAGGGCCACCCATTTGAGCCACGCGATAGGCGTCCCGAAACGCGGCTGGCAGCACGCCAATCTGGGATATGGAATTCCCCTGGGAGACTGACGAAGAAACGGTAGTTCCCCCACCAATCCTTACCGCCGCCTACATAGATCGCTTCACCCGAGCAAAGAACATGTTCCAGCCCACCCTCGGGCTCGGCGCACGGCACTTGCGCCGGCTTCTGCCGCCGGCCTAAAGTTGCCCGCTCGGTTGCCGTAGTTAGCTCTGTGGTGCCTAAGACAGGCCGATGCCGTGGTCTCTGGCACCGCGATAATGCCGTACTCAGACCGACTCACCCAGGTAACATCACTCTCTTCGGTATGACCGCATCCTCGCTCCGCACCCGCATCGCTCTGATCATGTCCGCCACGGTTGTCGGCGCTCTCGCACTCTCGGGTGCGGCCACCTATGGCATCGTCCGCGCAAGTATGACGGCAACAATGGAGAGCGATCTTAGTGCCATCGCCAGTGGCAACACGCTGGCGATCGAACAATGGGTCGCCGCCAAGGCTTTGGCCGTCAAGACTGCAGCGGAGGTCGTGGAGAAAGGCGACCCCGCTGGCTTGGTCAAGTTTATGGGGGGGGCCAACGGCTTTCCCGTGACCACCATCGGGTGGAGCGACAAGTCGTACTACTCGAGCAGCAGCACGACGCCGAAGGACTACGACCCCACCGCGCGCCCTTGGTACAAAGCGGCGCTGGCCGCGGGCAAGCCGACTGTGACCAAGCCGTATGGAGATGTCTCGACTCGAGTGCCATACGTTTCCTTTGCGGCGCCACTCATCCGTGACGGTGCGGCAATCGGTGCCGTCAGCGGCGCAGTGCCACTGGAAGGCGTGCGAGAAGTCGTGAAGGCGATACATCCAACGACTTCGAGCTTTGCCTTCGTCGTAGCCAGGGATGGCCAGGTAATCGCCCACGCCGATGCGAATCAGATGCTAAAGCCGGTCAGCGA
Source organism: Rhodoferax sp. (assembly GCA_031291295.1). Lineage (GTDB taxonomy): Bacteria > Pseudomonadota > Gammaproteobacteria > Burkholderiales > Burkholderiaceae_C > Rhodoferax_A. The sequence continues at coordinate 4,601 of JARLJI010000085.1, read as the reverse complement.
GGTGACAGCCGCACTGACGCCGGCCACGCTCGAGAACCTGGTTCGGGCTAGTGCGCCGCTAGAAGTGGAAATCCAGGGCGTGCCGAAGCTGCTAAAGGCCCAGGCTGTCGCCGGCACCGATTGGTATCTGGTGATCGCGCTCGATAAGGCTGAAGCCACCGTAGGCCTGCGCCACGTCGTAAGCGCCATGGGCATCGCCTTGGTCCTGCTTACCCTGGCTGCGCTCGGCATTGCCACCTTCTTTACCGCAAAAGCGCTCCGCAGGCTCTCCAGCGTACGTGATGCGATGGATACCATCGGGACTGGCGGGGGCGACTTGACCCGCCGGCTGGATGTCGTGGGCAATGATGAGGTGGCACAGATATCCGCGTCGTTCAACGCCTTCGTAGAGAAGATCGGCGCCGTGTTGGTCGATGTGCGTGCCAATGTGCAGGGTATGACCTCGGCAACTGGCGAGATCGAGGCAGGGAATCGCGACTTATCTCACCGCACGGAAGCCTCAGCCAGCAACCTGCAGCAGACCTCTGCCGCCTTGACCCAACTGGCATCGAGTGTAAAGCAGACCGCGGAAGCGGCCGAGCAGGCAACGCAGTTGGCGACTGATGCCAGCGCCACCGCGGCGCGCGGCGGCGAAGTTGTCTCTGGCGCTGTGCGCATCATGGACGAGATCGCCAAATCGTCGGGACGGATCACGGAAATCATAGGCGTGATCGACAGCATCGCCTTCCAGACCAATATCCTCGCGCTTAACGCGGCAGTCGAGGCGGCGCGAGCCGGGGAACAGGGCCGCGGCTTTGCCGTGGTGGCTGGTGAGGTGCGGACGCTGGCTCAGCGCAGTGCCACAGCCGCCCAGGAGATCAAGGGGCTCATCGAAAGCTCCGTAGCCAGCGTAAGCAGCGGCACCGAGCGGGTCCAGGCAGCGGGCTCGACCATGACCGAAATTGTCAAGGACATCGAGCACGTTCGACGCATCATTACTGAGATACATGGTGCGGTGAGCGAGCAGAACACAGGTATTGGACAGCTCGACCAGAGCGTGTCAGAAATGGATCAAGCCACGCAACAGAACGCTGCGCTGGTGGAGGAGTCTGCGGCCGCGTCATCGATGCTAAATGATCGGGCGCGGGAGCTCGCGCGAACAGTGGCACGCTTTCAATTGCGCGAGGCATGACACGGTTCTCTGGCAGCGGCCCGCAGGCAGCGGCACAGGCATGAACGCGCGCACTCGCCATGCGGACTCATCGCTATGAGGAGTTGAAGGCCCTGTTCGAAGCAGCCAGGTCGGGGCATCTTGATGGCAAGTTTGTCGACAAGGTGACCAAGGTGGTGCATCTGCCGTTGACCAAGAACGGCGGCGCGCGCGACGTTCCCTTGGCCGAGTTGCGGCGCGATGACCCCAATGCTCTGGAACTGAAAGGCCATGGCCACGCGAGCGCAAAACAGGACGGCAGCAATGGCCCGGCGCCTGTACGCCTGATTCACCGCAATACCAATACCGTGCACTAGGCCGAGGGCCTGATGTTTTGGTTCAGGCGAAAGAAGTTGGCCGGATCGTATATGGCTTTGAGCGCGGCGAGACGCGTATGGTTTTCACCATAGGCGGCGCGCACGCGGTCCTCGCCCTCGTCACCGAGGTTGTTCGCATAGACGCCTCCAGTCGAGAAGGGCTTGACGGCGCTCCAGACGTCGCGTGCCCAGCGGATGGCCGCATCCTCCTCGTCCGGCGTATCCCAGATCGAGATGGGGAAGCAGTCGTAGCGCGCGTCACGATTCGCATAGGGCGTTGCCGACACAGGAACGCGGGCAATGGCACCGGCGACGTGCTGGAACACCAGTAGTGAGGAAACCGAGGGCGCACGCGCGTAGGTCTCAAGAACTGTGTCGATGGCGGCGTCGGTGAGCGTGTGCAGATACTGCGCCTTCCAGTAGTAGCGGCGTCCGCGCGGAAAGAGGCCGTCGCCGCCGGACTGGATCTGAAGGTAGGGTACCGGGGCCAGCTTGCTCTCGACGGGGGTGCCGTGCTCCAGGAGTGGGCGGATGATGCGCTCGCCGGGCTCGTTCGCGCCGCAGTAGCAGGCCGATATGTTGAAGAAGCGCTCGCCCGACGGGGCCGTCACGAGAGCAGCGTCCACACTGAGTTCGTCCGGGGCCCGGGCGCAGAAATCATCGTAGAACCGCATCGCATCTCGCGCGCGGTCGTAGGAGTGGAGTACCGAGCCCACCAGCAGTAACGGCCCGACCGGGTGGAGCTGATATTCGAAGGCGGTAACAATGCCGAAGTTGCCGCCGCCTCCGCGCAATCCCCAGAACAGTTCCTCGTTCTCGACGGCGCTGGCTGTCACAAGCCTGCCATCGGCCAGCACGACATCGGCGGCCAGGAGGTTGTCGCAGGCCAGGCCGTGCTTGCGCCCGAGCTTGCCAAATCCGCCGCCCAAGGTCAGTCCGGCAATGCCCGTGTCGCTATTGACGCCCATCGTGGTGGCCAGTCCATGGGCCTGTGTGGCGGTGTCAAACTCGACCAGGCTCAGGCCGGCTTCGGCACGGGCCACACGCCGCGCTGGGTCGACGGCAATGTGCTTCATGCGAGACAGGTCGATCACGATCCCATTGTCGCAGACCGACAAGCCCGCCACATTGTGTCCGCCGCTGCGGACCGCTACGAGGTGGTTGCCCGATCGGGCGAACATCACCGCTTCGATGACATCGCGTGTGCTGGCGCAGTACACGACCATGGCCGGCCGCTTGTCCACAGCGCCGTTCCAGACCTTGCGAGCCTCCTCATAGCCGGGATCGTCCGGGAGGACAACATCTCCGTCCAGTTTGCGCCGCAAGGTGTCGATCATCGACGCCGGCTGATTGGTCCCGAGGCGATTGACCCGTTGTCCAGTGTCCATACTTACCCCCAATCTCTCGGTTTCGTCGGGGCCAGTCCCATCCGACTGGGAGCATACTGTCACGCGCTCTTTCGCATGGCAAAATCAAAGAACTCAGCTCCAGGTGAGGAAAATTCATCTACGTCCATGAGAAAGCTGCCACCTCTGCGATCGTTGCAGGCCTTTGAGGCTGCCGCCAGGCTTGGCAGTTTCAAGGCTGCGGCGGCCGAACTCCATGTGACGCCTACTGCCATCAGCCATCAGATCCGGCTGCTGGAAGAGACGTGTGGGCACCGCCTGTTCCAGCGCCACCCGCGGCCTCCGGTGCTCACGGGCGCTGGTGCGAGGCTGTATCCGGCGTTGCGTGATGGTTTTGATGCCCTCGTCGGCGCGGTGGAAGGGATGGCCGAGTCCGGTGCGCCGATTCCGCTACGCGTCACGAGCCCCAATGCGTTCGCGAGCCGATGGCTGGTCCCGCGTCTGCCGCAGTGGCGGGAGCGATACCCCGACATCGCGCTTGAGATCATCGGAACGGACGCGATCCTGGACCTTCGATCGGGTGAGGCCGATGTGGCGATCCGCTATGCCAGGACCATGCCAACAGGATTCGTCGTGCGGGAGATCTGTCGGGACACGTTTTTCCCGATCTGCAGCCCGGCGCTGCTGGTTAAGGATGGACACACCATCGAGCGCGCTTCGGATTTGCTGCGCTTCCCCCTGATCCACTTCGACTGGATGACGCGGGATCCGCAAGCCCCCACATGGCGGCAATGGCTGGCAACAGCGGGCCTGATCGATCCGAGCTTGAAGGCGGCCGACAAAACGTGGGCGCTGAGTTTCCGCGAGGAAATGCACGCGATCGACGCCGTGGTTGCGGGGCAGGGGGTCGCGATCTGCAGCGACGTCGTGGTGAGCCATGAGCTGCGATCCGGGACACTGGTCAAGGCGCATCCCCTGTCGCTGCCAGGCTATGGCTTTTACCTGGTCGCCATGGCCCGGAACGTGCGGCAAGCGGACGTTGAGGCTTTTGCAACTTGGATTGGGGCGATGGACTGAGCGGAGCCTGCATTCCTCCTGCCATTTTCGTTTATACGCACGCTACTTTCGGAGGGCCGCGATAGTTCCGGGCCGCACCGGCAATCCCGGCGTCAAGGGACTTAGGCCGCCTCCGCAGCCTCGTGAATGTTGACCATATCGGTTTCGTCCTGGATTGCTTTCAGCGCCGAAGGCCGGGCATTGATGCGCGCGATGTAAGTCATCGGATTCTTCAGGTGGCCAATTTGCGCGCCCAAACATAACCGCCCCAGTCAGTATTGAATTGCGGCCAGCGTTGTCGGACGGTGGTGACCATGCGCTGCTCAACAGTTCGCGGCGGCGGAATCCAGCGAGGCGGCGGCTGGGAATCGCTACCGGCAGTTGGTTTGTTGTCCGGCTCGGGCGAGCGGATGCCTTGCGGGTCCATGTCGGCCATCTTGCTTAGACTCCGCTCGTGACCGGATGGGGCTCATCGGTCACCGTGTAACCCAAGTCACGCAGCTTCTGCTTGACCAGTTCGCGCTGCTCCTTGGAATAGGTCACGTCGTCCTCGATCTTGAACGGCACGTCGATGTTCAGCGTCTTGACAAGGATGTTCAGCGCGTAGTCGCGGGCGCGTAGATAGCGCAGTTCTTCGGGTGTCATGGCCGATTCGCTGCCATCCGCGTTATAGCGGCGCAGTCCGATATCCTT
>JARLJI010000084.1 GCA_031291295.1 Rhodoferax sp. | reverse complement strand
GGGTGAGACGCGCGCGCGTGCCCCAAAAGCCAACAGCAGCGGAAATGGGCACGCACCTAACACCGCGGCGTGCTGCCGCGCAGAGGCGCGGGTGACCACAGAGGGCGCGTAGTCGTCATAATCCTCCTCGGACTCGCCCTCTCCGTCGTGCACCACCTTGCGCCGGCGCTTGGTGATGACATCCACGCACTGATCCTCCTTGCCCGCCTTCACGCACCGGATGCACGGCCGGCCCGCGTCGCAGGACACCTTGCGGGCGGCGCAAATCACGCAGGCGCGGGGCGCATTTTTCCTTCGCGCCTTCTCCTGCGCGCGCGCGCGGGCGGCGCGATCCCGGATGGACACCGATGCGCTCTCGGGATTGTGGGGAGGGCCGGACGGCATTGCAAATGCGTGCGGGGACGGGTCGGCCATGGTGCCGCGATTTAGGACGCGGGATTTGTGCGGTTAATGTAGAACAGTCAGGTATTGAGGCCGGCGGCGGTGCGGGTGGACAGCGGGGCGCGTGCACGCTGACCCGTAGGCTTGGCGGAATTTTGGGGTGGATTTCCGGGACAGGACTTTTGGGGCAAACCATGTCCGGCCTCAAGCTGACGGACCTCTACGCCGAGGACATCGTGTCCCGCAAGTGCGTGCGCGCGTTGTTTTGTAATGTTCTTTGACTGTATCCTGTGGTGGAGCTCGCGCGATGTGCGGTGGGGCCGGTGGCGTGAGCACTCAGCATTGTGTGGTGTCCATTCTGCAGGGTGGGCAGCGGGCGGGAGCTGGGCGTGGTGCTGCGGGTAGCGGGCGCAGTGGACGACTCTGACTCTGATGGCGAGGATGGTACGCTGCGGGGGTGACGGGGGAGAGTCGCTGCGTTCGCAGCCGAAAGGTTGCTCGTGTATGGTGCCGATCGACACGCCTGCGGCCACCTGGCGCGTGTCTGTGACGTAATGTGTATTTTTCATTTACACAATGCTGATGTGGGGGTCATTTCATGGTTTGGCGTCACAGATCGCTTGATGGTTGATTTAGTTATGCCACTGATTGATGCAATAGCCGTCCGCTCTCCCTCCACGCAGGCCCCCTGGCAGCGGACAAGGTTCGCGTGCAGTGGCTGCGCGCCTACGGCCCCAGCGATCACCTGCCCAGCGTGCTCAGCCTCGTCACCCGCTCATTCATGCAGGGGGACGTCGTGGTGCTCGCCTCCGCACCCGCCGGCCAGTC
>JARLJI010000083.1 GCA_031291295.1 Rhodoferax sp. | reverse complement strand
GCATCCGCTTCAGCGCGCCGAGCGACTCCTCCAGCGGCGTGCGCGGATCGATGCGGTGCAGTTGATACAGGTCGATGCAGCCCAGCTTGAGCCGGCGCAGGCTCATTTCGACACACTGAATCAAGTAGCCGGCGCGGCCCACGTACTCAGTGCGCGCCGGGCCCTGGCGCGTGATGCCGCCCTTGGTGGCGATCACCAGTCCTGCTGGATAGGGGTGGAGCGCCTCGGCGATCAGGCGCTCGGCAATCTCGGGCCCGTAGGCGTCGGCGGTATCGATCAGCGTGACACCAAGCTCGACGGCGCGGCGCAGGACGCGGCGGGCTTCAGCGGCGTCGGTGGGCTCGCCCCACGCGCCCTCGCCCACCAGGCGCATGGTGCCGTAGCCGAGGCGGTGCACGGGCAAGTCCCCGGCGATGCGAAAGGTGCCGCTGGCAGCGGCGGAAAGAGGAGTCATCTTGCCCTTCATGCTACGCCACGGGGCCGGGCGTGGCGCTGGGAGTGACACGCAGGGCCGGGCGCCATGGGCTACGATAAGCGAGTGACCAAGGCCCCTGCCCACAATCCCACGCTGCTGGTGCATGGCGGCGCGTGGGCCATTCCCAAAGACGCTGAAGAGGAGCACCGGGACGGCGTGCGGCGCGCACTCGAAACCGGCTACGCGATCCTGGCCCGCGGAGGTCCGGCGCTGGAGGCTGTGGAAGCCGCGGTGACGGTGCTCGAAGACGACCCCACATTCGACGCGGGGCGCGGCAGCTTTCTCACCTCGGACGGGCGCGTGCAGATGGATGCGCTGCTGATGGACGGCGGCCGCATGCGCGCCGGCGGCGTGGCCTGCGTGGAGCGGCTGCGCAACCCCATCCAGGCGGCGCGGCTGGTGCTGGAGGAGAGCCCGCACGTCTACTTTGTGGGCGAGGGTGCGGAGCAATTTGCCGCGGCGCACGGAATGGCGCTCATCGACAACGCCGAGCTGGTGTTGGACCGTGAACGCGAGCGGCTGACGCAGGCCCAGGCGCGCGCGGCCGCCGGCCTCAAGGATGCCACCTTCAGCGGCCTGGAAGACGACAAAAGCCCGGAAACAAGCGTGGCGCTGGCCAGCGGGGAAACGGTGGGCTTTGGCGGCGATGCGCGCTGCTCAGCCAACGGCAACCCCGGCGGCCTGAGCTACGACTTTCCCAGCCACGACACGGTGGGCGCCGTCGCGCTGGACGCGTTCGGCAATCTGGCTGCAGGCACCTCCACGGGCGGCACTCTGAACAAGACGCCGGGCCGCGTGGGCGACTCGTCGCTGATCGGCTGCGGCTGCTATGCCGACAACCTGGCCGCGGCGGTGAGCCTGACGGGCTGGGGCGAGCCGATTATGAAATTAGTCCTGGGCAAGTGGGCCACCGACCGCGTGGCCGCAGGAACCGTGCCGGAGCTGGCGGCGCGGGAAGCCATTGCCTATCTCTACAACCGGCTCGGCGGGCACGGCGGCATCATCCTGCTCGGCCCCGACGGCCGCTTCGGACTGGCGCACAACACGCCGGGCATGGCTTGGGGTGTGGCCACGCCGAGCGGCTTGCAGGTGGGCGTAAGGGCGTAAACAGTGGTCAGGTTTCAGGGGTCAGGGATCAGCGGCTGCTCGCGGCAGCGAGCAGCCGACATTCAGAGCAGAAGACGAAAAGGGCCTCGTCCGCACACGGAAGAGGCCCTTCTTACTGATCCCTGAAACCTGAAACCTGATCCCTGTCTTTATCCCTTGGCGACGGCGAAGCGCTTGTTCACTTCGGCCCAGTTCACCACGCTCCACCACGCGGCCAGGTATTCCGGGCGGCGGTTCTGGTACTTCAGATAGTAGGCGTGCTCCCAGACGTCGTTGCCGAGGATGGGGTAGAGGCCCTGGCTCAGCGGCGAGTCCTGGTTGGCGGAGGTGGTCACCTTCAGCTTGCCGCCCTCAAACACCAGCCAGCCCCAGCCGGAGCCGAACTGCTTGGCGGTGGTCTCGTTGAAGGTCTTCTTGAAGGCTTCAAAGTCACCAAAGTCCTTGGCGATCTGGTCGGCGATGGCGCCGGTGGGCGCGCCACCGATGCCCGCTGTACCGGCCGGGCCCATCAGGTTCCAGAAGATGCTGTGGTTGGCGTGACCGCCGCCGTTGTTGCGGACCACGGTGCGAATCGCCTCGGGCACCGCGCTCAGGTCGCGGATCAGGTCGTCAACGCTTTTGGCGGCCAGCTCGGGATACGGTTCGACCGCTGCGTTCAGGTTGTTCACGTAGGCCTGGTGATGCTTGTCGTGGTGCAGATGCATGGTCTCGACGTCGATAAACGGCTCGAGCGCTGCGTAGTCGTAGGGCAGCGGGGCAAGTGTGTACGCCATTGGGGAATCTCCTCCGTTCGGATTGTACTGTGCGGCACGGACCGCATCGTTTGTGGAAAGCCTGCGTGGGCTCCAGCCGAGCCTTCTGCTGCGCGGGCCTGTGTGTGTGTGCTTCTGCCGGGAATTAAATTCTACGTTTGCATGGATGCAGGCTCAGGCCAAGAAGGTGCCAAAGATTGCCGCCGCTTGTACGCGGTGAACAGAAGTTCCAGTCCCGCATCATTTTTGCCTGCGGGCGCAACCTTCTGCACTCAGGATCATCAACCGGAGAGAATGAACAGGCAACTCTTGACTTCCCCACCTTTCCGGTTTGGTATCAGAACAGCGTGACAACCGAATCCCCTTATCGATGGCTTGACCAACAGGGCGAGGCCTTTGGCGGCCCCGGCTTGCCGCCGCGCTGGACCTCCAGCGTGAAAGACGCCGTGGGCACCGCCTACTCGGCATCGAGCCGTGCGTGGTTCACATGCTCGCACGGCATCCTGAACGAGATCTACCACCCGACCATCGACCACGCGCAGGTGCGCGACATGGAGTTCCTGGTCACCGACGGGGAGACCTTTGCGCACGAAGAGAAGCGCGACATGCTCACGACCTTCGAGTACATCCACCCGGAGACGCTGGGCGTGCGCTACATCAACCGCGACCCCGACGGCCGCTACACGCTGACCAAGGAGATCGTCTGCGATCCGCACCACTCGGTGGTGCTGCAACAGATCAAGCTGGAAGGCCGCCCGGACCTGCTGCCGCGGCTGAAGGTCTACGCTCTGCTGGCCCCGCACCTGGACGGCGGCGGCGCAGGCAACACGGCACGGGCCGTGGACATTGCCGGCCACAAAATGCTGCTGGCGTGGAAGAACCAGTGGTCGCTGGCCATGGGTTCCAGTTGCGGCTTTTCGCGCGTGAGCTGCGGCTTTGTGGGCTCGAGCGACGGCTGGCGCGACATTACGGCAAACTACTGCATGGACTGGGAGTTCGGCTCGGCCACCATGGGCAACCTGGCGGTGATGGGCGAACTGAATGTGGCCGCGGCGGATGAGATCGACGGCGCCCGCTCCTTCGTGGTCGCCATCGGCATTGGCGAGGGCAACCACACGGCCCTTCAGAAAACTGTCAGTGCGCTGGCCATCCCTTTCGAGGAGCATCGCGAGCGCTTTATCCGCCAGTGGCAGCGAGTGGCCAACCCGGAGTGGCTTGCGGCCAAGGCCGGCGACGACGGCAAGCTGATGCGCGCCAGTCACAACGTACTGCTGGCCCATGAGGACAAGACCTTCGCCGGCGCGTTTGTGGCCTCGGCCTCGATTCCCTGGGGACAGGCCAAGAGCGACGACGACCTGGGCGGCTACCACCTGGTGTGGACGCGCGACATGGTGCAGACAGCCACGGCCCTGCTGGCCTGCGGCCGCACAGAGACCGCTCTGCGCGCGCTGGTTTACCTGGCCTGCACGCAGAGGCCCGACGGCGGCTTTGCGCAGAACTTCTGGGTAGACGGGCGGCCCTACTGGGGCGGCCAGCAGCTGGATGAGGTCGCATTTCCGATCATTCTTGCCTGGCGGCTGTGGCGGGCCAACGGCCTGAGCGACATGCAGATCTTTCCTTTTGTGGAGCGCGCCGCCGGCTACCTCATCCGCCACGCGCCCATCACCCACCAGGAGCGATGGGAAGAGAACGCCGGCTACTCACCATCGACTTTGGCAGCAGTCATCGCCAGCCTTGTTTGCGCCGCCGATCTGGCCCGCGCCCACGACTCGAATGAGCTGGCCGATTTCTACGAGGAGTTCGCCGACTGGATTGAGCACCACCTGGAAGACTGGACGGTGACCAACAACGGCGTGCTGCTGCCCGCGGTGCCGCGCCACTACATGCGTATTCGCCCGCCGGAAAAAGGCGAGGCCTACGCCTGCGAGGACTGCGGCACTGAGATTCTGCACCTGAACAACCGGCCGCCGGGTACGCGCTACGAGTTCCAGGCGCGCGAGATCATCGATGCCGGATTCCTGGAGCTGGTGCGCCATGGGGTGCGCCGCGCCGATGATCCGCTCATCATTGATTCGCTCAAAGTGGTGGATGCTGTGCTGAAGCGCGGGCTGCCGCAGGGCCCTGGCTGGCTGCGCTACAACTGGGACGGCTACGGGCAGCGGCCGGACGGCGGGCCATTTGAGGGCTGGGGGCAGGGCCGCGTGTGGCCGCTGCTCACCGGGGAGCGCGCCCACTACGAGCTGGCCGCGGGCCACGACATCTCCGCACTGATCAAGACCTACGAGCGCTTTGCCACAGGCGGCCAGATGCTGCCGGAGCAGGTGTGGGACGAGCCCAACCGCCCTGGCATGCGCCTGCAGCTGGGCCAGCCCGCAGGCTCGGCCGTGCCGCTGGTGTGGGCTCACGCCGAATATCTGAAGCTGCTGCGCTCGTCCGTCGATGGCCGGGTCTTTGACCGCATCGACCCGGTCTACGCGCGCTACTGCGAGCCGGCGGGCCGCACATCGCTCAGCCGCAACCTGGAAATCTACAGCTTGCGGCGCCCCATCCAGAAGATGGCGCCCGGGACCACGCTGCGTATCCTCGACGCCGCGCCCTTTTCCGTCACCTGGTCCACCGACGGCTGGACGACCGTGAACACCACCCCCAGCCGCTGCCTTGGCTCAGCCGGCCAGGCCGCCGACCTGCCCACAACGGCCCTGCCCGCAGGCGGAATCCTGCAATGGACGCTGCGCTGGACCGGCAACGGCCGCTGGCTTGGCTACAATGTGAACGTCAGGCTTGAAACCTAGGGGCTGCACACTCTACCCGATCGGTGGGTAGTGTGAACAGGCCCCAGTAACACCCGAGAAAATCCAGGGAATCGAGTAAATTGATTTACTCGTCCAGATCACCGCTGAAATCACGGACAATTGAAGAGTCTTCCCCGCAACGAAAGGACTTGAACCCGCATGACCGCTACGCTTTCGGCTCGTTCCATTGACGAACTCTCCATCGACACCCTGCGTTTGCTTGCCGTAGATACCGTTCAAAAGGCCAATAGCGGCCACCCGGGCGCACCGCTGGCCTGCGCACCCATCGCCTACCTGCTCTACCACAAGCTGATGAAGCACAACCCGGCCGACGCCAAGTGGGCTGATCGCGACCGTTTTGTGCTCTCGAACGGCCACGCTTCGGCGCTGCTCTATGGCTCGCTGCACCTGGCTGGCTACAAGGTCACGCTGGACGACCTGAAGTCGTTCCGCCAGTGGCACTCCATCACCCCTGGCCACCCGGAGGCGGGCGAGACCGAGGGCGTGGAAGTGACGACCGGCCCGCTGGGCCAGGGCTTTGGCATGGGCGTGGGCCTGGCGATTGCGGAGAAGCATCTGGCCGCGGTCTACAACAAGCCCGGCCTCGAGATCGTTGACCACTACACCTACGTGTTGTGCGGCGATGGCGACCTGATGGAAGGCATTTCGCACGAAGCGGCCTCGCTGGCCGGCACGCTGGGCCTGGGCAAGCTGATCCTGCTCTACGACGACAACCTGATCTCGCTGGACGGACCCACCGCGCTGAGCTACACCGAGGACGTGCTGAAGCGCTTTGAGGCCTACCACTGGCAGGTGCAGCGCGTGGCCGATGGCAACGATCTGGACGCGCTGGAAGCGGCCATTGCCGCAGCCAAGGCCGAGACCGGCAAGCCCTCGATCATCGCGGTGCGCACCATCATTGGCTACGGCAGCCCCAAGGCCGGCACCAACAAGGTGCACGGCGAAGCGCTCGGCGCGGCGGACACGGCGGCGACCAAGAAGTTCTTCGGATTTCCCGAGGACCAGAGCTTCTACATTCCGGACGAGGCCCTTGCGCAGTGGCGCCAAGCCGTGGACCGCGGCACCGCCGACGAGGCTGCTTGGAAGAAGCTCTTCGAGAGCTACCGCGCGCAATTCCCTGAGCTGGCTGCCGAGTTTGAGCGCACACAGAAGGGCGTGCGCAAGGCCGACTGGACCAAGGCTCTGCCCAGCTACGCGCCGGGCAAGGCGCAGGCTACACGCAACGCGGGCGGCGCCATTATGAACGCGATTGCCGAGGCCGTTCCCGAACTGTTTGGCGGCGCGGCCGACCTCACCGCCTCCACCAAGACGATCTTCAAGCCGGGCGCGAACTTCCACATCGATCCCGCGGGCCGCAACGTCTTCTTCGGCGTGCGCGAGTTCGCCATGGGTGCCGCGGTCAACGGCATCGCCATGCACGGCGGTCTGGTGCCGTTCGGCTCCACGTTCTTCACCTTCTCTGACTACTGCAAGCCGGCCATCCGCCTGGCATCGCTGATGAAGTCGCACTCGCTGTTCGTCTTCACGCACGACTCCATCGCGCTTGGCGAAGACGGCCCCACGCACCAGCCGATTGAGCAGTTGATGATGCTGCGCGCCGTGCCCAACCTCACCGACTTCCGCCCAGCAGACGCGAACGAAACCGCTGCTGCATGGCGGCTGGCGCTGGAGCGCACCGGACCGAGCTTCTTCGCGCTCACGCGGCAGGACGTGCCCGTGATTGACCCGGCGGCGCACGACGTCTACGCCGGCGTAAGCAAGGGCGCCTACATTCTGGAGGACGCCGCGAACCCGCAGGTGATCTTGATCGGCACCGGCTCTGAAGTGTGGCCGTGCGTCGAGGCCAGGAAGCTGCTGGAAGCAGAAGGCATTGCGGCACGCGTCGTGAGCTTCCCAAGCTGGGAGATCTTCGACGAGCAGACGGCTGCCTACAAGGCCAGCGTGCTGCCCGCGGGCGTACCCAAGCTTGCCGTTGAAGCAGGCTCGCCGCTCGGCTGGTGGAAGTACGTTGGCTCGGAAGGCGATGTCATCGGCCTCGACCGCTTCGGCGCCTCCGCACCGGGGCCGAAGGTGATGGCCGAACTCGGCTTCTCGGCGGAGAATGTCGCTGCCAAGGCCAAGGCGCTGGTGAAGAAATAGGAGAGTCAGCGGGGTTAGCGGAGCTTGCGGAGTTAGGAACTGCCTCTTGCTAACTCCGCTATCACGCGCGAAGCGCGGCTAACTACGCTAACACCGCTATCAACGAAAGGATCATTCGTGAAACTCGTCATCGCATCCGATCACGCGGGCTTTTTACGAGCGGTCGTTCCACGATCCGCTCTATCCTAAGACCCACACGCTGAAAAATGGCGCTGTGGGAAACATCGCCTAGCAGCCGGACACACAAAACACATTGCACCGGG
>JARLJI010000082.1 GCA_031291295.1 Rhodoferax sp. | reverse complement strand
GTGGCTGCCGCGGTGTTTGCGGTGATTGCCTGGGCGGTGCTGAATAGCGCGGGCGGCCTGCCGCACGAGACGGCTGTGCCCACGGTGACGGTTCTGCAGATTGGCCAGGCGCTGATGAGCAACTACGTATTGCCGCTGGAGATTGTGGCGCTGCTGCTGACCGTGGCGACCATCGGCGCGGTGATCGTGGCCATGCACGAGAAGGAGGATGCGAAGTGACTCCGCTCGTGGGAAATTTGCTGGTGGCCGCTTTGCTGTTCGCCATTGGGCTGGCCGGTGCGCTCACGCGGCGCAATGCCATTCTGGTGCTGATTGGCATTGAACTGATGCTGAACGCCGCCAATCTGAACCTGATTGCTTTCTGGCGCTACGGGCCGCACCCGGAGGCGCTGACCGGAATGATGTTTGCCATTTTCTCGATTGCTGTGGCGGCGGCTGAAGCCGCGGTGGGCCTGGGCTTGGTGATCTCGGTCCATCGCCATGTGCAGACGGCGGACCTGGACGAGATGAACAGGATGAAGGGGTGAGCCGGTGATTGAAGAAGCTGTGTTCACGCCACAACTCGCGGCCTCGCCGATTGCGGGAATTCTGTGGCTGGTGCCGGCGCTGCCAATTATTGCCTCGGGCGTGATTGCGCTGCTGAAGCAGCCGCGCCGCAAGGCGGCAGCCACGTTGTCGATTGGCTCGCTGGCCTGCTCGCTGGTGCTGGCGCTGGTGGCCTTTGCGCATGTGCTGGCCGGATGGGCTCACGGCCAGGCAGTACGCGAAACGGTGAACTTTACCTGGCTGCGCGCGGGCGCGGCGCAGGTGGACCTGGGCTGGGTGCTCGATCCGCTTTCAGCTGTGATGCTGGTGATGGTCGCGTTTGTCGGCCTGCTGATCTTCATCTACTCCATTGGCTATATGGAGCACGACGAGAACTTCACGCGCTTCTTCTGCTTCCTCTCGCTGTTTGCGGGCGCGATGCTGGGCGTGGTGATCTCAAACAGCCTGCTGCTCCTGTTCATGTTCTGGGAACTGGTGGGTCTTACGTCGTATCTGCTGATCGGGTTCTGGTATCAGAAGCCCGCGGCGGCGGCTGCGGCGAAGAAGGCCTTCCTGACCACGCGCGTGGGCGACATTTTCTTTCTGCTTGGCATGGTGTGGTTGTTCAGCCAGACCGGCACGCTGCTGTTCTATGACGGCGGCGCGGGATCGTTGGAACCGGGAGCGCTGGCGGGGCTGCTGGCGGCGCATGCCGGGCTGGGGCTGACGGCTGCCGGAGCGATCGGGTTGCTGATCTTTGCCGGCGCTGCGGGCAAGAGCGGCCAGTTGCCGTTGCATGTCTGGCTGCCGGACGCGATGGAAGGCCCGACGCCGGTCTCCGCACTGATTCACGCGGCGACGATGGTGGCCGCGGGTGTGTACCTGATTGCGCGTGTTTATCCGCTGATGCAGGCGGGCGCGCTGACCGGCGGCACCACGGTGGCGTTGACGGTGGTGACGTGGGTGGGCGCGGCCACGGCGCTGTTTGCCGCGCTGATCGCGGTAGCGCAGAACGACATCAAGCGCATTCTGGCGTACTCGACCGTTTCGCAGCTGGGCTACATGATGGCGGGCCTGGGCATGGGCGGCGTGGCGGTGGGCATGTTCCACCTGATTACGCACGCGTTCTTCAAGGCGCTGCTCTTCATGGGCGCCGGTTCGGTGATCCACGGCTGCCACGAAGAGCAGGACGTGCGGAAGATGGGCGACCTGTGGTCGAAGAT
>JARLJI010000081.1 GCA_031291295.1 Rhodoferax sp. | reverse complement strand
CGTGTGCTTTGGTCGGCTCACGTCTGGAGTTTCTTGGATGGACTCCAGGAAATGTCAAACTGCTACTGCCACCCCGGCAGAGCCGGGGGATCTCCTCTCCCTTTAGAGCGGTTCTCCCATTCACATACCCTTGTTGGAGGTGTGCAGGGTGGCCTTTTCTTGAGGAAAACTCCACTTGAGAGTCTCGGCTTCGATGTACACCTATGGGAGAACCGCTTTAACCGTGGGCTGAAAAAAGATCACACTGGGCACCGTCAGCCAAGGAATCGAGCAGGCGCGGACGATTCTGAGCGGACCAGCCCTCAAATGTGCCGCAGAACCTGGGCAACCTGGCGAATGTGGGCGGGACGGGTGCGGCAGCAGCCGCCCACGATCTGGGCGCCGACGCGGCACCAATCCACAGCTAACTCGCCATACCCTTCCGGGTCGCTCGTGCCCGTCCAGCAGCGGGCTTGGGCGTCCCACCCCTCCCCCGAGTTCGGATACACAACAATCGGCTTGCCGGTCGCCGCGCGCACCTCGCCGACCAGTTCGGCGATCCACTCCGGGGCCGTGCAGTTGATGCCCACGGCCACGGTCTGCGGCAGACTGGCGGCAAGGGCCGCGCAGTCGCGCACGCGCTCGCCGTGCGCCACGTGCTCCGCGTCGCGACAGGTGAAGCTGAACCACGCGGCCAGCTGCGGCCAGGGCGTGATGGCCTCCGCAATGGCGCGCACTTCTTCGAGCGAAGGCAGCGTTTCAAATGCCAGCAGATCGGGCGCGGAGCAGGCAGGCGCCGCGGCCAGCACCTCGATGCGGCCGCGATGGAAGGCGACGAGCTCAGCAAAGCTGCACTCGTAATTGCCGTGATACTCGGCGCCGTTGTGCAGCATGGCGCCGTAAGGCCCCAGCGACGACGCCACCACAACGCGGCGCGCGGGAAACTCCGCGGCAGCCGAGCGGGCCAGCTCGACGGCGCGAAGCAGGGCGCGGTCGGCACGGTCCGGCGCGAGGCCGAACTCCGCGTAGCCCATGCACGAAACCTGGTAGCTGGCCGTCAGCAGGCAGTCTGCGCCCGCTTCAAGATAGGCGCGGTGGACGGCAATGATCTTCTCCGGCTGGTCCTCGAGCACATGCGCGGACCAGAGCGGCCCGTCGATCTTTGCGCCCAGGTACTCAAGCTCCGAGGCCATGCCGCCGTCCAGCACGCGCACATCGCGCAAAAGCTCTGCGCGTTGATCCGATTTTTCTGTCATGGATTGCACGTCCAACGGACTATAGCAAATTCAGAGTTGGTGTAGAGGGAGTTGATGAGGTTGCGTGCCGTTTTCCTCAAGAAAACGGCACCCTGCACGGTTTTTACTACTGCACGATAACTCTGAATTTGCTCTACACCTTTTGCGTGCGCTTCACGTCGCGTACGCCGTTGACGCGGCGCAGGCCCAGCACCATGCGATTCAGGTGGCGCACGTCGAGGGCTTCGACGATGAACTCGAGGATGGCCTCGCCGTTTTCGTCTCGGCGAATATCGACGCCGCGAATGTCGGTATTTTCGTCGGAGATGACCGCGGTCAGCTCCTTCAGCATGCCGGGACGATCGTCGCAGTAGACAGTGATCTTGACCGGGTAGCGCTGTGCGTGGGCACCGCTCGCAGCAGCCGGGGCAGCTGACCACTCGACCGCAATGCGCCGGTCGCTCTCATAAAGAAGGTTCTGTATGTTGGGGCAGCTGCGCGCGTGCACGGCCACTCCTTTGCCGCGCGTGACGTAACCGACGATTTCTTCGCCGCGGATGGGGTTGCAACATCGCGCACGATAGACGAGCAGATCGTTCTGCCCCTCCACCTGCAACGAGTCGGAACCGGTGAGGTGCAGCTTGCGCACCGCGTCGGACATAGGCGCGGCCTCGCCTGGCTTGGGCTCTGTGCCCGGCTCGGCATC
This sequence comes from Rhodoferax sp., assembly GCA_031291295.1. Taxonomy (GTDB): domain Bacteria; phylum Pseudomonadota; class Gammaproteobacteria; order Burkholderiales; family Burkholderiaceae_C; genus Rhodoferax_A. Next base: position 160 of record JARLJI010000081.1, on the reverse strand, counting down.
ATGCGGCGCGGCATAGCCCGGCGCCAACTTGTTCAGCACCTGGTGAGCGGAGTGCTTGCCCTGGCCCAGCGTCGCCAGCAGGTCGGCCGCCGTGGCCACGCCATACTCATTGGCAATGCGGCCCAGGTCCTGGTCGGCGATCTGCGCCATGGGCACCTTG
>JARLJI010000080.1 GCA_031291295.1 Rhodoferax sp. | reverse complement strand
ATGGCAAAAGAGAAATTTGCGCGCACCAAGCCGCACGTGAACGTGGGCACCATTGGTCACGTGGACCACGGCAAGACCACGCTGACGGCGGCCATCACCACCGTGCTGGCGGCCAAATTTGGCGGCACCGCCAAAGGCTACGACCAGATTGACGCCGCGCCGGAAGAAAAAGCGCGCGGCATCACCATCAACACCGCCCACGTCGAATACGAGACGGCGAACCGCCACTACGCCCACGTCGACTGCCCCGGCCACGCCGACTATGTGAAAAACATGATCACCGGCGCCGCCCAGATGGACGGCGCCATCCTGGAGTGCTCCGCCGCCGACGGCCCCATGCCCCAAACGCGCGAGCACATCCTGCTGGACCGTCAGGTCGGCGTGCCTTACATCATCGTGTTCCTGAACAAATGCGACATGGTCGATGACGCCGAGCTCCTGGAGCTCGTCGAGATGGAAGTGCGCGAACTGCTCGACAAATACGACTTCCCCGGCGACAAGACCCCCATCATCCACGGCTCGGCCAAACTCGCCATGGAAGGCGACAAGGGCGAACTCGGTGAGCAGGCCATCATGAAACTGGCCGACGCCCTGGACACCTACATTCCCCTGCCCGAGCGCGCCGTGGACGGCGCCTTCCTGATGCCCGTCGAAGACGTGTTCTCCATCTCCGGGCGCGGCACCGTGGTGACCGGACGCGTGGAGCGCGGCATCATCAAGGTCGGCGAAGAAATCGAAATCGTCGGCATCAAGCCCACCCAAAAGACCATCTGCACCGGCGTGGAAATGTTCAGGAAGCTGCTGGACCAGGGCCAGGCCGGCGACAACGTCGGTATCTTGCTGCGCGGCACCAAGCGCGAAGATGTCGAGCGCGGCCAGGTGCTGTGCAAACCCGGCTCCATCAAGCCGCACACCCACTTCACGGGCGAGATCTACGTCCTGTCCAAGGACGAAGGCGGGCGCCACACCCCGTTCTTCAACAACTACCGTCCCCAGTTCTACTTCCGCACCACGGACGTGACCGGCGCGATCGAGCTGCCCGAAGGCAAGGAAATGGTCATGCCCGGCGACAACGTGACGATCACCGTCAAGCTGATCAACCCGATCGCCATGGAAGAGGGTCTGCGCTTTGCCATCCGCGAGGGCGGCAAGACGGTGGGCGCCGGCGTGGTGGCAAAAATTATCGCGTAATCGATTTGTTTGTGGGACAGAGCCGGAAAACGCAGCGTTTTGCCCTGTCCTCAACTGATTGAACAAACAAAGGAATTAGCATGTCAACCAAGCAAAAAATCCGTATCCGCCTGAAGGCGTTTGATTACAAACTCATCGACCAATCGGCCGCCGAGATCGTGGATACCGCCAAGCGCACCGGCGCCATCGTCAAGGGCCCCGTGCCTCTGCCGACGCGCATGAAGCGTTTCGACATTCTGCGTTCGCCGCACGTCAACAAGACCAGTCGCGACCAGTTTGAAATCCGCACGCACCAGCGCCTGATGGACATCGTTGACCCGACGGACAAGACCGTTGATGCCCTGATGAAGCTCGATCTGCCCGCCGGCGTCGATGTGGAAATCAAGCTGCAATAAGTTCAAAGCGGGCGAACCCCTCAGGGTCTCGCCTGAGCAGAGTCCTTTTAAAGCCTTTGAGTACAACGCGGAGTTGCCTGAAATGGCCATTCGGGTTATACTTTAGGGCTCTGCCGAATTTGCGTTGCAACTCGGCGGAGTTTTATTAACCTTCTTTCACGCTAAAACGCTGTCGCCAATTGAAGTGGCAGCGGTGGAAGTTTTGGAGAAAACAATGAGTCTTAGCAACTCCCTGGGGTTGCTGGGCCGCAAGGTGGGCATGATGCGCCTATTCACCGACGACGGGGACGCAGTGCCTGTCACGGTGGTGGATGTGTCCAACAACCGCGTGACCCAGATCAAAACCCAAGAGAACGACGGCTACGTGGCCCTGCAGGTCACGTTTGGTTCGCGCAAGGCGTCGCGCGTCACCAAGCCGGCCGCTGGCCATCTTGCGAAAGCAGGCGTTGAGGCCGGTGAAATCATTCAGGAATTTCGCGTGACCGCCGATGCAGCGGCGCAGTACCAGGCGGGTGCCGCGGTACCAGTGACTGCCGTGTTTACGGTGGGCCAGAAGGTGGATGTGCAAGGCACATCCATTGGCAAGGGTTTTGCCGGCACCATCAAGCGCCACCACATGAGTTCGCAGCGTGCGTCGCACGGCAACAGCCGTTCGCACAACGTGCCGGGCTCCATCGGCATGGCGCAGGATCCGGGTCGCGTTTTCCCGGGCAAGCGCATGACGGGCCATTTGGGCGATGTCACCGTGACCACGCAAAATCTGGATGTGTTTCGGATTGACGAAGCGCGTCAACTGCTTTTGATCCGGGGTGCGATCCCTGGCTCCAAGGGCGGTTTTGTGACCGTCCGCCACGCCATCAAGGCCAAAGAATCTGCCGCCAACGCGAAGGGAGCGAACTGATGCAGCTCGAACTCCTGAACGACCAAGGCCAGGCTGCTTCCAAGTTTGAAGCGCCCGAGACCGTGTTTGGCCGCGAATACAACGAAGACCTGGTGCACCAGGTCGTGGTCGCTTTCCAGGCCAATGCCCGCCAAGGCACCCGCGCCCAGAAAGACCGCGAACAGGTCCACCACTCGACCAAGAAGCCTTTCAAGCAAAAGGGAACGGGCCGCGCCCGTGCTGGTATGACGTCTTCGCCGTTGTGGCGTGGCGGTGGCCGGATTTTCCCGAACAGCCCGGACGAAAACTTCACGCAGAAAATCAACAAGAAGATGTACCGCGCCGGCATGGCCGCCATCTTCTCGCAACTGGCGCGCGAAGGCCGCCTGGCCGTGGTGGATTCCCTGAAAGTGGAATCTCCCAAGACCAAGCCGCTGGCGGCCCGCTTCAAGGCGATGAACCTGCAGTCGGTGATGGTGATTTCCGACGAAGTGGACGAAAACCTGTACCTGGCCTCCCGCAACCTGGTGAACGTGCTCGTCGTCGAGCCGCGCTACGCCGACCCGGTGTCACTGGTGCACTACAAGAAAGTCCTCGTGACCAAGGGCGCAATGGACAAACTCAAGGAGATGTTCGCATGAGCACCGCCGCTACAAAGTTTGACGAAGGTCGTTTGATGCAGGTGCTGGTCGCCCCCATCGTGTCTGAAAAGGCAACCATGGTGGCCGACAAGAGCAATGCCGTGACCTTCAAGGTGCTGCAGGATGCCTCCAAGCCCGAAATCAAGGCCGCTGTGGAATTGATGTTCAAGGTGGAGGTCAAGGGCGTCTCTGTGGTGAACACCAAAGGCAAGACCAAGCGTTTTGGCAAATCCGTCGGCCGCCGCGACAACGTGCGCAAGGCCTATGTGACGCTCAAGCCCGGTCAAGAGCTGAACCTGTCTGGGGAGGCCGCGTAATCATGGCTGTCATTAAACTCAAACCGACTTCACCGGGCCAGCGTGGCGTTGTGAAGGTGACCCGCGATCACCTGTACAAGGGTGATCCGTATGCACCGCTGCTCGAACCCCAGTTCCAGCATGCAGGTCGCAACAACAATGGCCACATCACGACGCGTCACCGCGGCGGTGGCCACAAGCACCACTACCGCGTCGTCGATTTCTGCCGCACCAAAGACGGCATTCCGGCGAAAGTGGAGCGTGTCGAGTACGACCCGAACCGCACGGCCCATATCGCTTTGGTGTGCTATGCTGATGGCGAGCGTCGCTACATCATTGCGCCGCGCGGCCTGGAGGTGGGCGCGTCGCTGATGAGTGGTGCCGAGGCGCCGATCCGCGCCGGGAATACCCTGCCGATTCGCAACATCCCGGTGGGCTCGACCATTCACTGCATCGAATTGCAGCCAGGCAAGGGCGCGCAAATCGCCCGCTCGGCCGGTACCTCGGCAACCCTGCTGGCGCGCGAGGGCAGCTACGCCCAAGTGCGCATGCGCTCGGGCGAAGTGCGCAAGATTCACATCGAATGCCGCGCCACCATTGGCGAAGTCGCCAACGAAGAGCACAGCCTGCGCCGTCTGGGCAAGGCCGGTGTGAAGCGCTGGATGGGGATTCGCCCGACCGTTCGCGGTGTGGTCATGAACCCGGTGGACCACCCTCATGGCGGTGGTGAAGGCAAAACCGGCGAAGGCCGGCACCCCGTCGATCCTTGGGGCAATCTGACCAAGGGCTATCGCACCCGTAACAACAAGCGCACACAGGTCATGATCGTGTCGCGTCGCAAGAAATAAGGGATAACAAATGACTCGCTCTCTTAAAAAGGGTCCGTTTGTTGACCAACATTTGGTGATCAAGGCCGACAAGGCCGTGATGACCAAAGACAAAAAACCGATCAAGACCTGGTCGCGCCGCTCCATGGTTCTGCCCGAGTTCATCGGACTGACCATTGCCGTGCACAACGGCAAGCAGCACGTGCCGGTTTACATCACCGACCAGATGGTGGGCCACAAGCTGGGCGAATTCGCCCTGACGCGCACCTTCAAGGGTCACCCCGCGGACAAAAAAGTCCAGAAGAAATAAGGAAAGACCATGGAAACACGTGCAGTCCTTCGGGGCGTTCGTCTGTCGGTCGACAAAGGCCGTCTGGTCGCTGATTTGATTCGCGGCAAGAAAGTGGACCAGGCGCTCAACGTCCTGGAATTCACCCAGAAAAAAGCGGCAGTGATCATCAAGAAGGTTCTTGAATCCGCTATCGCCAACGCCGAACACAACGACGGTGCCGACATCGACGAGTTGAAGGTCAAGACCATCTTCGTCGAGCAGGGTGCCTCGCTCAAGCGCTTTACCGCCCGCGCCAAAGGTCGTGGCAACCAGATCAGAAAACCCACGTGCCATGTGTACGTGACGGTTGGCAACTGAAAGGCCGGAAAGAACTATGGGACAAAAAATCCACCCCACCGGCTTCCGTCTTTCGGTCAGCCGCAACTGGGCCTCACGCTGGTACGCCAACAACCGTGACTTCGCCGGCATGCTGGCCGAAGACATCAAGGTGCGCGAGTACCTCAAGGCCAAGCTCAAAAACGCCGCTGTTTCGCGCGTGTTGATCGAGCGCCCCGCCAAGAACGCCCGCATCACCATTTTCTCGGCGCGTCCGGGCGTGGTGATCGGCAAAAAAGGCGAGGACATCGAAAACCTCAAGCGCGAACTCAGTCGTCAGCTGGGCGTGCCGGTGGCCGTCAACATCGAAGAAGTGCGCAAGCCCGAAATCGATGCCAAGCTGATCGCCGACTCGATCACCCAGCAGTTGGAAAAGCGCATCATGTTCCGCCGTGCGATGAAACGCGCCATGCAGAACGCCATGCGTCTGGGCGCGCTGGGCATCAAGATCATGTCGTCGGGCCGCCTGAACGGGATCGAGATCGCACGTTGCGAGTGGTACCGCGAAGGTCGCGTGCCGCTTCACACCCTGCGTGCCGACATCGACTACGGCACCTCGGAGGCCAAGACCACCTATGGTGTGATCGGCGTCAAGGTCTGGGTCTACAAGGGCGACACGCTGGGCCGCAACGATGCGCCCGCAGCCCTGGAGCCGCGCGCCGATGACGAGCGCCGTCCGCGCGGTCCGCGCCGCGATGCCCGCCCCGGTGACCGTCCGCCCGCCCGTGCCCCGCGCCGTCCTGTTGGCGCCAATGTGGCGCCCGCCGATGGCAGCGACAAACCCGCAGAGGCCACCGCCGGTGCCGATGCAACCAAACCCGCCGTTAAGCGCGTCCGCAAGGTAGCCGCGCCAGCTGCAGCAGCTGACGGCGGAGCGAAAACCGACTAATACGGAGAATAACCATGCTGCAACCCGCTCGCAGAAAGTACCGCAAGGAACAAAAAGGCCGCAACACCGGCATCGCCACCCGAGGCAACTCGGTGGCGTTCGGTGACTTCGGCCTGAAATGCACCGACCGCGGCCGCCTGACCGCGCGCCAGATCGAAGCCGCACGCCGTGCGATTTCCCGTCACGTCAAACGTGGCGGCCGCATCTGGATCCGCGTGTTTCCCGACAAGCCAATCTCCCAAAAGCCCGCTGAAGTGCGGATGGGTAACGGCAAGGGCAATCCTGAATACTACGTGGCTGAAATCCAGCCCGGTAAAGTGGTGTTCGAGATCGTCGGCGTGCCCGAAGAACTCGCACGTGAGGCGTTTCGTCTGGCCGCTGCCAAGCTGCCGCTGCGCACCACGTTTGTCAGCCGAATGATCGGCGCGTAATTTCAGGAGAATGAAGAAATGAAAGCTGCTGAACTGCGCCAAAAAGACGTTGCCGGCGTGCAAGCCGAAGTCAAAGCGCTGCAAAAAGCCCACTTTGGCCTGCGCATGCAAAAAGCCACGCAACAACTCAACAACACTGCCACGCTGCGCTCGACGCGCCGCGATATTGCTCGCGCCAAGACGATTCTTGTCGAGAAGCAAACGGTTAAATAAGGAGCGACATCATGACGGAACCTAAAAAATCCCTCAAACGCACCTTGGTCGGCAAGGTCGTTAGCGACAAACGTGCAAAGACCGTCACCGTGCTGATCGAGCGTCGTGTCAAGCACGAGCTCTACGGCAAGATTGTCGGCAAGTCGAGCAAGTACCACGCCCACGATGAAAAGGGCGAGTACAAACTCGGCGACATGGTCGAAATCACGGAGAGCCGGCCCATCTCGAAGACCAAGAACTGGGTGGCGACCCGGCTGGTGCAAAAGGCTGTTGCGGTTTAAGCCTTCCACCGGCTCCGACTGCACGTCACAACAAAACGGCCCACAATGTGGGTCGTTTTCGTTTCCGGAGCCTTCTTGTCAGGGCGCCGGCCTGATTTTCACACTCAACCTGGAGCACAGCATGATCAAAGTTGGCGATACTCTTCCCGCAGTCACCCTGATGGAATTCTCTGAAGTCGAAGGCGAAGGCTGCAGCATCGGCCCCAATCCGGTCGAGGTGAGCAAAGCCGCTGCCGGCAAAACCATTGCCCTGTTTGCGTTGCCGGGCGCTTTCACGCCGACCTGCTCGGCCAAGCATGTGCCGGGCTATGTCGAGAAGGCCGATCAACTCAAGGCCGCCGGGGTCGACGAAATCTGGTGTCTCAGCGTGAACGATGCGTTCGTGATGGGCGCCTGGGCGCGCGACCAGAAGACCGGAACCAAGGTGCGCATGCTGGCCGATGGCGATGCCGCCTTCGCCAAGGCCACCGGGCTGACGCTGGACCTGACGGGCAAGGGCCTGGGTCTGCGCAGCAACCGCTACTCGATGCTGGTGAAGGACGGCAAGGTGGCTACGCTGAACATCGAAGGCCCCGGCAAGTTCGAAGTGAGCGACGCGGCGACGCTGCTGGCACAGGCCAAGTCCTGATCGATTGCTATTCTATTCATAGCTGCCGGCGATTGACCCATAGGGGCTGGAGCGTGATTCTCTTCAGGTCGACTACAAGTCGGCCTTCAGATAATGCGCTCCCGGGATCGGGTTATGGTAGTAGGGTGGGATCTCCTTGAATCCCAGTTCCCCGTACAGGGTCCGCGCGGCCTCCATGTCGTCCAGCGTGTCGAGCAGGATGCAGGCGTAGCCCGCCCGGCGCGCGCAATCCAGCATCGCCCCGGCCAGCTGGCGGCCCAGGCCCAAACCGCGGAAGGCTTTGCGCACATACAGGCGCTTCATTTCGCAGGCGTTGGGGTAATCCACCGCGCCCAGCGCCCGCAGGGCGCAGCAGCCTGCAGGCTCGCCGTCGACCAGCGCCAGCAGCAGGGCGCCGTGCGGCCCGGCGTACTCACCGGGCAGCGACGCCAGCTCGGCGTCAAAGCCTTGGAAGCACAGGTCCACCTTCAAACTCGCGGCGTATTCGCGAAAAATGGCGCGCGTGACCTCGATTTCGCCGGCGTCAGCCGGGATGATCAGTCGTATTGACGGCGTATTCAAGGGGGCCAGAGGGGCAGTGTTCGCTTCAGTTTATCTGTTTCGGGGCCCCCTGGGCCGGATTCAAGAACTACGGCGACGCCGGCAAGAAACGCCGTGACGCCTTCCGCGACAAATGGCCCTCATTCAGTTTGCTATTCAAAGCATAGCATGCTACGTAGAGCCTGAAAGGACAAACGGCCAATTTCTTGCGAAATTGGCCGTTGGCGACAGCGCGGATGAAATCAGGCTTGCGCCAGCAGCTTCTCGATCAGCCGGTGCAACTCCGCAAAGTCGGGCTCGCCCACGTAGCGCTTCACGATCTCGCCGCGCTTGTTGACGAGAAAGCTGGTGGGCGTGAGCTGGACGTCGCCCCACGCCCTGGCGACCGAGCCGGTGTTGTCGATCGCGACCTTGAACGGCAGTTTGCGCGTTTCGGTGTAGTTCACGACATAGCTGGGCGGGTCGTAGCTCATGGCAACCGCCAACGTGTCAAAGCCCTGGCCCTTGTACTGGTCGTAGGTGGCGATCACCTTGGGCATTTCCGCCACACAGGTGACGCAGCTGGTGGCCCAGAAGTTCACCAGGGTCACCCGGCCCTTCAGGTCGGCGGTGGTTTTGGTGCTGCCATCGAGCAACACAAAGGTCGACTGAGGCGCGGATTGGCTGCCGGCGCTCCAATAAAGAGCAGCACCAGCGATGGCCAAAACCAGCACGGCCGCGACACTGTAGAAAGATCGTTTCATTGCAAGGATTCACTCATAGAGCATCGACAGTTTACTTCCACTCCGGTTTTGGCGCTCGGCGCCCCGAATTGAGGGCCACGAGGTGCCCCCCCGTCGTCAAATGACCTGGTCGTTTTTCAATTGCGTCAGCCGGGCCTCGGAGTAGTTCAGCACATCGCGCAACACTTCCTGCGTATGCTGGCCCAGCAGCGGTGGCGCTCGCCCACCCCGATCCGGTGTGCGCACCGGCGTGGCGCTGAGCTTGATCGGGCTGGCCACCAGCCGCAAATCGTCTCTCAAGGGATGCTGCCAGTCGTTCACCATGCCGCGCTGGCGCACCTGCGGGTCGGCAAACACTTCGGCCAGGTTGTTGATGGCGCCGCACGGCACCTTGGCTGCTTCCAGCGCCGCCAGCCAGTCGGCCTTGGTGCGGGTTTTCAGGATGGCCTCCAACTGCGGCACCAACTGGGCGCGGTTGCGCACGCGGTCCTGGTTTTTCGCATAAAGCGGGTCCAGACCCAGCTCCGGCCTGCCGGCGACGCTACAAAATTTGACGTACTGGCGATCGTTGCCGACGGCCAGAATCAGGTGGTCGCGTGTGCCATCGGGGGCGCCGTCCGGCGCCTTCACCTCGAACACCTGGTAGGGCACGATGTTCTGGTGCGCGTTGCCGGATCGTCCCGGCACTTTGCCGCTCACGAGGTAGTTGGCGCCCAGATTCGCCAGCATCGCCACCTGGGTGTCGAGCAGGGCCATGTCCACATGCTGGCCCTCGCCGGTGCGCTCGGCATGGCGCAGCGCCGCCAGGATGGCCACGGTGGCGTACATGCCGGTGAACAGGTCGGCCACCGCCACGCCGACTTTTTGCGGGCCACCGCCCAGGTCGTCGCGCTCGCCGGTGATGCTCATGAGGCCGCCCATGCCTTGAATCGCGTAGTCGTAGCCGGCCCGGTCTTTGTAGGGACCGGTCTGGCCGAAGCCGGTGACGCTGCAGTAAACCAGCTTTGGATTCAGGGCCTTGAGCGAGGCGTAGTCGAGCCCGTAGCGTGCCATGTCGCCGACCTTGAAGTTCTCGATGAACACGTCGCAGTGCGCCACCAGATCGCGCACCAGCGCCTGGCCGGCCGGCTGGGCGATGTCGCAGCTGACCGAGCGCTTGTTGCGGTTGGTGCCCAGGTAGTAGGCGGCCTCGGCCGTGTCGTGGCCCGCGGCGTCCTGAATGAACGGCGGGCCCCAGGTGCGGGTGTCGTCGCCGCTGCCGGGGCGCTCGATCTTGATCACGTCCGCGCCCAGGTCGGCCAGGGTTTGGGTACACCACGGCCCCGCCAGAATGCGTGACAGGTCGAGGATGCGAATGCCTTGCAATGAGTCCATGGGCAGCATTCTCGGGGCAAAACGATAATCGGGCGATGCGATATTTCCTGCGTGCTGCCGTCTTGATCGGTGTTTTGTGGCTGGCGGCATGCAGCCCCACCTTCAACTGGCGCGAGGTCCGCCCCGACACCTCGACGCTGGTCGCCTTGTTGCCCTGCAAACCCGATCAAGCGATGCGGGACGTGAGCCTGGCCGGCCAGCCCGTGCGGCTCGACATGCTCGGCTGTGACGCCGGCGGCGCCACGTTTGCCATTGGCCACGCCGCGATCAGCGATCCGGCACGGGCGGGCGAGATGCTGACCCGGTGGCGCGCCGTGACGCTGGCCAACCTGCGCGCAACGGTGTCGACCGATGAGCCTTTCCTGCCCAAGGGCGGCCTGGCGCTGCCTCAGTCGGTTCGGGTGGTGGCGTCCGGCCAGCGTGCGGACGGTGAGGCGGTGATGGTGCATGCGGCCTGGTTTGCACAAAGCACGGGATCGGGGATACAGTTGTTTCAGGCGGTCGTTTATGCCAACAAAGTCAGCACAGAGGTGAGCGACACCTTCTTTTCGGCGCTCAAGCTTCAATGAGCGGGCGCAAACTCCGATAATCGGTATCAATGAACAGTATCTTCATCATTGCCCATTCGCCGTTGGCGCGTGCCCTGCGCGAATGTGCGCTGCATGTATTTCCCGACTGCGCCAGCGGCGTGGTGGCGTTCGATGTGCAGCCCCACATGCCGCCCGAGGAGACCCTGGCGGCGGCACGCATTGCCATGGCCCAGATGGGAACCGACAGCACGCTGGTGCTGACCGACGTATTTGGCGCCACGCCCTGTAACGTGGCGCAAAAGCTGGTCGACGGGGTGAACTCCCGGCTGATCACGGGTGTCAATTTGCCGATGGTGCTGCGCACGGTGTGTTATTGCCACGAGCCGCTTGACGCGCTGGTTTCGCGGGCAGTGATTGGCGGCACCCAGGGCGTGATGCAAGTGGCTGTGACCGCACCGCAAAACCAGACAAGAAAACCTCATGATCAAGACCTCAACGACCATCAGCAATAGACTGGGACTGCATGCGCGCGCATCGGCCAAGCTGACCAAGCTGGCAGGCAGTTTCCCGTGCGAGGTGTGGATCAGCAAGGGCGAACGCCGCGTCAACGCCAAGAGCATCATGGGGGTGATGATGCTGGCGGCGGGCATTGGCTCTGTCGTCGAAGTGGAGACGGACGGCGAACGCGAGCAGGAGGCCATGGACGCGTTGCTGGCGTTGATGGCCGACAAGTTCGGGGAGGGCGAGTAGCGTGCAGCGAGTCCGCGTTCCGGTCAAGGAGAAGTGTGCATGACCTTCAGCATCCACGGTCTGCCGGTTGCCCGCGGCATTGCCATCGGGCGCGCTGTGCTGGTCGCGTCCAGCCGGGCCGACGTGGCGCACTACTTCATCGAGCCGGCCAGCGTCGAGGCCGAGATTGAGCGCGTGCGGGCCGGGCGCAACGCCGTGGTGGATGAAATCCACCGGCTGCAGCACAGCGTGTCGCAAATGGGGCCCAAGGAAGCACCGCACGAGTTGACGGCCCTGCTCGACGTGCATTTAATGCTGTTGCAGGACGAGATGCTGATCAGCGGCGTCAAGCACTGGATTACCGATCGCCTGTACAACGCCGAGTGGGCCCTGACCACCCAGCTCGAAGTGATTGCGCGCCAGTTCGACGAAATGGAGGACGAGTACCTGCGCGAGCGCAAGGCCGACCTGGAGCAGGTGGTCGAGCGCATCCTGCGCTACATGAAGGGCGTGGCGTTGCCGATCACGCCACCCACCACGCCGCACCGAAAAACGCAGCAGGATCTGCTGCTGGACGACACGGTGGATGTGCCGCTGGTGCTGATCGCGCACGACCTCTCGCCGGCCGACATGCTGCAGTTCAAGCAAAGCGTGTTCGCCGGCTTCGTGACCGATGTGGGCGGCAAGACCTCGCACACTGCCATCGTCGCCCGCAGTCTGGACATCCCGGCCGTGGTGGGAGCGCGCTCCGCCAGCCAGCTGGTGCGCCAGGACGACTGGGTCATCATCGACGGAGATGCCGGCCTGATGATCGTGGATCCGTCAGCCATCATCCTGGCCGAGTATGGTTTCAGGCAGCGCCAGGGCCAGCTCGAGCGCGAACGTTTGACGCGGCTGCGCCACACCCCGGCGATCACGATGGATGGCCAGAAAGTGGAACTGCTGGCGAACATTGAAATGCCGGAGGATGCGGCCGGCGCCATCACGGCGGGGGCCGTTGGCGTCGGCTTGTTCCGCAGCGAATTCCTGTTCATGGGCCGCCAGGGCAATTTGCCAGGCGAGGAGGAGCAGTTCCAGGCCTACAAGCGTGCCGTGGAAGGCATGCAGGGCCTGCCCGTGACCATTCGCACGGTGGACATCGGGGCCGACAAGCCGCTGGACAAGTCGCAAAAAGACGGCACCAGCCTCAACCCCTCGCTCGGGCTGCGCGCCATCCGCTGGAGCCTGAACGACCCCGCCATGTTCCTGACCCAGCTGCGCGCCATCCTGCGCGCGGCGGCGTACGGACAGGTCAACTTGCTGATTCCGATGCTGGCCCACGCCAGCGAAATCCGCCAGACCCTGTCGCTGATTGACTTTGCGCGGGCCGAGCTCGACAACCGGGGCGTACCCTATGGCCCGGTCAAGCTCGGCGCCATGATCGAAATACCGGCGGCCGCCCTGACGCTCAAGCTGTTTCTCAAGAACTTTGACTTTCTCTCGATCGGCACCAACGACCTGATCCAGTACACGCTGGCGATCGATCGGGCCGACGAGGCGGTGGCCCATCTGTACGACCCGCTGCACCCGGCGGTGCTGCGCCTGGTGGCGGACACCATTGCCGAATGCAACGCACAGGGCAAGGGCGTGAGCGTGTGCGGCGAGATGGCGGGCGATGCCAGCCACACCCGGCTGTTGCTGGGCCTGGGGCTGCGCAGCTTTTCCATGCACCCGGCGCAGATCCTGGCGGTCAAGCAGGAAGTGCTGCGCTCGGACACTTCCCGGCTGCAGCCTTGGGCGCAGAAGGTGATCGAGTCGGACGATCCGGCCTCGGTGCTGAACGCCTGAGGCCCGGCCCGGGTTCAGCGGGCGCGCGTCCCCACCAGCGCGGCGCCCACGATCATGACGGCGGCCAATGCGATCGAGGGGCTCGGCCGGTCCCCGCGCAGCAAAAGCAACAGCAGTGTGGACAGCAGCGGCGTCAAAAAACTCAGCAGGCCGATGCTGCGCGCGTCGCCCCGCTTGAGCGCCGCATCCCACAGGAAAAATGCGCCGCCGAGCGGGCCCAGGCCCATCAATGCGATGAGCAGCCAGTCCTGGCCGCTGAGCGCGGCCGAAGGCTCGAGCAAGGCGTGGCACAAGAGTGAGAGCAGGCCAGAGACCGCGGCAAAGCCACCGATCGCCACGGTCGGGAAAGGAGCGACACGCTGGCTCAGCAGCGAGTAGCTGGCCCAGATGAACGCCGAGCCGGCGGCCGGCAGGTAGCCCCAGGCAAAGCCGGCATCCAGTTGCCGTCCGCCCGCAATGGCGATGGCCGCCCCGGCAAAGCCGACCAGCGCAGCGATGACGTGCACGGGCGCGAGTTCCACCCCGCGCAACAGCATCGGCGCTAGCACCACCATCAGGAGCGGCCATAGGTAGTTCACCAGATTGGCCTGTACCGGCGGCGCATGGCGCAGCGCAATGAACAGCAGGAAGTGAAAACCGAACAGGCCGTACACGCCCAGCGCCAGCGTTGCGGGCGGCACCCGCCATTGCCGGAGCAGCGGCCAGGCTGGAACGCTGCCGATCAGCAGCGCCAGACCGGTCAGCAGGAACGGCGGGATATGCTGCAGCGACACGCCCAGCGACGCCAGGGTGGCCCACAGCGCAATCGCGCCCAGGGCGTGCAGGGTACCCCGCTTCACAACGGGGGGCTGCCGGCGGTCCTGTTCAAGTCGGTCTCGTGCGCATGCTCGGCCTGCTGGTCGGCGTGGTAGCTTGAGCGCACCAGCGCGCCCACGGCGGCGTGGCTGAAGCCCATCTCGTAGGCTCTAGCCTCGAACATCTTGAAGGTATCCGGGTGCACGTAGCGCTTCACCGTCAGGTGGGAGGTGGAAGGCGCGAGGTACTGGCCGATGGTCAGCATGTTGATGCCATGCTCGCGCATGTCGCGCATCACGGCCAGAATTTCTTCGTCGGTCTCGCCCAGGCCCACCATCAGGCCGCTCTTGGTCGGAACCTGCGGGAACAGCGCCTTGAACTTCTTCAGCAGGTTCAGGCTGAACTGGTAGTCCGAGCCCGGGCGCGCCTCCTTGTACAGGCGCGGCACCGTCTCCAGGTTGTGGTTCATCACATCGGGCGGCGCAGCTTTGAGGATTTCCAGCGCGCGGTCGTCGCGGCCGCGGAAGTCGGGCACCAGGATTTCGATCTGCGTGCCGGGCGAGAGTTCGCGCGTCTTGCGGATGCAGTCCACAAAATGCTGGCTGCCGCCATCGCGCAGGTCGTCGCGGTCCACGCTGGTGATGACCACGTATTTGAGGCGCAGCGCCGCGATGGTTTTCGCCAGGTTGTCGGGCTCGTTCGCATCCAGCGGGTCGGGTCGGCCGTGGCCCACGTCGCAGAACGGGCAGCGCCGCGTGCACTTGTCGCCCATGATCATGAACGTGGCCGTGCCCTTGCCGAAGCATTCGCCAATGTTGGGGCAGGAGGCTTCCTCGCACACCGTCACCAGCTTGTTGGCGCGCAGGATGTCCTTGATTTCGTAAAAGCGCGTGGTCGGCGAGCCGGCCCTGACGCGGATCCAGTCCGGCTTTCTCAGAATCTCGCCTTGCTGCACCTTGACCGGAATGCGCGAAAGTTTGGCGGCGGCCTTTTGCTTGGCCAGCGGGTTGTACTGTTCGGTGCTCTGGGCTTCCCGGACCGTTTCGTGAGCGGTGGGATTGACGGCTTCTGTGTTGTTCATGATGTGCTTTGGATGACCGGAGGTGTTGAGGGTCCGCTCACGGTGCCAGGTAGGTCTGGAGCTTTTGGCTCAATACATCGGCGGCCTCCTCCCAGCTTGCCGACACCCCGATTGTAGAAAGATCCACCGTTTGCAGTCCGGTGTAGCCGCAGGGGTTGATGCGCGAGAAGGGTTCCAGGTCCATCGCCACGTTCAGCGCCACGCCGTGGTAGGTGCAGTGGCGGCTGACCTTGATGCCGAGCGCGGCGATTTTGCCGAGGCCCTCGAAATCGGGTGGCGAATTAATTGGAATCTGCCCCCCATTGTTTTTCTGGGGCCGCTGCGCCAGCAGGGCGTGCGATCCCGGATCGCTCAGCCGCACATAAATTCCCGGCGCGCCCGCCACGCGGTGCCCGGTCACGCCAAAGTGGATCAGCGTCTGGATCACGGCCTGCTCGATCCGGTATACGTATTCCTTGACGAAATAGCCGGCCCGCTGCAGGTCGATCAGCGGGTACGCCACCACCTGGCCTGGCCCGTGATAGGTGACCTGTCCGCCCCGGTTGGCGGCGACGACCGGAATGCTGCCGGGCTCCAGGATGTGCTCCGATTTACCCGCCAGCCCTTGTGTGTAAACGGCAGGATGCTCGCAAATCCATAGCGCGTCAGGCGTCGCGGGGGTGCGCGCGGCAGTGAATGCCTGCATCGCCGCGTAGGTCGGCAGGTAGTCCACCCGGCCAAGGGAGTGCAGCGCGATCTCCACGGCGATCTACAGCACTACTTTCACCATCGGGTGCGTGGACAGCGTGCGGTAAAGCTCGTCGAGTTGCTCGCGCGAGGTCGCAGTCACGGTCACGGTGATGCCCAGGTAGTTGCCGGCCTTGCTGTCGCGCAACTCGATGGTGGCGGCGTCGAAGCCCGGGTCGAACTGCTGCACGATGGTGGTGACGGCGTGCACAAAACCATCGACCTTGGTCCCCATGACTTTGATGGGGAAAGGACTGGGGTACTCGATCAGCGAGTCTTGGCGGGGGGCAGGGGCTTCAGGGGTCGTGTCAGGGGTCATGGTGTGGCAGCGCGGGGCGCTGATGATGTGGATTGCGTCGTCTTGGCGTGCTGGTAACCCGCGTACAGTCGGGCGTAAACCGGGCCGGGCACGCCCGCGCCGACCGGTTGCCCGTCGAGTCGGGTGATCGCCAGCACTTCCTTGGTGGCGGACGACAGCAGCAGTTCGTCGGCGTTGAAGACTTCGTCACGGCTCAGGCGGCGCAGCTCGAAGCCGAGGCCCTCGGCGCGGCAGATTTCCTCGATCAGGCCATAGCGAATGCCCTCCAGCACCAGGTTGTCCCTGGGCGAGCCGATGACGGTGCCGCCCTTCACGACCCAGACGTTGCTGGCTGCCGCCTCGCTCAAAAAGCCGTCCCGGAACATCACGGTCTCCAGCGCGCCGGCGTCAAAGCTGATCTGGCGCGCAAACACGGCACCCAGCAGGCTGGTGCTCTTGATGTGGGCCTTTTGCCAGCGGAAGTCGTCGGCCGTGACGCAGGCCGCGCCCTGACTGCGTAACTCGGGCGGCACGGGCTTCATGGCGTTGCTCATGACAAACACCGTGGGCGTCAGCCCTTGCAGCATCACGTGGTCGCGCATGGCCACGCCGCGGGTCACCTGGATGTAAATCAGTCGATCACTGTTTGCGGCTGAAGTCCCCGTGGATTGTACGTAGTCAGCTATTAATTTAGTAGCAATCTCGTACCACTGCGCGTGCGTCAATGGGTTGGCCATGCGCAGCTCGGCGAGCGAGCGGTCGAGCCGCGCCATGTGCTGGGCAAAGCGGAACAGGCCGCCGCCATACACCGGCACCACCTCGTAGACGCCGTCGCCAAAGATGAACCCGCGGTCCATGACGCTGATCTTCGCGTCCTTGAGCGCGGTGAATTCGCCGTTGAGGTAACAGGGCAGGTCGGGCAGGACGTTCATGGTGTGCGGATCAGGAGAAGAAGTGCTTGAAGAATTCAGCGTAAAAACAACATGACCGCGATGGCCAGCCATCCGAGTGTGAAGTTGATCACCACCAATGGGTGGATTTTGGCCATCTGCCGTCCGGCTTGGGGCCAGTCGGCCAGCGCCACGGCTTTTTTTACGCGGCTGAAGGGCCCGAAATACAGATGGCCAAAAATCGCGAACATCAGCAGCCCGATGCCCATCATCAGATGCCAGCCAATGGGCGCGTTTTTCATGCCGACCGAGCCCAGCATATAGGCCCCGGTGAGCGCCAGCAAGCCCACGCTGATCCACGCTGCCACGAAGAAGCGCGCCAATACGCCGGCCAGCAAGGGCAACCGCGCCGGTGGCTGCAACTGGGCCACAGCTACCGGGCGCAGCGCCCACAACATGAAGGCCATGCCGCCAAGCCAGACAATGGCTCCGCTCAGGTGCAGAAATTTTGCAAGCAATGCCATCGATCAGCCTTCGCGTTGTTATGTTGTTCCTGGTGCGGGGACGCTAGATTGTGACGCGGCGCGCAAACCACGCGGGCGGGGGGGTTCTTTTGCCCCAATTGCGGGAACCTTGTCAAAATCCGGGGGTTTCTACGTATAATCAAAGGCTTTGCTGAAACCGCGGCTGTAACCTGGGCGTAATCTGGGATGACAATAATCGCTCCGATACCCGAAGATGATGCAGCCGAGCCTGATTTCAAGCCCCTGACGGCTGAGCAGGCGGCGCAGCTTCGAGAGAAAAGCCCGTCCCTTTCCCCTTGGGTCGTGGTGGCAGGTCAGGCTGCAGCGGGTTTGCTGGTGGCTTTGGCCGCCTGGGGTCTGACCGGACGGCAAAATGTCGGCTGGTCGGCGGGTTACGGTGCGTTGGCGGTGGTGATTCCTGCTGCCATGTTCGCACGAGGACTGATGAGCCGGGTCTCGTCGGTGAATGCGGGTGCTGCGGCATTCGGATTCTTTTTGTGGGAATCGGTCAAGATTGCCTTGACGGTCGCAATGTTGTTTGCGGCGCCAAGGCTGGTTGCCAATCTGAGCTGGCCGGCAATGCTGGTGGGCCTGGTGGTGACGATGCAGGTGTATTTGGTGGCGCTGGCATGGCGTCCAAAACGTCGAACTTAATACGAGCAAACAGATGGCTGCTGAAAACGGACCTACCGCGGGTGAGTACATAAGTCACCACCTGACGCATTGGCAGAACCACCCCATGAAGGGCGTGATTGACTTCACCGTCTTCAACATCGATTCCATTTTCTGGGCCGCGCTGCTGGGCGTGGTGGGGAGCTTCTTTCTCTGGAAGGCCTCCCGAACCGCCACCTCGGGCGTTCCGGGCCGCTTCCAGGCTGCCGTTGAAATACTGGTCGAGATGGTCGATACCCAGGCTAAGGGCATCATTCACAACTCGAAAAGCCGCCTGCTGGTCGCGCCGTTGGCGCTGGCTGTGTTTGTCTGGATTTTCCTGATGAACGCCATGGATCTGTTGCCCGTCGATCTGCTGCCCAAGATCTGGCAGCTGGCAAGGGGTGCTGCCGGTCACGACCCGCATCACGCCTTTCTGCGCGTGGTGCCTACGGCCGACCTGTCGACCACCCTGGGGTTGTCGGTCTCGGTCTTGCTGGTCTGCATTGCCTACAACATCAAGATCAAGGGCATGGGCGGCTGGCTGCACGAGATGGTGTCGGCCCCGTTCGGCGCCCATCCCATCCTGTGGCCGTTCAACTTCGTGTTCCAGATCATCGAATTTGTCGCCAAGACCGTCTCGCACGGCATGCGACTGTTCGGCAACATGTATGCCGGCGAGCTGGTGTTCATGCTGATTGCGCTCATGGGCGGGGCCGCTGCCGGATCGCTGTCAGGCGTGTTGCTGCCCGTCGGTCAAATCTTCGCCGGTACCATCTGGGCCATCTTCCACATCCTGATCATCACCCTGCAGGCGTTCATCTTCATGATGCTGGCGCTCGTGTATGTGGGCCAGGCGCACGACAGTCACTGACCTTTTCCCTGTTTTCTTTTTCCCTCAACCATAACTTTTCATTCTCTGGAGCTAAAAAATGGAACACGTACTCGGCTTTGTTGCACTCGCTGCCGGCTTGATCATTGGCCTGGGCGCTGTCGGCGCCTGTATCGGCATCGGCATCATGGGTAGCAAATACCTGGAGTCGGCCGCGCGTCAGCCTGAACTGATGAACGAACTGCAAACCAAGATGTTCCTGCTGGCCGGCCTGATCGACGCCGCGTTCCTGATCGGTGTCGGTATCGCGATGATGTTCGCGTTCGCCAACCCCTTCGTGCTGAAGTAATCGCCAGTAACCACCAACCGACTGAAAGGGTGTTGCTGTGAGTATCAATGCAACTCTTTTCGTCCAGGCAATCGTTTTTGCGATTCTGGTGTGGTTCACGATGAAATTCGTGTGGCCGCCCATCGCAGCTGCGCTGGACGAACGTGCCAAGAAAATCGCCGACGGCCTGGCCGCCGCCGACAAGGCCAAGTCCGAGCTGTCCTCCGCCAACAAGCGGGTCGAAGAAGAGCTGACGAAGTCGCGTAACGAGACCGCTGCCCGCCTGGCCGACGCCGAGCGCCGGGCCCAGGCCATCGTTGAAGAGGCCAAGGGAAAAGCCACGGAAGAGGGCAACAAGATTGTTGCCGCTGCCAAGGTTGAGGCCGACCAGCAGACCGTGAAAGCCCGCGAGGCCCTGCGCGAGCAGGTCGCCGCGCTGGCCGTCAAGGGCGCCGAGCAGATTCTCCGCAAGGAAGTCAATGCCGGGGTCCATGCCGACTTGCTGAACCGTCTCAAGACCGAGCTGTAAGAGCGCACCATGGCTGAAATCGCAACCATTGCCCGCCCTTACGCCGAAGCGCTGTTCAAGGCGACGACACAGGGGGCTGCACCTGATCTGGGCGGCACGGCCGCTTGGCTGGATGAGTTCGCGGCCATCGCCGCCAACCCGCAGCTGCAGCAGTTTGCCGACAGCCCCGCGGTCACGCCGAACCAGGTGTTCGATGTGATCTCTGGCGTTGCCAGGTCGGCGCTGCCGGATGCCGCCAAAAACTTCCTGCGCGCCGTGATTGAAAACGGCCGGCTGGCGGTCCTGCCTGAAATCGCAGACCAGTTCCGCGCCTTGAAGAATGCGCAGAGCGGCTCCTCGGATGCCATCGTGTACAGCCCGTTTCCGATGGACACTGCCGCCTTGGCCGATGTGGCGGCGACGCTCGAAAAGCGCTTTGGCCGCAAACTCAATGTCAAGGTCGAACTTGAGCCGGCGCTGATCGGCGGGATTCGTGTGGTGGTGGGCGACGAGGTGCTGGACACTTCTGTCAAGGCCCGTCTGGAGCAGATGAAAGTGGCCCTGACCGCGTGATGACTCGCGCAGGTTACGGTCCCCAGTTTTCCGCCTGAGCATTGTGCCCAGGCGTTTGGCTAATTAACGAAAGAAGGAAAGAGTCATGCAACTCAATCCCGCAGAAATTTCTGAACTGATCAAGAGCCGTATTGAAGGTCTGTCCGCCAGTGCCGACATCCGCAATCAGGGTACGGTGGTGTCCGTGTCGGACGGTATTTGCCGCATTCACGGCCTGTCCGATGTGATGCAGGGCGAAATGCTCGAATTCCCGGCCGGCAGCGACGGCTTGCCCACCTACGGCCTGGCCCTGAACCTCGAGCGCGACTCGGTCGGCTCCGTGATTCTGGGCGAATACGAGCACATCTCCGAAGGCGACACCGTCAAGTGCACGGGCCGCATTCTGGAAGTGCCGGTCGGCCCCGAACTGCTGGGTCGCGTGGTCAACGCGCTGGGCCAGCCGATCGACGGCAAGGGCCCGATCAACGCCAAAATGACCGACGTGATCGAAAAGGTCGCGCCCGGCGTGATTGCGCGTAAATCGGTGGACCAGCCGATGCAGACCGGTCTCAAGTCGATCGACTCGATGGTGCCGATCGGCCGTGGCCAGCGCGAACTGATCATCGGCGACCGCCAGACCGGCAAGACCGCGGTGGCGATCGACGCCATCATCAACCAGAAGGGTCAGAACATGACTTGTATCTACGTCGCCATCGGTCAGAAGGCGTCGTCGGTCAAGAACGTGGTGCGCTCGCTGGAGCAGGCCGGAGCGATGGACTACACCATCGTGGTGGCCGCCACCGCCTCCGAGTCGGCGGCGATGCAATACGTCAGCGCCTACTCGGGCTGCACCATGGGCGAGTACTTCCGCGATCGCGGCCAGGACGCGCTGATCGTGTATGACGACCTGTCCAAGCAGGCCGTGGCCTACCGCCAGGTCTCGCTGCTGCTGCGCCGCCCGCCAGGCCGCGAAGCCTACCCCGGCGACGTGTTCTATCTGCACAGCCGCCTGCTCGAGCGCGCCGCGCGCGTCAACGAAAAATATGTCGAAGACTTCACCAAGGGTGCGGTCAAAGGCAAGACCGGCTCGCTGACGGCGCTGCCCATCATCGAAACGCAGGCCGGCGACGTGTCCGCGTTTGTGCCGACCAACGTGATCTCGATCACCGACGGCCAGATCTTCCTGGAAACCAATTTGTTCAACGCCGGCATCCGTCCCGCCATCAACGCCGGTATTTCGGTGTCGCGCGTTGGTGGCGCCGCGCAAACCAAGCTGATCAAGAACCTGTCGGGCGGTATCCGTACCGACCTGGCGCAGTACCGTGAACTGGCCGCGTTTGCGCAGTTCGCCTCGGACCTCGACGAGGCGACCCGCAAGCAGCTCGACCGGGGCGCGCGCGTGACGGAGTTGCTCAAGCAGTCCCAGTACAGCCCGTTGCCGATCAGCCTGATGGGCAGCTCGCTGTTCGCCGTGAACAAGGGCTTCATGGACGACATCGCCGTGAACAAGGTGCTGGCCTTTGAGTCGGGCTTGCATGCCCACCTCAAGGACAAGCACGCCGCGCTGCTGGCCAAACTCGAAGCCGCCAAGGCGATGGACAAGGATGCTGAAGCTGAATTGACCGAGGCCACGGCTGCGTTCAAGAAGTCGTTTGCTTAAAACCACTCTACCGACCACAACGTCACGTCAGAGTTATCAAGAGTTATAGGCAAAAGGGGCACATATGGCAGCAGGCAAGGAATTACGCACCAAGATCAAATCGGTGGAGAACACCAAGAAGATCACCAAGGCCATGGAAATGATCTCGGTGTCCAAGATGCGCAAGGCGCAGGAGCGCATGCGCGCCGCGCGTCCGTACAGCGAGAAGGTTCGCAATATTGCCGCCAACCTGGGCCAGGCCAATCCCGAGTACGTTCATCCTTTCATGAAGACCCCGGAGGACGCCAAGTCCGTCGGCTTTATCGTGGTGACCACCGACAAGGGTTTGTGCGGCGGCTTGAACACCAACCTGTTCCGGGCCGTCACCGCCAAGCTGCGCGAAACGCAGGCCGCGGGTAAAACACCGCAGAGCGTGGCCATCGGCGGCAAGGGGCTGGGGTTTTTGAACCGCATCGGCGCGCGGGTCGTCTCGCACGTCACGCATCTGGGCGACAAGCCGCATCTGGACAAGCTGATCGGCCCGGTCAAGGTGCTGCTGGACTTGTATACCAAAGGCGAACTGGCCGCGGTCTACCTGAGCTACAACAGGTTTGTCAGCACCATGAAGCAGGAGCCCGTGGTCGAGCAATTGCTGCCCCTGTCGAACGACACGCTGAAGGCGCAGTCCGACGCCAGCGAAGCGCAGAGCGGGACCGTGCATGGCTGGGATTACATCTATGAGCCTGATGCGCAAACGGTGATTGACGAGTTGCTGGTGCGCTACGTCGAGGCACTGGTGTACCAGGCCGTCGCGGAAAACACTGCTTCTGAACATGCCGCCCGCATGGTGGCCATGAAGGCCGCCACCGACAACGCGGGCAACGTGATTGGCGAGCTCAAGCTGATCTACAACAAGACGCGTCAGGCGGCGATTACGAAAGAACTTTCGGAAATCGTGGCGGGTGCTGCAGCGGTTTAACAAGATTCAAATTTTTGGAGCAAAAAATGGCTCAGGTTCAAGGAAAAATTGTTCAGTGTATTGGTGCCGTGGTGGACGTGGAATTTCCGCGCGACCAGATGCCCAAGATTTATGACGCTCTGAAAATGGATGGCTCGACGCTGACGCTGGAAGTGCAGCAGCAGCTCGGCGACGGCATCGTGCGCACCATTGCGCTGGGCTCGTCCGACGGTTTGCGCCGCGGCATGATCGTGCAAAACACGGCCAACCCCATCATGGTGCCCGTGGGCAAGGCCACGCTGGGCCGCATCATGGACGTGCTCGGCGCGCCGATCGACGAGCGTGGCCCGGTGAATGCCGAGCTCACGGCCTCGATTCACCGCAAGGCCCCGGCCTACGACGAGCTGTCGCCGTCGCAGGAACTGCTGGAAACCGGCATCAAGGTGATCGACCTGGTGTGCCCGTTTGCCAAGGGCGGCAAGGTCGGCCTGTTCGGCGGCGCCGGCGTGGGCAAGACCGTGAACATGATGGAACTCATCAACAATATCGCCAAGGCGCACTCGGGTCTGTCCGTGTTCGCTGGCGTGGGTGAACGTACCCGTGAAGGCAACGACTTCTATCACGAGATGGCCGACTCCGGCGTCGTGAACCTCGAGAACCTGGGCGAGTCCAAGGTGGCCATGGTTTACGGCCAGATGAACGAACCCCCGGGCAACCGTCTGCGCGTGGCGCTGACGGGCCTGACTATTGCCGAGTCGTTCCGCGATGAAGGCAAGGACGTGCTGTTCTTCGTGGACAACATCTATCGCTACACGCTGGCCGGCACCGAAGTGTCTGCGCTGCTGGGCCGCATGCCGTCCGCCGTGGGCTACCAGCCGACGCTGGCTGAGGAAATGGGTCGCCTGCAAGAGCGCATTACCTCCACCAAAGTTGGCTCTATCACCTCGATCCAGGCCGTGTATGTGCCTGCCGATGACTTGACCGACCCGTCGCCTGCCACCACCTTTGCCCACCTGGATTCCACCGTGGTGCTGAGTCGTGACATTGCCTCGCTCGGTATCTACCCCGCGGTGGACCCGCTGGACTCCACCAGCCGCCAGCTGTCGCCACAAGTGGTGGGCGAAGACCACTACAACACCGCCCGCGCCGTGCAGGGCACGCTGCAGCGCTACCGCGAACTGCGCGACATCATCGCGATCATGGGCATGGACGACCTGGCCCCCGAAGACAAGCTGGCCGTGGCGCGCGCGCGCAAGATCCAGCGTTTTCTGTCGCAGCCGTTCCACGTTGCCGAGGTGTTCACCGGTTCGCCCGGCAAGTACGTGCCGCTCTCCGAGACGATTCGCGGCTTCAAGATGATCGTCAACGGCGAATGCGACCACATGCCCGAGCAGGCCTTCTATATGGTCGGCACGATCGACGAAGCCTTCGAAAAAGCCAAAAAAGTTTAAGGGGTGAGCCACATGAGCACCATCCACGTTGACGTTGTCAGCGCCGAAGAGTCCATCTTCTCGGGCGAGGCCCGGTTCGTGGCGCTGCCCGGCGAGGCGGGCGAGCTCGGCATCTATCCGCGCCACACGCCGCTGATCACCCGCATCAAGCCCGGTTCGGTGCGGATCGAGAAGGCCGATGGCAGCGAAGAGTTTGTCTTCGTCGCCGGCGGCATTCTGGAGGTGCAGCCGAATTGCGTGACGGTGCTGTCCGATACCGCAATCCGGGGCAAGGATCTGGACGACCAGAAGGCCAATGCCGCCAAGGCGGCGGCCGAGGAAGCCCTGAAAAATGCCAAGAACGACATCGATATTGCCAAGGCCCAGTCCGAGCTGTACATCATCGCGGCCGAGATCGCGGCACTTCGCAAATACCGGCAGAAAAAATAAGCGCACCGGCGCGGCATCCGCCGTCCTCGCACGTTTGAAACAAGGCCCCGGTCGGCAATCGACCGGGGCCTTTGTCATTCGGGTGCCGGCAAGCTCGCGCAGGGCCCGGCTTGCATCTGCCCCCACTACAATGCCCCGCATGGTGTTTGACAAATCTACGGCGGGCGAAGACGCACGGGAGAATGCCGCCCGGCTGCTGGTGACACCGACTGGCCTGGTGGAGTTGAGTCTGGCCGACGCGCGCGAAGTGGTCGGCTTCATGCACCCGAAACGCGTCAAGGCGGGCACGGTCTTCATTCAGGAAGGCGAAGCGATCCATGTCGACGACATGATGCTGATCCTCGAGGGGGAGGTCACGGTCGAGTACGAGGTGTCTTCCCCAAGCGAGACCATGGTGGTGTCCATCATGGGGCCCGGCGGCCTGATTGGTGAAATGGGGCTGCTCGACGGCTCGCCGCGTTCGGCCACCTGCACGGCCGCGACGGACCTGGCGGTGGCGGTGCTCACGCGCGACGCCTTGCTGCAATTGATCGAAGAGTGTCCCGATGTGGCGGCGCGCCTGCTGCTGACCATCTCCAGGCGTCTGTCGGACCGGCTGCGCGAGGCCAATCGCAAGCTGCGGACCTTTGCCCAGCTCAGCCGCGCGCTGCAGCAGGAACTGGACGCGACCCATTCGGTGAATCTGCGGCTGCTCGAAGGCGAGGCGCCCAAGGCCTGAGGCGGTGCCTCGCCGTACCCTCGGCGCTAGCGCACGACGGGCGCGTCCGGCAACTCGTTGTGGCGAGCCTGCCCCGGCGCCAGCGGAAAATACTGCACCAGCAACGCCGACACTTCATCCAGCGCCTGCGTCAGGCCATCCTCAAAACGGCCTTCGCGAAGGGCATCTCCCATGCGCTGGGTCAAGGCTTGCCATTCATGGGCCGACACGTGCCGGTTCAGGCCGCGGTCCGCTACCAGTTCAATCGCGTGCTCGGCCAGCAGCAGGTAGATCAGCACGCCGTTGTTGGCCTCGGTATCCCACACCCGCAGCTCGCCAAACAGTGCGATGGCGCGTGCGTGCGTGAGATGGGACATGGACGCGTTGCGCCACAGCGTGTGCAGCGGCAGGCTAGCCTCCACGCAGATGCGGATCTGGCCACTGTGATGCTGCTCGCTGGCGGCCACGTGTTGTCTCAAGCGCTGCGCCATGGCGGGCGGGATCGCGCGGCGCGCGTCCGACTCGTCGAACCACAGGTGTTTGAGGATTCTTTGGAACCTGCCTGGCATCGCGTTTTTCCTGTGCTTTCCTGTGGTTACCACCTGCCGCTGGCGCCGCCGCCGCCGAAGTCGCCCCCGCCGCCCGAGCCAAAGCCGCCCCCGCCCCCGCCGCCGAATCCACTGCCACCAAAGCCCCCGAAGCCGCCCCGTCCACCCGTCAGGCCGGGCGCCAAGCCCGCCACCAACACAAACAGCAGCGCCACGAAGGCGGCGATGCCCGCGATGAGCAGGCTGGACGTGGCGAGCAGCGCCAGCACGCCCACGCCGGCACCGGTGAGCAGCGCGCCGAGCTTGCGGCCGAACACGCTGCGCGCCACCGAGCCGGCGATCGGCACCGCAAAAAACAGGAAGATGGCCAGGTCTGTCCACTGGAACCCGCCCGCACCGGCGCCCGCCGCGCGGCGCGGCGCGGGCGCCGGCAGCGGCTCGCCGTTGATGAGCGCGATGATCTGGTCGGTGCCCGCATTCAGTCCGCCGGCGTAGTCACCCTGCCGGAACGCGGGGGTGATGGCCTGCTCGATGATCTGGCTTGCGGCCAGGTCGGGAATCGCGCCCTCCAGCGTCTTGGCCACTTCGATGCGCACCCGCCGGTCGTCCTTGGCGACAATCAGCAGCAGGCCGTCGCCGACGCCCTTGCGGCCGATCTTCCAGGTGTTGCCGACGCGATTCGCGTAGCTGGCGATGTCTTCGGGCTGGGTCGTGCCCACCATCAACACCACGACCTGCGAGCCCTTGGCCTGCTCGAGCGCGGCGAGCTTGGCCTCCAGGGCCTGCTTCTGCCCCGCGTCAAGCGTGCCGGTGCTGTCGATCACATGCGCCGTGAGCGCCGGCACGGCCTGCAGCGACTGCGCATGCAGCGGCGCACTCGACACCCCGAGCGCTACAAAAAGTAGCGCTATGAGTGAATACCAGACGCGGGATAGAGTCACTTTTGACTCTTATTTCTTGTCAAAATCCACGACCGGCGGCGTCGAGATCTGCGCTTCGTTCTGCACCGTGAAGTTGGGTTTGGGCTGGTAATGGAAGGCCATTGCCGTCAGGTTGGTGGGAAAGCTGCGCACCAGCACGTTGTACTCCTGCACGCTCTGGATGTAGCGGTTACGCGCCACGGTGATGCGGTTCTCGGTGCCCTCCAACTGCACGCGCAGGTCCGAGAAACCCTTGTTGGCCTTCAGGTCGGGGTATTTCTCTACCGTCACCATGAGTCGGCTCAGCGCGCTGCCCAGTTCGCCCTGCGCGGCCTGGAACTTGGCGAAAGCGGCCGGGTCGTTCAAGGTCTCAGGCGTGACCTGGATCGAGGTCGCCTTGGCGCGCGCCTCGACCACCTTGGTCAGCGTATCCTGCTCGAACTGGGTCTCGCCCTTGACCGTGGCCACGATGTTGGGCACCAGGTCGGCGCGCCGCTGGTACTGGTTCAGCACCTCGCTCCAGGCGGATTTGGACTGCTCGTCGAGCCGTTGAAAATCGTTGTAGCCGCAGCCGGTGAGGCCGCTGACGGCGAGAACGGTCATGAGGATGAGAAGCCAGCGTTTCATACATTCCCTTTTTGGTCGTTGCGGTGGTGTCAAGCGCAAGACGTTAGCATAGATGGGTTGCCCCCTACCGTATTCAACGGCAAATCCGGCGCCGCCCCATGACCAGGTAACCCACCATGCCCAAAGCCAGACTTCAGGCCGCCAGCGTCGCCGGCTCGGCCGACGACATCGAGGCCGCGTTCTACGAGGCACTGCAAACCGCGGACATCGACAAACTCATGGCTTGCTGGGCTGACGAGGATGACATTGTCTGCATCCATCCCGGCGGCCCGCGCCTGATCGGCAGCGCCGCGATCCGCGCCAGTTTCGACGCCATCTTCGCCAACGGCAGCATTCGCGCCCGGCCTGAGCGGCTGCGCAGCATCGAGTCGCTCGCCAGCGCCGTGCACAGCCTGGTCGAGCGCATCGAGGTGATGACGCCCGAAGGCCCGGGCGAGGCGCACGTCATCGCCACCAACGTGTACCAGCGCTTCGCCCAGGGATGGCGCCTGGTGGCGCACCATGCGAGCCCCGGCACGCCGCACGAGATGCTCGAAGAAAGCCCGACGCCGCAGGTCCTGCATTGAACGTTTTGCGCTCGTCTTCATCGAAAATAATGCTCTTGGCCCTTGTCGAATAAGCATTTCTAGCTATGAATTATGTAGCTCCCCTGTGGCTGCCCGGCGGCAACCTGCAAACCATCTGGCCGGCCCTGTATGCGCGCCGGGTGTTGGGCGAGCGGGTGCTCTACCGGCGTGAGCGCTGGCCAGCGCCTGACGGCGACTTCATCGATATCGATTTTGGCGCGTGGTCCAGTCCCGCCGCCCGGCCCCTGCTGGTGCTGTTCCATGGCCTGGAGGGTTCCTCGCGCAGCCACTATGCCGAGGCGTTTGCCGATTTCGCGCGCACGCGCGGGTTTGCTTTTGCGGCGCCTCATTTTCGCGGCTGCAGCGGCGAGATCAATGTGGCGCCACGGGCCTACCACTCGGGCGACTTCGAGGAGGTGGGCTGGATCCTGCAGCGCCTGCACGCACGCCAGCAGGCTGAGGGCGGCGGCGCCATCATGGCGGTGGGGGTCTCGCTGGGCGGCAATGTGCTGCTGCGCTGGGCCGAAGAAATGGGCACGCGGGCGGGCGGCGTAGTGGCCGCGGTGGCCGCGGTCAGCGCGCCGCTGGATCTCGCGGCGAGTGGCCGCGCCATCGGGCGTGGCTTCAACCGGCAGGTCTACACGCGCATGTTTTTACGCACCATGGTGCCGAAGGCTTTGACGAAGCTGGCGCAGCACCCGGGCCTGTTCAACCGCGAGCGCCTGCTGGCCGCGCGCGACCTGTATGACTTCGACAATGTTTTCACGGCGCCGCTGCACGGCTATCGCAACACCGACGACTACTGGGCCCGCGCTTCGGCCAAGCCGCATTTGCGCAAGATCCGCATTCCGGCGCTGCTTGTCAATGCCTGCAATGATCCGTTCGTGCCCTGCGCCTCGCTGCCTCGGGAGCATGAGGTCGCCAAACCCGTCATCCTGTGGCAGCCTGCACACGGCGGCCATGTGGGCTTTGCCGCGGGGCGCCTGCCGCCGGGCCATGTGCTCACCATCCCGCAGGTCGTGGGAGGCTGGTTGGCGTCACGGCTCGGGCAGTGATATGTTCAGCCCATGGATGACATCGTTAAACAGGCGCTGGCCAAATGGCCGAACGTGCCCCACTGCTATGGCTGGCTCGGGCTCGACGCGCGCGGCCAGTGGTACATGCGCGACGACCGCATCCAGGCGGCCGGGCCGTTTGCGGGCGGCACACCGCAGTCCAAAGGCTCCGTGCTCCGGCACGAAAAACTGCTCGACTTCATCCACCGCAATTACGAGGCCGATGCCGGCGGCCAGTGGTTTTTCCAGAATGGCCCGCAACGCGTGTACGTGGAGTTGGAGACGACGCCGCTGATCTGGCGCGTGAATGCGGATTTCTCCATCGCGGCGCACACCGGTCGCGTGGCCCGCATGCAGCGCTGCGTGCTCGACGAGCAGGGGCACCTCTACCTCGAAGCCGACCTCGGCTTTGGCCTGGTGCACACGCTCGACATGGGGCTGGCGGCCGATGCGGTGGAGCAGGGCCTGTGGGTGCCGCAGGAGATGGCGGCGCACGAGCTGCCGGCGCGTTTTGGCTATGTGCTCAGCCCCGCGGCGCAGCAATCCTCCAAAATACTACAAAGTTGATAGCTGCCTTTGATTGACTGGTAAGGGCTGCATGCCTGTTTTCCATAAAAAAAGCCGGTCAGCGACCGGCTTTTTTGAGGGTAGAACGCGCGGCTTATTTGGCGGCGTTGACCATATAGGCCACGGTGGCCTTGATTTCCGCGTCGCTTGCGTTGGAGCCACCCTTGGGAGGCATCGCCCCCTTGCCCGCAATGGCCGTGGCCACCAGCGTGTCCATGCCGGTGGCAATGCGCGGCGCCCAGGCGGCCTTGTCGCCGAACTTGGGGGCACCTGCTACACCTGTCGCGTGGCAGGCGAAGCAGGTTTCCTTGTAGCGCGTTTCGCCGACATTCGCGGCTGGTGCTGGTGCTGCCGCAGCAGCGGCGACCGCCACCGGAGTGGCGGATGGTGCTGCAGCCGTGGCTGGTGCCGCAGCGGCCGGCGCGGCCTGGGCGGTTGCTGCCGGGGCGGCCTGGGGTTCGGGGAATTTGCCGCCGGCGGCGCTGGTCATATACACCACGGCGCGGCCGATTTCCAGGTCCTCGAAGTCACCGCCGCCTTGCGGGCTCATGGCGCCCTTGCCATGCAGCGCCGAGTTCAGCAGTGCGTCGTAGCCCTTGGCAATGCGCGGTGCCCACGCGGCGGCGTCGCCAAACTTGGGCGCACCGGCCACGCCGGCCGTGTGGCAGGTGGTGCACTGGGCCTTGAACACTTCCTCGCCGGTCTTGAGCACGCGGTTGGCGTCGCGGATCTCGACCGTGCCGACCTTCTGAATGCGCTCGTCCGCCGATTTCTCGGCGTTCACGGTGCCGGCGGCCAGCATGTTGGCCGACGTCACGTAGTAAACCAGGCCGATGATGGCAAAGATCGGAACCAGGAACGCAAAAAGCACCGTGATCAGGAGCTGCTTGGGGTTCTTGATCGGGCCGCTGTGGTCCGTGTCGTCGGCGTGACTGTTGTCGCTCATGGCGTCCTCAAAAAAATCGGGGCTGTGAAATCCATTTTGAATTATACGGGCCACCCTTGGGCACAACCGCGTCATTGGCTGGCTGTGCGCGTGTCGGCGCCCGCTACCTCGGTCCAGCCGCCGCCCAGTACCTTGTACAGCGTGACCTGGTTTTGCAACTGCAGCAGGCGTGTTTGCACCACGGCCTGCTGGGCCGCAAACAGCGAACGCTGGGCGTCCAGGTTGTCCAGGTAGCTGGCCACCCCGTTGCGGTAGCGCAGGTCGGACAGCTGGTAGCGCGCCGATTCGGCCTGCGCCTGCGCCTGCTGCGCGCGCAATTGCTCACCGAACGTGGCACGGCCCGCCAGTGCATCGGCGACCTCGCGGAAGGCGCTCTGGATGGCCTTTTCGTACTGCGCGACGGCAATTGCGCGGCCTGCGTTGGCTGAATCGAGTCCGGCGTGCCTACGTCCGGCGTCGAAAATCGGCAGCAGCAGCTGCGACGCCAGGGTCCAGCCGTAGGTGCCTGATCGGAACAGCTCCGACAGCTGGGTGCTGGCCAGGCCGGCCTGTGCGGTCAGCGTGATCTGCGGGAAGAAGGCCGCCCGCGCCGCGCCGATATTGGCATTCGCGGCAATCAGCTGCTGCTCGGCCTGGCGCACATCGGGGCGGTTGATGAGCACGCTCGAGGGCAGGCCCGCCGGCAGATCCGTCAACTGGGCCGCGTCGGCCAACTGCGGCGGCGCCGAGGCGTTGAAGAAGCCTCCGGGCAGCGGCTGGCCCAGCAACAGCACCAGGGCGTTTTCGTCCTGCGCGCGCTGCCTCTGTTGCTGCGCCAGCGCGACCTGTGCGCCCGCGAACAGCGACTCCGCCTCGCGCGAATCAATCTTGGATGCGGCGCCATGCGCGAAGCGCAGCCGGGTCAGTTTCAGCGACTCCTCGCGCGTGGCCAGGGTCTGGCGCGTCAGCTCAAGCAGCTCTTCATCGGCCAGCAGGTTCAGGTAGCCGTTGGCCACCGAGGCAATCAAGCTGATCTGGGCGGCTTTGCGGCCTTCCTCGGTCGCCAGGTACTGCGAGCGGGCCGCCTCCTTCAGGCTGCCAAGCCGGCCGAAGAAATCGAGCTCCCAGTTCGAGACCCCCAAGCCGGCGCTGTAGACGTTGATGGTGCCGTCCCCGGTGGCCGTGGGGGTGCGCGCCGCGGCGGCGCCGACGGTCGGGAATTGGTCCGCACGCTTGACCTGGAACTGCGCGCGGGCCTGTTCGATGTTCAGCACCGCGACGCGCAGATCGCGGTTGTTGGCCAGGGCCAGCCCGATCAGCTGGCGCAGCTTGGGGTCGGCGAAAAACGTCTGCCAGGGCACGTCGGCCGCGGCCGTTGTGCCCTCGGCTGCGGCGCGCTCGCCGGGCTCGGCCGGCCAGGTGGCCGCGACCGGGGCGGCGGGCCGATGGTAGACCGGGATCATGGAGCAGCCGCCGAGTAGCGTGGCCGCCAATGTCAGGGCCAGAGGGGCCAGGATCGGGTGTTTCATGGCTGCGCGCCTTCCTGCACAGGTGCGGCGGGTGTGCCGCGTCTGCCGTCGCCGAGCTGCTCGTGGGCGTACATCTTGCGTTGGCGCTCGCTGCCCTTGAACATCTTGCGGACCATGACGAAGAACACCGGCACGAACAGCACGGCGAGCACCACCGCGGTGATCATCCCGCCGATCACCGCGGTGCCGATCGCACGCTGGCTGGCTGAACCGGCCCCGCTGGCCAGCGCCAGCGGCAGCACGCCGAGGATAAACGCGAACGAAGTCATGATGATGGGGCGAAAGCGCAGATGCGCCGCTTCAATCGCAGCCTCGATCGCGCTCTTGCCGCGCGCCTGCGCGTCCTTGGCGAACTCGATGATCAGGATCGCATTCTTCGCCGACAGCCCGATGATCGTGATCAGGCCGACCTGGAAGTACACGTCGTTCGAATAGCCGCGCAGCAGGGTGCCGAGCACGACCCCGAGCACGCCCAGCGGCACCACCAGGACGACCGACAGCGGAATCGACCAGCTCTCGTACAGGGCGGCCAGGCACAGGAACACCGAGAGGATGGCGAAGCCGTACAGCAGATAGGCCTGCGAGCCCGCGAGACGCTCCTCGCGCGACTGGCCGGTCCACTCGAACGCAAAGCCGGCCGGCAGTTTCGTGGCCAGTTGCTCCATCTCGTTCATTGCCTCGCCGGTGCTGTGTCCGGGCGCAGCATCGCCCGCAATGCGCATCGTCGGGTAGCCGTTGTAGCGGATGGTCTGCATCGGGCCGGTGATCCAGTGCGTCGTGGCGAAGGCCGATAGCGGCACCGCCTGGCCCTGGCTGTTCAGTGCGTTGATGCGCAGCAGATCATCAGGTTGCATGCGCTGTGGCGCATCGGCCTGCACCACCACGCGCTGCAGCCGCCCGGCATTCGGGAAGTCGTTGACATAGGCCGAGCCGAGCGCGGTCGAGAGCGCCGCATTCACGGCATCGAAACCCACGCCGAGCGCACTCGCCTTGTCGCGGTCCACGTCCAGTTGCAGCTGCGGCGCGTCCTCCAGGCCGTCGGGCCGTACCCCTGCGAGGATCTTGCTCTGCGCCGCCATGCCGAGCAACTGGTTGCGTG
The DNA here is from genome assembly GCA_031291295.1 of Rhodoferax sp. Lineage (GTDB taxonomy): Bacteria > Pseudomonadota > Gammaproteobacteria > Burkholderiales > Burkholderiaceae_C > Rhodoferax_A. The sequence continues at coordinate 111,771 of JARLJI010000080.1, read as the reverse complement.
CGGCGACCAGCGCCGCGTGGCCGTTGCCAGCGCGGTCCTGCAGGCGGAAGGTGAAGCCGGTGGCGTTGCCGAGTTCCGGAATCGGCGGCGGGCTGAGCGCGAAGATGAAGGCATCGCGCACGCCCATGAGTGCGCCCATGGCCCGCCCCGCAAGGGACTGCGCAGAATGCTGCGGCCCATCGCGTTCGTCCCAGTCCTTCAAGGGCACGAAGGCCAGGCCGGCGTTCTGGCCGGTGCCCGAGAAGCTGAAGCCGAGTACGCTGACCATGCTCTGGACTTCGGGCTGGTGCAGGAAGAAGTCTTCCGCCTGCTTCATGGCCTCCAGCGTGCGCCCCTGGGTCGCGCCCGGCGGCAGCTGCACGTTGGCGATGATGTAGCCTTGGTCTTCGTTCGGCAAAAAGGAGGTTGGCAGGCGCACAAACAACAGGCCTACCACTGCAGTGATCGCTACGTACACCAGCATGAAGCGGCCGGCACGGCGCAGGATGCGCGTGACCCACCCCTCGTAACCCTTGGCGGTGGACTTGAAACCCCGGTTGAACCAGCCGAAAAAGCCGCCCTTTTCCAGGTGATGTCCGGCCTCGACCGGCTTGAGCAAGGTGGCGCACAGTGCCGGCGTCAGCGACAGTGCCATGAAGGCCGATAGCGCGATCGCTGACACCATCACGGCCGAGAACTGCCGGTAGATATTGCCCACCGCGCCGCTGAAGAAGGCGAGCGGCACGAACACCGAGATCAGCACGACGGTGATGCCGATGATGGCGCCGTAGATCTGGCCCATCGCCTTTTTGGTCGCCTCGCGCGGCGGCAGGCCTTCCTCGCTCATGATGCGCTCGACGTTCTCGACCACGACGATCGCATCGTCGACCACGATGCCGATCACCAGCACCATGCCGAACATCGTCAGCACGTTGATGGAGAAACCCATGGCCAGCAGCGCGCCGAAGGTGCCGAGCAGCGCCACCGGCACGACGATGGTCGGAATGATGGTGTAGCGGATGTTTTGCAGGAACAGGAACAGCACCAGGAACACCAGCACCACCGCCTCCAGCAGCGTCGTGGCCACTTGAGTAATCGAGATCTTCACGAAGCGCGAGCTGTCGTAGGGGATCGAGTACTTCACGCCCGGCGGAAAGTAACGCGACAACTCTTCCATGCGCGTGCGCACGGCCTTGGCCGTGGCCAGCGCGTTGCCGGTCGGCGAGAGCTGCACGCCGATGCCGGTGGAGGGCTTGCCGTTCAGGCGCGCCGAGGTCGAATAGCTTTGACCGCCGAGTTCGACGCGCGCCACGTCCTTCAGGCGCACCGCCGACCCGTCGGCGTTGGCGCGCAGCACGATGTTGCCGAACTGCGCGGCCGATTCAAGCTGGCCCTTGACGACCACGGTGGCAAAGATCGACTGGCCCGGCACATTCGGCAGGTCGCCGATCGTGCCCGACGATACCTGCGCGTTCTGCGTCTGGATGGCCTGCGCCACGTTGGCCGTGGAGAGATTGAAGCCGACCAGCTTGGCCGGGTCGATCCAGATGCGCATGGCGCGCTCGGTGCCGAACAGCTGCGCCTGGCCAACGCCGGGCACGCGCTGGATTTCGGGCAGCACGTTGCGCGAAGCGTAGTCGCCGAGTGCGATCGGGTCCAGGGCCGGGTCGTCGCTCGAAAGGATCGTGAACAGCAGGAAGTTCGAGCGTGACTTGTCGACCCGCACGCCCTGCTGCGTGACCGCCAGCGGCAGGCGCGGCGTGGCGCGGCTCAGGCGGTTTTGCACGTCCACCTGCGCCAGGTCGGGGTTGGTGCCGGCGTCGAAGCTCAGCGTGATGGAGCCGGTGCCGTCGGCCTGGCTGACCGATTCCATGTAGATCAGGCCGGGCGAGCCGTTCATCTCGCGCTCGATCACGCTGATCACCGCGTCTTCCAGTGTCTGCGCCGAGGCGCCTGGGTAGGCCGTGCTGATCACAATGGTCGGCGGCGCGACCGGTGGGTACTGTGCGATCGGCAGCTGCGTGATCGCGACACCGCCGATCACCAGGATGAACAGCGCGATGACCCACGCAAAGATGGGCCGGTCAATAAAAAACTGGGGCATGGGTGGCGTCCCTTATTTGGCGGACGCGGCGGAAGTCGGTGCGCTGGCGGGTTTGGCCGCGGCCTGCCACGGAACGGCCTTGACCGTTGCATTGGGGCGCAGCTTCTGGAAACCGTCCACCATGACCTGCTCGCCAGCCTTGAGTCCGCTTAGCACCACCCATTGCGCGCCCTGCGCATTGCCAATCTTGACCGGGCGCGGACTGACCTTGCCGTCGCTGGAGACCACCATCACGCTGTCGCCCTGGTTCGAGCGCGTCACGGCCTGTTGCGGCAGCAGCACCGCGTCGCCAGCCTGGGCCTGTTCCAGTCGTACCCGCACATAGAGCCCGGGCAGCAGCACGGCGCCCGGATTGGGCACTTCGGCGCGCAGCATGATCTGGCCGGTCGTGCCGTCGACCGTCAGGTCCGAGAACAGCAGCCGGCCAGGCTGGGCGTATTCGGTGCCGTCTTCCAGCACCACGCGCACACTGGCCGCCGCATTGCCGCTGGCGCGCTTGAGCCGTCCATCGTCCAGTGCCTTGCGCAACTTCATGACCTCGCTGGCGGACTGGGTGAAGTTCACGTACACCGGGTCGATTTGCTGGATCACGGCTAGTTGTGTGGCCTCGCCCTGTCCGACCAGCGCGCCCTCCGTGACCAGTGCGCGGCCAATGCGCCCGGAGATGGGCGCGGTCACGCTGGCGTAGTCGAGGTTGATTTTGGCGGTCTGCACGGCTGCCTTGCCGGCGGCGACGTCGGCCTCGGCCTGCTTTTGCCCTGCCACGGCGTTGGCGTAATCCTGTTTGCTGACCGCATTGGCTTCCACCAGCGGTTTGTAGCGCTCGGCCAGCGCCGCGGCTTGCGCCAGATTGGCCTGGGCCTTGCCCAGTGATGCCTGCGCGCTCTGGTAGGCCGCGGCGTAGGGCGCGGCATCGATGCGGAACAACAGCTGGCCCGCCTTCACGTCGCTGCCCTCGACAAACACGCGCTTTTGCAGGATGCCCGCGGCCCGGGCCCGGACCTGCGCGACGCGCGAGGCTTCGAGCCGGCCCGGCAGTTCGGTGATCAGCCCCACATTGCCCGGGGTGACCGTGACCACGCCCACTTCGGTCGGCGGCGGTGCGACGGCCGCATTGGCCGGCGTACTGCTCTTGCCGCAACCGGTCAACAGCAGGGCCAGCAGCAAGCTGCCCGACAGCAATAGACGACGCGTGGGAGTGGGCAACAAATCATGCTTGGCGAGGCGCAGGGCAGGCATGCGATTCCTTTGGTGTGGGAGGGGTCCAATCGGGGGCCGGAGCCGGATTATTTTGACGGCAGCACAGGTAAAAAGCAGACAAGGCCGTGCGGCAATACCGATACAATTCAAGGTTACATACATCCATGAATGTATGTTCGAGGGTCGTGAGTCTAACCGAAGGAAGTTCATCTTGGCGCGCCACACCAAAGAAGAAGCGCTTGCCACCCGCCACCGGCTGCTGGACGCCGCGGAGTTGCTGTTTCAGGCCCAGGGGGTGTCGCGCACCTCGCTGAACGACATCGCGCTGCAGGCGGGCGCCACGCGCGGCGCCATTTACTGGCATTTCAAGGACAAGGCGGACCTGTTCAACGCCATGATCGAGCGCGTCACGCTGCCGCTGGAAGAATCGTTCCAGCGCATGGGGCAGGGCAAGGGACTGGACCCGCTGCAGGATATTCGCGGCGCCATGCTCGACGCGTTGCGCCGCGTGGCCGCTGACGCGCGCACGCGCCGGGTGTTCGAGGTGGCCACGCACAAGGTCGAGTACGTGGAAGAGATGCGCGCGGTGCGGCTACGGCATCTCGCGGTGCGTGATGAGTGCGTGACTCAACTCGGGCTGGGGCTGCGTCAGGCGGCCAAAATGTGCGGCCAGCGCCTGCCCGTGCCCGCAGTTGCGGCGGCGCGCGGTCTGCACGCCATGATCGACGGACTGATCGGCAACTGGCTGCTCGAGCCGGCTGCTTTCGATCTGCCCAAAGCGGGTCGCCACGCGCTCGACGCCTATCTGGCGGGCCTGGGCCTGCAGCCGCGCCCGCCAGCGGCGCGTTGAGCACGGTGCAGCGCCGGGGTCGAATCGACCCGATCAATAAGGGATAATCGCCGGTAGCCTGTTGCAGGCCACGCGGGCGCGGTCCGCTGGAGAGTGCCGGCCCTGCTCCTTCACAAAGGCGGGCGTGCTTTCCCGGGTATTTTGCGAAGCGGCAAACTTTAAATGATCAAGGCGACAGGCAATATGGAAAAGCAGCACAGTTTTACGCGCGAAGAATTGTTGAAGTCCGGCCGGGGCGAGTTGTACGGCCCGAAGAATGCGCAATTGCCGCTGCCCAACATGTTGATGATGGATCGCATCACCCTGATTACGGATCAGGGCGGTGCTTACGGGAAAGGCGAAATCGTCGCCGAACTCGATATCCATCCCGATCTGTGGTTTTTTGCCTGCCATTTCCAGGGAGACCCCGTCATGCCTGGCTGCCTGGGTCTGGATGCCATGTGGCAATTGCTGGGGTTTTATTTGTGCTGGATGGGCGGCCCGGGTAAAGGCCGCGCACTGGGCGTCGGGGAAGTCAAATTTACCGGGCAAGTTCTGCCGACCGCCAAAAAAGTCATCTACCGGATTAACATCAAAAGAGTAGTCATGCGCAAGCTGGTGCTGGGCATCGCCGATGCCACCATGGAGGTGGACGGCAAGGTCATTTACGAGGCCACGGATTTGCGCGTCGGCCTGTTCACTTCTACGGAAAGCTTTTGAGGACACCCTCCATGAAACGAGTTGTCGTAACCGGAATGGGCATTGTTTCCAGCATCGGGAACAACCGACAGGACGTTGTCGATTCCCTGAAACAGGGGCGCTCGGGCATTGTGTTTTCCGAGGTGTACCGCGATATGGGTTTTCGCAGCCATGTTCATGGCCCGATCAATATAGACCTTGATCAATTCATCGACCGAAAAATAAAGCGCTTCATGGGTGATGGCGCGGCATTCAACTATATCGCCATGCAGCAGGCCATCGATGATTCGGGTCTGGGTGAATCAGAGGTGTCGAATTTCCGCACCGGGCTGGTGATGGGCTCGGGCGGCCCCTCGACCTCCAACCTGGTCGAGGCGGCCGACATCCTGCGCGCCAAGGGCATCCGCAAAGTGGGTCCTTACATGGTACCCAGGACCATGTCCAGCACCACTACCGCCTGCCTGGCTACGCCGTACAAAATCAAGGGTGTGAACTACTCCATCAGTTCCGCCTGCGCCACCAGCGCGCACTGCATCGGCCATGCGATGGAGTTGATTCAGATGGGCAAACAGGATGTGGTGTTTGCGGGGGGCGGCGAGGAGGTGCACTGGACCATGTCGCTGCTGTTCGACGCCATGGGCGCGCTGTCGTCCAAGTACAACGACTCGCCCGCCACGGCGTCGCGACCCTACGATGAAACGCGGGACGGGTTCGTCATCTCCGGCGGCGGCGGTGTGCTGGTGATTGAAGAACTGGAGCATGCCAGGGCTCGCGGCGCCAAAATCTATGCGGAGCTGACCGGTTATGGCGCCACCTCCGATGGCTACGACATGGTGCAGCCTTCGGGTGAGGGCGCCGTGCGTTGCATGCAGCAGGCCATGGCCACCGTCACGGGCAAGATCGACTACATCAATGCCCATGGCACCAGCACCCCGGTCGGCGATACCAAGGAGCTCGAAGCCCTGCGCATCGTGTTCGGCAAGGACGAGGTGCCTGCGGTTACCTCCACGAAATCACTGACGGGCCACGCGCTGGGTGCGGCCGGCGTGCATGAGGCCATTTATTCGCTGTTGATGATGCAGGAAAACTTCATCAGTGCGTCGGCCAACATCACCCAACTCGATCCGGGCGCCGAAGACATTCCCATCGTGCGCGAACGCCGGGACAACGTCACGCTGAACACGATCATGTCGAACAGCTTCGGCTTTGGCGGGACCAACGCCACCTTGATCTTCCAGCGCTACAACGGCTAGCTCCTGCTGGCCGTCGTCTTTCTCGATTGCATCAGCCAGGTAACTCCAGCAGCTTCAAGCGCTGCACTTTGCCCGACGGGCCGCGTGGCAGTTCGCCGACGAAGCGCAGCACCTTTGGCGTCTTGAAATGCCCGAGGTGCAGGGCGCAGAAGTCGCGCAACTGGTCTTCGTTGCACACCGCGCCCTCACGGAGCACCACGCACACCATAATCTCCTGGCCATAGTGCTTGTCGGGAATGCCGACAGCCGCGGCCTCGAGCACGGCAGGGTGGGCCAGCAGCGCCTCATCAATCTCGCGCGGCGCGATGTTCTCGCCGCCCTTGATGATCAACTCTTTGATGCGGCCGGTGACGAAGAAAAAGCCGTCGGCATCAACATGTCCGAGGTCGCCGGTGCGAAGCCACCCGTCAGGGGTGAAGCTTGCGCGCGTGGCCTCGATATTTTTGTAATAGCCCAGCATCACGTTCGGGCCTCGGATGACGAGTTCGCCGGTAGTACCGATGGGCACCGGCGTGAGGCTTGCGTCGACGACCCCTGCTTCGCAACCGGAGGCCCGGCCGACCGAGCCGAGCTTGCGTCGCGAGCTGTCCAATGGATTCGAAAATGACGGTGCGGCGGTTTCGGTCAAACCCATCGTTTCGATGATCCCGATGCCGAACTTGTCCTCGAACGCGCGGTGGTGTTCGGGCGGCAGCGCGGCCGATGCCGAGCGGCAAAAGCGGATGCGTTCGGTCTGGGCGTGCGCTGGTGTGTCGCCTTCGAGCAGGTACGAGATCATCGTCGGCACGACGTTGATCCAGGTGCATTGCGTCGCCGACGCTTGATTCCAGAAGCGCGCGGCCGAGAACTTCGGCGGCACCGCGAGGCTGCCACCCGTGGCGAGAGGCGCCAGCATCGTCACCGCGAACGCGTTGATGTGGTACAGCGGCAGCACCGCGAGCACGCGATCGTCGTGGCTGAGCGCATGCTCGGTGCCGATGGCCTGCGCGTTCGCGGCCAGGTTGGCCTGCGTCAACATCACCCCCTTGGGCACGCCGGTTGTACCCGACGTGTACATCAGCAACGCCACAGCGTCGGGTGCGGGCGGGACGCCCCCAGCGTCGAGTTCTGCAATGTCAGGCAGTGTGCTGGTGTTCGGGTCGCAAACCATCACTGTTACCGGGCGCTCGACGGTGGTGAGCAGATGGCGCACCCGCTGCTCCCACTCAGGTGCGACGCACACCACGCTACAGTCCGAATGCGTCAACACATAGCGCATCTGCTCGGGCTGGGACAGCAGGTTCACCGGGTTGACGGTAAAGCCGCCGTGCATCGCGCCGAGCAGTAGCCGGATGGTCTGCAAGCCATTGGGCATGACCAGCGACACCGTATCGCCCAACTGCGCGCTGTGGGCTTTCAGCAGCGCGGTGACGTGGCGGCAGGAGTGCGCAAGTTCACCGAAGTTGAGGGTTTGCCCGGTCTCGGTGGCCAGCGCGAACACGGCGTGCGGGCGCGTGCGCGCCTGGTATTCGATAAGGTCCCGAACAGTGGTCAGTGCCGGGGCGCTCATGGCGCACCAAACTGGTCGAAGAATTCGCCAAAGATCTCATGCTCGCTCGGCACGCGTTCAGGGATCGGGCGAGAGACCCGCGTGATGTTCAGGTAGTGGCGATAGTTCATGTTATCGGAGAAATTGTTCTTGCCCCAGGTGCCGCAACCCATCGAGAGCGAGAAGGGCAGACCATTGTCGAAGCTGCCACCGGTCGCGATGCAATGCGCCTGGTCGACGATCACGCGTGAGACCGGCAGCGTGAGCCCCAGCTGCAGTGCGCGCTCGGGCCGGGCGCTGTGCAGCCCGACCGAGTGGCCCGCGCCTTCGTAGGCATAGATGCGGTTGACGATGAGCGCCGCTTCATCGAAGTCGCGCGCGGCGTAGATCGCCAGCACCGGGCTCAGCTTCTCGCCGGAAAACGGATGCTCGTGGCCCACACCGTCTTCGGCCACCATGAGGATGCGCGGGTTGCGCTGCGCGATCGCAAGCCAGGCGTCGCGCCCAGTCGCATCGAGTGCGGCAGCGCGCTCCGCGATCACCCGCGCCGATTTGCCGATCACCGCGGCCGACAGCTTGCCTTCGGGCCACATCAGCGCCTGCAGTGTCGCCTTCTGCGCTGCGTCAAGCAGCACTGCGCCGCGCGCCTCGAGCGCGTCGAGCAGCGAAGCGCGCACCGCATCGACGACCACCAGACTGTTCTCGGACGAGCAACTGGTGGCGTTGTCGAAGGTCTTGGAGCGGACGATGCGCTCGGCGGCCAGCGTCACGTCGGCGGTTTCGTCAACGATGCCGGCCACGTTGCCGGCACCCACGCCAAAGGCGGGTGTGCCGCTCGCATAGGCTGCGCGCACATTGGCCTGCGAGCCGGTGGCCACCACCAAATCGCACAGCTGCATCAGTTCGGCCGTCGCCTGCTTGTTGACCGGCGCGGGCAGCAGCTGCACCAGGTCGCGCGGTGCGCCGATGCGGTCGAGCTGCGCATGGATGAATTCGATCAGCCGCGCGGCCGTGGACCAGCCCTTGGGCGAGGGTGCGACGATCACTGCGTTGCGGCCTTTGAGCGCGTTGATGATCTTGTTGGCTGGCGTTGCGCCCGGGTTGGTCGAGGGCGTGATGGCGCACACCACGCCCACCGGCCGCGCGATCTCGACCAGACCGCGCGCCGGATCTTCGGCGATTACGCCGACCGAGCGCGCGCCGCGCAGGTCGCGCAGCAGCCCGAAGGTCTTGCGGTGGTTCTTGCGCACCTTGTCCTCGACGTTGCCTACGCCGGTATCGGCAACTGCCATCTCGGCGAGCTCGCGGTTGCGTGCCGGTTCGATAATCGCCCAGCCCGCGGCGACGACCGCCAGGTCGACCTGCGCTTGCGACCAGGTCTCATAGATGCGCTGCGCCGTGCGGGCGCGTGCGACCAGCGCCGCGATCGGTGTCGGTGCGGCGGATGAACCGCTCCGGTCCTCGTGGTGTTGTTCCATTTTCAGTTACCTCATGATGCGGTTGTGTGTGGTCTATCGATTCGGTGGTCGCCGAGGCGAGTTGCTACGGGCGTCATGACGCTCACCGGACTGGGGCTGCGATTTTTGGCACCGCGGGAGGGTCGCCCACCTTGCGCGTTGGGTCTATGAACAACGAGCCGATGATGCCGATGACGAGCAGGATCGCGGAGACTGCGAATGGAACCTGGTAGCTGCCGGTGGTCTGGATCAGGAAGCCGAAGACGATCGGCGAAATCATGCCTGCCACGCCGAAACCGGTGTTCATCATGCCGCCAGCCGTGCCGGCGTAGGCGCCGGCAATGTCCATCGGCAAGCTCCACAACACTGCGTTAGTCAATTCCAGGAAGAAAAATGATGCCGAGAGCAGGGCAACCGCCATCATTGGGTCTTGCGTTCCGACCACCGGCAGAATGAAAACCAGCGAACCGCCGAGGCCGAGCACCAGCATCGCGCGGCGGGCGATCTTCAGGTTACCGGTGCGCTTGTAGATTGCGTCGGAGACGACCCCACCCAGCGTGTCGCCGACCACACCTGCAAGCAGCGGCAGCGAGGCGAAGATCGCAAGGTGCTTAAGGTCGAAGCCTCGTGCGTCCTTCAGATAGGAAGGGAGCCAGGTCAGGAATACCCACAGCGACCAGCCATAGCAGAAGTCGACGAAGGTCACCAGCCACATCTTGCGAATCATTTCAGCCCAGGGCGTCTTGCCTTTGGATGTGGACTTCATCCGTGCAGTGTCAACGCCGATTTCCTTCAACTCGGCCTGGGTAACCCATTTGTGCTCGGTCGGCGTGTTGCGAAAGAACCAGACATAAAGCGCAGTCCAGAGCAGACTGAGTGCGCCAAGCGCGATGAACGATTCACGCCAGCCATACAGCGCGACGATGCCGATCACGATCGGCGGCGCTGCCGCGCCGCCCAGACGCGCGAAACTGTGCGTGATGCCCTGCGCGAATCCGCGCTCGGTGGCCGGCAGCCAGAACGTGAATGCGCGCGTGGCGGTCGGGAATGCGCCGCCTTCGCCTATGCCGAGTACGAAGCGAAAGAGCAAGAGAGAGGTCAAGCTCCATGCGAAGCCGCAAAGGAAAGTCGCTATCGCCCAGATGATGCTGAGTACGGCCAGCACGAGACGTGGGCCGAATTTGTCGGCGCACCAGCCGCCAACGATTTGCAGCGCGGCATAGGGGAATGCGAACGCGGAGAAGACGACACCGAGTTCGGTTGGCGTCAGGCTGAACTCCTTGCGGATGAAGGGCGCGGCCACCGAAATGTTGACGCGATCGATGTAGGCGATGAAATACAGCAGGCACATGATCGCCAGAATTAAATGCCGGACCTTGAACATTCGCTTCATGCAGTCTCCTTGTGGTGGTGGGGCGCCTGACTTGGCATTATCATTGTTATTCTAATTAATAGAACGACGTATGTATATATGGAACAAAGATTAAAACCTGCTTTACCGCGAATCAATGGGAGTTACCCGTAGCTCTCGTTAAGAGATGTAAAAAGCGGGGGCTGTGGCTGCGGGGCTCCGATGGCGGCCCGGGCACGAGGAGCGGGTGTGCTCTCGCCCGCCTGCTGTTCCAGGACGGCTGTCGCCAACGCAGGTTAGCGCGATAGGCCGCTGTATTGGCTGCCGCAATCAGGCTGGGGCCTAGCGCGCCAAGGGACGCCTATCGCCTCAAGCCACTTCGTCGTGTGTCTGGCTGGCCGAAGCCGGCAAGCGGACCCGAGCGCCGTGCTTGTTTCGGTAACCCAGCGTGGTGCTGGCATCGCGGGCACAGGCCATGAGTTGCTCGGCAAAAGCGCGAGTCTGGGGGTGTGCAAAGCGAATCGAGGGAACGCTCATGCCGACAGCGGCGACGGCTTCGTCGCGTGCGTCGAATATCGGCACGCCCAGGCCGCACACGCCACGGCGCCATTCTTCGCGGTTCACGGCGTAGCCGCGCGTGCGCGTGCGCTGCAGATCAGCGTGCAGCGCGTCGATATCGGTGAGGCTGTTCGGCGTGTGCGCTACCAGGGCGCCGAGCAGCTGTCGCAGCGCGGGCACGTCGAGCTGCGCCGCGGCAAGCAAGGCCTTGCCCGAGGCCGCGCAATACGCTGGCGCCCTCCCACCGATGCGTGAGTAAGCCGCAACCGGCAACGGACTGTCGAACTTGTCGAGATAGACAATTTCAGCGCCTTCCAGCGTCGCGAGATGAATGGTTTCGCCGGTCGCACGCGCGAGCGCCGCAAGATGCGGTCGCACCAGGGTCTTGATGTCGGCGGCGTCGCTGATCAGCGTACCGAGCTCGAATAGCCGCAGGCTGGCCCGGTAGGCGCTGGTAGTACCATCCTGCACAGCCCAGCCGCACTCAACCAGCGTTTGCAAGGTGCGGTGCGCGTTGCTGCGCGCCAAACCGAAGGCCTGCGCAACATCGGTCACGCGGCAGTCACGCTGTTGCCGCGCCAGCCATTCGATCACGGCCAAGCCTTTAGCGAGAGTGGAGTCCATGAGGTTTCGCGAGCGTTGCTGAATTGTTTCAGAAATTGGATCAGCGTTTTAGTATATGGGACACACTTTGGGTGTCCCGACGCATCTTGTCAAGCGGTGGCCGCGCCGGCTTGACCGGCGCGGCGGCTCAGCGCCTTCCGTGCCCCGCGATCAAATCGATCAGCTCGCGAAACACCTGGTTGCCCGTCGATCCGGCCAGGTCAAGCACATGGCTGCGACTGTAGTAGGGGCTCAGGTCGAGGCCGACCCCCACACCGAGGATCTCAATCTGGCGGGTGGATTCGACGCTCTGCACCACGTCGCGCAAATGGTGATCCAGGTAGTGCGCGTCATTCGCCAGGTTGGTTGCGCTGTCCATCGGCGAGCCGTCGGAAATCACCAGCAGCAGCTTGCGGTCTTCCCCACGCCCCGCCAGCCGTCGGCAAGCCCAAGCTACGGCCTCGCCGTCGATGCCTTCCCGGAACAGGTCGCCCTTGAGCAGGGTTGCGATATCGGGCCGGGCGCGCTGCCAGCGTGTTTCCGCATCCTTGAACACCATGTGGCAAACCTCGTTGAGTCGGCCAGGGTGCTGGGGGCGGCTGGCGCGAACCCAGTCGCGCTGTGCCAGACCACCGTTCCAGGCGCCGGTCGTGAAGCCGAGCACCTCGGTGGCCACGCCGGCCTGTTCGAGCGCGCGCACAAATACGTCGACAAACATTGCCACCGATTCAATATGAGTTCTCATTGAACCCGAGCAATCGATCAGGAAACTCAGCACACAGTTCGCGGTCGGCTCGATGTGCTCAGTGCGAAACAGCCGCCGCTCAGTAGGCGAGGCGACAAGCAGGGCCAGACGCCGGCCGTCAATGTAGCCTTCGTCCTGGTCGCCGTCCCACCCGTCGCGGGCCGGCACGGCGAGCAGCGCGCGCAGCTCGCGCGCCAGGCGTGCAATGTTGACTCCCTGGCCAGCAATGCGGGCGTCAAGCCGGGTGCGAAAGTCTTTCAGCAACTCCGCGCGCACCAGCGTGGCGGCAAGGCATTCGCGGTCATAGGCGGTGGTAAAGACGCGGTAGCCGTCGTCAGCCGCTTCAAGCACGCGGCTGCGACCGGAGACCGCAGTTTCAACGCGTTCGGACAGTTCGCTGTCGGTGTCCATGACAAGGCTGAACGCGGTGCGCACGTTCTCATCGTCGTCGTCAGCGAGTGGCGCGGCACTCTCGTCACTCGCTGAACGGAGCATCTCGCCGACGGCGCGGGCAATGCCCAGCGCGTGCACCGCATAGGCGGCCTGCGTTGTGCGCGTGCGGCGCAGGCCGGCAAGGTCGTGTCCGAGCAGCGGGCCGAGTGCGCCACGCGTCGCCTCCATCAGGTCTTCGGTCGCTTCAAGCACCCGCTCACCGGTGACGCGCGAACGGCAAATCTGCGCCAGCGTGTAAAGCAAAATGCCGCGCGCGCTGTCGGTCAGGCCGGAATGGTGAAACGCGAGCGACCAGGCCTCGAAGCGGTGCCGCAGGTTGTGTGCAACGCCAGGCATGTCGGCTGGCGCGAGCGCCTCGACGCGAATCTGTTCAAGCAGATCGAACACCAGCCGCTCGACCGGATCGGACGGGCACAGGCTTCGATGCAGCGCGGCGTCGCTTTTCGAAAGGCGCAGCGCCAGGCCGTCCGCAGCACCACGGAACGAACTGAAATCATCGGTGTCCAGCGAAGGATGCAGATGCGGCGCAAACAGGGGCAGTGGTCGTCGCCCACGGTGCAGGCGGCGTGCGCGAAAGTGTAAGTCAGCCTCGCCGCTCAACGCACGGATTGCGGCGGCGCAGAGCTCTTCCACGCGCTGCTGGTGGCGTACCCTGGCCTGGGTTTCGCTCATCGCCTCAAGAGTCCTTGTGGGTGATCTGGTAGGACTCGTCGAGTTCGCGATCGAAGCAGCGCTGGAAGTACTCGGCGACCACCGGCCGTTCGGCCTCGTCACATTTGTTGACGAACGAGAGGCGGAATGCCACGGCCGGATCGTGGAATATCTCGATATTCTCGGCCCAGGTGATCACGGTGCGTGGTGACATCAGGGTCGACAGGTCGCCGGCCGCGAAACCCTTGCGGGTCAGGTCGGCAACGGCGACCATCGCCTGCACGAGCGAAGTGCCCGCCGCGCTCACGAGCGATGGCACGCGCGCCTGCACGATCGCCACTTCCTCGTCACGCGGCAGGTAGTTGAGAGACGCGACAATGTTCCAGCGGTCAATCTGCGCATGGTTGAGGCGTTGCGCACCATGGTACAGACCGTTCAGATTGCCGAGTCCCACCGTGTTGGCGGTTGCGAACAGGCGAAAGTGCGGGTGCGGCCGGATCACTTTATTCTGGTCCATCAGCGTGAACTTGCCGTCGCGTTCGAGGATGCGCTGGATCACGAACATCACGTCCGGCCGGCCGGCGTCGTACTCGTCGAAGATCAGCGCAACCGGGCGTTGCAGGGCCCAAGGCACGATGCCTTCCTGGAATTCGGTGATCTGCTGGCCGTCGCGCAGCACGACCGCATCCTTGCCGACCAGGTCGAGCCGACTGATGTGGCCGTCAAGGTTCACGCGAACACAGGGCCAGTTCAGCCGTGCGGCCACTTGCTCAATGTGCGTGGACTTTCCAGTGCCATGCAGACCTTGCACCATGACGCGCCGGTCGCGCGTAAAGCCGGCGAGGATTGCGAGGGTCACGGCTGGGTTGAAGCGATAGACCATGTCGATGTCAGGCACGTGATCGTCGCGCTCGCTGAATGCGGGCACCGTCAGGTCGGAGTCGATGCCGAAAACCTCCCGTACGGAGAGCAGAAGGTCGGGCTGGAGAGCAGCAGTATCAGTCATGGAAGCTTTCGGTTTATGTGCCCGCATCGATGCGGCTCAGCGCCAATGCAGCGCCCTTGAGCGCCGGCAACCATTGCTTGGCCTTTTCGACGCTTGCCCGAACGGTCGGCGCCTGGATTGCGACGCACAGATTCGACGGTCCGCTGTCGCGCGGCACGAGAACGGCGATGCACATCAGGCCGGGAAGAAACTCTTCCTCGTCGAGCGCATAGCCGTCTTTGCGTGCACGCAGGATGTCGCGTTCGAGACGGTCCAGGTCGGTGTTGGTCCCGGCGGTGTACTTTTCGAGCGGCGCGTGCGCCAGCAGACGCCGGCGTTGGGCCGCGCTCATCTGCGTCAGCAAGATTTTCCCACTGGCCGAGCAGTGAACCGGCACGCGCGAACCCGCGCGCAGGAAAAAGCGCAACGGCGCCGCAGTTTCGACCCGATCGAGGTAGATCACTTCGTCGCCCGATAGCGACGTGATGTTGCAGCTTTCACCAACCTCTTCGACCAGTTTTTTGAGTACCGAGTGGCGTGCGCCGCGGTGGCTGTCGTTCAACAACAGGTTCTCCGCCAAACGCCGCAACCGCGTACCGATGCCATAGTGACGGTTATCGCTCTCGCGCTGCAATAGCTCTGCAGATTCGAGTTGCTGCAACATCCGATGCAGCGTGGCCTTGGGCAGGCCGGTTTCTTCGACAAGGCTCTGCAGCGAGTGATGCTGATCTCTGGCGGCGATCACTTCGAGCAGCGCGAACAGCCGCATCGTTGGCGTGTCGCCGTTCACTTCTGCTGCATCGGGTATGGCACTCTGGACAATTTTCATGAGGGTACTAATATAGTTAAATTCCGGAAATTAGTACATGGCGTATCGATTTGTAAATTATTGTTGACCAAATGACGGCTCGGATTTATAGTCCGATTGTACGAAAAACGGAACTTGATGTTCCGGAATTTATTTTTTTACCAGCATTCGCAAGGAGACATTGCATCATGAGTCAAAAACCAGCCGCTTCCGCAACCGCTCGAACTGTCGTTAGCGGTGTGCAAAAGATGACCCCTTCCGAGGCCTTTGTCGAGACCATGGTCGCCAATGGCGTGACCGACATGTTTGGCATCATGGGTTCGGCCTTCATGGATGCGATGGATATCTTCGCGCCCGCCGGTATCCGTCTGATCCCGGTCGTGCACGAACAAGGTGCTGCCCACATGGCTGACGGCTACGCCCGCGTGTCGGGCCGCCACGGCGTGACCATCGGCCAAAATGGCCCAGGCATCAGCAACTGCGTGACCGCCATTGCCGCCGCTTACTGGGCACACAGCCCGGTCGTCATCATCACCCCCGAGACCGGCACCACCGGCATCGGCCTGGGCGGCTTCCAGGAAGCCAACCAGCTGCCCATGTTCGAGGAGTTCACCAGGTACCAGGGCCATGTGACGCATCCCAAGCGCATGGCTGAATACACGGCACGCTGCTTTGACCGCGCCATGTCCGACAACGGCCCGACCCAGCTGAACATTCCGCGCGACTACTTCTACGGCGAGATCGAGTGCGAGATTCCCAAGCCAATGCGCCTTGACCGTGGCGCTGGCGGCGAAGAAACGCTGTCCGCCGCGGCTGAACTGCTGGCCACGGCCAAGTTCCCGGTCATTCTGGCCGGTGGCGGCGTGGTGATGGGCAACGCGGTCGAGGAATGCAAGGCCCTGGCCGAGCGCCTGGGCGCGCCCGTGGTCACCGGCTACCTGCGCAATGATGCTTTCCCCGCCAGCCACCCGCTGTGGGCCGGCCCGCTGGGCTACCAGGGCTCCAAGGCTGCAATGAAGCTGATCGCCCAGGCTGACGTGGTGGTGGCGCTGGGTTCGCGCATGGGCCCCTTCGGCACGCTGCCACAGCACGGCATGGACTACTGGCCAAAGAACGCCAAGATCATCCAGGTCGAGGCCGATCACACCAACCTGGGCCTGGTCAAGAAGATCACGGTCGGCATCTGCGGCGACGCCAAGGCTACCGCCGCTGAACTGACGCGCCGTCTGGCCGGCAAGACCCTGGCCTGCGATGCCACCAAGGAAGCCCGCGCCAAGACCGTCAAGGCCGAAAAAGACGCCTGGGAAAAGGAACTGAACGAGTGGACGCACGAAAAAGACGCGTTCAGCCTCGACATGATCGAAGAGAACGCCAAGGAAAAGACCTTCAACGGTGGCGATTACCTGCATCCCCGCCAGGTTCTGCGTGAACTCGAAAAGGCGATGCCGCCGCGCGCCATGGTGTCCACCGACATCGGCAACATCAACTCGGTGGCCAACAGCTACCTGCGTTTTGAAGAGCCGCGCAGCTTCTTTGCCCCGATGAGCTTCGGCAACTGCGGCTACGCGCTGCCCACCATCATCGGCGCCAAGCTGGCCGCGATGGACCGCCCCGCCATTGCCTACGCTGGCGACGGCGCCTGGGCCATGAGCATGGTCGAAATCCTGACCGCCGTGCGCCACGACATCCCGGTCACCGCCGTGGTCTTTCACAACCGCCAGTGGGGCGCCGAGAAGAAGAACCAGGTTGACTTCTACAACCGCCGTTTCGTGGCGGCCGAGCTGGAGAACGAAAGCTGGTCCGGCATGGCCAAGGCCATGGGCGCAGAAGCCATCATCGTGGACAGGCTCGAAGACGTCGGCCCGGCGCTCAAGAAGGCTATCGACATGCAGATGAACGAAGGCAAGACCTGCGTGATCGAGATCATGTGCACACGCGAACTGGGTGACCCGTTCCGCCGCGACGCGCTGGCCAAGCCGGTGCGTCTGCTTGAGAAGTACAAGGACTACGTCTGACAACCCGAACGGGAAGGCCCTGCAATGGGTTTAGTCTTATCTTGGGGCGCTGGTGCATTCGCGCGCGAGCACCCGCTCCTGGATAGGTGCTGTGCGAGCGGGCGTGTACGCCTCCTGCACGGAGTGACGGCCCCTATAAGGCATGGGCGTTCGAGCACTTATTACGTTCAGCGAGAGCAATAAAATGACAAGCGAATCCCGCGGTTCAAGCGGTCTCCAGCATAGTCTGAAGCAGCGGCACATGACCATGATCGCTCTGGGTGGCGTGATCGGTGCCGGTCTGTTTGTGGGTAGCGGTGTGGTGGTCCAGCAGGCTGGCCCTGCTGCCGTCATCTCGTTTCTGATTACCGGCGTGCTGGTGGTGCTGGTGATGCGCATGCTTGGCGAAATGGCCGTGGCGCTGCCGACCGTTGGATCCTTTTATGAGTACGCCCGGCTTGCCTGGAGCGACCGGCAGGCCGTGGGCGAACTGGCTGGTTTCCTGACCGGCTGGATGTACTGGTACTTTTGGGTCATTGTCGTCGCACTCGAGGCGGTCGCGGGCGCCACTATCGTGCAGTTTTGGCTCCCCGATGTGCCGGGTTGGGTCATCAGCCTGACGCTGCTGGTTTTGCTGACCCTGACGAATCTGATTTCCGTGAAGTCCTTCGGCGAGTTCGAATTCTGGTTCGCGTCGATCAAGGTCGCGGCGATCGTTGTGTTCCTGTTTCTGGGGGGGTTATACGTACTCGGCCTGTGGCCAGGCGTCTCGGCCAGCGTGGCCAACCTCACTGCGAACGGCGGCTTCGCACCACACGGCATCGTGCCGGTGCTGACTGGCGCGGTCGCGGCCACCGGGTTTTATTTTGGTGCGGAGATTGTGACGATCGCGGCGGCCGAGACGGCGGAGCCGGAAAAGGCAGTTGCGCAGGCCACCAATTCCGTGATCACTCGTGTGCTGGTGTTCTACGTTGGCTCGATATTCCTTGTCGTGTGCCTGGTGCCCTGGAACTCGATCGGCATGAAGACCCCGTATGTCAGTGCGCTCAATGTCATAGGTGTCAAGGCGGCGGCGGAAATCATGAACGCCGTCATCCTGACCGCCGTGCTGTCGGCGCTGAACTCGGGGCTGTATGCCTCTTCAAGGATGTTGTTCGCGCTGACCAGACGCGGCGACGCGCCGCGCGGCCTGGCCAAGCTGAGCCGTAACGGGGTACCTGTCCGCGCGATCCTGATCGGCACACTGTTCGGCTACGTGGCTGTGATCATGTCGTACGTCTCGCCCGACAAGGTGTTTGCGTTTCTGGTCAACTCCTACGGCACGGTTGCGATCTTTGTCTATATCCTGATTGCAGTCTCGCAACTGCGCCTGCGCTCGCGGCTCGAGCGCGAGGATCCCGCACGGCTGCGGGTGCGCATGTGGTGCTATCCGTATCTGACATACGTGGCGATCTTCGCAATGATGGCGATTGTCGTGGCGATGTGGTTCATTCCCGATCAGCGAACGCCATTGCTGCTGGGGGTGATCAGTCTGGGTATTCTCGTGCTAGCGTACGGGGCGCGAATGGTTTGCGGCAAGAGTCCTCAGATAGCCACTATCGCGCAAGAGCCTCACGGCTACCAGGAACTCTAGGCTCGTCACGGTAAACCCTGTCATGAATGAACATGCATCTCCTGATCTGCGCAGCGCTGCCGCTACGCACCCCCGATTGCACGAGTTGGTTGAGCGCGCACGGCAGCGGGCTGGCACTCAGGCGCCGGCTGTGGGTTTGGTATGCCCGTGCGACGCACTTGCGCTGGGTGCGGCCGCGCAGATTGCTGCAGTCGGCATTGCCCGGCCCGTGCTGATCGGCCCCGCCGGGCCAATCGCCCGCGCGGCCAGCGCCGCTGGCGTGGACGTGGCGCAATTCGAACTCATTGATACGGCTGACGCAGGTCCCGAAGCGGCGTCGCGCGCGACCATGCTGGCGCGTGAGGGTGTGATTGGCGCACTGATGAAGGGCTCGTTGCATACCGACGAGTTGATGTCGGCGGTCGTGAACAAGCATTCCGGACTGCGCGGCAATACGCGCATCAGCCATGCGTTCGTGTTTGACTTGCCACGCTATCCGAAGCTGCTCGCGCTCGCCGACTGCGTTGTCAACATCGCCCCCAACCTGCCCACCAAGCGCGACATCATCGGCAACGCAATCGCGCTGTTGCAACGACTCGGCGTCGCGCATCCCAAAGTCGCCATCGTCGCGGCGGTCGAAACCGTGAACCCGGCGATTCCGGCCACCATGGACGCCCAGGCACTGGTCGAGATGGCGCGGCAGGGCGCGTGGCCAGGCGCTATCGTGGAAGGCCCGTTCGGTTTTGACAATGCTATCTCTGCCGAGGCGGCGCGCATCAAGAAGATCGACTCTCAGGTCAGTGGCGATGCAGACCTGTTGCTGATGCCGGATCTCAATGCCGGCAATATGCTGTACAAAAGCTTCAATTACATCGGCGGTGGTGACTGCGCAGGCTTGGTGCTCGGGGCCAAAGTGCCGATAGTGTTGACGTCGCGTGCCGACTCGCTGCACTCGCGGATTGCATCGGTGGCGTTGGCGGTGCTCGCGTCAATCCCGTTGGATACCCCTCTCGAGCCGCCAAGGAGCTGATGTGTTCAAGTTTCTCTCTAGCGAACCGCTGCACAACCCGCTCGCATCGCCGACGCCGACGGCAAACACCGAGGTCAAGACCACCACCTGCTACATGTGCGCCTGCCGCTGCGGCATCCGCGTGCACTTGCGCGATGGCGAGGTGCGCTATATCGACGGCAACCCGAACCACCCGTTGAATCAGGGCGTGATCTGCGCGAAAGGGTCGTCGGGCATCATGAAGCAATACTCGCCCGCGCGGCTCACCCAGCCACTACGGCGCAAAGCGGATGCCGAGCGGGGGGCGGCGGCGTTCGAGCCCATCTCATGGGATGAGGCATTTGACATCCTGGAAAAACGTCTCGCGCACATTCGGGCCACCGACCCCAAGCGCTTCGCGCTCTTCACCGGACGCGATCAGATGCAGGCGCTGACAGGCCTCTTCGCCAAGCAGTTCGGCACGCCCAACTATGCGGCGCACGGCGGCTTTTGTTCGTCCAACATGGCGGCCGGCATGATCTATACGATTGGCGGGTCGTTCTGGGAATTTGGCGGCCCCGATCTCGACAGCGCCCGACTCTTCGTCATGATCGGCACCGCCGAAGATCACCATTCGAACCCACTCAAGATCGCCCTGTCGAAGTTCAAGCGCGCGGGCGGCCGGTTTGTATCGATCAACCCGGTACGCACCGGCTACTCGGCGATTGCCGACGAGTGGGTGCCGATTCGTCCAGGCACCGATGGCGCCCTCTTTATGGCGCTGATCCACGAACTGATCGCCAAAGGTCTCTACGACCAGCCGTTCATCGCACGCTATTCAAACGCGGGGGAACTGGTCAACGCGGATTCGGCCAGCGACGTCTTCGGCCTGTTCGTGCAGGACGATGCGAGTCCCGTGGGCAATGCGCTCTACCCGCAAAACAAGATGTGGTGGGATCGCCATACCGGGCGCCCGGTCAAGACCCATACACCCGGCGCCGACCCATGCCTGACGGGCGAATTCACGCTGCCCGGTGGCACGCCTGTCAAGCCCGCATTCCAGTTGCTGCAGGAACAGGTCCAAAGCTGCACGCCGGAATGGGCGGAAGGCATTACCGGCATTCCGGCTGCCACCATTCGGCGCCTTGCGCTCGAAATGGGCGTTGCCGCACGCGACCACAAGATCGAATTACCCATACGCTGGACCGACGCGTGGGGCGAGACCCATGACACCGTTACCGGCAACCCGGTGGCGTTTCACGCGATGCGCGGCCTCGCGGCGCATTCGAATGGTTTCCAGACGATTCGCGCACTGGCGGTACTGATGTCGCTGCTCGGCACGATCGACCGGCCCGGCGGCTTTCGCCATAAGGCGCCTTACCCGCGTGCGGTGCCGCCCTCGGCCAAACCACCGAACAGTCCGGACCAGGTTCAACCGAACACTCCGCTGCCGGTGGGGCCGCTGGGCTGGCCGGCGGCGCCGGAAGACTTGTTCATTGACGCCGATGGCGGCCCAATGCGTATCGACAAGGCGTTTTCATGGGAATACCCACTCGCCGTGCACGGGCTGATGCATAACGTCATCACCAATGCATGGCGCGGCGACCCTTACCCGATCGACACGTTGATGATCTTCATGGCGAACATGGCGTGGAACTCGTCGATGAACACCGTGGAAGTCCGCCAGATGCTGAACGACAAGCACGACGACGGCCCTGGTAAGGGGGAATACAAAATCCCGTTCATCGTCGTGTGCGACGCGTTCCAGTCGGAAATGACCGCATTCGCGGATCTGATCCTGCCCGACACGACCTATCTCGAACGGCACGACGCGATGTCCATGCTCGACCGGCCGATTTCCGAATTCGATGGCCCCGTCGATTCGGTGCGCGTGCCGGTTGTGCCGCGCGCCGGCGAATGCAAGCCGTTCCAGGAGGTGTTGATCGAACTGGCGGGTCGCCTGAAATTCCCGGCTTTTACCGCCGTCGACGGCACACGCAAGTTCAAGGACTATCCCGATTTCATCGTCAACTTTCAGACCGCCCCGGATTCCGGTACGGGCTTTCTGATCGGCTGGCGCGGCAAGAACGGAGACAAGGCGCTTGTCGGCGAGCCGAACCCGAATCAGTGGGAACAGTACGCGAAGAACAACTGCGTGTTTCATCACACGATGGACGAATCGCTGCAGTACATGCGCAACTGCAATGGCCCTTACTTGCAATGGGCGCAGGACAATGGGATGCGCAAGTTCAAGGAGCCGATCGTCATCCAGCTGTATTCGGACGTCATGCAGAAATTTCGTCTCGCCGCACAGGGCAAGACGCGTGGACGCCAGCCGCCCGACCATCTGCGCGAACGGATCGTGCGCCATTTCGACCCGCTGCCATTCTGGTACGAGCCGCTTGAGCACGACGTTATCGAGATGGCGAAGTATCCGCTGGCGGCGATCACCCAGCGGCCGATGGCGATGTACCACTCTTGGGATTCGCAAAACGCCTGGTTGCGCCAGATCCACGCCGAGAACTACCTGTTCGTGAATCCGGGTATGGCCGCTGCCGCGGGTATCGAAGACGGTGGCTGGATCTACGTCGAGTCGCAGTGGGGCAAGGTTCGGTGCATGGCCCGCTACAGCGAAGCGGTCGAGCCCGGCACTGTGTGGACCTGGAACGCGATTGGCAAGGCCGCCGGCGCGTGGAACCTGGGCCCTGACGCGAACGAATCGCAGCGGGGCTTCCTGCTGAACCACCTGATCTCCGACGAGTTACCGGCCGCGCATGGGCGGGTGTCGAATTCCGATCCCATCACCGGGCAGGCGGCGTGGTACGACGTGCGGGTGCGGGTCTATCCCGCCGAGGCGGATGCCCGCACTACGTTGCCGCAGTTCGATGCGATGCCTGTGTTACCCGGCGCGACTAACACTGTGAAGCGCGTGTTCCAGGCATATTTTGCCGGGCAGGGCGAATTCAAGGCTCGGCTGAGGGGGGCGAAAAAATCATGATCCACTGGCTCCAAGAGCTGATCAAGCGCAATGCCGTCACCGAAGCCCCGGCCCGCGCCGTTACGGCACCGCCCAAGACTGCAACCAGAGTGCGCGCCGAGCCAGGCGAGACGCTGGCCAAGCAACTTGCGCTGGTGATCGACCTGAACGTCTGCGTTGGCTGCCACGCCTGCGTAACCTCATGCAAGCAATGGAACACCTCGGGGTCGGCCGGCCCGTTGGTCGATGAGCACGCCTACGGCGCTGACCCGACCGGCACCTTTTTTAATCGCGTGCAAACCTACGAGGCCGGCAGTTTTCCCGGCACCGAGACGATCCACTTTCCGAAAAGCTGCCTGCATTGCGAAGATCCACCATGCGTGCCGGTGTGCCCGACCGGCGCGAGCTACAAACGCAAGGAGGACGGCATTGTGCTGGTCGACTACGACAAGTGCATTGGCTGCAAGTACTGCGCATGGGCTTGTCCTTACGGTGCGCGCGAGATCGATGAAGAGCGCCAGGTAATGACCAAGTGCACTTTGTGCGTTGATCGCATCTACGACGAGAATTTGCCCAAGGAAGACCGCAAACCCGCATGCGTGAAGGCCTGTCCAACGGGAGCGCGCTTGTTCGGTGACGTGAAGGACCCCAACTCCGAAGTGTCGATCGCTATCCGCGAGCGCGGTGGCTATTCGTTGATGCCGGAGTGGGAGACGCAGCCGGCCAATCAATATCTGCCGCGGCGCATTACCGGGGCGGCGGGCGACACCCACGCGAAGGGCGAGCCATGAAGCCAGCATTCTCGGTTGTGGTTTTCACAACAATTGCCGGCGCCGCGCAGGGACTGATCGTGACGCTTGCGCTCGCACTGCTTGCAGGCCTGCCGCTGACTGGTGGTTTCATGAGTCTCGCGATCATCACTGCCGTGGTCATGCTGCTGATCGGCTTGGGCGCCTCCTTCGGGCACCTCGGCCGTCCCGAGCGCGCATGGCGCGCGGCGATGATGTGGCGCACCTCCTGGTTGTCGCGTGAGGTGATTGTGCTGCCGACCTTTATCGGCATCAATGTGTTGTGGTGGCTGGCGCTGCGCAGCGGGATCGACACGCCGTTGCTGCCCCTGGTTGCGATTGTTCTCGCCGCGCTGCTGTGGTACTGCACCGCAATGATTTACGCCTGCCTGCGCTTCATCGAGGAATGGGCGCAACCACTGACGCTGGTGAATTTTGTGCTGATCGGCTTGTCGTCGGGCCTGGTGCTGACGTGCGCGTTGGGCTCGCTCGCTGGCGAGATACGCCTCGTGCAATTGGCCGGTCCGTGTGCGCTGGTCGTGACACTGGTGGCTTGGGCCACGCGTATGCTGGCCCTGCGCCGCAACGCCGCGTTAAAGCACAAGTCGACCTTGCAGTCTGCCACCGGCATCAAGTCCACGACCATCGTGCAGAAATCGATGGGTATGTCCGCCGGTTCATTCAACACGCGAGAGTTTTTTCATGGCCGTACGCTCTCGGCGCTGAAACACGTGAAGCTGGCCTTCATCATGCTGGGCTTCATGCTGCCGGCTGCGTTGGCGCTGTGGGGCCTGGCCGGTGGTGGCGCGCTGGCCTGGGTGCTGGCGGTTCTGGTGCAGGCGCCTGGACTGCTGGCTGAGCGCTGGTTCTTCTTCGCGCAAGCAAAGCACCCGCAGAACCTGTACTACCAGGTTGTGTCCTGAGGTGTGATTGGGATCGGCAGTGTTGATTCACGATTCCGCTAGAATTCCTAGTGCTCCGGGGTGCAGTCTTGTCGGTGACGACAAGGGTGGCTGAGATGGTCAGAACCAAACCCGCGAACTTGAATCGGATCATGCCGACGTAAGAAGAGCTGCCTTGGGACATGCCATAAGCGCCCGCCGCATCTTTCGGAGCAAATTTGCAATCAGGCAACCGAAAGAGTGATGACAGTGAATGCGTTCGACAACTTTTTGCTGCAGGCAGGCTCAAAATGACCCAAGCTGCCGTGATCGACGGTCTGCTGGCTTATATGGCCGCAGATCATTCGTCAGAGGACGAGTTTGATCAGCAAGCGTTGAAGTTGTTTGCGTATCAATATCAACATAACCCGCCTTTTCAGCGTTTCTGCCAGCAGCGAGGCAAGACCGTACGCGCCGTGAAAAACTGGCGGGATATTCCAGCGGTTCCCATCGATGGGTTCAAGGAGTTGACCTTGAGTTGTGTTCCTGCGAATGACGCAGAGCGCATCTTCATGACCAGCGGCACGACGCAAGGCGACGTCAAGGGAAAGCATCACCATCCCACCCTGTCGGTCTACGATTACTCGATGACGAAAAATTTCAGGCAGAGGTTCATGCAAGGCCGCGAGAAGATCCGCATGGGTGTTCTCTTCCCAACGGAAACGCTGATGCCGAATTCGTCTCTGGCGCACTATCTGGCGCTCGCGGTCAAGGAGTTCGGCGCGCAGGAGAGTCACTATCTTTTGGCGCGAGAGGGGCTGGACATCGTGCGCCTCATCGCCGAACTGGAGCGAGCTGAGCGTGTCGCGGAGCCCTATGCCCTGTTGGGGGCGAGTTATAGCTTCGTGCACCTTTTGGATGAACTGCACAAATTGGGAAAATCCTTTGTTTTGCCGCAGGGCAGCAGGGTGTTGGATACGGGTGGATTCAAGGGACTGTCGCGTGAACTTTCCATGGAGGATTTCTATGCGCAGCTTTCCTCTGTGCTGGCCATCGAAAGAAGTCAATGCATCAATATGTATGGCATGACCGAACTTAGCACGCAGTTTTACGACTCGGGCAATGCAGTTCTTCCAGCTGTCAAGACCGGCCCTCACTGGATCAGATCCCGAGTGGTGGATCCCTTGAATGGAAAAGAGGTGCCGCGTGGTGAGCGCGGGATTCTGGTCCATTGCGATCTGGCCAACTTCAATTCGGTCACCACCATTCTGACCGAGGACGTGGGTGTCGCAGTGAACTCGGGCTTCCTCTTGCTGGG
Organism: Rhodoferax sp.; assembly: GCA_031291295.1. Lineage (GTDB taxonomy): Bacteria > Pseudomonadota > Gammaproteobacteria > Burkholderiales > Burkholderiaceae_C > Rhodoferax_A. Next base: position 86,010 of record JARLJI010000080.1, on the reverse strand, counting down.
GCGCGCGCAAGGCAGCGCGGCCAAAGGATGCTCACTTGCCGTAGAAGAATTTCTGCGAGCGGCTTTAGGATGATGCCGATTCGCGAGATGGCCGGCTACCTTCCGGGTCTCAAGGCAGAGGAGGTGCAATGGCAGACGCTCACCTTCGGCAGCAAGGACCAGCCCCTTGAAGTCGCCGTGCCTGTTCTAGGCGATGACCAAGCCATCGCGTTGATAGCAAGGGTCAAACAAGCGAGCCGTTCGTACCTGAAGTCGCTGACGGTGGCCCAGATCGTATCGATTGTGGACCAGGCGATAGCGCGGCTGCTGGATCCAAAGGACCCCTATCGTCAAAAGGCAGATGCGTTGTTGCCTCTTGTGACGGGGTACGACCCTGAAATGGTTCGCCTTGGCTTGACCAGTTATTTGAAAACATTCCGCCGACCGCAGTTGCAGCGCTTTGTAGTCGAGGATTTCGGCAATCCGCAATTGCTCGATGAGTTTCAGCCGCGCCCGAAAGGCGGATTTTCCAAGGCCTTTGGTGTCGATCTGGCGGTCCACGTCTGGGCGGGCAATGTGCCCGGCCTATCATTGTGGAGCCTGATTTCCGGATTGCTGGTGAAGTCGGGCACGATTGGCAAGGTCGCGAGTACGGAGCCTCTTTTTGCTGGCTGGTTTGCACAACTGCTGGTTGAATTGGACCCCCTGCTGGCCAATTGCTTTGCGGTGGTGTGGTGGAAGGGGGGTGACGAGGCGCGTGAAAAGCATTTCTTCCAGCAAGCCGACCTGGTGCTCGCTTACGGCGGAAGCGCCTCGCTGGAACAGGTCCGCCGTCAGGTACCCATCACCACGCGGTTTTTGCCCTATGGCCACAAACTCAGTCTGGGCATGATTTCAAAGAAAGCGCTGGATGCCAGCAAGGCCTCGAAGACCGCACAGCAGGCTGCTTACGATGTGATGCGATACGACCAGCAGGGCTGTTACTCGCCCCACGTGTTCTATGTGGAGCGGGGAGGAAAAATAACCCCTGAGGCGTTTTCGCGCTATCTCGCCAATGAACTCTCGTGTTTTGAGCGAAAGTTTCCGCGGCGCACCCTGAGTCTGGAGGAGTCCGCAAGCGTTGCCGACTGGCGTCAACGTGAAGAACTCAAAAGTGTTTCACAACCGGGGTCGGATGTGGTGGGTGACGGCCCCTGGACAGTTGTTTACAACGACGCCGTGCAGGAACTGACGCCGAGCGGGTTGAACCGGACGGTCAGGGTGGCGGCCGTCGACCAACTGGGGCAGGTCATCCCCCTGATCGCACGGCATAGATCGTTTTTGCAAACGGTCGGTTTGGCGGCTGCGCCACGTGAACTTTTTGAGCTGGCAGAATTATTGGGACGAGCCGGTGTCACGCGCATCAGCGCGGTTGGGCAAATGACGGCCCCAGAGGCTGGCTGGCACCACGATGGACGCCCTGGTTTGCTGGACCTCACCTACACAGTCGACGTCGAGGCATCGGCCGAGGCTGCTTCGGAAACCTTCGCGCCGTATGTTGACTAGGAATCCGGTATGAGCTTCCTGGACATGCACCATGTGAGCTATACCTACCGGGGACAGATGAAAGTTGTCCATCAGGTTGACTGGAACATCGAGCGAGGAGAGTTCCATTGTCTGGTGGGTCGCAGTGGCTGTGGCAAAACCACGCTGCTAAAGCTGGCTGCTGGTCTCTTGTTGCCGGATTTTGGGTCGATCACGCTGGATGGGAAAAGCCTTTTGAAGCCAGGCAGCCAGTTGGGTTTTGTTTTCCAGTCACCCACCTTGCTCGAATGGCACAAAGTGATTGACAACGTTCTTTTACCGATTTCACTTCAGCGCAAACCCTTAACCCAGGACCGGGCGAGAGCCGAAAAGTTGCTTGAGCTCATGGGCCTGTCCGACTGCTGCGCACGCTACCCAACCGAATTATCCGGAGGGCAGCAGAGCAGGGTCGCGATAGCACGAGCCCTTATCCTGGAGCCGGCGCTCTTGTTGCTGGATGAACCCTTTGCTGCCCTTGATGCGATCACCCGGGAGGAGCTGCAGGATGACTTCCTGAAAATCTGCCGCCTGGGTCAAACGACTGTGTTCTTTGTGACGCACGACATCGGCGAAGCCGTGTATCTGGCGGATCGGGTTGCCGTGATGGCGCAAGGGCAGATCAGTGAAGACCTGCCAGTCGATTTGCCCCGGCCTCGCAGACGAGATGTGCGTTATGGCGCCCAGTTCAACGCCCTGTGTTCTCAGGTCCGCCAGGCCATGGACGACGTCACTGCATGAAGATGAGCCGCGCCAACACGAGCCGTATTTGTGCCTGGGCGCTTTTCATCAGCCTGATAGTGGGATGGGAGTTGTTTTCTCGCGTGTCGAACATGTCGGCGCTGGTGCTGCCGGCCCCGTCTGCGGTGCTGCATGCGCTTTGGAGCGGCGTCAAGACGGGCTATTACTGGCCGCATCTTGTGCAGACGGGCACCGAACTGGTTCTGGGCCTGACGATTGGTTGTGTGGTCGGGTTCCTGTGTGGGGTTGTGATGGGGGAGTCCGAATTTTTGCGGTCTCTTCTATTTCCCTATGTGGTCGTCAGCCAGGTGGTCCCCAAATTGGCATTGGCGCCACTCTTTATCGTCTGGTTTGGATTCGGCATGAAATCGACCGTGGTCATCACGGCGCTGATCTGCTTTTTCCCGTTGATGGAAAACACGCTAACCAGTTTGCAACAGGTCGACCCCCAAAAACACGAGCTATTCCGGATGTTGGGAGCGACACGCCTGCAGACCCTGCTGCGTTTGAAGATCCCCTCGGGATTGCCGGGCATCATGGCGGGATTCCGGGTGGCCGTCGTGCTGGCCCTCGTGGGCGCGGTCGTCGGGGAGTTCATTGGTGGCAGCAAAGGTTTGGGGGCGTTGATCATCGCTTCTCAGGGCATGATGGATACCCCCCTCATGTTCGCCGTGCTCTTGATCATTACTGTGTTGGGGTTAATGGTTTATCAGATGGCGATTGCGATTGAGCGGCTATTGCTGTTGCCTCATCTTAAAAATAGAGAAAAGGAATAAAGAAATGAAACGGTCCGTCACACAATTCATGCTTGCTTTTGTTGTTACGGCGCTGGTCTCTCTGGGCGCGACCAGCGTCAGTCAAGCCGGCGAAGTGGACATGATCACTGTCGCAGGCTGGAGTCAACCCATTACAGAAATCACCAATCTGCTGGTTGAGCAAGACAAGGGGTTCTTCAAAGCCAGGGGGCTGGATCTGACCTATGTACCGGGCGCGGGGGGAGGGGACGCCATTCGAAACATGTTGACGGGGCAGGCAACGGTGGCCTTTACCGATCCGGGTTCATTTTTTGCCGCCCTGGACAAGGGTGAAAAATTGCGTGCGATTTACGACATCTATCCGCAAAACGTCTTCAATGTGGTCTCGCTCAAGGGCAGCAACATCACTAAACCCGCAGACCTGAAGGGCAAGAAAATTGGTGTCTACAGTCTGTCAAGCGGAACTCGCCAAAACCTGCTGGTGCTACTGCATCAGGCTGGTTTGACCGAAGCAGATGTCACGATCGTGGTCACGGGTTTGTTGAATTTTGCCCCCCTGATTCAAGGTCAAGTGGATGCGACTGCTGCAACGGATACCGGTTTGCTCGTAGGCAAACAAAAGGGGTTGGGTGACGTCAATGTCATCGAAGTCCGGAACTATCTGAACATTCCCAGCGACATCTTTGTGGTCACCGAAGACACGTACCAAAACAAGAAAGATCTCTTAAAACGTTTTCTTGCAGCGTACCGCGACAGTGCGGCCTGGATGATCAAGAACCCCGACGAGGCAGCAGCGCTGGCCGTCAAACGCGCGATCGATGGCAAGAACCAGGCAATCAACCGCGAAGTGATCCAGTTGCGCAACCTGTCGAGTGTGTCGGCCGCGACAAATCTCCATGGCCTGGGTTCTTTTGACATGGCAGTTTTGCAGAAAGCTGCCGACACTTATGAGAAGCTGGGTTTGATTCAACGCGACATCAAGGTGTCCGACGTCGTTCGGCAAGACCTGCTGCCGCAGAAATAGGGACGATTGATGCCATGAAATTCAAGGGCAAAGTCGTTCTCGTGACGGGTGCCAGTCGGGGCATCGGCGCTGCGATTGCGCGGGCTTTTGCCCAGGAGGGCGCCACGGTTGTTGTCAATTATCTGCAAGATGCGGCCGCGGCCACGACCGTGGTCGATGCTTGCAAGCAGATGGGCGGCGACGCCTGGGCCATTCAGGCCGACGTCACGTCCGAGCCTGCGGTGCGCAGCATGGTGGAGCAGGTGCTCCTCGAGATGGGGAAAATAGATGTGCTGGTCAACAATGCTTTCGCGGCCTACAGCTTTGATCCGGATCAGCGGACCATGTTTTGGGAACTGGCGTGGGCCGACTATCAGCGCCAGCTGGATGGCGCGCTGCGCTCGACCTACAACGTCTGCCAAGCCGTCCTTCCCCATTTCAGGAAACGCGGACAGGGAAGCATCGTCAACATGGTGAGCGACCTGGTCGAACGCCCCACCGTCCCCTATCACGACTACACGACCGCCAAATCAGCACTGATCGGCTTCGGCCGCAACCTGGCGGCCGAGCTTGGCCCCTTGGGAATTCGCGTCAACAGTGTGGCACCCGGACTGGTCTATCCCACGGCAGCGAGCCGTCAGACCAAGGAGGAGGTCAAAGACATGATCACGGCCCAGACGCCTTTGCGCCGGATTGCCACGCCCGAGGATGTGGCTGGTCCTGTCTTGTTTCTGGCATCGGATTGGAGCCGATTCATGACCGGACAAACCCTATTTGTCGATGGTGGACTGGTCATGAAGTGACCCGCTGGAATGGCCGCCGGGCGGCGCCGGGCTTCAGCCGGGTGCATCGAACAGTGCCGACAGCGCCGCCACGGGCAGCCGGCCGCGCAAGCCAATCGCCACCAGCGCCGGGCCTGCTACGGGAGCCGGGACCGTGCGCAGCGTGCCATGGCGGCCGGCGAATTGCAGTTCCGACCATGTGCTGTCGCTGTCTTGTGCCCCGGTGCGCAGCACGCCTTTCAGTCGCAGGAGGCCGGTCGGCGGCTCGGTCAGCCAGGCGCGCAGCGCCGTGCTCGAGAACACCCGCGCCGGGCGGCACGACCACGTGTCGAACAACGCGCCATGGGCCGGGTCGCCGTGTTCGTGTTCGTGCGCACCATCGGCGTGCTTGTGCGAATCACAGTGCGCCGGCGCAGACGCCGGCGCCAGCGGCATGTCGGGCAGTGCCAGGCCGCTGAGCATCGGCAGCGGCACGCGCGCCTGGGTGGTTTCAAACTGCGGCGTGGCTCCGGCGATCGAGGCGATCCAGTCGCGCACGCGGGCGCGCTCGTCGTCTGTCACGCGGTCGCATTGATTGACGACAATCAGGTCGGCCGCCTTCAGCTGGCGCTCCAGAGTGTCGGCCAGCAAGGGGTCGCGCGACTGCGCCAGCGCGGCACTTGCATCCACCAGCACGATCACGCCGTCCAGGCTCAGCCCGGGGTCGGCGCGGCCCATCTGCGCGATGCGCCACGGATCGGAGACGCCACTGGCTTCGACCACGACCGCGTCGAATGGCGGTGTCGCGTCGAGCACGCGGATCAATGCGCTCGTCAGGTCGTCTCCGATCTGGCAGCAGACGCAGCCGTTGGTCAGTGCCACCGTGTCCCCCGACGTCGCTTCGATCAACCCCGCATCGATGTTGATGGCGCCGAAGTCGTTCACCAGCACCGCCATGCGCACTCCCCTGGCGTTGTGCAGCCAGTGGTTCAGCAAGGTCGTCTTGCCGGCGCCCAGAAAGCCGCCGATGACCGTCAGCGGCAGGCGCTTCTTCGTCATTCGAGCCTCAACTCTTGCGCGCCTCGAACACACGTCCGGACAGCACGGTGCCCCACACGCGCACGTCTTTGAGTGCCATCGGCTCCACCGCGAGCGGATCGTCCTCGAGCACACAGAAGTCGGCCCGCTTGCCGCATTCGATGCTGCCGATCTCGTGGTCGAGCTTGAGCGTCCAGGCCGGGCCCAACGTGATGGCATGCAACGCCTGCGGTACGCTGATACGCTCGGCCTCGCCGAGCACGCGCCCCGAAGGGGTGACGCGGTTCACCGCGCACCACGCCGTGAACAAGGGGCCCAGCGGCGTGACCGGCGCATCGGAGTGGATCGCCAGCGGCACGCCGGCCGCCAGCGCGCTGGCGCAGGCATCGAGCCGGTTGGCGCGATCCGGGCCCATGGTCATCTCGTAGTGCTGGTCGCCCCAGTACCAGAGGTGGTTGGTGAACAGGTTGGCACACAGGCCGAGCGCGGCCATGCGGCGAAACAGCGGTGCATCGATCATCTGGCCGTGCTGCAAGGTGTGGCGGTGATCGGGCCGCGGCGCGCGCGTCAGCACCCGCTCGATCGCGTCGATCGCGACCTCGCTGGCCTCGTCGCCGTTGGTGTGGGTGTGGATCAACAGGCCCGCGCGGTGGTAGGTCTCGAAGTCGGCCTCGTACTGCGCCGGCGCAGTGACCCAGATGCCGTTCGGCGCACCGTTGAAGTGCCCGGGCCAGCGCAGCCGCGCCGAGAAGCCCTGGATCGAGCCATCGAGCATCATCTTGACCAGGCCGTAGCGCAGCCGGTCGGTGTTGCGGGGCAGCAGGCTTTTGACGTGCTCGGCGCCGAGGGCCGCACCGTGCGTGCCGTGAAAGGCCTGGAACGCGGGCAGGATGCGAATGCTGCAAGCGTCATCGGCCAGCGCCGACTCGAGCACCTTGCAATCCGCGTCGGTGAGCTTGTTCACGAGGTCGGTCGCGGTCGTCACACCCTGCATGCAGGCGAGTGCGGCAAACGAGCGCACGCCCGCTTCGGTCATCGGCGCGAGCAGGCCGGCGTCGCCGATCTTGCGCACCACCAGGAACATCGCGGCCGGCTCCTGCAGCTCGCCGGTGGGCTCGCCGGCGTTGGCACCGCCCTGGAACTTGACCACGCCTTCGACCTCGTTGTCATGCGTGACGTCGGCCAGCCGCAGCATCGCCGAGTTCACGTTCATCAGATGGCCGTTGGCGTGCGCGATGACGATGGGCCGCGTGGCGCTCGCGCGATCGAGGTGCTCGACCGTCATGCGTTCGCCGCCGAAGTAGATCGGATCGAACCCCCAGGCGATCAGCGGCTCCGTATCCCCCTTGCCGGCGGAGCGCATTTGCGTGTCGATCTCGGCCAGGCGCGCCACCACCGCGTCCATCGAGCGCAGGCCGCTCCAGACCTTGCCTTGCGGATCGCGCCGGTCGAACCAGCCGAGGTAGTGCATGTCCCACATGCTGCCTTCCTTGAGGTGGCAGTGGCCTTCGACCAGGCCGGGCATCAGCACCTTGCCCGCGAAGCGTTCGTCGAGCGTGTACGCGCCCCAGGCCTGCATGCGCGCCAGGTCGCCGACCGAGAGGATACGCCCGTCACGTACGGCGACGTGCGTGGCCTCGGGCTGCATCGGGTTCATCGTGATGATCTTGCGGGCGGGGTAGACAGTCGTGTGGGTCATGATGGTGTCGGGAAAAACTGGTAATCAGGCCGTTGGCATTTGAAGTGGCGCTCGCGGCAGCCCGTCGACGACGTCGACACGCCGACAGCGCACCCAGTGGCCCGGTACCACTTCACGCAGCGGCGGCAGTTCGGCCACGCACGCCAGCTCGGCCATCGGGCAACGGCCGGCGAAGCGGCAGCCAGCTGGCGGGTTGATCGGGCTTGGCGGGTCGCCGCTGAGCTTGATTCTCTGGGCGGCGTGCTTGCGTCCGCCGTGGACCGTCGGCACCGCGGACATCAGCGCCACACTGTACGGGTGCAACGGGTTCGCGAAGAAGGCCTTGCGCGGCCCGCGCTCGACGATCTGGCCCAGGTACATGACGGCGATGTCGTCGCAGATGTGCTCGACCACCGCCATGTCATGAGAGATGAAAAGGTACGTCAAACCGAGCTCGCGCTGCAACCTTGCAAGCAAGTTCAGGATTTGGGCGCGGATTGCGATATCCAGCGCCGACACGGGCTCATCGCAGACGACCAGTTCGGGATTGGTGGCCAACGCCCGTGCGATGTTGATGCGCTGGCGCTGTCCGCCCGAAAACTGGTGTGGAAACAGGTGCTGCTGCTCGGGACGCAGACCAACCGCTTTGAAAAGTTCGGCGACGCGCTCGGTGCGCTGTGCCGGTGTGCCTACTTGCATCAGGTCGAGCGGGGCGCGTACTGCGGCGCCGGCGCGCTCGCGCGGGTTCAGCGACGAGAACGGGTCCTGGAAGATGATCTGCAGCCGCGTGCGCGCCTGGCGCAGCGCTTCGCCTTCAAGCGCGCCGAGATCGGTGTCGCCGAGCTGGATGTGGCCGGACGTGACCGGTGACAGGCGCATCACCGCGAGCGCTGTGGTGGTCTTGCCGGAGCCTGATTCGCCGACGATCGCCAGCGTCGTGCCGCGCGTGACATCGAAGGAGACGCCATCGACGGCCTTGACCACCTCGGGCGGCTGAAACCATCCCGATTTGGCGCGTGGAAAGTGCACGTGCAGGTCGCGCACCGACAGGAGCGTATTCGACGAGGCCAAAGCAGTGGGCGCTACTTGTGCCATAGGGCTTGCCATCGTCCTCATGCGGCCACCATCTGGTCTTCCGCATGCAGCCAGCAGGCCGCACCGTGTGTGCCATCGCCCGTTGCGAGCGCGCCGTGCGCCCCGGTCACAAACATCGGGGGCACCTGTTCTGCACAGCGCGCCATGGCGTGGGGGCAGCGCTCGCGAAACGCGCAGCCACTGCCCAGCTCCCAGATGGAGGGCACGACGCCCCTAATTTCGGCGAGTTCGGCACGCTCGTGCTGGAGGCTGCTGCCGAGCTCGGGCAGGCAATCGATCAGGCCCTGGGTATAGGGATGGCCCGGGTGCGACAGCACCTGTTCGGTGGTCCCCTGCTCGATCACACGGCCCGCGTACATCACCATCACCCGATCGGCCATTTCGGCAACGGCGCCCATGTCGTGCGTAATCAGAAGAATAGCCGTGCCTTTTTCGCGCTGCAGGTCGCGTAGCAGGTCGAAGATCTGGGCCTGCACCGTGACGTCCAGCGCCGTGGTCGGCTCGTCGGCGATCAGGATATCGGGGCGGCAGGCCAATGCCATCGCGATCATCACACGCTGGCGCATGCCACCCGACAGCTGGTGCGGATATTCATCGACACGCCGCTCGGGGGCAGGGATGCCGACCTGTTGCAGCATCTCGATCGTGCGCGCGCGCGCCGCGGCGGCGTCGAGCCCGGCGTGCAGTCGCAAGGACTCCCCAATCTGATCGCCGACTTTGAACACCGGGTTCAGCGACGTCATGGGTTCCTGGAAAATCATCGAAATCCGATTGCCGCGAACTTTATGCATGCGAGCTTCGTCCGCTTGCACCAGATCCTCGCCCTGAAACAGCACGCGGCCGCCGCTGATTCGCCCCGGGGGTGACGGGATCAGGCGAAGCAAGGCGAGCGCTGTCATGCTTTTGCCGCAGCCCGATTCGCCGACAACGCACAATGTTTCGCCGCCGCGGATCTGAAAGTCGACGCCGTTAAGCACGAGGGCCTTGCCCCGACGCGTCTTGAATTCCACGCGCAGGTCTTCGACCTGAAGCAGTGGTGCAGTGCTGCTCATTAGCGTTCCCTCAGTTTCGGATTGAGAGCGTCGTTCAGGCCATCACCGATCAGGCTGATGGCCAGTACGGTGACGAAAATCGCTGCACCCGGAAACGTCACGGCCCACCAGCACGACAACACATACTGGCGGCTCGAGCCGATCATCAGGCCCCAGCTCATCTCGTTCGGATCGCCCAAGCCCAGAAACGACAGGCCCGCTGCAAACAGGATTGCGGCACCAATCGCCAGGGCGGCCGAGACAATCAGCGGTGGAAGCGCGTTGGGCAGGATCACTTTCCAGATGATGCGCGAGTTGCGCGCGCCGATGGCGCGTTCAGCACGTACGAACTCGAGGCCGCGGTACTTGAGGAACTCGGCGCGGGTCAGGCGCGCGGTGCCGGTCCAGCTGACGATGCCGATGGCGATCGTGACTGTCACCAGTGTCGGAGAAAACAGCGTCACCACCACCATCGCGAACAACAACGCCGGCAGTACCTGGAAAAACTCGGTGATACGCATCAGCACGGCGTCGACTTTCCCGCCGTAGTAGCCCGAGAATGCGCCGAGCGTGATACCGATCACGACGGAGAGGAGTGCCGCGAACGCACCGATCAGCAAGGTCGCGCGGCCGCCGTAGATTAGCGTCGTGAGCACATCGCGGCCCAGGTAGTCGCTTCCCAGCCAGGCATCAGCGGTAAAGGGTGGCGTGAGTGGTGCCGCGCGGATTTCGAACGGGTCGGCAGGGTAGAACCAGGGCCCGGCGATCGATACAACGAGCACGAAGAGGAACAGCACGATACCGACGATCGCCGACGGATTGCGCACGAACATGCGCAGTGCCTCGACGGTAGGATTTTCGACTTTGGGGATGGTCCGCTCGGGCGCGGCGCCGGCCGAAGCCGTCAACGGAGGTGTGTTCATGATGTCTTGATCCGCGGGTCGATCAGCCGATAACACAGATCGGTCAAAAGGTTCATGACGACGACGACGATCGACGAGAACAGCAGCAAGCCGAGGATGGTCGGGTAGTCGCGCCGAAGCACCGAGTCAAAGGCGAGCCGGCCCAAGCCAGGCCAGTTGAACACGGTCTCAACCAGAATCGCGCCGGAAAGCACGTTGCCGAACTGCAGCCCGAGTACCGTAACTACCGGGATCAGCGCATTGCGCAGTGCGTGCTTGTACAGCACGACGCGTTCGGCCAGGCCCTTGGCGCGGGCGGTGCGGATGAAGTCGGAGCCGAGAACGTCCAGCATCGACGAGCGCGCTAGTCGGCTGTATTGCGCCAGGTAGACCAAGGCGAGCGTCGCCATGGGCAGAACCAGGTGGTAAAGCACGTCCAGCACGTCCTGGAAACCGCCGCCGCTCGAATCGATTGAGCGCATGCCAGAGACCGGCAGGATCGGGAAGACCGACGCGAACAGGATCACCAGCATGATCCCCGTCCAGAACACCGGTGCAGCGAAGCCGACCATCGACAGCAACGTGATGAACTGCGAGAGAACCCCGTTCGGCTTGCGCGATGACAACACCCCGAGTGCCGTGCCGAATACGAATGCACAAATTACCGAACCAAGTACCAGCAGCAGCGTGGCCGGCACTCTCTCGAGGATCATCTGCGAGACCGGAAGGTTGAAGAAGTACGAGTAGCCGAGATCCCCGCGAATCACCTTGCCAAGGTAGACGCCCAACTGCACCGGAAGCGACTTGTCCAGGCCGTACTGCGTGCGCAGCTGTGCCATCAGCTCGGTCGACATGCCGCCGCTGGCGCCGGCAATGGTTTCCACCGGATCGCCGGGTGCGGCGTGCACCAGCACGAAATTCAGCACCACGACCGCCAGCACCAGGGCCAGTGCCTGGAGCAGGCGTACGGCAATGTAGCTTGCGGTCTTCATGATCGATGGGCAGGGAATGAGGCAGCGCTACTTGATGTAGACATTGTCATAGGGCGACAGAGGGCCCCAGATCGTCATGGGTACGTTGCCGACCTTGCGGTTCGTCACCGTATGGTAGGGCAGCACGTTGATGAACTCGATAGGCAACTCGTCCGTGACGATCTTCTGAAACGTTGCGTAGTAGGCCTTGCGTTTGACCGGATCGAGGGTCTGGCCGGCCGTGTTCAGCAGCTCATCGACTTTGGGGTTGTTGTATGACTGGGTGTTGGTCCAGACGATCGGCTTGATGTTGGTTGACAAGTAGGTGCGGGCCACGCCAATGACCGGATCGCCCCAGTTGTACACCAGGTCCATCGACATGTCGAAGTCGTGTGTCGCCATGCGTTTGGCCCAGGCGGGAAAGTCAGCCGAGGTGCGCACCTCGACCGCAATGCCCACTTTCTTGAGCTGGCCGCGCACATACTCGGCCACGGTCTTTTGTTGATCGTCGACGCCCGGCAGGTAGTCGATCGTCAATTTGAAGCGCTCGCCATTCGCATCCACCTTGTAGCCAGCGGCGTCGAGCATGGCGGCGGCCTTCTTCAAGTCGAAGGGATATCGCACCAAGTCGGTCACCGCAAACGGGCTGCTCGGCACGATCGGCCCATCGGACACCTGGGCGAAGCCGCCCATCAGGGCCTTGGTGATGAAGTTCTTGTCGATCGAGGTCGCGATCGCCTTGCGTACGCGCACGTCGGAGAGCGGCTTCTTCGCGGTGTTGAACGCGAGCCAGTTCAGCGCGCCAATGCCTTCGTAGCCCTTGGGCGTGAGCGAGAACTGCTTGTCGTTGGCCAGGCGCCGCAGGTCGGTCGGCACGCTGACGAAGGGCATCATGTTGATGTCGCCGCGCTCCAGGTTCAGCATCAGGCTGGACTGGTCGGGCGAGATCGTGATGATGACCTTGTCGAGATACGGCTTGCCGGGCAGGAAGAATTTGTCGAAGCGCTCCATCACGATACGCTGATTGGGTGTGAACTCGACCAGCTTGAATGGCCCGGAGCCCACCACGTCTTTGGAGTTTCGCGGATGGCTCTTCAGGTCTTGCCCATCACCATAGATATGCTTGGGCAGGATAGGGCACAAGGCCGGCGACATTGCCAGCAGTATTGCCGGATGCGGCGTGCTCATGCGAATGATCGCAGTGTAGGCGTCGGGTGTGTCGATCTTGTCAACCGGCGCCATCATCGTCGTGAACGGATGGTTGGCCTTGATCGCCATGATCGAGAACGCCACATCCGCTGATGTGACCGGCATGCCGTCGTGGAACACCGCGTTCTTGCGCAGGTTCAGGGTGAGCGACTTGCCATCCTCGGCAAGCTTCCAGGATTCGGCCAGGTAGGGTTGCGGCGCCCACTTGTCGTCGAAGCGCAGCGGGCTCGCGAAGATCTGGGTCGATGGCTCTGCGGTGGCGATACCGGACTGCACCGCGCCGTTCAGGTGGCGTGGCGTTTGTGTGCTGCCGATGACCAGGGTGCCGCCGCGCTTGGGTTCCTGCGCGAAAGTTGGAAGCGAACAGGTCGTGGCGGCAGCGCCCAGTGCGAGCGCGAAAGTGTCGCGGCGGGTAAGGCGAGAATTTTGCATCGAGAGGCTCCAAAAAGGCGATGCTGCATGGTGGGTGAAGCGATATCACCTGTCAACGAGGAAACCCCCCACGTGGAGCGCAAGAAATAGGTCCAGATGGAGGGTATCGATGGAGCCAGAGCGCCGCAGGCGGCGCGAGAACGAACCGCCTGCGGCACTCTTGTAGAGATGAGCTGCTTCAGCGGCTCGGAGTTATTTCTCGTCTTGTAGCCAGTACCACTTGTAAAGAAAACGCTGGCCGAAACGGCGGAATGGGGCGAAGGCCTGCGAGCGGACCAGGCCGAACACATTCGGATACTCCAGCGGCGAGTCATAGATGGGCAGTTTGAACACTTCGCGGCCGGCATCCTGGCCAGCCACGCGTTCGGCCAGCCGTTTGCCGGCCCAGGTCGAGAACGACACGCCGTTGCCGCCGTAGCCAACGGCATACCAGACACTTTGCGCGGGGTCGGGACGGGTGATGCGCGGCATCATGTCGTGGGCCACGTCGACCCAGCCCCACCAGGAGTAGCCGATCTGGATCCCGGCGAGCGGCGGGAACTTGCGTGCAATCCCATCGGTCAGCAGTTTCAGATGCACCGGGGCTTCGGCATCGGCGCCAGTCACCGAGCTGCGGCTACCCAGCTGCAGGCGATTGCCTTTCAACAGGCGGTAGTAAAAGCGCAGCGTTCGGGTGTCGGTCATGAAGGTCTGCGAACGGAAGTTGCAGGCCTTCATCTCTGCGTCGGTGAGCACACGCGTGACCACCGAATTCGACAGGATCGGCATGATCTTGTTCTTCAGCAGCGGGTTCAGGCCCTGGCCGGTGTAGCCGCCGGTGCACACGGCAACCCGCTTGGCACGCACGGTACCACCGGGGGTGCGCAGGTGATGCACGCCGTTGCGTGTCTCCCAGCCCTGAACCGGGCTGGCGGTATGAATCTTGACGCCGAGCGCGCGCGCTTTGCGGATCAGGCCGAAGGTGAGCTTGAGCGGGTGGACGCCCACACCTTCGGCTTCGAACATGGCGCCGGCGGTTTCACGCTCGTCGCAGTAGTCGCGCCGCACCTCTTCCGCGCTGAGCATGCGCGTGTCGTAACCGAAGGTCTCGCGCATCACCTTGGTTTCGCTGCGCAGGTATTCCAGCTTCTCGGGCCGGTGTGCCAGGTAGAGGTGGCCGCCGTCGAAGGCGTCGCAGTCGATCTCCTTCGTCAGCGACTTGAAGTTCTCGAAGCCGGTGCGGATCTCGGTGTCGAGTTTCTTTGCCACGTCCAGGCCCCAGCGGGCTATCCATTGCGAGCGCTTGAGCCGGCCGCTCGCGTTTTGGCCCTGGCCGCCGCTGCGACTCGAGCAGCCCCATGATTCCTGGTTCGCCTCCAGCACGATGGCACGGATGCCATGCTCCTGCGCGAGGTAGAGCGCTGTCGACATGCCGGTCGAGCCGGAGCCAATGATCACGACATCGGCGTCAGTGTCATGCATGATCGGCCCATCATCTTCCGGTGGAGTACCTGCGCTGGCGACCCAGTAGGTCGGCGCGTAGGCGCGGCCAGTACCGGGGTCGGCCGCCACGAGCGGGTCGTACCGTGGGTCATAGCGTTTGTCGGCGGACAGGTCGCTGCCCGTGAAATGCAGGGGTTGAGTCGTGGCCATGTTGGCTCCCGGATTACTTTGCCGCTGGCAGGTTCGGCCGGACTTTGCGAAATGCATTCTTCACGGCGATCTTTCCGTTTTTCAGGGTAAACAGATCGACGCCGTCGGCCTCAATGCGGCTGCCGTCGGCGGCAGTACCAGTGAAGGTCCATTGGGAGACGCCAAAGTCGCCCTGCACAAAGTGCTGGCCGTTAATCCACTGCGCGTCCGGCACTGCTTGCCAGGCGGCGGCGAAGGCTTTGCGCACGGCATCCGGGCCACTGAAGCGAGTGCCGCAGGCGTCGGGACCGGCGATGGACTGGAACACGCAATCGTCGCTCATGAAGCTCATCAGTGCATCAACGTCGTGGCGATTCCAGGCGTCACTGAAAGCGGCCAGCGTGGCGGCGGTGAAGGGTTTGGAATTCTCGCTCATTGGGTGCTCCTGAAGGTTTGATGTCAATAAGCATAGGGAATTTTGCTGCCAGGCGATAGGTCCAGATGGCAGGATTCGGCCGAGCCAGAGTGACGCCGATGTAAACTCGCGCTGCATCATGGCCACCTCGCGAGCTATTCAGTGGGCGCAGCTATTTATGCTGCCCGAGCAACCTGCACTGCCGCTGCAAGGGCGGTTGCGGCTTGCCATCGTTCAGGCAATTCTCGACGGACGCCTGAGTTCCGGGGCGGCGTTGCCATCGTCACGCGAATTGTCGGCGTTGCTAAGCCTGAGTCGCAACACCGTGACCTCGGCGTATTTGCAACTGATGGATGAGGGTTTCCTCGAAGCGAGGTCTCGCAGCGGCGTATTTGTGGCGCCAAATGCGCGCCCGCTGTCCGCCATGCAGGCCGAGCCGGCGGCCGGCACGAACCGCCTGCCGCCGGACTGGTCGGCGCGTGTGCTGCGTTCGCTGGTGGATCTGCCGACGCTGTCCAAGCCCGAACAGTGGCGCGTGTACCCGTACCCTTTCGTCTATGGCACCTACGACCCACAGCTGTTTCCGACCGAGGATTTCCGCGAATGCTGTGTACGCAGTTTGGCGCGCTCGCAGCTGGCGCACTGGACGCCCGATTTTGAAACAGACGACGTACCTGACCTGATCGAGCAAATTCGCACCCGCCTGCTGCCCAAACGCGGGGTGTTCGCGCTGAAAGAGGAGATCATTGTTACCATTGGTGCGCAGCATGCGTACTACCTGCTGGCCGACGCACTATTCGACGAACGTACTCGCGTTGGCCTGGAGGAACCCGGCCACCCGCATGCGCGCAACAGCTTTGCGCTGCGCAAGCCGAAGTGGGTCGAATTGGCGGTGGACGAAGATGGCCTGATTGTTGATGGGCTGCCCGCGCTCGATTACCTGTTCACTACGCCATCGCACCAGAGTCCAACCACCGCGACGCTTAGCATGGACCGGCGCCGGGTGCTGCTGCGCGAGGCTGAGTCACAGAACTTCGTGATTATCGAGGACGATTACGAGGCCGAAAACCTGTACGCGGGCGAACCGATGCCGGCACTGAAAAGCCTGGACCGCAGTGGGCGCGTGATCTACATCGGCTCGGTATCGAAGAGCCTGTCGCCGGTGCTGCGACTGGGCTACATCGTCGCGCCGCGCGCGCTCATCAAGGAACTGCGGGTGATTCGGCATGCAATGGTGCGGCACCCAAGCGCGTTTTTGCAGCATGCTTATGCGTTGTTCCTGTCGCTCGGCCACCACGAGTCCCATGCGCGGCGCGTGAACGCTGCGATGCAGGAGCGCCTCGCGGCGGCGGCGCAGGCGCTGCGTGAACATTTGCCAGACTTCGAGTTTGCACTGCCACAGGGCGGCGCTTCGATCTGGGTGCGGGCGCCGTCTTGGGTCGATGCGGATGAACTGGCGCTGGCGGCGCGTGGTCATGGTGTGTTGATCGAGGCGGGCGCCGTGTTCTTTGGTACGCCGCCGTATCCATGCCCGTTCTTCCGGCTGCGGCTGTCGTCAATCGCGACGGCGCAAATCCCGGCTGGTGTGCGCGCACTGGCGCTGGCTTTTGACGAGCTCGTACAAGGGCGCGGCGCGCGGCTCTCAGGGTAAGTACCAAGGCGCTGGCGCCATGCGGTACGCGAGGCTGGTACTTCCGCACGCTCAGGGTTAGAGGTACATTCAATTCGGCTGAGCGGTGTGACGTGCACAGTAGCGCGCTACAAATCTTGACTCGCCGCACAGCCTTTCCATTGGTCCCGCAACCCGAAGCCTTTAAACCTGAGGTCTGACATGAAATCCAATCTCTCTCGTCGAAATTTCAACCTGACGGCGGCGAACTTCCTGGCCGGCTCCGTGGTCGGTGCATCCATGCTGGGTGCCGCCAGCGCGCAGGCACAGGACATGAGCGTCACCATCGGCTATCAGCTGATTGACGGGCCGTTTCTCACCGCCATCGCGAACGGCAGCTTTGAGAAGGCGACCGGTTACAAAATCGACTGGCGGCAGTTCTCTTCGGCTGGCGACATCACCAGTGCGTTTGCCTCGGGCGACGTGCCGATCGGAGTGCTTGGATCGACCGGGATTGCCGCGGCGACCACGCGCGGAGTTGACATGGAGCTGTTCTGGATTCTGGACGACATCGGCCGTTCGGAAGCGCTGGTCGCACGCAACGGCTCGGGCATCAAGGGGCCGCAGGATCTCAAGGGCAAGAAGGTGGCGGTGCCATTCGTCTCCACGTCGCACTTCCATCTGCTGGTTGCGCTGGAACAGATCTGGCACATCAAGCCGAGCGACGTGCAGATCCTGAACATGAAGCCGCCGCAGATTGTGGCGGCATGGTCCCGCGGCGACATCGACGCCGCCTATGTGTGGCCGCCGGCGCTTTCCGAAATCGAGAAGACCGGCACGACCATCATCACTTCCGAGGAGGTGGGCAAGAAGAGCGTGCCAACCTTCGATGGCCTGGTCGCCAATCGCGCCTGGTCGGCAAAGCACGCCGACTTCATGGGCAAATTTACCAAAGTGCTGGCCCAGTCCTATGCCGACTACCGCGCCAACGGCGCCAAATGGAATGCCGACTCACCCGAGATCAAGGCCATGGTCAAGCTGGCCGGTGGCACGGCCGCCGACGCCGTCGACGCGGTCAAATTGCTGGTCTTCCCGACCGCGCAGGAGCAGGCTTCCGCCGTATGGCTGGGCGGTGGCAAGAGTGGCGGCGCGCTGCGTGCGCTCACAAACAGCGCCGAGTTCCTGAAAAACCAGCGCCAGATTGATAAAGCGCTTCCCGACTATGGCCCGTACGTCACTGACAAGTACGCTCAGGCAGCTGCCAAGTAATGGCTCCGGGAGGCAACGTCAAGAAGGAGCAACCTATGGATCACACTAAAGATTTGCAGGTCAATGGCGTCAGCGTCATTTTTCCCGGGCGCACCCCGGGAGAGAAAGTCATGGCACTGGACAACATTAACCTGACCATCAATCCGGGCGATTTCGTGGTGGCGCTGGGGGCATCGGGCTGTGGCAAGACGACGTTGCTGAACATGATGGCGGGGTTTCTCTCTCCGTCGAGTGGTGAGCTGCTGCTCGCTGGCCGGGCCATCACCGGGCCCGGTTCGGACCGCGGCGTGGTATTCCAGAAGCACGCACTGCTGCCGTGGCTCAGCGTCATCGACAACACCGAGTTCGGCCTGAAGCTACAGGGTGTGGGCAAGAAGGAGCGGCGCGAGATCGCCGCCCGCAATCTCGCGCTCGTGGGCCTGCAGGATTTTCACCAGCACATGATCTACCAGCTCTCGGGCGGCATGCAGCAACGCGTGGGCATTGCGCGCGCACTGACCTGCAACCCTGCGACGCTGTTGATGGACGAGCCGATGGCTGCGCTTGACGCGCTGACGCGCGAAACCATCCAGGAGTTGCTGCTCGATGTCTGGCAGAAAACCGGAAAGATGTTTTTCTTTATCACGCACAGTGTTGAAGAGGCGCTGTTCCTGGGGAGCCGCGTGATCGTCATGTCGCCGCGTCCCGGGCGCATCACCAATTCCTACGAACTCGATTTCAACCGCCGTTTCCTGGAGTGCCGCAACGCCCGCGCGGTGAAGTCGAGTCCCGATTTCATCCAGATGCGTGAAAAGATACTGGGCATCATCTACGGCGATGAGCGGGCCGCTGAATCGGCACAGGAGGTATCCCATGTCTAAAACCCGATTGGCGTCGACACAGTCCGGCGCGGTCAACCTTTCAAGCGGCGCCGCCGCCCCTCCTGGCCTGTTCATGCGTTTGTTTGCCCGCAAGGCGGCCGCGCCCGGGGAAGTCTACGGCGCGCCGGGTCACGGCGACAGCGGCATGATCAGCACAGTCACTGCGATTGTGCTGGTTCTGGGCTGGTTCGTCATCACCAACATTGGCTGGGTCAAGCCGCTGTTTCTGCCCTCACCGCAGGCAGTCTGGGGGAAATTTATCCTCGCGGCGACCGAGGGCGTGTCCAATTCGACGCTGGCGCAGCACACGATGGCGAGCTTGTCGCGCATCTTCGGTGCGTTTTTCCTGGCGTGCATTACCGCCATTCCGATTGGTATCCTGATGGGGACGAATCGGGTGGTACGCGGCATCTTTGATCCGCCGATCGAGTTCTATCGACCGCTTCCGCCGCTGGCCTACCTGCCGCTGGTGATCATCTGGTTCGGCATTGGCGAGTCCTCCAAAATTCTGCTGATCTATCTGGCGATCTTCGCCCCCATGGCGATCTCTGCGCGCGCAGGGGTGCGCTCGGTGTCGATCGAACAGATCCATGCCGCCTATGCAATGGGGGCGACCCGGATGCAGATCGTCTGGCATGTGATCCTCAAGGCGGCAATGCCGGAGATCTTCACCGGCATGCGCATCGGCATCGGCGTGGGCTGGACCACGCTGGTGGCCGCGGAAATGGTGGCCGCCACCCGCGGCTTGGGTTTCATGGTACTCAATGCCGCGGAATTCCTGGCCAGCGACACGGTCATCATGGGCATCATCGTCATCGGTCTGTTCGCCTTTTGCTTCGATCTGTTGATGCGTTATGTCGAGCGCCTGTTGCTGCCATGGAAGGGACGGGTCTAGAACCTGACACATTGGGCGCGCATCGGGTGGTGCGCGCCTGCGGTTCTTTTTCCCGTTACCTGGCCTGAGGGTTGACAAAACCCGACAGATCACCTGCCGGTTTTGAGCGCCCGATCATCCAGGCGCACAGCGCCGAGACCACGCCCGAGAACAGCACATACATGCAGAGCTGCCACGGCTCGCCGCCGCCGGATTTGAGCAGCGCGGTGGCAATGATCGGCGTGATGCCCGACGCGAAGATGCCCGAGAACTGGTACACAAACGAGATGCCCGTGTAACGCACCCTGGCATCGAACAGGTCGCAGAACAGGGCCGCTTCCGGGCCATAGATCGAGGAGTAAAGGATGCCAAAGGGCACGATGATGGCGAGCCAGATCAACAGCACGTTGCCGCCGCTGTGCGACATGAGCCAGAACGCGGGGAAGGCCGAAACTGCGGTGATCAACGAGCCCCACATGTAAACCTTCGGCCGACTGATGCGGTCCGACATTCGGCCGAAATACGGAATCGTGAAGATCATCACTACGGCCGCCGCCATCACGCCGAGCAATGCCTCGGTGCGGCCGATCTTGATCGTCGTGGTCAGGTAGTTGATCGAAAATACGGCAAACACATTGAAGAACACCCCGTCGATGTAGCGTGCGCCCATGCCCTTCAAGATGTTGCCGGGATAGCGCCGCAGCATGTCCAGGAACGGGATGCGCAGCTCGGCATTGCGCGCCTTCACCGCCGCGAATTCAGGTGTCTCCTGCACGGTCAGGCGGATATACATTCCCACGATTACCATCACGCCCGACAGCATGAAAGCGATGCGCCAGCCCCAGGCCAGGAATTGCGCATCGGTCAACAGCGACGACAGCAGTGCAACGACGCCTGACGCCAGGCACAGGCCAATGGCCAGCCCAATCTGCGGCAGCGAGGCGTAGAAACCGCGTTTGTCCTTCGGTGCGTATTCATAGGCCATCAGCACGGCACCACCCCACTCACCGCCCAAGCCAATGCCTTGCAGCACGCGCAACAGCAGCAGGAGCAGCGGCGCGCCGACGCCGATCTGTGCGTAGGTGGGCACCAGGCCGACCAGGAACGTGGCCACCCCCATGATCATCAGCGTCATGATCAGCATGCTCTTGCGGCCGATCTTGTCGCCAAAGTGACCGAAAATCACGCCACCCAAGGGTCGCGTCACGAAGCCGACGGCGAAGGTCGCATAGGCCAGCAATGTGGACACAACCAGGTCGTGAGAGGGGAAGTACAGTTTGTTAAAGACGATGCCGGCGACCACGCCGTAAAGAAAGAAGTCGTACCACTCGATGGTTGCGCCCACCACCGCCGAGATCACCACCCGGCGGATCGCCTTTTCGTTTTGTGTGCTCATTGATTGTCTCCAGTTATTGATGCCCAGTCGGGCGATGGGTTGTCGTCTCGCTTATCGGTTGTTCCTCGCATCGGCGCGGATCATGTCCACGGCCTTCTCAGCCATCATTACCGCGGGGGCGTTCGTGTTGCCGGAGACCAGTGTGGGCATCACCGAGCAGTCGACCACCCGCAGGCCGGTCACACCGTTCACGCGCAAGCGGGGATCAACGACCGCAAGCGGGTCAATGCCCATGCGGCAGGTGCCGGTAGGATGAAAAATGGTGGCGCCGTTGTTGCGGCAGAACTCGAGCAGCGCGCCATCTGTTTCGTCCTGCGGGCCTGGCTTCACCTCGCGCTTGACATAGGGTCGCATCGCGGCGGACGCGGCGATCGCGCGTGCGGCTTTCACGCCGGCCACGGCGGTGCGCCGGTCCAGATCGGTTGACAAGTAGTTCGGCTGCATCTCGGGCGGCTCGAACGGGTCCGCCCCGCGAATGCGGATGTGCCCGCGCGACTCGGGCCGCAGCTGGCAAATCGACATCGTGAAGCCGGAATACGGG
Source organism: Rhodoferax sp. (assembly GCA_031291295.1). Classification (GTDB taxonomy): domain Bacteria; phylum Pseudomonadota; class Gammaproteobacteria; order Burkholderiales; family Burkholderiaceae_C; genus Rhodoferax_A. The sequence goes on along the minus strand of JARLJI010000080.1, from coordinate 64,280 downwards.
TGCACCTTGCCGCCCGCCATGTCGGCCGAAAGCGTGGCGACGTGGAACTGAATGTCGGGGGTCTGCGCCTCCGACGGCAACGCACGCATGAAGCAGCCACCCTGGTTGATGCCCACTGCCAGCGGCCCGGAGCGGAACAGCAGCCATTGCAGGCCGATCTTCATTTGTCCGACGATGGAGTTGAGCTGATCGTTGACCGTGATCGGCTTGGTGCACTCGAAGCTCAGGCGGATCTGCAGGTGGTCCTGCAGGTTCTCGCCAACGCCGGGCGCATCGAGGACCACCGGGATGCCATGCTTTTCCAGCAACGCGCGCGGCCCGATGCCCGAGAGCTGCAGCAGTTGCGGCGACTGGATCGAACCGGCCGCGAGCAGGACTTCGGCGTTGCAGCGCGCTTCCTTCATCTGACCCGCCTGGCGGTAGCGCACGCCGACCGCGCGCGTGCCGTCCATGATCAATCCGGCGGCGAACGCGTCCGTTTCGATGCGCAAATTGGTGCGGCCGCGGGCCGGATCCAGATAGGCCTTGGCGGTACTGCAGCGCCAACCCTTCGAGGTGGTGAGCTGGTAGTAGCCGGCGCCTTCCTGTTGTGCGCCGTTAAAGTCGTCTGTGCGCGGCACGCCGATCTGCTGAGCGCCGTCGATGAAGGCTTCGATCAGCTCATGTCTGGCGCCGATGTTGGACACCTTCAGTGGCCCGTCGCTGCCATGAAACGGGATCGCACCACGCTGATTGCCCTCGGACTTGATGAAGTACGGCAGCACGTCGTCGTAACCCCAGCCCGTGTTTCCGAGTGCGGCCCAGTGGTCGTAGTCCTCGCGCTGGCCGCGGATGTAGATCAGGCCGTTGATCGAGCTCGAGCCACCCAGCGTTTTGCCACGCGGCCAGTAGATGCGTCGACCGTTCATGTTCGGATCGGGATCGGTGTTGAAGCGCCAGTTGTAGGTGTCGCTCCACATCGTCTTGCCATAGCCGATGGGCAAGTGGATCCACAGCGAACGATCGGGCGGACCGGCTTCGAGCAGCAGAACGCGGGTCGCCGGGTCTTCGCTCAAACGTCCTGCGAGCACGCAGCCGGCGGAGCCGGCACCGACGACAATGTAGTCGAACTCTTCGCTCATTCTGTTTCCTTTTCGTAGCGCAATCGGGACAGTGGAACAATTCGATCCGAAGTCGGCAAATCATAGGTTTTAATTTTTCGGAACACAACGTTCCAAAATAGGTATTTACCCGCATGGAGAGATTGAAAATGAAAGCGGTGACGCATGCCGCACAAGCGGAATCGAAGCCCGGTTCGGGGTCGTCCGCGGAGCGCAGCCTGCGCCTGCTGGCGTTGCTGGCACACGAGGGGCGTGCGCTGTCGCTGGCCGAACTGGCCGCGCGGCTCGCGTTGCCCAAAGGCACCGTGCACCGCATCTGCACCCAACTGGTTGCGACTGGCTTCCTGGCCCGGGATGTGGATGAGCGCTCGTTCATTGTCGGGACGGCCATGCGCCAGATGGCGTTCGACACACTGAACCATGGCGCGGTGCGCGGCCTGCGCCATGGCGTACTGGCCGAGCTGGTGCAACAGGTCGGCGAGACCTGCAATTTCACGACACTCGATGGCGCGCAGGTGCTCTACCTGGATCGTGTCGAGGCCAAGTGGCCGCTGCGACTGACGCTCGACATCGGCTCGCACGTGCCGCTACACTGCACCGCCAGCGGCAAGCTGTTCCTGGCGCAGCTGCCACCCGATGAGCGCGACGCGCTCATCGGGCAGCTGTCGCTAACTCCGATGACGCCCACCACGCTGACCAGCGCACCGGCGCTGCGCGCCGAATGCGACAGCATCCTCAGGCAGGGTTACTCCTGCGACCGCGAAGAGTTCATGCTCGGGTTGATCGCGGTCGCGGTGCCGGTGTGTGATCGCAGCGGTGCCGTGCGCGCCGCCATCGCGGTGCATGCGCCCACCGCGCGCATGAGTCTGGACAGCGCGCTCTCTCACCTGCCTCATCTTCAGGCTGCAGCCGCGCGCATGAGTGCGCTCATTTAAGCTCGCGGGCCGATCTTCAGCCAACGAGGTTGAACAGCACGGGTACCCAGTGGTTGATCATTGCGCCGCCGGCCACCAGCCAGCTGAACAGGATGGCCGCCAGCAGCAGGGGCTTGATGCCAGCCTTGCGGATGGCTCCCATATGCGTGGATAGTCCCAGAGCGGCCATGGCCATGGCCAGCAGTGCGGTGTCAATCTCCGTGACGGCGGCGACCACTGGGGCAGGCAGCCACTGCAGCGAGTTGAACAACACCACGCCGACAAAGGCAAAGGCAAACCAGGGCACCGTTACCTTGCGCGGCGCCGTCGTGGCGCTGCGAACTGCCCCATCCTGTTCGTCGTGGCGCGCATCGTCGCGCGCCAGCCAGGCCGACAGCATGATCAGAAACGGTGCCAGCATCATTACGCGCACCATCTTGGCAATCACCGCAGAGTCAGCCGCATCGGGCCCGATCGAGCGTGCGGCGGCCACGACTTGCGCCACCTCGTGGATGGTCGAGCCAGCGTAGATGCCAAAAGTGTGGGCGCCACCGGGAATCACGTGCCAATACTGGTTCAGATCGAACAGCAGCGGGTACAGAAAAATCCCCAGCGTACCGAACACCACCACCGTGGCCACCGCCACCGTGACCTGTTCGGCGCGCGCGCGCACCACGGGCTCGGCCGCCATCACCGCAGCGGCGCCGCAGATCGAACTGCCAGCGCCAATCAGCATCGCCGTCTTGCGGTCCAGCCCCAGCCAGCGCGTGCCAACGAGGCAGGCCAGTGCGAAGGTCGAGCTCAGTACCAGTGCATCGATGGCCACGCCGGCCAGACCCACATGGCCGATATCCTGCATCGTCAGGCGCATGCCGTACAGCACCACGCCCAGGCGCAGCAAGTTTTGCTTCGAGAAGGTGACGCCGGCGCCGCTTGCCGTGGCAAAGCGCGGGTACACCGTGTTGCCCACCAGCATGCCCAGCACGATGGCCAGCGTCAGCGCGCTGAAACCATGGTTCTGCAGCCAGTCAATACGCCCCAGCGCCATGCCGGCGACCGCCAGTGCCGCGCTGACACCCAGGCCCGGCAGCAGGCGCAGCAACCCGTTCGGAATGGGCGCTCTCGGGCTGGCTTGGCCTCGTGAGATGGTTGTTGCAGCGCTGGTCATGTAATTCCTCTTTAGGTTTGGAGCGAGATGGGGGGACTTTAGGGAGATCCCCAACATCTGTCTAACGAGTACTTTATGTAATATCTACCTACTTTATCGATATAGAGAGGACCCCAATCCATGGACGTGTTACGCCTCACGCTGCGCCAGCTGCAGATTTTTGTAGCCGTGGCGCGCAGCGGCAGCACCACGGCCGCGAGTGAGCAGATCGCACTGTCGCAGTCCGCCACCAGTTCGGCCGTCAACGAGCTGGAGCGCGTGTTGTCGTTGCGATTGTTCGAGCGTGCCGGCAAACGATTGCTGCTCAACGACAACGGTCGTGCGCTGCTGCCGCGGGCGCTGGCATTGCTGGACGGTGCCGTGGGCGTCGAGCAGATGGCACGCGACAGCAGCGCCCAGGCGCAGTCGCTGCGCATCGGCGCCAGCACGACGATTGGCAACTATGTGCTGCCGACGCTGCTGGGCCGGTTCTTCACCCAGCAGCAGCTTGACCGGGCTCCCGCCTGGCAGTCCAAAGTCATGATCGGCAACACCAGTGTCATTGCCGCGGCCGTGGCGGCGTTTGAACTGGATGTCGGCCTGATTGAAGGGCCATGCCATGAGGCCACGCTGGAAGTCACGCCGTGGCTGCAGGACGAACTCGTCATTGTGGCGGCGCCGGACCATCCACTGGTGAGTCCATCACAAGATCCCGCCGTAAACACGCGGGTGCCCGTGAGGGCGCTGCGCGAGGCGCTCTGGCTGCTGCGCGAGGCGGGCTCGGGTACGCGCGAGGCGACGGATCAGGTTTTGCTGGCGCAGCTTCACTCCTACCGGCGCAGCATCGAGCTGGGCAGCTCGGAGGCCATCCAGCGTGCAGCGGCGCAGGGCCTGGGACTGGCCTGTCTTTCGCACTGGGCCGTGGAAGACTTGATCGAGACGGGGCGGCTCAGCCGTTTGTCCACGACCCTGCCCAAAATGCTCAGGCAATGCTATCTCGTGGTTCACCGCGGCAAACAGATGACGCCCGCATTGCGGGGCTTTATCGAGTGCGTCTCGGTCGGAAACTTCCAGCCGCAGGTTCTGAGTTTCAATTCCCGTTGCTCAGATCGGCCTGCGCGCTCGGTTTGAATCATGACGATAAGCATGTCTCTCAGGGCCGCTGGGGCTCACAGTTAGAATGAGCGGAGTTGCGGCTGTAGCTCAGTGGATAGAGTATTGGCCTCCGAAGCCAAGGGTCGTGGGTTCGATCCCCGCCAGCCGCACCACCCATCATTACCACCTAACGCCCCGCAAGCCGGGGCGTTAGGTGTCGACCCGAATTACTATGCCTGCTCACAATGGCGTTGCTATTAAATTAAGAGCTTAATATGAAGGCGAGGTAAGGGCTAGAGTCGGATTTTATGCCTGATTTCTAGTCGCCGCTTGAAGAGGCGCTCCCCGGCGCGCGTGAATGGCGCAGACATACCAGGCTGCCGCATCAATCGCCCGAGTCGTCTTTCTTCAGCGCCAGCGCGGCGTCGTACAAGGCGTTGCGCGAGGCGCCGGTGATATCGGCGGTGAGCTTCACGGCGGTCTTCAGGGGCAGTTCAGTCAGCAGCAGCTTGAGGATGCGCTGTTCGCTGCCGGATTCGGCGGCCACCACGGCCGGATGCAGCACCAGCACGAATTCGCCGCGCGTGCGCTGGGGCCCGTTCGCGAACCATTGCGGCAAGTCGGCGGCATTGACGGTGGCGATTTCCTCGAATTGCTTGGTCAGCTCGCGCGCCACGGTGACCGGGCGCGCGCCCAGAACCGCCAGCGCGCGTGCCAGGGCCTCGATGCGGTGCGGCGCCTCCAGCAGCACCACGCTGCGCGGCTCGCCGGCCAGCTGCTGCACGGCCGCCTCGCGCTCGAGCGCCTTGGCGGGCAGAAAACCGCCAAACACGAAGCCGCTGTCCTGCGCGCCGGGCGTTACGATGCCGGCCGCGCTGACGGCGGCGGTGATGCTGCTGGCGCCCGGCAGCGGCACGACGGCCAGGCCGGCGCTCCGCACCGCGGCCACCAGCCGCGCGCCAGGGTCGCTGATCGCGGGGGTGCCGGCGTCACTCGCGTAGGCGATGCGCTGGCCCTGCTGCAATCGCTGCACCACGGCTTGCGCGGCCTGCGCCTCGTTGTGCTGATGCACAGCGAGCAACTGCGCCGTGGCCTTGTCGATGCCGTAGGCCCGCAAGAGCGTCTGCGTGTGGCGTGTGTCTTCGCAGGCAATCGCATCGGCCAGCGCCAGCACGTGCAGCGCGCGCAGGCTGATGTCGGCCAGGTTGCCGATGGGCGTGGCCACCACGTACAGCGTGCCGTGCGGATAATGCTGGGCAGACGCTGCCTCGTGTGCGGCGCTCAAGGCAGAGGCATAAATCGCAGTCAATGGAATTCCTTCAAAAGAAAGTATCGCCCGGCAGCGCCGCGCCCACCACGAAACAGGCCGGAGACGCCGCCGAAGCGCGGGCGCTTGAACATCTGCAGGCGGCCGGCCTGCGCCTGCTGCAGCGCAATTATCGGACGCCCGGGCGCGGCGGTGGCGAAATCGACCTGATCATGCGCGACGCCGCCGGCACCGTGGTGTTCGTGGAGGTGCGCCAGCGCGCGAGCGCCTCGCACGGCGGCGCGGCTGCCAGCGTGGGCGGCGCCAAGCAGCGACGCATCGTGTTTGCGGCCCGGTATTACCTGATGCGCCTGCGCGAGCCACCCGCGTGCCGCTTCGACGTGGTGACCATCGAGGCCGGTCGCCTGGTGTGGCTGCAGGCGGCTTTCGATGCGTTCTGACGTCATCGTCCGGGAACGCCGCGACGGGCCGCCCCGAGCAAGTTCGGCCCCCTCGGGGGGCAGCGCAGCACACGCAGTGGCAAGCGTGGGGGTTCTAACTTTCTGTTTCAGACGGCGCGGTTATCATGCACGCCCATGCTAGAGCTTCGTATCCAACAGCATTTCATTGACAGCGCCGACCTGAAGTACCAGTCCGCCCAGTCCCTGAGCAAACCCATCGCGGCAGCCGTGCAGGCGGTGCTCGCCTGTGTCACGAGCGGCGGCAAGGTGCTGACCTGCGGCAACGGCGGCTCGGCGGCCGACGCCCAGCACTTTGCGGCCGAATTCATCGGCCGCTTCGAGCGCGTGCGGCCCGAGCTGGGCGCCATCGCGCTAAGCGCCAACAGCGCGGTCCTGACGGCGCTGGCCGACGACTACGACTTCAGCACGGTGTTTGCCAAGCAGGTGCGCGCGCTGGGGCAGGCCGGCGACGTGTTGCTGGCCATTTCTACCGGCGGCGACTCCGCCAACATACTGGCGGCCATCGAAGCGGCGCACGAGCGCGACATGACAGTGGTGGCGCTGACCGGCCGCGGTGGCGGCAAAACAGGCGCAGCACTGCGCGAGACCGACGTGCATGTGTGCGTGCCGCACGAGCGCACGGCGCGCATTCAGGAGGTGCATGGCCTGGTGCTGCACTGCATTTGCGACTGCGTCGATACCCAATTATTAGGTGAACAGGAGGTTCCAACATGACAGCTTTCAACCCGAAACGTGTGGCAATGACCTTGGCGCTGGCGCTGGGTGCGGCGGCATCTTTGAGCGGCTGCTTCCCGCTCGTGGTGGGCGGTGCCGCGGGCGGCGCCCTGGTGGCCACCGATAGGCGCACTTCGGGTACCCAGCTGGACGATCAGGGCATCGAGATGCGTGCCAACAAGGTGCTGCGCAACAGCCCGGTGGAGCCGGCACATATCGATGTGACCAGCTACAACCGGCGCGTGCTGCTGACGGGCGAAGTGCCGAATGAGCAGGACAAACAGCAGGCCGAACGGCTGGTGTCGCGCGTCGAGAACGTCCAGTCGATCGTGAACGAGCTGCAGGTGGGGGAAAACGCGTCGCTGACGCAACGCTCCTCCGATACGGTGATTACGGGCCGGGTGAAGGCCTCGTTCGTGGACGCCAAGGATTTGTACGCGAATGCCTTCAAGGTCATCACCGAGCGTGGCACTGTCTATTTGATGGGGCGGGTGACGCAGCGCGAGGCCGAGCGCGCGAGCGACATTGCGCGCAGTGTCAGCGGCGTGCAGCGTGTGGTGCGGATCTTCGAGATTGTGGGTGAGACAGACCTGCTCCAGCAGGAAGTGCCGCAGCAACCCGTGAAATAAGCCCGGTTGAATGGACCTCAAGGGGGGGGCTTGCCCGCCTCGGGGCCGGCGGCGGGTTAGCGCAGCCGCTTGATCAGGCTTGACGTGTCCCAGCGCTGGCCACCCATTTGCTGGACATCGGCGTAAAACTGGTCGACCAGCGCCGTGACCGGCAGCTGGGCACCGTTGCGCCGGGCCTCGTCCAGCACCAGCCCCAGATCCTTGCGCATCCAGTCGACCGCAAAGCCGAAGTCGAACTGACCCGCGATCATGGTCTTGCCGCGGTTGTCCATCTGCCAGCTTTGCGCCGCGCCCTTGCCGATGACTTCCAGCACCTGGGCCATGTTCAGCCCGGCTTTGCCGCCAAAGGCGATGGCTTCGGCCAGGCCTTGCACCATGCCGGCGATGCAGATCTGGTTCACCATTTTGGTGAGCTGGCCCGCGCCGCTCGCGCCCATCAACGTGAAGGCGCGCGCGAATGCCAGGGCCACCGGACGCACGGCCTCGAAGGCCGCGGCTTCTCCGCCGCACATCACGGTGAGCTGTCCGTTCTGGGCGCCCGCCTGGCCGCCGGACACGGGCGCATCGATGAACTGCAGTCCGAGTTTTTTGGCGGCCGCAAACAGCTCGCGCGCAACGTCGGCGGAGGCCGTGGTGTGATCGACAAAAATCGCGCCGGGAGTCATGCCGGCGAAGGCGGCGTCGGCGCCCAGCGTCACGGAACGCAGGTCGTCGTCATTGCCGACGCAGCAGAACACGATGTCGGCGCCCTGCGCCGCCTCGCGCGGTGTTGGGGCATGTTTCAGGGCCACAGTCCCCGCAAACTCTGCGCACCATGCTATTGATTTGGAAGCGGTCCGGTTGTACACCGTGACCTGGTGGCCGGCACGCGCCAGGTGGCCCGCCATGGGGTAGCCCATGACACCGAGGCCGAGAAAGGCGACTTTGCGCGAGGGCGCTGCTTCGTAGGTTTTGGGGTTGATGCCGGACATGGTTTAAACGATGGAGAGGTGTTCGGTGCCTGCGGACAGGTCCTGCGATTTGGCGCGCTGGGAATTGAGCTTGATCTGCAGCCGCAAATCGTTGAGGGAGTCTGCATTGCGCAGGGCGTCTTCGTAGGAAATGATGCTGTTCTCGTAGGCATCGTAGAGCGCCTGGTCGAAGGTCTGCATCCCGAGGTTGCGGCTCTTTTTCATGATCTCCTTGATCTCGCTGACGTCGCCCTTGAAGATCAGGTCGGAGATCAGCGGCGAGTTGAGCATGATCTCGACGGCGGCCGAGCGGCCCTTGCCGCTTTGCTTGGGTACCAGCCGCTGCGACACCAGCGCGCGCAGGTTCAGCGACAAGTCCATCAGCAACTGCGAGCGCCGCTCTTCGGGGAAGAAATTGATGATGCGGTCCAGCGCCTGGTTGGCGCTGTTGGCGTGCAGCGTGGCCATGCACAGGTGGCCGGTTTCGGCGAACGCCATCGCATGTTCCATGGTTTCGCGGTCGCGGATTTCGCCCATCAAAATCACGTCGGGCGCCTGGCGCAGCGTGTTCTTCAGGGCGGCCTCCCAGCTGTCGGTGTCGATCCCGACCTCGCGCTGGGTGATGACGCAGTTCTTGTGCGCATGCACGAACTCGATCGGGTCTTCCACCGTGATGATGTGGCCGTAGGAGTTCTCGTTGCGCCAGTCGATCATCGCGGCCAGCGTGGTGGTCTTGCCCGAGCCGGTGGCGCCGACCAGAATGCACAGGCCGCGCTTGGACATCACCACGTCCTTGAGGATCTGCGGCATGCTCAGGCCGTCGAGGGTGGGGACCGCGTTCGGAATGACGCGCAGCACCATGCCGACCATGCCCTGCTGCATGAAGGCATTCACGCGAAAGCGGCCAATGCCCCCCGGCGCGATGGCGAAGTTGCACTCCTTGGTGCGCTCGAAATCCGCCACCTGCTTGTCGTTCATGATGGAGCGCGTCAGGGCCAGCGTGTGCGCCGCATTGAGCGGCTGCGGCGAGACCTTGGTGACCTTGCCGTCGACCTTGATGGCGGGCGGAAACTCCCCCGTGATGAAAAGGTCGCTGCCGTTGCGGCTGACCATCAGTTTGAGCAAGTCGTTGATGAACTTGCTGGCTTGATCGCGCTCCATGAGAGCACCTCCTGTTGTTCTAGCCGGGGAAGTTTTCGGGAATTTTCGCCTTGCCGCGCGCTTCGGCCGGGCTGATCAGGTTGCGCTTGACCAGGTCGGTGAGGTTCTGGTCCAGCGTCTGCATGCCCACGCTGTTGCCGGTCTGGATGGTCGAGTACATCTGCGCCACCTTGGCCTCGCGGATCAGGTTGCGGATGGCGCTGGTGCCGAGCATGATCTCGTGCGCGGCGACCCGGCCGCTGCCGTCCTTGGTCTTGCACAGCGTTTGCGAAATCACCGCCTGCAGCGACTCCGACAGCATGGAGCGCACCATTTCCTTCTCTTCGGCCGGAAACACGTCGATGATGCGGTCGATGGTCTTGGCGGCGCTCGAGGTGTGCAGCGTGCCGAACACCAGGTGGCCGGTTTCGGCCGCCGTCATGGCCAGCCGGATGGTTTCCAGGTCGCGCATTTCGCCCACCAGAATCGCGTCCGGATCTTCCCGCAGGGCCGACTTGAGCGCGGCGCTGAAGCTGAGCGTGTGCGGGCCGACTTCGCGCTGGTTGATCAGGCACTTCTTGGATTCATGCACGAACTCGATCGGGTCTTCCACCGTGAGGATGTGGCCGTACTCGGTCTCGTTCAGGAAGTTGACCATGGCCGCCAGCGTGGTCGATTTGCCCGAGCCCGTGGGCCCGGTCACCAGCACCAGGCCGCGCGGCTTGAGCGCCAGCTCGCCAAAAATCTTCGGCGCCCCCAGCTGCTCCAGCGTCAGGATCTTGGACGGAATCGTGCGGAACACCGCACCGGCGCCGCGGTTATGGTTGAAGGCGTTGACCCGAAAGCGCGCCAGGCCGTCGATCTCGAACGAGAAGTCGATCTCCAGGAACTCTTCGTAGTTCTTGCGCTGGGTGTCGTTCATGATGTCGTACACCATGCCGTGCACCTGCTTGTGGTCGAATGCATCGACGTTGATGCGCCGTACGTCGCCGTTCACGCGGATCATCGGCGGCAGGCCGGCGGACAGGTGAAGATCGGAAGCCTTGTTTTTAACGCTGAAAGCAAGCAGTTGGGTGATATCCACAGCTCTCCCGGTGGTTTGATATTCTTGAAGGATTATGACCATGATTGGCGACAACCTCCAGAGGGTCCGCGCGCGCATTGCGGCGGCCTGCCGGGCTGCCGGGCGCGACGCGGGGGCGGTCACGCTGCTGGCCGTGTCCAAAACCTGGGGCGTTGATGCGGTGCGCGAGGCCTTCGCGAGCAGCCAGAGCGCCTTCGGCGAAAACTACCTGCAGGAGGCCGTGGACAAGATGGCCGCGCTGCGCGATCTGCCGCTGCAATGGCACTGCATCGGCCCGATCCAGAGCAACAAGACCCGGCTCGTTGCCGAGCATTTCGACTGGGCCCACACCATCGACCGGCTCAAGATCGCGCAGCGTTTGAGCGAACAGCGCCCGCCCGGCCGGGCGGCGCTGCAGGTATGCCTTCAGGTGAATATTGACGGGAGCCCAACGAAGTCGGGCGTGGCGCCGCAGGAGGCGCTGGCGCTGGTGCGCGAAGTGGCGAAATTGCCACATTTGCAGGTACGCGGGCTGATGACGATCCCTGAACCGGCGCCGGATTTCGCGGCGCAAGTGGCCGTGCATGCCAAGGCCCGGGCCCTGTTCGATCAGATCGTGGCTGCGGGCGGACCGGGGCTGGATCACTTCGACACGCTGTCGATGGGCATGACGGCGGATCTGGAGGCCGCCATTCAGGCGGGCAGCACGCTGGTGCGGGTCGGCACAGCGATTTTTGGGGGCCGCCCCTCGCCGTAGACCCGCGCCGGGCATCAGCGCTGCCGGCCCGGAAACCAGCCCAGCACGTGACCGAAGATGCGGTGCGCCGACAGCCCGGTGGACATGGCGCGCGTGGACCGGCTCAGCGCCAGGCCCGCCAGCGCGCGCGTGAGCGTGGGCTCCGACAGCTGGCATCTGGCGCGCAACTGTGCGGCCGTGAGCGGGGTCTGCGCCAGCTCGCCCAGAATCATCTGACTGTGCTCGTCGATGTCGGCCAGGCGAATCGGCAGGGGGCTCGCGCGCGTCAGCCGCGACCGGAGATACGCAGGGGGCAGCAGCCGGGGCAGCGCCTCTTCGTTGCAGCGCCGGGCCAGTTCCCACAGCACGGACTCCATCGGCAGGATCTCGAAGTCGGGTGAATGCGTGACCGGACGCGCCGGCAGCACTTGCAGGGCGACACGCTCGAGCTGGATCGCGGTGGCCGTGCGGCGCAGGTACACGTGCCAGTTGGCCGGGTCGATCATCGCCATGACCTGGCCGTGGCTCACTAGGTGCAGCCGGCTGCTGGCCCAGGCGTCGCGGTTCAGCCACGCCGTGCGTCCCAGCGCATAGCGAATGCGCTGGCGCGAGAGTTGGGCCGCCGCAAAGCGCAGCCCGGCATTGAGTTCGCCAATCGACTCCGCATCGTTCGAGTCCCACGCCAGGTGGGTGCTCTCGCAGCCGCCGATCAGGCAGACCGGACGGTTCTGGTAGCGCCCGCGCTCGTCCACCACGACCCGGGGCGGATAGCGGTCGATGCTCCAAGGTGGGGTGGAATCCGTGCCGTCTTCGGGCAAATCGACCGAGCGCAGATGCGCCACATAGACGTCCGGCGTGCTGTCGGGCGGCGGCCGCTGCCACTGCACGGTGCTGTTATTGCGGCTGGCCAGCGTCAGGATGGCATTCGCCTCGACCGGCGACAGCCCCACAGGCTGCAAATAAGCCAGGGGGGTGGTTGCCAAATCTAAACGAGGAGATGCCATGAATTGTCTGTTGCCTGGAACACGTGTACTTTACGCAAATTGCCGTCATTCTGGCGAAAAAAGTGAGAAAAAGAGCAGATTTGAGGCATTAGTACACAGCCTTAGCCAACGTCCGCGTAACGGTTGAGCGACGCATGGCGGCTTCAGCGAAGCGGCAACGGCAGGCGCGTGACGTTCTTCACCTCTTCCATTACCGCATAGGTGCGCGTCTCGCGCACGCCGGGCAGCTGCCACAGCACGGTGCCGGCAAAGTCGCGGTAGGCTGCCATGTCGGCCATGCGGGTCTTGAGCAGGTAGTCGAAGCCGCCGGCCACCATATGGCATTCCATGATGGCTTCATGCACCTGCACCGCCGCCTTGAAGGCCTCGAACACGTTGGGTGTGGTGCGGTCCAGCAGCACCTCGACGAACACCATCATGCCGCGCCCGAGCTTGAGCGGATTGAGCCGCGCCTCGTAGCCCAGCAGGTAGCCGTCGCGCGTGAGCCGCTGCACGCGCGCCAGCACCGCGGTGGGCGAGAGCGCCACGGCCTCTGCCAGCTTGAGGTTGGAGATGCGGCCATCCTCCTGCAGGACATTCAGGATTTTGAGGTCGATGCGGTCGAGGTCGGGGGTGGTTTCGCTCATGGGTAGTGAATTATCCGGTTAATTTGCAAAAATCAGTTGAAAATTCATCTTCAAATGAAACAACATGGCGGTATCCACCCCCATACCGGAGTTCGCCATGTCTGACCGTTTGCCCAACCCCTATCGGCCCGAGAACCAGATCGTCACCGAGCGCCTGCAGTCGCTGGACGGCGCGCTCGACTGGGCCGCGGCCGCCCACGCCGCCCGGCCGTGGGTGCAGGCCGTGCGCCGTCACCCGCCACCGTTCTGGGCCATGGAAAGCCTGCTCAAGGAATACCCGATTTCCAGCGCCGAGGGGCTGGCGCTGATGCGCCTGGCCGAGGCCCTGCTGCGCGTGCCCGACGCCGAGACCGCGATCGCGCTCACCGCCGACCAGCTGGGCCGCGCCGACTTCGACCACACGGGCGACCAGGCTCTGGCCCGGCTGTCGTCCACGGCGATCGCGATGGCCAAGAAATTCCTGCCGGCAGCGCCAGGCTCCGGCCCGGCGCAGGAGCCGCCGGGGCTGTTCGCCAAACTGGGCGCGCGCTCGGTCGTGGCCGCCACGCTGCGCGCCGTGCAGCTGCTGGGGCGCCAGTTCGTGCTCGGCCAGACCATTGACGAGGCCCTGGAAGAGGCCGCCACGGCCCGGCGCAAGACGGCCAACCTGTGCTTCAGCTACGACATGCTGGGCGAGGGGGCGCGCACCGACGCGGATGCGCTGCGCTATCTGGATAGTTACGCAAACGCTATTAAAATTATAGCTACTCATGCGAACCCCACGGTGGCTTGCGAGCGGAATGATGGTATTTCCATCAAGCTCAGTGCGCTGCATCCACGCTACGAAGACGCACAAAAGGCGCGCGTCATGGTCGAACTGGTGCCGCGCGTGTGGGGCTTGTGCGAGCTGGCCGCCACGGCCAACCTGAACCTCACGATCGACGCCGAGGAGGTGGACCGGCTGGAGCTGTCGCTGGAAGTGTTCGAGGCGCTGGCGGCCTGCGTGGCGCAGCACTTCCCGCAGTGGCAGGGCTTTGGCCTGGCCATGCAGTCGTACCAGACGCGCGCGCTCGAACTCATCGGGCACATTACGGCGCTGGCGCGCAAGTACCGGCTGCGCCTGATGTGCCGCCTGGTCAAGGGTGCCTACTGGGATGCCGAGATCAAGCGCGCGCAGGAGCTGGGCCTGCCGCACTACCCGGTGTTCACCCACAAGCACCATACCGACGTGAGCTACCTGGCCTGCGCACGCGCGCTGCTGGCCGCGCCCGACGCCATCTACCCGCAGTTCGCCACGCACAACGCGGGGACGATTGCCGCCATCCTGCAGATGGCCGAAAGTGCCCCCACGCTTGCCGCTTCGCGTGCTGCGCTGCCCCCCGAGGGGGCTGTTTCTCCTAGGGGCGGCTCGTCGGAGAAACGCGCACCGGCGCAATTCGAGTTGCAGCGCCTGCACGGCATGGGCGAGGGCATTTACCGCGAGGTGCTGAAGAACCCGCTGGTGAACTGCCGCGTCTACGCCCCGGTCGGCGCGCACCGCGACCTGCTTGCCTATCTGGTGCGCCGCCTGCTGGAAAACGGCGCCAATTCGTCGTTTGTGCACCAGCTGGCGGACGAGTCGGTGGGCATGGACGAGTTGCTGATCTCGCCGCTGCGGCTCGAGCTCGAGCCTTCGCTGCCCTTGCCGGCGGACCTGTACGGCGCCGCGCGCCAGAACAGCGCCGGGCTGGACCTCGCGGTGCAGTCCATGCGCGTGCCGCTGCTGGCCGCGTACCCAGCCACGACGCTGCCGGTTGTGCCGGAGTTTGAGGTCAAAATGATCGAGGGCGCATACCAGGCGGGCGCTGCCAGCTATCAAAAGTGGAGCAAAACAGAGGTCGCCGAGCGCGCTGCGATCCTGCGCCGCGCCGCCGATGCACTGGAGGCCGAGCTGCCGCGCTTTTGCGCGCTGATGGTGAAAGAAGCCTTCAAGACCTGGGGCGACACCGTGGCCGAGGTGCGCGAGGCGGCGGATTTTCTGCGCTACTACGCGGGCGAGGCCGAGCGCATCATGGCGCCGGTGGCGCTGCCGGGGCCGACGGGAGAGAGCAACGAACTGCGCCTGGCCGCGCGCGGCGTCTGGGTCTGCATCAGCCCGTGGAACTTCCCGCTCGCCATCTTCATGGGTCAGGTCGCCGCGGCGCTGGCCACCGGCAACACCGTGCTGGCCAAGCCGGCCGAGCAAACGCCGGGTGTGGCCTGGGAAGCGGTGCGGCTGCTGCACCGTGCCGGTGTGCCCGAAGGCGCGCTGCAACTGTTGCACGGCCCCGGCGACACCGTGGGCGCGGCGCTGGTGGCGCAGCCCGGCATCGCCGGCGTGGTGTTCACCGGCTCGACTCAGGTGGCCAGGATCATCAACCGTGCGCTCGCCGCGAAGGACGGCCCCATCGTCCCGTTGATTGCCGAGACCGGCGGCATCAACGCCATGCTGGTGGACAGCACCGCGCTGCCAGAGCAGGTGGCCGATGCGGTGGTGCAGTCGTCGTTTCGCAGCGCGGGCCAGCGCTGCTCGGCGCTGCGCCTCTTGTGTGTGCATGAGGGCATCGCAGATGGCGTGATCGAGATGATCCGCGGCGCGGCAAAGGAGCTGGTGACGGGCGATCCGGCGCTGCTTTGCACCGACGTGGGTCCGGTGATCGACGCCGAGGCGTGGGGCGCCATCCAGCGCCATCTCCAGCGCCTGCATGCAGAGGCAAAACCATTGCTGGCCCATGAAGGGGCTGCACAAGGAGCTATAAATATAGTAGCGCCGCAGATTTTCGAGGTGAGCAGCATCGCCGATGTGCAGCAGGAAATCTTCGGCCCGGTGTTGCACGTCGTGCGCTGGCGCGGCGATCCGGCCGCGGTGATCGATCAGATCAACGCGCTCGGCTACGGCCTCACGCTGGGCATCCAGACCCGCATCGATTCGCGTGCCCAGGCGCTGGCGGCGCGCGCCTGTGTGGGCAACATCTACGTCAACCGCAATATGATCGGCGCCGTGGTCGGCGTGCAGCCGTTCGGCGGCGAGGGCCTCTCGGGCACCGGCCCGAAGGCCGGCGGGCCGCATTATCTGGTCCGGTTTTGCGCGGAGCAGACGGTCACCGTCAACACCACGGCGGCCGGCGGCAACGTGCAGTTGCTGGCATCGCTCGCCTGAACGTGGGCGCAGCGCGCGTTGCGCCGGTTCACAGCGCGATGTTGTGCATGAAGATTTCGAGTTGGTCGATGGGCAGCGCCCGGCAAAACAAATGGCCCTGGTAGCAGTCGCAGCCAAATTGGGACAGCAGCGCGCGTTGGGCTTCGGTCTCCACCCCTTCGGCCAGCACCGACAGGCCTAGGCTTTGCGCCAGGCCAATGATGGTGCGGGCGATGGCGGCATCGTTGGGGTCGGTCAGCATGTCCTTCACGAAAGACCGATCGATTTTCAGCTGGTCCAGCGGCAGGCGCTTGAGGTAGGACAGCGCGGAATAGCCCATGCCAAAGTCGTCGATCGAGAGCGTCACGCCGGCCCTCTTGAGGATGCCCATCTTGGCGATGGTCACCTCGATGCCGGTCGCCAGCAGGCTCTCGGTGAGCTCCAGTTTGAGTCGCTGCGCACGCACGCCGGTTTGCCGGATCACGCTCATCACCTGATCGACAAATTCCGGGTTTCGGAACTGGCGCACGCTCACATTCACGGAAATGCTGAGCTGTTCGGTTTCGGGGTGCCGGGCCCACAGGGCCAGCTGCGCGCAGGCACTCTCCAGCGCCCACTGGCCCATCGGCAGGATGAGTCCGCTGTCTTCAGCTTGGGGAATGAAGGCGTCGGGCAGCACCAGGCCGCGTTGCGGGTGCTGCCAGCGCATCAGTGCCTCGACGCCCAGCATGCGTCCGTCACCGCCGACCTGCGGCTGGTAATGCAGCACAAACTCGTGGTGGCGCAGGCCGTGCCGGAGCTCCGAGGTCAGCGCCGCATTCGCTGTGGCCACCGCCTGCATCTTCGGGTCGAAAAAGCACACGGCGTTACGCCCGGAGGCTTTGGCCTGGTACATCGCCAGGTCGGCCTGCTTGAGCAGGTCTTCAATGGTGACCTCCTCTTCGTTGAACGCGGTAATGCCAATGCTGCAGGTGCCGTGGTACGAGTAGCTGGCCAGATCGTAGGGCTCGCCGAGTACGGCCAGGATTCTTTCGCCGACCGCCAGCGCCCGCGCGTTGGCCGCCGGCAGGTTGTCTCCGAGGTCTTGCAGCATCACCACGAACTCGTCGCCGCCCAGTCGCGCCACGGTGTCGTCACGGTCGACGCAGGAGGCCAGGCGCGAGGCCGCTTTTCGCAGCAGCATGTCGCCCCGCGAATGCCCCATGGTGTCGTTGAGCAGCTTGAAGTGATCGAGGTCGATGAACATCAACGCGCCGATTTTCCGGTCGACCCCTTTTTGCGCCAGCACATGGCGCAGGCGGCTCATCAGCAACTGGCGATTCGGCAACTGGGTCAGCGCGTCGTAGAACGCCAGGTGTTCGATTTCGTCCTCGGAGGCCTTGCGTTTGGTGATGTCGCGCGCCACGGCGATCCAGTGGGTGAGGCCGCGGCCTAAATAGTCGACCGGGACGACCTCGAGTTCCATCCAGAACTGCTCGCCATCCTTTTTGTAGATGATCAACTCGGAGCGGACCGGCTGCGACTGCGCCAGCGTCACGCGGATGCGTTCGAGCTCGGCGCGCTGGGTCAGCGGGCCTTCGAGCATGCGCGGCGTCTGGCCCAGCACCTCTTCGCGGCTGTAGCCGGTGCGCCGCTCGAAGGCGTCGTTGACAAAAACAATGCGCACGTCGGGCTCGTCATGCGAGCCCGCGTCGGCGATCAGCACGATGTCGTTCAGGCGATTGATGCTGGTCTGCAGCAGCAGCATTTGCTCCTTGGACTGCTGCCAGGCGCTGACATCGCGCAGATACACGGCAATGCCTTCCTCGAACGGATAGGCGCGCAGTTCAAGCCATATGCCCAGCACGGGGAAAAATTCTTCAAACTCGACGCTGATCCGGCTGCTCAGGACGGCGCGCAACTCGCTGCGCAGCCGCCCGCCCCCGTTTTCGTCCAGCACGCGCCAGATGGTGCGCCCCAGCAGCTGGCTGCTGTCGCACCGCAGCAGGCGCTCGCTTTCGCGATTCACATAGGTAAAGCGGCCTTCGCGATCGAGCGTCACGCTGGCCAGCGTCGAACTGAGCCGCACGGTCGCGTTCAGCGACTCCTGCTCGGCGCGTTTTTTCTCCGTCAGGTCCTGCAGCAGGCCTTGAACCAACACAACGGCTCCCGAGGCATCGCACAGCGCGTTGCCGACCGTGCGCACCCACAGGCGATCGCCATGTGCCGTGATGATTTCCGCCTCTTCGCTAAACGATACCGCGCGCTCGATGCACGCGTGGAACGCTGCCGTCATCTGCGCGCGCGATTCCGGCGCATACAGGTCCAACGCTTGCGCCATCGATAGCGAGGGCGCCGAGTCGCGCGGCAGCCTGAGCAACACGGCGAGCTGGCGCGTCCAGGTGACGCGGCGGGACGGAAGCTCGAGCAGCCACGCGCCCGTCCCCGTGGCCCGCTCCACCAGGTCGAGCAACGGTCCTGACGCCGCCGCAGTGCCAATGCGGGCGGCTTGTTGCAACGCGGGGGAGTTGACTGGCGACATCGTGTGAATGGTTTAAAACGAATCCCAAAGTGAAGCGGGTGCCCCGCCATGAACAAAGCTTACCTCGTTGCTTCTTGATGCAAGCCTGCGCCAAACAGGTGCATGAAGGGTCACTTTTGTCCGTGCCGACTGAGCTTTGACCCGGGGCAGGGGGCCAGCATGGCAGCTGTCAGCTGCGGATAAGTGTAGTTCTTTCTCCTGGTCACAGCGGGGTCTGAGCGCCCAGCACGTCGTCCGGGATCGGCAGCGCCAGCGCCACGGCTTTTCACGGACCCGGGGATAGGAACGATTGGCGTTGCATGAACAGTCGGATCTTCCCCCGGGAACACTTGGTGATGCGGGCCGGATGAGGCGGTGGGTGTGCGTCGCAAGAGTGATACCGATGGGTCATTTCATTCTGCCGGCGGGTATATATTGGCAAGCCTCCAAGGCCTGAATATCCAGCGTCAACCCTGAAGGAACCCCCCGTGTTCAAGAAGATTCTGATTGCCAACCGCGGCGAGATCGCCCTGCGGCTGGTGCGCGGCGTGCACGACCTGGGGAGCCGCAGTGTCGCCATCTACGCCCGCGATGATGCGCAGGCGCTGCATGTGCGCCAGGCCGACGAAGCGCTGGCGCTGGACGCCACAGGGCCAGCTGCCTATCTGGACATCGCCCGCCTCATCGCGCTGGCGCGGCAAACCGGCTGCGATGCGGTGCACCCGGGCTATGGTTTTTTGAGCGAGCGCGCCGACTTTGCGCAAGCCTGCCTGGACGCCGGCCTCACCTTCATCGGCCCCACGGTGGAACAGCTCGCGCTGTTCGGCGACAAGGCGCGCGCCCGCGCGCTGGCCCATCAGTGTGGCGTGCCGCTAATGCCCGGCAGCGCGGGCGCGGTCACGCTGGGGCAAGCCCAGGCCTTCTTTGCGGCCCAGCGTGGCGGCGCGCTGGGTGCCGGCGTGATGATCAAGGCGATTGGCGGCGGCGGCGGCCGTGGCATGCGCGCCGTGCTGGAGGCCGCAGAGTTGCCCGAAGCCTATGCGCGCTGCGTGTCCGAGGCGCGCGCGGCCTTCGGCGTGGAGGGTGTCTACGTCGAGCGCCTGATGACGCGCGCCCGCCATATCGAAATCCAGATCATCGGCGACGGCACGCAGGTGATGTCGCTGGGCGAGCGTGAATGCTCGCTGCAGCGGCGCTTCCAGAAGCTGGTCGAAATGGCGCCGAGCCCCTCGCTGCCCGAGGCGCTGCGCCAGAGCATCACGCAGGCGGCGCTCAAGCTGGCGCAGGCCGCGCACTACCGCAGCCTGGGCACCTTCGAGTTTCTGGTCGACGAAGACGCGCGCGATCTGCCCTTTGTCTTCATCGAGGCCAATCCGCGCCTGCAGGTGGAGCACACGGTCACCGAGGAAGTCACCGGGCTCGATCTGGTGCAGCTGCAAATCCAGGTGGCGGCGGGGCGGAGCCTGACGGCACTGGGGCTCGATCCCAAGGCGCCGCCGCGCGCGCAGGGCTTTGCCGTGCAGTGGCGCATCAACGCGGAGACGCTGGATGCGCAGGGCCAGGCCAGACCTTCCGGCGGTTCGCTGGCGCGCTTCGACTTGCCCTCGGGCCCCGGCATCCGGGTCGACACACAGGGTTACGCCGGCGCCGCGCCATCGCCGCATTACGACACGCTGTTGGCCAAGCTGATCGTGCGCTCGCGCAGCGCTGACTTTGCCGACGCGGCGCGCCGTTCCCGCCGCGCGCTGGCGGAATGCCGCATCGAGGGCATGGCCACCAACCTGTCGCTGCTGCGCGCGCTGGCAAAGCGTCCCGAGTTCGATGCGCAGCAGGTGCATACGCGCTTCGTCGAGGCGCACCTGCCGGCGTTGCTGGCCGCAGCGCAAGCCATCGACAACCAGGGTGCTACAAAAAATAGAGCTGTCAGTGCAGACGGAGTAAGGACTACGGCCTCATTTGGCGTCGAATCCGGACAGGGCGAAGACGGACTCAGCGCGGTGCGCGCGCCCATGCCGGCCAAGCTGGTGCAGCTCGACGTGGCCGTCGGCGACGTGGTGCCGGCCGGTGGCCAGATCGCCGTGCTGGAAGCGATGAAGATGGAGCACCTGCTGCTGGCCCATGCCCCCGGCAGCGTGGTCGAGATCCGGGCCGCGCCGGGCGACTACCTCGTGGAAGGCCAGCCCCTGGTGCTGCTGGAGGCGATGGAGGTGGCCGCCGGCATTGCCCAGGCCGCCCGCAGCCTCGATCTGGAACAGATCCGCCCCGACCTGCAGCAGGTCATAGACCGCCACGCGTTCACGCTCGACGCCAATCGCCCCGCCGCCGTGGCCAGGCGCCACGCGCAGGGCGGGCGCACCGCGCGCGAAAACATCGCCGACCTGTGCGACCTGCAGGACGACCCTGACAACTTCATCGAGTACGGTGCGCTGGCGATTGCCGCGCAAACCCGGCGCCGTTCGCTGGAAGACCTGGTGGCCAACACGCCGGCCGATGGCATGGTGACGGGCCTGGGCAGCGTCAATGCCAAATTGTTCGGCGCGGAGCCATCGCGCTGCGCGGTGCTGGCCTACGACTACACCGTGCTGGCCGGCACGCAGGGCATGCGCAACCACCACAAGACCGACCGCCTGCTCGGCCTGGCGCACCAGCTCCGGCTGCCGGTGGTGTTGTTTGCCGAAGGCGGGGGCGGGCGCCCCGGTGATACCGATATGCCGATCGTCGCCGGCCTCAACAACCACACCTTCAGCCGCTTTGCCGCGCTGTCGGGTAAGGTGCCGGTAGTGGGCATCGTGCACGGGCGCTGCTTCGCCGGCAATGCGGCGCTGCTGGGCTGCGCCGATGTCATCATCGCCACCGAGGCCAGCAACATCGGCATGAGCGGCCCGGCCATGATCGAGGGCGGCGGGCTGGGCACGTTCAAGCCCGAGCAGATCGGCCCGAGCAGCGTGCAGTCCGGCAACGGCGTGATCGACATCCTGGTGCGCGACGAGGCCGAGGCGGTGCGCGCCGCCAAGCGCTACCTGTCGTATTTCCAGGGGCCGATCGACGCATCCGTGCAGCCGTGGACCTGTGCCGACCAGCGCGCGCTGCGCCATGCGGTGCCCGAGAACCGCCTGCGCGTGTACGACGTGCGCAGCGTCATGCAAGGGCTGGTGGACAGCGATTCGCTGCTGGAGCTGCGCGCGGGTTTTGGCGCCGGCATCCTGACCGCGCTGGCGCGCATCGAAGGCCGCCCCGTGGGCATCCTCGCGAACAACCCGCGGCATCTGGGCGGCGCGATCGATGTGGACGCCGCCGACAAGGCCGCGCGCTTCATGCAGCTGTGCAACGCGCACGGCCTGGCTATGGTGTCGCTGACCGACACGCCGGGCTTCATGGTCGGGCCCGACATCGAGGCCCAGGCCCAGGTGCGCCATGTCTGCCGCATGTTTGTGGTGGCTGCGCACCTGAGCGTGCCGTTCTTTGCCGTGGTGCTGCGCAAGGGCTACGGCCTGGGCGCGCAGGCCATGACGGCCGGGGGCTTCGACGCGCCGGTGTTCACCGTCTCCTGGTCGACCGGCGAGTTCGGCGCCATGGGCCTGGAAGGCGCCGTGCGGCTGGGCTTTCGCAAGGAACTGGAGGCCGCGGCGTCCGGGCCTGAGCGCGATGCGCTGTACAAGAAGCTGGTGGACCAGCAATACGCCAACGGCCAGGCCACGAACATGGCGCAAACGCTGGAGATCGACGCCGTGATCGACCCGGCGCAGACCCGCGCCTGGCTGGTGCACGGGCTGGCGTCGGCGGCGGCGTCGAAGGTCGTGCCGGCAGCGCCCGGTGCGCGCTTTGTCGACTGCTGGTGAGGGCTGCCAGCCGAGTCGCGTGCTAAGCTGGCGGGCCCGATGGCTGGGCTTGTGCGGCCCGCGCCCATCTCACTGACAAAGGAGACAACCATGCCCGGCCTGTTGCCCAACGTCGATCCCGACGGTTTGCTCGAATTCTCCGTGGTCTATACGGACCGCTCGCTCAACCACATGTCCAAACGCTTCGCGGGCGTGATGCAGGACATCCTCGCGACGCTGAAAAACGTGTACCACGCGCACAGCGCCGTGATCGTGCCCGGCAGCGGCACCTTCGGCATGGAGGCCGTGGCGCGCCAGTTCGCCAACGACAGCAAGGTGCTGATCGTGCGCAACGGCTGGTTCAGCTACCGCTGGAGCCAGATCTTCGACGCGGGCCGCATGGGTGCCAGCACCGTGGTCTGCAAGGCGCGCCGCGTGGGTGCGGGCGCGCAGGCACCCTGGCAGCCCGCGCCGGCTGCCGAGGTCGCCGCCGCCATCCGCTCGGAGAAACCCGCCGTGGTGTTTGCGCCGCACGTGGAGACGGCCAGCGGCATCATCCTGCCCGACGACTACCTGCGCACCGTGAGCGAGGCGGCGCATGCGGTGGGGGCGCTGTTCGTGCTCGACTGCGTGGCCTCGGGCGCCATGTGGGTGGACATGCAGGCCACCGGCGTGGACGTGCTGATCTCGGCGCCGCAAAAGGGCTGGAGCAGCTCGCCCTGCTGCGCCATGGTCATGCTCGGCGAGCGCGCACGCCAGGTCATCGAGGGCACGACCAGCTCCAGCTTCTCGTGCGACCTCAAGAAGTGGCTGCAGATTGCCGAGGGCTACGAAAAGGGCCAGCACGCCTACCACGCCACCCTGCCTACCGACGCGCTGGTGCGCCTGCGCGACGTGATGCTGGAAACGCGCGACTACGGCTTCGACAAGGTCAAGGCCGAACAAACCGAGCTGGGCGCCAAGGTGCGCGCGCTGCTCGAATCGCGCGGTTTCCCGAGCGTGGCGGCCGGGGGCTACAAGGCGCCCGGCGTGGTCGTGAGCTACACCACCGACCCCGGCATCCAGAACGGCAAGAAGTTCATCGAGGCCGGCTTGCAGACCGCCGCCGGCGTGCCGCTGCAGTGCGACGAGGGGCCGGACTTCAGCACTTTCCGCATCGGCCTGTTCGGCCTGGAGAAGTGGCACAACGTGGATCGCACGGTGGGGCAGCTGGCCGCGGCGCTGGACCGCGTGGCGCCGCGGTAAGTCTGCCCGCACTGTCGTTGCCAGCCACTGCCCAGCCGCGGCGTGCCAGGCTGCCGCGCCTTTGACCGACAAGGAGTTGCCCCGCATGGACAAGCCGGCTGAACTGGCGCGTTCCAAGCGCCTGGCCCTGGGCCTGCTGCTGCTCGTGACGGCGGTGTTCGTGCTCACCAGCTGGCTGCCGCGCAGCCTGGGCGTGGACATCGTCAAGGCCATGGCCGAAGCAGCGATGGTGGGCGCCATGGCCGACTGGTTCGCGGTGGTGGCGCTGTTCCGGCGCATTCCCATTCCCTTCATCGCGTGCCACACGGCCATCATTCCGCGCAACAAGGACCGCATTGGCGAGAACCTTGCGGTGTTCGTGCGCGACAAGTTCCTCGACCCGCCTTCGCTGGTCACACTGATGCGCCGCCACGACCCGGTGGCGCTGGTGGCGCAGTGGCTCACGGCGCCGCGCCATGCCGGCCTGCTGGGGCGGCAGGCGGTGCGCCTGCTGTCGGCGGCGCTGGACATGGTGGAGGACGCGCAGGTCGAGCGCTTCATCAAGCGCGCCGCGCGCGCGCTGATCGGGCAGCTGGACCTGCCCGGCTCCATGGCCACCGTGCTCGCGGCGCTCACGCAGAACGGCCGCCACCAGGCGCTGCTGGACGGTGCGCTGGCGCACCTGACGCAGCTGCTGCAGGAGCCGCCATCGCGCAGCCTCATCGCGCAGGCCATTGTGCAATGGGTCAAGCGCGAACACCCGCGCAAGGAAAAGGTGCTGCCCACCGACTGGCTGGGCGAGCAGGGCGCGGGCCTGATTGCCCATGCGCTCGAGAGCCTGCTGGCCGATGTCGCGCACAACCCCGGCCATCAGCTGCGCGGGAAGTTCGACGACGAGGTGCAGCAGCTGATCGACAGGCTGCGCACCGACCCGGACTTTGCACGCAAGGGCGAGGAAATCCGCCACTACCTGCAGCACGACGCCACGCTGGGCACCTATGTGCAGGCGCTGTGGCAGGGCATGCGCGCCGCGCTCAAGCGCGACCTGGCGAACGAGAAATCACGCGTCGCACGCAACGTGGGCGCCATGGGCCGCTGGCTGGGCCAGTCGCTGGCGCACGACGCGGACTTGCGCGCCTCGCTGAACCAGCGGTTTGAGGACTGGGTGCGCACACTCGCGCCCGAGGTGTCGCAGTTCGTGGCCCAGCACATCCAGGACACCGTGCAGCGCTGGGACGCGCAGGAGATGTCGCGCCTGATCGAGCTGAACATCGGCCCGGACCTGCAGCACATCCGCATCAACGGCACGCTGGTGGGCGGCGTGATCGGGTTGGTGCTGTTTGCGCTGTCCCACCTGCCCGAGCTGGTTCGTGCGCTGCCGGGGTGACGGCCAAGCCGCGCTGAGTAGAATACGCCCCCATTCGCCACTACCGGTAGCTGCCTTGCCTGATCGTCTCTTCGTGCTGCCGCAGTACCTGTTGCCCAAGCGGGCGCTCACGGCTTTTGCCGGCGTGGTGGCGTCAAGCCGCGCCGGGCGCTGGAGCACCGGCCTGATCCGCTGGTTTGTCGGCAAATACGGCGTCGACATGAGCGAGGCGGCGAATCCCGACATCGCCAGCTACTCCAGTTTCAACGACTTCTTCACGCGGGCCTTGAAGCCCGGCGCCAGGCCTTTGGCGAGCGCCGACCTGATCTGCCCGGTGGATGGCGCGATCAGCCAGTTCGGCGCGATCGAGCGCGACCGGATTTTCCAGGCCAAGGGCCATCACTATTCCACCACGGCGCTGGTCGGCGGCGACAGCGCGCTGGCCGCGCAGTTCGAAGACGGCCATTTCGCCACGCTCTACCTGAGCCCGAAGGACTACCACCGCATCCACATGCCCTGCGACGGGCGCCTCACGCGCATGATTTATGTGCCGGGCGCGCTGTTCTCGGTGAACCCGGCCACCGCGCGCGGCGTGCCCGGCCTGTTCGCGCGCAATGAGCGTGTCGTCTGCGTCTTCGACTCGGCGCGCGGCCCGTTCGTGCTGGTGCTGGTGGGCGCCACCGTGGTCGGCAGCATGGCGACGGTCTGGCATGGCGTCGTGAGCCCGCCGCGCGGCGGGCCGGTGCGCGAGTGGCAGTACGGCGACAAGGATGTGCATCTGGCGCAAGGCGATGAGATGGGCCGCTTCCTGCTCGGCTCCACCGTGGTGCTGCTGTTTCCCAAAGGGCAGCTGCAATTCAACGCAGCGTGGCAGCCAGGGGGTGCCGTTCGCCTGGGCGAAAAAATGGCCAACCTGCCACAATGATCCGATGAAGCACGAACATTTGCTGGTCACGTCCGACGGCCCGATCACCACCGTCACGCTGAATCGCCCGGACAAGCGCAATGCGCTGGCACTGGACGTCATGCGCGAGCTGACGCAGGCCCTGCGCGCGATTTCCCGCACCGAGGCGCTGGGCGTGATCCTCGCGGCCAACGGCCCGGTCTTCAGCGCGGGCCACAATTTTGCCGACATGGCGGGCGCCACGCTGGCGCAGGCGCGCGAGTTGTTCGCCGTCTGCACCGAAATGATGAACACGATACAGGCCCTGCCGCAACCAGTGGTGGCGCGCGTGCATGCGCTCGCCACGGCGGGCGGCTGCCAGCTGGTCGCGAGTTGCGACCTGGCCGTGGCGGCCGATACCGCCTCGTTCGCCATCCCAGGTGGCAAGGCGGGGCTGTTTTGCCACACGCCGCTGGTCGCGGTCGCGCGCAACGTGGGGCGCAAGCGCGCGCTGGAGATGGCGCTGACCGGCGACGCCATCGATGCCGCCACCGCGGCCGACTGGGGCCTCATCAACAAGGCGGTGCCGCCCGACCAGCTCGAGGCCGCGACGCTGGATTTGATCCAGCGGGCCACGCGCGGCAGTGCGCTGTCCAAAGCCTCGGGCAAGCAGGGCTTCTATCACCAGATCGATCTGCCGCAGGATCAGGCCTATGCCTTTGCGGTCGAGCGCATGGCCACGGCTTCGCTCACGCCCGACGCCCAGGAAGGCATCCGTGCCTTTCTGGAAAAGCGCCCCGCGAAGTACACGCAGCGCCCCACAGGGAACGAAGCTATTTGAAAATCACGGTCTTGTGGCCGTTCAGCAGCACCCGGCGCTCGCTGTGCCACTTCACCGCGCGCGCCAGCACCTGGCTCTCGGTGTCGCGGCCCATGGCGGTCAGGTCTTCGACCGTTTTGTTGTGTTCGGCGCGGGCCACGTCCTGCTCGATGATCGGGCCCTCATCGAGGTGCGCCGTCACGTAGTGGGCCGTCGCGCCGATCAGCTTGACGCCGCGGTCATGCGCCTGGTAGTAGGGCTTGGCGCCCTTGAAGCTGGGCAGGAACGAGTGGTGGATGTTGATGGCGCGGCCCGCCAATCTGGTGCACAGCTCGTCCGACAGGATCTGCATGTAGCGCGCCAGCACCACCAGCTCGGCCCCTTCGGATTCGATGATCTCGTAGGCCCGGGCCTCGGCCTGCGCCTTGGTCGCCGGCGTGACCGGGATGTGGTGGAAAGGCACGTTGTAGCTGGCCGCGAGCTGGTAGAAGTCGCGGTGGTTCGAGATGATGGCGCGGATGTCCAGCGGCAGCAGGCCCGATTTCCAGCGGAACAGCAGGTCGTTCAGGCAGTGCCCGTCGCGGCTCACCATCATGACCGTGCGCACCGGCTGCGCGGCGGCATGCAGTTGCCACTGCATCTTGAACGGTTCGGCAAAAGCCTGCAGTTGCTGGCTCAGCTCGGCGTGTGTGAGCCGGTCGCAGGCGAACTGCACCCGCATGAAGAACAGGCCGGTGCCATGGTCGTTGTACTGGGCCGCTTCTTCGATGTTGCCGCCGCGCTCGAGCAAGAAACCGGAGACGGCGTGTACCAGCCCCAGCCGGTCGGGGCAGGACAGGGTCAGGATATAGACGTGGTTCATAGAGCCCGGATTGTCGCAGCATGAGCGGCCATCCTGCGCCGCCAGGCCTGGTCGCGCCAAGGCACTGGCGCCCGCGGCCTGCCGGGCTTATTCAGGCTGAGTCGGCGTGGCCTGCAGGGTGCGCTGCAGTTCAGCACACGGGTCTTTGATTGGCAGCGCGGCGGTTTCCCAAACCGCGTCTGCTCCAAAGTTAATAGCGTCTGGTGCAGATCCAGACTGGGCTACAAGCACTTTTGTTGTCAAGTCGCCAGGCAAATAGACCGGCACCCCGAGCCCGCGCCGCACATGGCCTGCCCCGGCAACCAGCAGCACGGTCTGGCCGCGCTGGTATGCGCCGGCAACGGTCTGCGCCATCGCCCTGTCGCGTGCTATCTGAATGCGGGTCATGGGAGAGATCTGGTTTTCGGGCAACAGGCCGCAGTGGCCAATGCGGATCTCCTGCTGCTGGGCCTTGAGCGCCGGGCCGGGCAATTGCCTGTCGAGGCTTCGGTCGGCCATCGCATTCGCCACCAGCACGCCGCGTGCGGCCAGCGACTGGATTACGTCGCGCTCGATGCGCTGGTGTTCGAGCGCGTCGTGCTGCTCGCCCAGCAAAATCACGTCGGCCGGGAGCAGTGCATCGATGCGTTGGGTGGTGCTGGGGCCGGGAGTGGCGCAGGACGCCAGCACCACGGCCCACAGTGCCAATGCGAGCCGCACGGGCGCCGTGTTCAGTGCAGGATGACGGGGTTCTGGGCCAGCTCGGCGTAGCCCTCAAGCGTGTCTTCCACCTCTTCCTGGGTCGGGGTGTTGGCCTGCCAGGCGGAGATTTGCTGCTGGAACAGTTCGGCCCACGAGCCGTCGAGGTACACCTCCTTGCCCGAGCGCTTGTCCACGATCTCGAAGCCGTGGCGCGTCAGCGACGGCACGCTGGGCGCTGGCGCGGCTTGGGCCTCGTCCCCGGCCCCGCTTTGCAGTTCGGCGTCGGGAAGCACGTGGACCACCACGAAGGATTCTGAGTCGTAGAGCATTTGCATGATATTGGTGTCCTGAAATGTCATAACTACAGTTAACAACGTTTGAGCCGGTTTCAAGGGGGACGGTGGCCGCGAAATCCCGCGTTTTCGTGAAATTTGGGATGTTTTTGGCAACTAAGGGCTCTCGCTCGCACGCAGGCGCTGGTCGAACCGGTCGCCGTTGGCCTGCGTCAGCCGGATGCGCACCGGCAGATAGCCCAGAGAAGGCGCCAGCCACATTTCCACTTTGGAGTCGAATTCGCGCAGCGGGTTCCGCGTCAGCTTGACCGCGCCGAGTTCGCCAATGGGCAGGCGAAGCTGCTCCGTATCGCCCACGGTGAACAGCCAGGTATCGGCGTCGCGCGGGCCCACGATCTGCAGGCTGATGGTGGTGCCGTTCGGGTACTGGTCGGGCGCGCCGGCCAGCATGGCCCCCAACTGCAAGAACACGCTGAGCCGGTCTTGCGCGCCCGCCAGCAGCGGCGCCTCGAGGGTGTTGGCGCTGAAAATAATCTTGCCGCCCACGCCACCCTGCGCTCGCTCGAAATGCGCGGCCAGCTCGCTGCGCACCTTGTCGGAAAACCGCGTGGGCGCCAGCCCGTCGGGCGTGATGCGCCCCGCACTGGTCTGGCTGCGCGTGCCGAGCAGGGGCAGGGTGAGGTCCAGCCGCGCCTCGTACGCGCCGGCGTCGTGGCGCCAGAGCAGCTCGCCCAGCGCGTCGAGCGACAGGCCGCGCGCCTCGGCGCGCACGTCGTAGTGCAGCCGTGTCGATGCGGGAACCTTGAACGCCGCGGCGTGCACGCTGTGCGCCGGCGTGGCCGGGGGCGTTGTGATTGCTGTCGTTGCCGCGGGCGTGGTCTCGGCCGGTTCATCGGCAGGCGACGCGTGCCCTGGTGATGCAGCAGATGCTATTGAATTGGTAGCATTGTATGATGACTCCATAAGGGGTTCGACCGCATTTCGCTTGAGTTTTGCGGGGCCGCTCGGGTTCTGCGCGGGTCGGGTGGATGGCGCCAGGCGTGGCGCGTCGTTGCGCGGCTCGCGACGGGGTGGCAGCGTGGCGGCGAGCGCTGCCGGCGCCGCGGCCGCCGACGGTGTCTCCGGCGCTGGTGCTGGCGTCAACGCGACCGGCGGCGTTTCTATCGCGCGCGTGCTGAAGGGGCGCGCCAATGCCGGCTCCTGCGGGCCGATCGTGTCCGGCGCCGCCCGCAGCAGCGCGAAATGCGCAAGCAGCACCGCCGCGGTCAGCGCCAGCAGCGGCAGGATCCGGGGGGAACGGGTTGGGTGCACGCGGTCTCGCTCCAGCGTCAGCCGCCGTACCCGAGGTCGCTGGAGAGTTGTGCGGCGGCGGCGCGCAGCGGCGTGGCCACGGCGCCATCCCAGGCCGTATCGAAGGTCGCGGGCGAGCCCAGCGCCACCATGCCCAGCACCATGTGGCCGTCCGAGTCGAACACCGGGGCGCAAAAGCCCACGATGCCCGGCAGCAGGGTGTCCATCACGCGGGCCATGCCGTGCTCGCGCACCTCGCCGAGCAGCCGCTGCACTTCGGACATGGAGGTCGGCAGATCGCTGTGCCCCGAGAGGTTCGGCAGTTTCGCGGCGAGCGCCAGTTCTTCCTGCAGCAGGGGCGCGATCTTGTCCAGATGGGTCTGCGTCGACAGGTAGGCCGCAAAGCAGCGCCCGGTGGCCGAGGTCAGCAGCGGCATCACGTCGCCCAGGCGCAGGTTCACGGTGACCGCCTGCGCCGACTCCTCCCAGTGCACGATGGTCGGCCCGCGGTTGCCCCACACGGCCAGCGCCAGCGTATGGCCGATCTGCTCCACCAGCGCGCCAACGCGCTCGCGCGCCAGCTTCACCGAGTCCAGCCGTGACAGCGACGCCAGGCCCAGCCGGAGCGCCGCCGGGCCGAGGTCGTAGCGGGTGTTGCCGGCGTCCTGCGTGACCAGCTCCAGCCGCTGGAAACTCACCAGGTAGCGGTGCGCCTTGGCCGCGCTCATGCCGGCGGCCGCGGCCAGATCGCGCAGCATCAGCGGCCGCGCGGCCCGTGCCAGCACGTCGAGCAGGGCAAAGCCGACCTCGACCGATTGAATCCCTGCGCGCTCTTTGGTCATTTAAACTAGAATCCCCCGCGTTGATTAAAATTTCGATTAGTTAAATCGATTTAACAATGCGTAATTTACACGCAATCGGCGCGCCGTAGCGCCCTCACATCGACGGGGATCCCATTTCCATGAAACTTGCCACCTACAAAGACGGCTCCCGCGACGGCCAGCTGGTCGTCGTCTCGCGTGACCTCGCGGCGGCGCATTATGCGACCGGCATCGCCGCCCACCTGCAGCAGGTGCTGGATGACTGGGGCTTTCTGAGCCCGCAGCTGCAGGATCTGTACGACTCGCTCAACGCCGGGCGCGCGCGCCATGCGTTCCCGTTCGACCCGGCGCAGTGCATGGCGCCGCTGCCGCGCGCCTACCAGTGGGCCGACGGCTCGGCCTACCTGAACCACGTGGAGCTGGTGCGCGCCGCGCGTCACGCCGAGGTGCCCGCCACTTTCTATACCGACCCGCTGATGTACCAGGGCGGCAGCGACGACTTCATCGGCCCCTGCGACGATGTGGTGGTGCCCAGCGAAGCCTTCGGCATCGACTTCGAGGCCGAGGTCGCGGTAGTCACCGGCGACGTGCCCATGGGCGCCAGCCCCGAGCAGGCGCTGGACGGCATCCGCCTGCTGATGCTGGTGAACGACGTGTCGCTGCGCAACCTGATCCCGGCCGAACTCGCCAAGGGCTTCGGTTTTTTCCAGAGCAAACCCGCGACCGCGTTCGGCCCGGTGGCCGTGACGCTGGACGAGGTGGGCGACGCCTGGGACAAGGGCCGCCTGCACCTGACGATGCAGTCCACCTGGAACGGCCGCAAGGTCGGCCTGTGCGATGCCGGCCCGGAAATGACCTTCCACTTCGGCCAGCTGATTGCCCACATCTGCAAGACGCGCAATGTGCGCGCCGGCGCCATCGTGGGCTCGGGCACGGTGAGCAACAAGGGCGTGGAAGTCAATGGCAAGACCGAGTGGCCCAGGGGCTACAGCTGCATCGCCGAGAA
Source organism: Rhodoferax sp. (assembly GCA_031291295.1). Classification (GTDB taxonomy): domain Bacteria; phylum Pseudomonadota; class Gammaproteobacteria; order Burkholderiales; family Burkholderiaceae_C; genus Rhodoferax_A. The sequence goes on along the minus strand of JARLJI010000080.1, from coordinate 32,734 downwards.
GCGCTGCATCGAAACCATCCAGGACGGCAAGCCCGCGACCGAATTCATGAAATTCGGCGACACCATCCGCATCGAGATGAAGGGCCGCGACGGCCAAAGCGTGTTCGGCGCCATCGACCAGAAGATCGTGGCGCCCGCGTAAGCCGGGCACCGCACGGGGGGCGAACGCCGCGAAGGGCCGCCCCGAGCAAGTTCAGCCCCCTCGGGGGGGGCTGCGCAGCACACGCAGTGGCGAGCGTGGGGGCTATAGTGCCTTTAGGCCTTCTTGGCCCAGGCGCTGCACCAGCCTGTGGTGTGCACCAGCTTGCCGGCGAACAGCGGACAGTGGCCCGTCGCGGCCGCGCCCATGGGCTGGAACAACTGGCAGTTGGCGCAGTGTTGATCGGCCGTGTGCTTGGGGTATTTTTTCGCGTCGACCTGGGTCGTGTCTTTCTTGTAGCCGAGCCCGACGGCTTGCGGATCGGTGTCGAGCACTTCAGGCTCGGCCGCCAGTGCCAAGTTTTGCGTCGCCGCCAAGACCGAAGTGCCGGCCGCCACGGTCATTAGAAATACGCGTCGATTGGTGCTGCTCATGGAATCTCCTGTAGAGGTTATCAAGATCAAAAAGATGAAATTCTATTTTTCATGATCGCACCAATCAAGCCGCATTGCCGGCCTTGCGCCTGAATGTCTGCGTGCGTTGGGCAGTTATTTGAGGAAGATCAAGATGGAGTGCGAATCAATCGCGTTCAGCTTGCAGCGGATGCGATCTGCCGTACAAAAAGTGCGAGCCCGCGCAGCAGCATCTCGACCGCGATGGCGACCAGGATCAGTCCCATCAGGCGCTCGAAGGCGATCACCACGCGCTCACCCACGAAGCGCTGAATCCGCTCTGCCAGCAGCAGTACCACGGCGCACACCGCCATCGTCACGCTCAGCGCGGCCACCCATTCCAGACGCCGCTCGGGCGCCTGCGACACCAGCAGCATCACGGTGGCCAGTGCCGAGGGTCCGGCCAGCGCGGGAATGGCCAGCGGGACGATCAGCGGCTCGCCTTCGGTCGTTGCCAGGTCGGTCGCGGGCCTCGGAAAAATCATGCGCAGCGCGATCAGGAACAGCACCACCGCCCCGGCGATTTGCAGCGAGAGCTGGCTCAGGTTCATGACGCGCAAAAACCCGTCGCCGACGAACATGAAGCCCAGCAGCAGCACGAAGGCGATCAATACTTCGCGCACTGTCACCCAGGTCCGGCGCTCGGGCGCCACCCCGCGGAGCGCACTCGCAAAAATCGGAATGTTGCCGAGCGGATCGGTGATCAGCAGCAGCAAAATGGTGGCCGAGGCGAAGGTGTAGCTCATGCGGTGCATTATCGACAGGCCGCTCGGGGCCCGCGGCGACGCCCAAGCCCCGGGCACGATTGCCTGCACAATGCTTGCTTGAGAACCCACGGAGACACGACGATGAGCCCCACACCCGACTACCAGCGCTACCAGACCCTTGCCATCACGCGCCGCGGCCCCGTCGTGGCGGGCCAGGGCTGCGTACTCGATATCCAGATGAAGGCACTCAACGGCAAGCTGCCCACTGCGGGGCACGACGGCCACTGGGAGCTGTCCGAGATCTGGCGCGATGTCGGCGCCGACGAGTCGGTGCGCTGTGCCGTGCTGCGCGGCGAGGGCTTGGGCTTTTCGGGCGGCGGCGACCTCGCGCTGGTGCAGGACATGGCCAGCGACTTCGCCGTGCGCACGCGCGTCTGGAAGGAGGCGCGCGACCTGGTCTACAACGTGATCAACTGCGACAAGCCGATCGTCTCGGCCATGCACGGTCCCGCCGTGGGCGCCGGGCTGGTGGCGGGCCTGCTGGCCGATATTTCAATCGCCAGCAAAAGCGCCAAAATCGTCGATGGCCACACGCGCCTGGGCGTGGCCGCCGGCGACCATGCGGCCATCGTCTGGCCGCTCCTGTGCAGCATGGCCAAGGCCAAGTACTACCTGATGCTGTGCGAGCCGATCAGCGGCGAAGAGGCCGAGCGCATCGGCCTGGTCTCGCTCGCGGTGAACGACGACGAACTGTTGCCCAGGGCCTACGAGATTGCCGATCGGCTGGCGAACGGCTCGCAGACCGCGATCCGCTGGACCAAGTATTCGCTCAACAACTGGCTGCGCCAGGCCGGCCCCACCTTCGACACCTCGCTCGCGCTCGAATTCATGGGCTTTGGCGGGCCGGACGTGCACGAGGGTGTGGCGTCCTTGCGCGAGCGCCGGCCGCCCAAATTCTGACGCCTTCCTGGTCCGGGGATAATCGGGCGATGCACGCGCTTCGCAACGCCCACTTTCTTGCCCGCTGGGTGCTGGCGTGCTTTGTGCTGGCGATCGGCGTGGCCGTCGCGTCGCCGCTGGTCAAGCCGCAAAGCATGGAGCTCGTGTGCTCCGGTGCGGGCGCCATGAAGCTGCTCATCAAGACCGATGACGGCAGCCAGGAAACCAGCCACCACACGCTGGAATGCCCGCTGTGTGCCGCGCTGGGTGCGCCGCCGCCGCAGCCGCGCACCGTGGCCGAACCGTTCCAGCCGCTGTCCCATGTGCTGCGGCCCATCCCGGCCGCGCACATCGCGGCCCTGACCGCCGCGCCGCTGCCGGCGCGCGGTCCCCCGATTTCCTCCTGAACTGTCAAATTCATAGCATCCAGCCCTTTCCCTGAAAGGGCTGGATGCCTATTTGTTTCTATTCAGAGGTTCTTTCGTGCAAAAAACAATGACGTCATGGCGCTTGCCATGGCTTTTCCCCTGGCCGTTCCGATGGCCCTCTTGTGGAGTGGGGCCGCCCCTGCCCAGACGCTGCCCGCGGCCAGTGCGTCACCCGACGCCCCCGCCAGGTCGCTCGGTATCGTGACCGTCAACAGCGGCGCGCCGACCTCGCTGCCCACGCAGATTCCCACCACCATGGAGGGCATCTCGCGCGAGCAGATCGAGCAGACCCTCAACGCCAGCGACAGCGAGGACGCGCTCAAGTACTTCCCCAGCCTGCTGGTGCGCAAGCGCTACATCGGCGACTACAACCACGCGATCCTGTCCAGCCGCGCCTCGGGCACCGGCAACAGCGCGCGCTCCGCCGTGTATGCCGACGGCATCCTGCTGTCCAACTACCTGGGCAACGGCGTCGGCGGCCTGAGCTTCCCGCCGCGCTGGAACATGGTCACGCCCGCGGAGATCGAGCGCGTGGACGTGATGTATGGCCCGTTCTCAGCCGCCTATCCGGGCAACTCGGTGGGTGCCGTGGTGGACTACGTCACGCGCATGCCCACGCGCTTCGAGGTCCATGCCCGGATGGGTGCTACCAGCCAGCCGTTCGACCTGTACAGCACGAACGCCACCTACCGCGCCTGGGAGAGCAGCGCCTCGGTCGGCAACAGGAGCGGCAAACTGGCGTGGCTGCTCGCCTTCAGCCATACCGACAGCCATGGCCAGCCCTTGACCTTCGCCACGCGGCTGCAGGGCAGCGGCACGCCCGGCGCCGCGGGCACGCCCGTGACAGGCGCCGTGCCCGGTGCCAACAACGCCAACAGCCCCTGGTACCTGCTGGGCACGGGCACCGAATACCACACGGTGCAGGACCACTTCAAGCTCAAGCTGGCCTACGACTTCACGCCCGTGGTGCGCGCGACCTACACGCTGGGTCTGTGGCAGAACACCTCGCAGGGCACGCCGGTCTCGTACCTGCGCAATGCCGCCGGCCAGCCCGTTTACAGCGGCCCCATCAACATCAACGGGCTGGCCTTCACGGGCGCGCAGGCGCTGGGCGGCGGCGACTTCGCGCTCACCAACCAGAGCAGCACGCACTATATGCACGGCCTGTCGGTCAAGAGCCATACCCAGGGCACCTGGGACTGGGAAGTGGTGGGAAGCCTGTACGACTACGCGCAGGACACGCTGCGCCAGAACGCCGCCGGCAACCCCCTGCCGGGTGCGGCGACGGGCGGTGCCGGCACCGTAGCCGACGGCAGCGGCAGCGGCTGGAACAACCTGGCGCTCAAGGGCACCTGGCGCCCGCAGGGGCTGCAGGGTGCGCACATCCTGGACTTCGGGGCGCAGCAGGACAACTACAAGCTGCAGTACCTCACCTCCAGCATCGCCGGCAACTGGCTGGCCGACCCGGCGGGCCCACTGGCCAGCAATGTGCAGGGCCGCACGCAGCTGCAAAGCCTGTACGCGCAGGACGCCTGGGCCTTCGCCCCGCGCTGGAAGACGGTGCTGGGCCTGCGCGCCGAGCAGTGGCGGGCCTTCGACGGCCTGACCGCGTTCTCGGCCAGCAGCGCGCTCGGCTATGCGTCGCGGCGCGAGAACTACCTCTCGCCGAAGGCGGCGCTGTCCTACCAGTGGGCGCCGGATCTGGTGCTCAAGGCTGCCACGGGCCGCGCGGTGCGCATGCCCACAGTTAGCGAGCTGTACGGCGCCACCTCGACCACCAACTCGCAGTTCATCAACGACCCGAACCTGCACCCCGAGCGCTCCTGGACCACCGAGCTGACGGCCGAGAAGGACTTGGGCAACGCGCTGGCGCGCCTGAGCTTCTTCACCGAGGACACGCAGGACGCGCTGTACTCGCAAACCACCTACGACCCCGTGGCCAACAGGAACATCAGCCGCGTGCAGAACATCGGGCGCATCCAGACGAAGGGGGTGGAGGCGGCCTACAGCGGCAGCGATGTCCTGGCGCGCGGGCTGGACCTGAATGCCAGCGTGACCTACGCCGACTCCATCATCCGGAGCAATGCCGGCTTCGTCAGCGTGCCCGGCGACACCCTTGGCAAGCTGCAGCCAAACATTCCCCGGTGGCGCGCGACGGCACTGGCCAGTTACCGCGTCAACCCCCAATGGACGGTGGCCTTCGGCGTGCGCTACAGCCGCACGCAGTACCGCACGCTGAACAACAGTGACGTCAACGGCTACGCCTACATGGGCGTGAGCAAATACTTCACCACCGACCTGCGCGTGCGCTACCAGGTCACGCGCCAGTGGGCGGCGGCGTTCGGCATCGACAACCTGAACAACTACCAGTACTGGAACTTCCATCCCTATCCCCAGCGCAGCTACACGGCCGAGCTGAAGTTTGATCTGTAACCGCCTTTTTGAGAGTCACCGGGCTTGTCCATTCCCTGCGGGCATGTCGGACATCGGCATTGAACGCTTTTCTTGTTATCTTTCATTTTCAACAGGAGCTATTCCCCATGAAATCCAGAATCCTTTCCCGCGCCCTTGTCGCCAGCCTCGCGCTGGCGTGCGGCGCCCTGTATGCCCACACCATAGCCATCAAGGACGCCTGGGTCCGCACCTCGGTGCAAGGCCAGAAGGCGACCGGGGCCTTCATGAAAATCACTGCCAGGGAAAATGAGCGTCTGGTGGCGGTGTCCTCGCCCGTGGCGGGCGTGGCCGAGGTGCACCAGATGATGATGGAAGGGGACGTGATGAAGATGCGCGCCGTCGAAGGCGGACTGCCGCTGCCCGCCGGCAAGACGGTGGTGCTCACGCCCGGCGGCTACCACGTGATGCTGATGGACCTGAAGGCGCCGCTAACGAAAGACAGCACGGTGCCGATGACGCTGGTGTTCAAGGACGACAAGGGCGTGCAGAGCCGGGTCGAGCTCAAGGTGCCGGTGAGCACGGTCGAGCCCGGCGTGGCCAATGGCATGGGCGCGGATGCCGCCGGAATGATGATGGGCGGGCCGAAACACTGATAAATCCCATCGCCATCTGCTGCGCGTTGGGGTAAGCTGGCACTGCCTTTCAGCCTTCCACCAACAACCCCAAGAGGAGCGGATATGAGCAGCCTGTTGCAGAACCCCAGTTTCGGCAAGTTGATCCCCGGTTTCGATTTTTTGCAGACCCTGGCCAAGGGCGCCACGCAAAGCATTCCGCAGTTGCCGAATCTGGGCAACTGGGTGGCGCCCACGCTCAACGTCGAAGAGCTCGAAAAGCGCATCGACGAGCTCAAGGCGGTGCAGTTCTGGCTCGACCAGAACGCCATGGCGCTGAAAGCCACCATCCAGGCCCTCGAAGTGCAGAAAATGACGCTGGCCACGCTCAGGGGCATGAACTTCAACATGGGCGACGTGGCCAACGCATTCAAGCTCAAGGCTGCCGACACGGTGATGTCGGGGGTGCAGAAGGTGACGGAGAAGGTCGCCGAGAAGGCGGCGGACGCCGCCGAAACCGTAGACAAGGTGGCCGGAAAGGTGGCAGGCAAGGCGGACGCGAAGGCGGCGCCCGGCGTGGTGGACCCGGTGGCGTGGTGGGGCTCGCTGACGCAGCAGTTCCAGCAGATTGCGGCCAATGCCATGAAGGAGGCGGCCAAGCAGACGGCCGTGAACACCACCAAAAACGTGGCCACGGGGCTGGCCAAGGGCGCGCTCAAAACCGCAACCGACATGGCCACCAATGCCACCCGGGCTGCTACAAAGTCGGTAGCGTCTGGCGCAGCAAAACCAAGGGCTCCCGCCAAAAAGGCGGCCAGGAAAGCGGCTCCCCGGAGTCACTGAACCAGCGGGAGGGCGCACGTATGAAGCTGTTTCCTTACGGGCATGCCACGCATCCGCAGTGGCGCATGGCGGCGGCGCTGGTGCTGGCGCAGCTGCGCGCCCACATGGCGCTGCCCGATTACGCCCACGCGCCCACGCTGGGCCTGCTCTATATCACCGACCACTATGCGTCGGCCGCGGCGGACATCCTGGCGCACCTCGGCGCGGAGCTACCCGAGGTCACCGACTGGTCCGGCACCGTGGGCATCGGCATCGCAGCCAACAACGTCGAGTACTTTGACGAGCCGGCGCTGGCCGTCATGCTGTGCGATCTGCCCGGCGACCAGTACCGCGTGTTCTCCGGCGTGGCGCCGCTGGGCCTGGGCTTCGAGGCGTACACGGCGCTGATCCACGCCGACGCCAGCACCCCCGATGTGGCCGAGCTGATTGCCGAGATGGCCGGGCGCACGGCTACCGGCTACCTGTTTGGCGGACTGGCGTCGAGCCGCACGCAAAGCGTGCAGTTCGCCGTCGGCGGCAACGGCAATATCAAGGGGCATGGCGCCGCCAGCGGGGTGTTCAGCGGCGGCCTGTCCGGCGTGGCCTTTGGCGAAGGCGTGCACCTGGTATCGCGCGTGACGCAGGGTTGCCAGCCGGTGGCGCCGGTGCGCGAGATCACCGGCGTTGAGGGCAATGTGCTGACGGCACTCAACGGCCGGCCCGCGCTCGACGTGTTGCTCGGGGATCTAGACGTCTCACTGGAACAACCGCGCACTGCCCTGGCCAAGGTTCGCGCCACGCTGGTGGGCCTGAGCGATGCGGGCAGCGACTCGGTGAATCGCACCGGCAACTTCGGCAGCGACGTGATCGTGCGCCACATTGTCGGGCTGGACCCCGCGCGCAAAGGGGTGGCGATTGCCGAGGTGGCCGAGGTCGGCATGCGGCTGGCGTTTTGCCAGCGCAATGCCGCCGCGGCACGGGCCGATCTGATCCGTATCTGCGCCGAAATCCGCGAAGAGCTGGAGCCCGAGGAAATGCCCTTGAGCACTGCCACCGTGCTGGCCGCGGCCGAGGCCGATTCGGCGCCGAATGCGGCCCGGCGCATCGCCGGCGCCATCTACGTGAGCTGCTCGGGACGCGGCGGCCCGCACTTTGGTGCGCCCAGCGCCGAGCTGCAAATCGTGCGCCGTGCGCTCGGCGACGTGCCGTTGGTGGGTTTCTTTGCCGGCGGCGAGATCGCGCGCCACCATCTGTACGGCTACACCGGCGTGCTGACGGTGTTCAGCATCTGAGCCCGTTCAATCCAGTTTGATGCCGCTGGCGCGGATCACGGCGCCCCATTTGTCGCGTTCGCTCTTGGTGTAGACCGCCATCTGCGCCGGGGTGCTGGGAATGGCTTCGAGGCCCAGGGACTGGAAGCGCGCCTTCACGTTGGTCGAGTCCAGCGCCTGCACCAGCGCCTTGTTCAGCTTGGCCACGATGTCCGCTGGGGTGGCGGCCGGCACCACCAGCCCTTGCCAGGCATAGGCTTCAAAACCCTTCAGGCCCTGCTCGGCGAGTGTGGGAATGGTGTCGAAGTTTTTCACACGCCGTGCGCTGGCAATGCCGATCGGGCGCAGTTTGCCGGCGGTGATGAATGAGGAGCCGCTGGCCGTGTCGACGAACATGAAGGGGACCTGGCCTCCGACCACATCCTGGATGGCGGGTGCGGCGCCGCGGTAAGGAATATGCGTCAACTTCAAACCGGCCTGCTGGCCGAACAGCACCGTGGCCAGATGGTGCGGACTGCCCGAGCCCGGCGTGGCGAAGTTGGCCCCGTCATGCTGGCTTTTGGCCCAGGCGATGAACTCCTTCAGGTTTTTCGCCGGAACCTTAGTGTTCACCACCAGAATCATCGGGAAGCGCGCCATCAGCCCGACCGGTGCGAAGTCCTTCTCCGCGCTGTAGTTGAGCTTGCTGTACAGCGCCGGATTGGCTGCCAGCGTTCCCGTGTCGGCGGACAGCAGCGTGTAGCCATCGGCCTTGGCATGCGCCACATAGTCCGCGCCGATGTTGGTGGCGGCACCTGGCTTGTTCGTGATGATGATGGTCTGGCCCAGCGTCTTGCCCATGGCGTCCCCCAGCATGCGCGCCACCACGTCGGTGCCGCCGCCCGCCGGATATGGCACCACCCATTCGATCGGCCTCGTGGGGTAGGTTTGGGCGGATGCCGAGGCTGCGACGGCCAGCAGGCAAACGGACAGGAATTGCCGGATCAAGGTGGTGACAGGTTGCATGGGTTTCTTTCAAAAATGAATCAGGTGTTGGCCAGCCGCTCGGCCTGCAAAATGTGCGCGAGCGCGGTTTTGGCATCCGCCTGTTGGCTCAACAGATCCAGCGCCAGCGTTGCCAGCAGCAGGGAGGTTTTGTTTTCGCCAATACGGCCGATGCATTCTGCCAGTTCAGTGTAGGTCAGCTCAAGATCGGTTTCACTCATGTCCGCTCTCCGGAAAAGACGCTGGCAAGCGCAGCAGCAATGGGGCAGCCGCAACGGCGGCGTCGCGCCAGCGGCCCATGCTCGCGTTGATCGCGTGACCGAAGCGTCATGCGTTGCTGCCATAATTCCCGCGTGACTGAAACTGCCCGCCGGCCCGTCAATCTCCTCGACCTTGTGCGCCGTCGCGCCGGCGCGTGGCGCTGGCTGGCTGTGGTGGTGGCGCTCGCGTTTACGCTGCTCGTGTCCACCGCGGCGACCCACCATCATCCGGCGGGCGAAGACCGCGACTGCGCGATTTGTGCCGCGGTGGTGCATGCGGTCTCCGACACGGTGCTTCCCGTCGCCGTCCCCGTTGCCTCCTATGTCCTGCTCTACGCGCTCGAGCGGACCCCCACGGCCCCTCTGCACCACGCAGCGGCGGTGCCCTTCCCGTGCATCTGCGGACCTCCCGCGCGAACCTTCTGAGCGCGCCGGAAACGGCCATTTCCTGAAGTAGTTTCGTCTGACGCCGGCGCATCGCTGGTGTCCTGTTTGCCATGGTTCCGGAGGTTTGTTCATGCATTCGTTTAAATTGCGCCCGCTTGTTTTTTGTCTGTCGGGCATGTTCGCCGGCCTGGGCGCGTGGGCCGCGCCGCCGGGTGATACGCCGGCCGAGCCTGACGCGACCGGCACGCTGTCCACGGTGGATGTCACGGTCCAGAAGTCCCCAAAAGCCGGCATCAATCTGTCCCCGCAAGTGGGCACCACGGTGTACAAAATCGACAGCCAGCGCATCGACGCGCTGGGGCAGGGCGCTGCCACGTCGTTTGACGATGTTCTGTTGACCATGCCCGGCGTCTCGAAGGACTCGACCGGCTCGGGTTCCATCCACGTCCGCGACGACCATGCCAACGTGCAATACCGTATTGATGGCGTTGTCCTGCCGGAGAGCATCTCGGGCTTTGGCCAGTCGATCGATACGCGCTATGTGCAGTCGATAGACTTTCTGACTGGTGCGCTGCCGGCGCAATACGGCCTGCGCACGGCGGGCATCGTCGATATCCAGACCAACGAGGGGCTGGCCAAATCGGGCGGTTCGCTGGGGCTGATGGTCGGCAGCCACAACACGATGGACGAAGACGCGACGATCTACGGCGCCAAAGGCAACCTCAGCTACTACCTGTCGGGCAGCCTGGTGTCGAACGACAACGGCATCGAGAATCCGCAGCCCACCTTGAACCCGCAAAACGACCACACGCGCCAGGGCAAGACGTTTGGCAACTTCTCCTATTTTGTGGACGACAGCACCCGCATCGGCTTCATGTTCGGCACCTACAACGGGAAATTCCAGATCCCCACCAATCCCGATCAGGCGCCGGGTTTTTCGTTGGCGGGGTACAGCGATCTGGCCACCGGATTCAACGCCTTGCCATCGTCCGATGTGCGCGAGCAGCAAACCGAAGTCAACCGGTTTGCCGTGCTGTCGTTCCAGAAAACCCTGGACAAGCTCGATTACCAGATTTCGGCGTTCCGCCAGTACTCGGACCTGCACTTCCTGCCCGATCCGGTGGGCGACCTGATCTACAACGGCGTCGCCTCCAACACGTTGCGGTCGAACACCGCCAATGGCCTGCAATTCGATGCGTCGTACAAGACCAATCCCGACCATACGCTGCGCGTTGGCTCCGCCTACACGCGCCAGGCCACGCGAAGCGACAACTCGGTGGCGGTCTTTCCGGCTGACGCCAACGGCAACCAGACCAGCAATGTTCCCGAGACCATTGTCGACAACTCCGGCAAGATCGGGCAGCTGTTCAGCCTGTACGCGCAGGACGAATGGCGGCTGAATCCGAAGTTGACGATCAACTACGGGCTTCGCTTCGATGCCGTGAACGCCTACACGACGGAGCACCAGCTCAGCCCGCGCGTCAACATGGCGTACCAGTGGACGCCAGCGACTGCGCTGCACGCCGGCTACGCGCACTACTTCACGCCGCCGCCGCAGGAGCTGGCCTCGCAGTCAAGCATCAATCTTTATACCGGCACCACCAACCAGCCCGAGGTCAGCACCTCCGATCCGGTGAAGGCGGAGCGTACCGATTACTTCGATGTCGGCGCCTCGCACAAGGTCAACGACAGGCTCACGCTGTCGGCCGATGCGTACTACAAGAACATCAGGAACCTGCTGGACGAAGGCCAGTTCGGGCAGGCGCTGATCCTGTCCCCCTTCAACTACGCCAAAGGCTATGCACAAGGACTCGAACTATCGGCCCGGTACAACGATGCGCACTGGGCCAGTTATGTGAATTTTGCGTACCAGAAGGCCCAGGGGGCCGACATCATTTCAGGCCAGTCCCTGTTCGGCGCGGCTGAGCTGGCCTACATTGCCAATCACTACATTTACCTCGATCACGACCAGACGTACACGGTGTCGGCGGGCACCAGCTACCGGTTTGGCGACAACCAGATCAGCAGCGACATGATTTTTGGCAGCGGGCTGCGCAGAACCCCCGCCGATGGCGTGCCCAACGGTGCGGCCCTGCCGAGCTACGCTGTCGTCAACGCGGCATTCGTGCATACCTGGAAGCAGGCCGAGGGCGACCTGCAGGGGCGCATCTCACTGATGAACCTGTTCGACAAAACCTATCTGCTGCGCGACGGCACGGGCGTCGGCGTCGGTGCGCCGCAATACGGACTGCGGCGCAGCATCTACGCGAGTCTGACCAAGCATTTTTGAGCGTGCACGGGCCAGGGCCGGCTTACCGGCTATTCTGGCCGCGAATGACCGCCTCGGAAATATTGGGCGGCGCCTCCGCGTAGTGCTTGAACTCCATGGTGTAGGTGGCGCGGCCCTGGCTGAGTGAGCGCAGCGTGGTCGAGTAGCCGAACATTTCGGCCAGCGGCACTTCGGCGCGCACCAGCTTGCCGCCGCCGCCCGCGATGTCTTCCATGCCCTGGATCATGCCGCGGCGCGTCGACAGGTCGCCGATCACGTTGCCCATGAAGTCTTCCGGCACTTCGACCTCGACCGCCATCATCGGCTCCAGCAGGATGGGCCGCGCGCGGCGCATGGCGTCCTTGAACGCAATCGAGCCGGCCATGCGGAACGCGTTTTCGTTCGAGTCGACATCGTGCGACGAGCCGAACACCAGCGTGGCCTTGACATCGACCACCGGGTAGCCCGCCAGCACACCGGCCTTCAGACTTTCCTGGATGCCCTTGTCGACTGCCGGAATGAACTCGCGCGGAATCACGCCGCCCTTGATCGCATCGACAAACTCGTAGCCCTTGCCCGGGGCTTGCGGCTCCAGGTTCAGCACTGCGTGGCCGTACTGGCCGCGCCCACCCGACTGCTTGATGAACTTGCCTTCGACATCCTTGACGGCCTGCTTGATGGTCTCGCGATACGCAACCTGCGGCTTGCCGACCGTGGCCTCGACGCCGAACTCGCGCCGCATCCGGTCCACCAGAATCTCCAGGTGCAGCTCGCCCATGCCCGAGATGATGGTCTGGCCCGACTCCTCATCGGTCTGCACCCGAAACGACGGATCTTCCTGCGCGAGCCGATGCAGCGCCACCCCCATCTTTTCCTGGTCGGCCTGAGTCTTGGGTTCGACCGCCTGCGAGATCACCGGCTCCGGGAAGACCATGCGCTCGAGGATGATCACATGGTTCGGGTCGCACAGCGTGTCGCCGGTCGTCACGTCCTTCAGGCCGACCGCGGCCGCGATGTCGCCCGCATGCACCTCCTTGATCTCCTGGCGCACGTTGGCATGCATTTGCAGGATCCGCCCCAATCGCTCCTTGCGCGTCTTGCCCGGGATGTACACCGTGTCGCCGGTCTTGACCACGCCGGAATAAACGCGGAAAAAGATCAGCTGCCCGACGAACGGGTCCGTCATGATCTTGAAGGCCAGCGCGGAGAACGGCTCGTTGTCGGCCGGATGCCGCTCGGCTTCCTGGTCGTCCTCGGTGTGGCCCAGAATCGCAGGCACATCGATGGGTGAGGGCAGGTAGTCGAGGATGGCGTCGAGCAGCGCCTGCACGCCCTTGTTCTTGAACGCGCTGCCGCACAGCATGGGAACGATCTGGTTGGCCACCGTGCGCTGGCGCAGGCCCTGCTTGATTTCAGCTTCGCTGAGCGCCACGCCGGCCAGGTATTTCTCCAGCAGGGCCTCGTTGCCCTCGGCGGCCGCTTCGATCATCTTGTCGTGCCAGTGGGTGGCGCTGGCGAGCAGATCGGCCGGAATGTCAGCGTATTCGAAATGCAGTCCCTGGCTGGTGTCGTCCCACAGGATCGCCTTCATCTTCACGAGATCGATCACGCCCTGGAAATGCTCCTCGGCGCCGATCGGCAACTGCACCGGCACCGCCACGCCCTTCAGGCGCTCGCTGATCTGGCGCTGCACGCGCAGGAAGTCGGCACCCACGCGGTCCATCTTGTTGACGAAAGCGATGCGCGGCACCTGGTACTTGTTCGCCTGGCGCCACACGGTTTCCGACTGCGGCTGCACGCCGCCGACCGCGTCGTAGACCATCACGGCACCATCGAGCACGCGCATGGAACGCTCGACCTCGATCGTGAAGTCGACGTGGCCCGGCGTGTCGATGATGTTGATGCGGTGCTCGGGGTAGTTGCCGGCCATGCCCTTCCAGAACGCGGTGGTCGCGGCCGAAGTGATCGTGATGCCGCGCTCCTGTTCCTGCTCCATCCAGTCCATGGTGGCCGTGCCCTCGTGCACCTCGCCGAGCTTGTAGTTCACGCCGGTGTAGAACAGGATGCGCTCGGTGGTCGTGGTCTTGCCGGCGTCGATGTGCGCGCTGATGCCAATGTTGCGGTAGCGCTCGATGGGTGTTTTGCGGGTCATGACAATCTCCTTGCACGCCGCGTACAGGCGCGCGTGTTTACCGGACAATACTCGCGTTCCTTATGCGGGGTAAAAATATGGCTTCTGCGGGATGTGAATCGCTCAAGGTGCTGGCGTTCGATGTGTTCGGAACGGTGGTCGACTGGCATGGCGGCATCGCGCGCGAAGTCGCTGCGTTGGGACTGGCCGTGGACGCCGGCGAATTTGCGCTGGCCTGGCGTGCGGGCTACCAGCCGGCGATGCGCCGTGTGATGTCGGGCGAGCTGGGCTGGACGCTGATCGACGACCTGCACCGCCTGATCCTGGACGATGTCCTCGACCAGTTCCGCGTCACGCACCTCACGCAAGCGCAAAAGCGCCACCTCAACAAGGCGTGGCACCGGCTCGACGCCTGGCCCGATACGGTCGAAGGCCTGCGCCGGCTCAAATCGAAATACACCATTTGCACGCTGTCCAACGGCAACATCGGCCTGCTGACCGACATGGCGAAACGGGCCGGCCTGCCGTGGGACTGCATCCTGTCCGCCGAGGTCTTCAGGAAGTACAAGCCCGACCCGGCCGTCTACCTCGGAGCCGCCAAGGTCTTCGACGTTGCCCCTGAAGAAGTCATGCTGGTGGCGGCGCACCACGACGATCTGGCGGCGGCGCGCGCCTGCGGCCTGAAGACGGCTTACATCGAGCGCCCCGCAGAATTGGGACGCGCCGCGCCGAAGGATGTCTCGCCCGACCCGCGCAATACGCTGCATGCGCGCGACTTTCTGGCGCTGGCCGACTCGTTGGGATGTTGAACGGCCGCTCGAACCCGGTCAAACCCCGCGCGCCCGATCCGCTTTGAACTGCCGCACAAACGCACCAAAGCGACCCGCATCGAGCGCCTCGCGCACCTCGCGCATCAGGTTCAGGTAGTAGTGCAGGTTGTGGATGCTGGCCAGCATGGGGCCGAGCATTTCGCCGCAGCGGTCCAGGTGGTGCTGGTAGGCACGGGAAAAGCCCTCGCGGCCGCCGTCGGCCCAAGCGATGCCAGAGCTGCCGGCGCAGGCATGGCAGGTGCAGCTCGGATCCAGCGGCTGGGGGTCGGTCTTGTGGCGCGCGTTGCGGATCTTCAGGTCGCCGAAGCGCGTGAACAGCGTGCCGTTGCGCGCGTTGCGCGTGGGCATTACGCAGTCGAACATGTCCACGCCCTGCGCCACGCCTTCGACCAGGTCCTCGGGCGTGCCCACGCCCATCAGGTAGCGCGGCTTGTGCTGGGGTAAGAGATGCGGCGTGTGCGCCATGATGCGCAGCATCTCGTCCTTGGGTTCGCCCACGCTGACGCCGCCCACCGCATAGCCGGGGAAGTCCATCTCGACCAGCTGCTCCAGTGACTCGTTGCGCAGGTGCTCGAACATGCCGCCCTGCACGATGCCGAACAGCGCGTTCGGGTTTTTCAGCCGCGCAAATTCGGTTTGGCAGCGCGCGGCCCAGCGCAGGCTCAGTTCCATCGAGTGGCGCGCCTCCTGCTCGGTGGTGATGTGGCCCTTGACCTCGTAGGGCGTGCACTCGTCGAACTGCATCACGATGTCGGAGTTCAGCACGCTCTGGATCTGCATGCTGATCTCGGGGGTCAGGAACAGCTTGTCACCGTTCACGGGCGACGAAAACTTCACGCCTTCTTCGGTGATCTTGCGCATCTCGCCCAACGACCAGACCTGGAAGCCGCCCGAGTCGGTGAGGATCGGCTGGTTCCAGTTTTCAAACTGGTGCAGCCCGCCAAACTGTTGCATCACGTCCAGCCCCGGGCGCATCCACAGGTGAAAGGTGTTGCCCAGGATGATCTGCGCGCCCATCTCCTGCAGGCTGCGCGGCAGCACGCCCTTGACCGTGCCGTAGGTGCCGACCGGCATGAAGATGGGCGTCTCGATCACGCCGTGGTTGAGCGTGAGCGTGCCGCGGCGCGCGTGACTGGTGGAGTCGGTGGTGAGGAGATCAAATTTGAGCATGGCCACATTCTCGGCGATGCGGCGATGCTCAGAGTTCGGCTTGCTGGGCGGTGCCTGTTAGCAGCTGCTCGATGGCCTCGGCGTCGTAGCCAGCTTCGGCCAGCAGAGCCCGGGTATCCGCGGCTGCTGCGCGTACCGGCTGACAGGGGGCGGCAGGCGTGCCACTAAAGCGGGGCGCTGGCGCCGGTTGCGTGATCCCGTTGACTTGCACAAAGGTGTGTCGGGCCCGGTTGTGCGGGTGCTGCGGCGCCTCATCCAGACTCAGCACCGGCGCAAAGCACACGTCACTGCCTTCGAGCAGTTCGCACCATTGCTGGCGCGTCTTTTGCCGGATGGCTTCGGCGGTGCGCTCTTTGAGCGCGGGCCAGTGGGCTGAATCCCATTGCGCATCAAAGACCGGGTCGGTCAGGCCGCATTTCTCGCGCAGCAGGGCGTAGAACTGTGGCTCCATGGCGCCGATCGAAATATATTTGCCATCGGCGCAGACGTAGGCATCGTAGAAGTGGGCACCGCCATCACCATTGTTGGTACCAGCTTCGGCGTTCCACAGACCTGACGAGCGCCATCCGTGGACTAGCGCCGCCAGCAGGGCCGAGCCGTCGCAGATGGAGGCGTCCACCACTTGTCCCTGGCCGGATTGCCGGGCCTGCAGCACGGCAGCAAGCACGCCAAAGGCCAGTAGCATGCCGCCGCCGCCAAAGTCGCCAATCAGGCCCGGGGTGGGTGTGGGCGGTTGGCCGCGCCGTGCCGTCGAGTGCAAAGCCCCCGTGAGGGCGATGTAGTTGATGTCGTGCCCCGCGGCTTGTGCCAGCGGGCCAGTCTGGCCCCAGCCGGTCACGCGGCCATAGACCAGTTGCGGGCGCCGCTGCAGGCACACGTCCGGCCCCAGGCCCAGCGACTCCATCACACCGGGGCGAAAGCCTTCGATGAGCACATCGGCGCGTTCAATTAGGCGCAGCGCCACTTCGCGTGCTTCGGGTTGTTTGAGGTCGAGCGCGATCGATTCGCGGCCACGCGACAACACATCGCTGTTGCGCGCCGTGAACGCGGCCATGCCGCTGTCTTTGCCGGTGTTAGGGGTGGTGCGTTTGCTCGGGCGGTCGATGCGGATCACTCGGGCGCCCTGGTCAGCCAGCATCATGCCGGCAAAGGGAGCCGGCCCCAGGCCTGCGAACTCGACTACCGTAAGGTGCGAGAGAGGGCCGGAGCATGCCTTCACACGCTCACCGTGCGGCCTTCCTTGCCGGCAGTCTTGTTGCTCACCAGGAACGCCTCGTTCAGGTCAATGCCAAAGCCCGGGCCTTCGTTGGGGTAGGCCAAACCAGCTTCAAAGCGCGGAATGTTCAGCGCAATGTCGGTACCGGGCTCGATGTTCTTGCTCTCCATTGTGCCGTGGATCATCAGCGGCCCAATCGATTCGCTCAGGCCCTGCGTGGCCCATTCGTTGGCGGTCCACAGGTGGGCCGAGGGGCTGTGCTCCAGGCCGGAGCCGATCATGCAGCCGCAATGCACCGGCAGGCCGGCCAGGCGGGCCAGCGTCAGCCAGCGCTGAGACTTGACCAGGCCGCCGGCCTTTTGCAGCTTGAGGAAAAGGCCATCGGCGGCGCGGCGGTCGATGATTTCCTTGAGGTTGTACAGCTCCTGCGCCGACTCATCGGCGTAGATGGGAGTGCGCACTTGGGCGCGCAGGCGGGCCATGCCTTCGATGTCCCAGTGGGCCAGCGGTTGCTCGACCAGATCCAGACCGCACGAGTCGAGCTTGCGGATGATGTGCAGGGCCTTTTCGTAGCTCCAGAAGCCGTTGGCATCGATCGTCAGGTATGCATCCGCGCCCACGGTATCCCGTACGGCATGCACCATGGCGATGTCGTCGGCCATGGTGCCGTAACCGATCTTCATCTTGAACAGGGCAAAACCGGTTTTCTTGGCCAAAGCCGCTTCGGCGGCAACGTCTTCTGGCTTGCCGGCGGACAACACCCAGCCTTGACGCGCCGCTTCAATCGTGCGGCCACCCAGCAGTTGATAGACGGGTACGCCCAACAGCTTGCCCTTGAGGTCGTGCAGGGCGAAGTCCACCGTGGCCTTGGCCTGGTTGTTGTCGCGCACGAGCAAGTCCATTTTGCCAACGATCTTCTCGATGTTGCGCGGATCTTCGCCGAGCAGGATGCGCGGCGCGATCACGTTGGCGATCATGGCGATGATCGATTCCTGCAGCTCGCCGCGGTACCAGGAGGAGGTATCGCCCGAGTCGGAGAAGCCGACTGTGCCGTCGTCGGCCGTGATCTTCAATACCACGCTGTCGATCGATGTGATGCGAGTGTTGGGCATGATTACCGGTTTTTTCAGCAACGTGGAAACCGGAAGGCATTCAATTTTGACGATTTTCATGACGATCTTTTTTGGGTCAGTGGCGTGTATTTATTGGGCCTGGAAGTTGGACAGACGGACTTGTTCGCCCCAGAATTCAGTGGACTTCTCCACGATGTGCCCCAGCTCTTCCGGGGATGCGTAAGCGGGCACCATAAAGGTGCTCTCAATCTTTTCCATGACCGTCGGCGACTGGAACATCTTGCGCGTAGCTTCCGTGATTTGGCGCAGCAGTTCGGGCTTCATCGAGTTGGCTGCGTAGACGGCCAGGAAGCTGTCCGGGGGCATCGTGAAGCCATATTCGGCAAAGGTCGGCACATCGGGCATGAATTGATAGCGTTTCTCGGCGGCGATGGCTAGCACGCGCACCTTGCCGGCCTTGCGATGTTCGATCAGACCGTCGCAGGGCACGATCACTGCGGGGAGTTGGCCGCCAATGAGGTCGACAATTGCGGGGGCCGCCCCACGGTAAGGCACCGGATTCATTGAAATCTTGTAGTGCTTGCCGATGAGGAGGCCCAGGAATTGGGGTTGCGATCCGGGCGCAGGAATACCGAAGTTGCCCATTTCAGGCGCCTTTTTGACCGCGTCGATATAGCCCTCCAGGTTCTTCACCGGAGAGTTGCCCGGCACGGCCAAGCAGGTATAGAAGTTCACCATGCGGGCGACCGGGACCAAGTCCTTTTTTACGTCAAACCCGGGGGTTTTGGTGATCAGGGGCAGCATCACTACCTGATGGTCCACTGTAAGCATCAGACTGTTGCTTTCGGCGGTGGCTTGTTTCAGGACTTGGGCCGCGATCTGGCCGCCTGCGCCGGGCCGGTTTTCCACCACGACGTTCACGTCAATGGCCTCCGAAAGGGCTCTCGCATAGATGCGTGCCAAAGTGTCGGTGCCAACGCCTGGCGGGAAGCCGACCAGCACTCTAACGATGGGTTTGCCGGGCTGTGCCATGGCGCTGGTCAGCCCCACGTTGGTCAGCGCAAGGCCGAGCGCTGCGATGAGCATGCGCCCTAGTACTGATTTCGTGCCTTGAATCAGGCGTTGGCTGCTGGATTCTCTTTTCATTGTGATCTCCTGTTCAATGGGGGAAGCGTACGACGGGGTCGGGTCAGAGAGGGTAAGTGGGGGCCGTGTTTCGGACAGTCGTCCATTGCCATTGGGTAAATTCGTCCCAGTTGGCGGGGCCGCCGTGACGCGAGCCGTTGCCAGACGCGCCACGACCACCCATGGGCATCACGCCGTCGTCGTTCACGGTCTGGTCGTTGACGTGCACGAGCCCGACATACAGTTGCCCGGCAATGGCCATGCCGCGGCCGATGTCGCGGGTATGGATACCGGCGGAGAGGCCGTATTCGCTGTCGTTGGCCAGTGCAACCGCCTCGGCATCGGAACTGAATGCGGTAATGGAGACAACGGGGCCGAAAATCTCTTCGCGAAACACCGGCATTACGGAAGTCACGCTTGCCAGCACCGTAGGTTGGTAGAACTTGCCGTTGTAAGTGCCGCCAGCCAGCAACCTGGCGCCCATCTTGATGGATTCCTGCACGATGCGGTCCACGCGCTCCACCTGTCTGGCGGTGATCAGGGGGCCAATTGCTACGGGTTGAGTGTGCGGGTCGCCCACGGGCAGCGCCTTGGCTTTTCCGGCCATCTGCTGTGTGTAGGCCTCGACCATGTCCTTATGCACCAGATGCCGCCCTGCGCTCATGCAGATTTGCCCTTGATGCAGCCACGATGCCCAAGAGCCACCGCATACGGCCAGTTCGAGGTCGGCGTCGTCCAGAATGATGAGCGCGTTCTTGCCGCCCAGCTCCAGCGCGACCTTCTTCAGGTGGCGGCCGGCCAGTTCGCCCACCCGGCGGCCCACGGCGGTGGATCCGGTGAAGGAAATCATCGTCACATCGGGGTCGATCACCAGTGCTTCACCGGCGTCGGCCTCACCCGGCAGCATGTTGAACACGCCTTCCGGCAGGCCGGCGGCTTGGAGCAGCAGCGCCAGCAGTACGCCGCCGCTGACGGGAGTGCGTGGATCCGGCTTGAGAACTACCGCGTTGCCGGCGCCCAGAGCAGGGGCCACGGCGCGAGTGCTTAGCAGGAACGGGAAGTTGAATGGGGAGATCACGCCGACCACCCCGTGCGGAACGCGTCTTGCGATGCTGGTGCAACCCTCCTGACTGGGCAACACCAGACCCGTGGGCTGGGTGAGCATTGCAGCGGCTTCATACAAGTGATGCATGACCGAGTCGACCTCGAACATGGCCTTGGGCTGGATGCCACCGGTTTCACGAATGATCCAGGTTGCGTATTCCTGCCGGTTGGCTTCCAGCAACTCAGCCGCCTTGCGAAACACCTTGGCGCGTTCACCGTAGGGCATGGCAGCCCACGCCTTCTGGGCCTGCCTGGCCTGTGCGCAGCTCTGGCGCACATCCTCGGGGTTGGCGCGCGCGACTCGACCGAGTGGTTGACCCGTGGCTGGTTCGGTGACCTCAATTTGTCCGCCCGCCAGTGCCTTCCATTCGCCCGCCAGTGCTTTACCAGCCCAGTCGGTTGCTTTCAACAAACTGCTCGTCATGTCTTCTCCTGTTTGGTGGTTTGTGGTGATCCGCTTCGATGCTCTGCCACGGGGTGCGGTGGCCATTGCCCAAAGCTCGTGTTCGAAGCGGGGTTGACTGTATGGGTGTTTTTTTAATTTGTCAACCAACCAGTTGGTTGACAAATATCTCTAACTTGCCCAAAATTCGCTTCAACCAGCGGGCACCGTCCAAAAACTGACTGGGCCGGACCGTTCGCTGCTGCCCATAACCCCGGAGATAACCGTGACCCAGACCTACCGTTCCCCTTGGATGACCGGCGAGCTTGACATGCTGCGCGCCACCACCCGCCGTTTTTTTGAAGAAGAAGTGGCACCACATGCCGAGCGTTTCCGCAAGCAGCATCACATAGACCGGAAGGTCTGGATCAAGGCCGGTGAACTGGGCTTGCTGTGCATGAGCATTCCGCAGGAGTACGGTGGACAGGGCGCTACTTTTGCCCACGAAGTGGTGGTGATGGAGGAGCAGGCCCGGATCTGCGATACCACCTTTGGTTTTGTGCCCGGCGCACTCAATGGGCCGGGGTTTTTCCATGGCACCGCATCCCACGAGCAACTACTGCGCTGGATGCCCGACATCGCCTCCGGCCACAAGATGTTGTCGGTTTGCATCACCGAACCCGACGCCGGCACCGACATGAAGGCCATGCGTACGACGGCCCGCCGCGAAGGCGACGATTACGTGCTCAACGGCAACAAAATATTCATCACTCATGGCAAGCAGGCCGAGCTGTCGCTGGTGGCGGCGCGCACCGGAGGTGCCGGTGCCAAGGGTATTTCCCTCTTCATGGTCGAGACCGGCAAGACCCCCGGCTTCAAGATCAACAAGGTGCTGGAAAAAATTGGCCAGAACGGCCTGGACACTTGCGAGGTCTTCCTGGACGAGGTGCGCGTGCCGGCCGGGAACCTGATCGGCGGGGTTGAGGGCAAGGGCTTCGGCCAGTTGATGGATGTTTTTGTGCGCGAACGCCTGTCCATTGGCGTGGTGGGCATTGCCTCCGCCGAGCGCGCGATCGAGTTGACGCTGGAGCACGCGAAGAACCGCAAGATGCTGGGCCAGACGCTGTGGGACTTCCAGAACAGCAAATTCACACTGGCCGAGTGCGCCACGGAGGCCCGCATCGGCCGGGTGTTCATCGACAACCTCGTCAAGGACTTGGTGGACGGCAAGCCGTTGCAACCCAACGATGCGATGATGGCCAAGTGGTGGGGCTCTGAAAAGCAGTGCCAGATTGTCGACCGCTGCCTGCAGCTGTTCGGCGGCTATGGCTACATGTCGGAATACCCGATTGCCCAGATGTACATGGACGCGCGTGTGGCGCGCATCTATGGTGGTTCTAACGAAACCCTGAAAGACCTGATCGCGCGGTCGCTGTAACAATAAAAACCCGGCGCATGCGTCGGGTTTTTATTGTCGGAAGCAAGGGCCTCAGCGTTGCGGCGTGGCGATGCCTTGCGTGAGCATGTTCATAAAAGTGTCCACCACCTCGGAGAGGTCGAGCTTGCCAGTCTCGCTGTACCAGCGCGGTACCCAGTTCAGGGCGCCAAACAGCAGCGCCGAAAACAACCCCGGGTGGCAGGGCTTAATGGAGCCGTCCGCAATGCCTTCCGTGATCAAGGCGCGCACGGTGACGTCAAGTCGGCGCCGGAACTGACGGATTTCGCCACCGGGCATCATGTCGAGAGGGCGCGAGCCAACCAGCACCAGGCAACGGCCGAAATCGTTGTTCTGCGCCAAAGCCAGGCTGTGAACAAAGATACGCAGGCGCTGTAGCACCGGGATGCTGCGGTCCTCCATGCTTTTCATCACATTGTCCAAGTCACCGAACGATTTCACCAGGCACTGATAGAGGATGCTCTCCTTATTGTCCACATAGTGGTACAGCGTGGCCTTGTGCATGCCTAGCTGGTCAGCGATCATGTCCAGCGAGGTGGCCTCGTACCCGTTGGCGGCAAACAGCTGGGCAGCGGTGCGCAAAATAGCGGTGCACTTGTCGTCGTGACGAAGACCGGTCGCCTTTCTCCTTCGTGAAGGAATTCCCTTAAAGACGGCGGATTCATCACTTGGTGCTGAATTCATTGCAGAGTCGGCCACCGTTATGTCGAGTGACCTCTCGATTGTCGGCGGGGTTTTATTGGAGAGCATGCGTGGATTATTGAGTGGAAATGGCGCCCGCTCCAATCAGGGCGTCGATGCGGGTGTTCGGCACGCCCAGTTCCTTCAGGATTTCCCGCGTGTGCTCCCCCAGCAGCGGTGCGCGGTGGCGCACCTGTCCGGGTGTTTTCGAAAGTTTGACGGGCACGCCTGGCACGGCAACGGGCCGTGCGCTGCCAGGCTGCTCGACTTCCGGCAACATCTGACGTGCGGAAAAATGCGGGTCCCTGAAGATGTCCTGTGCGGTATAGATCGGGCTGAACGGCACGCGTCCCCCGAACAGCGCCCGCAATTCATCCTTGGTTTTTGTCAGAGTGAACGCTTCGATCGCGTGATAGAGAGCCGCTTGGTTGTCCCAGCGCGTTGACTCGGTGGCAAAACGCTCATCGCTAGCCAGTTGCGGACTCCCGATGAGCTCGCATAACACCCGCCACTGCGCGTCGTGGGGCGCCGCGATGGCGATGATGCCATCCTTGACCTTGATGGTGCCAAATGGGGCCATGCCGGGAATGCCGTTGCCTGCGGGCACTGGCGAGATACCGAGATAGCTGAATTGGCTGACGACGAGTTCTGACAGCGCCAGGATGCTGTCGGTCATCGCAACATCGACGTACTGCCCTTGCCCGGTGGGACGCGCGTGGCACAGCGCTGGCAAGGTGGCGAAACCACCGAACAGGCCGGACACGGTGTCGCCGGCGCCGCCGCCCACCTTCACAGGGTGCTCGGGGTCTTCGCCTGTGATGCCCATCCATCCGCCCATGGCTTGGGCGACGATATCGAACGCTGGCCAGTTCATGTAGGGACTTTGCCCGCCGGCCTTGTCGCCAAAACCGCGTACGGAGGTATAGACCAGATTGGGTTTGACTTGCTTGAGCGCCTCATAGCCCAGGTCCAGTTTTTCCAGCACGCCAGCGCGGTAGTTTTCCACCAGCGCATCCGCGCCCTTGACCAACTCTTTCAGCAAGGTCTGACCCTCTGGGTGCTTCAAGTTGATCGCAATCGAGCGTTTGTTGCGGTTGCAGGACTGGAACAGGCCGCCGAAGTGGTGAACTGCGTCGTCATTGCGAAATGGCCCTACCTTCCTGAAGAAATCGCCTTCCAGCGGTTCAATCTTGATCACATCAGCCCCGTGATCCGCGAGGATTTGCGAGCAGAAGGGGCCTGCGAGGGCATGGGTCAGATCGAGGACGCGAAGTCCGGACAGGGCTCCTGAAGAAGAAAGTGGCATGTGCAATCCTTATATATCAACCAACCGGTTGGTTGATATTATGAGTCATGCAACGCATTGTGTAAATCCCAAAGTAGACCGTTGATGTCTGCCCTGCCGTCAAGATGGCTGGCGTGTCAGCAGCATGGCATCGCCATAGCTGAAAAATCGGTAGCGCGATTCAATCGCGTGGCGGTACAGCGCCATGATGTGGTCGTAGCCGGCGAATGCGCTCACCAGCATCATCAGGGTGGACTTGGGCAGGTGGAAGTTGGTGATCAGGCCATCGACCAGCTTGAATTCAAACCCCGGCGTGATGAAGATGCGCGTGTCGCCTCTAGTCTGGCCGCTGGCAGCCATGGATTCCAGCGTGCGCACTGTGGTCGTGCCGACCGCGATGAGGCGCCCGCCGCGCGCGCGGCACTCCTGGATCGCCTGCTGCGTGGCCTCGGGCACGTCGTACCACTCGCTGTGCATCTGGTGCTCGGCCAGGTTCTCGGTCTTCACCGGCTGGAAGGTGCCCGCGCCCACGTGCAGCGTCACGCTGGCGCGCTGCACGCCGCGCGCCTCGAGCGCGGCCAGCAGCGCTTCGTCGAAGTGCAGGGCGGCCGTCGGTGCCGCCACCGCGCCCGGGTTTTTAGCGAACACCGTCTGGTAGCGCCGTTCGTCCTCTTCCGAATCGGTGTGGGTGATGTAGGGGGGCAGCGGCACGTGGCCGTGGCGCTCCATCAAGGCGTAAGGGTCGTCGCCCGCATCGTTGGACAGCACAAAGCGGAACATCGCACCCTGCTCGTCGGGCCAGCGCCCGAGCAGCGTGGCGCGAAAACCGCCGCCGCCCGCCAGCGCCAGAGTGGTGCCAAGCTCCGGCTTTTTGCTCACCCGCATGTGCGCCGCCACCTGGTTGCCGGACAGCACGCGCTCGACCAGCAGCTCCACCTTGCCGCCGGTCGGCTTCTCGCCGAACAGGCGTGCCTTGATGACCTGGGTGTCGTTGAACACCATCAGGTCGCCGGGCTCGAGCAGCGCAGGCAGGTCGTGAAAGATGCGGTCCACCGGTAGCGCGCCGCGGCCGTCGAGCAGGCGCGAGCCGCTGCGCTCCGGGGCCGGGTGCTGGGCAATCAGTTCGGGAGGCAGCGCGAAATCGAAATCGCTGAGCGTGAAGGTGCGCGGCGCGGTCGGGGCAAAGTGGTGCATGGTGCTTGAGGGCTGGACGAACCCGTGCCAAGTAAAAAAGGGGGCAGAAGTGCAGGCAGAATTGTCCCATGCCCGAGACGCTGCCCGCCAAACCGACCACGAGCCCGGCTCAAAAGGCCCTGCTCAAGCTGGGTTTGAGGCGCGACATCGACCTGGCGCTACACCTGCCACTGCGCTACGAGGACGAAACCCGTATCGCGCGGCTGGCCGATGCGCGCGAGGGCGACACGGTGCAGATCGAGGCGACCGTCATGGCCTGCGAGGTCACCTTTCGCCCGCGCCGCCAGCTGCTGGTGACCGTCGATGACGGGTCGGAGACCTGCCTGCTGCGCTTCTTCAGCTTCTACCCGTCGCAGCAAAAGGCGCTGGCGGTGGGCGCGCGCATTCGTGCGCGCGGCGAGGTGCGGGGCGGCTTTGGCGGGCTCACGATGATGCATCCCTCGTTCCGCGCGGCCGGCGGGGAACTGCCCACGGCGCTGACGCCGGTCTATCCCACGGTGGCCGGCTTGCCGCAGTCCTATTTGCGCAAGGCCGTGCTGGGCGGGCTGGCGCATGCCGACCTGTCGGACACGCTGCCCGCGCCCGAGTTGTCGGGTTCACACGAAAATTTAAGCAAAATCAGCCTCTATCCCTTATGGAGCCTGCGCGAGTCGCTATCGTTTTTGCACCACCCCATGCCCGACGTGGCGCTGGCCACACTGGAAGACCGCAGCCACCCGGCCTGGCAGCGGCTCAAGGCCGAAGAGTTGCTGGCGCAGCAGCTGTCGCAGTTGCAGGCGAAACGCGCACGCGATCGGTTGCGCGCGCCTGCCCTGCGCCCGCGGCGCGGCGGCCTGCACGAGAAGCTGCTGGCCGTGCTGCCCTTTAAGCTGACCCGCGCCCAGCACCGCGTGAGCGAGGAGATCGCACGCGACCTGGCCCAGCCCGTCCCCATGCACCGCCTGCTGCAGGGCGATGTCGGCTCCGGCAAGACCGTGGTGGCCGCGCTGGCCGCCGCCATCTGCATCGACGCGGGCTGGCAGTGCGCGCTGATGGCGCCGACCGAAATCCTGGCCGAGCAGCACTTTCGCAAACTGATCGGCTGGCTTGACCCCTTGCTCGCGCCGCTGGGTCTGCGCACCGTCTGGCTGACCGGCAGCCAGAAGGCGAAAGAGCGGCGCGAGATGCTGGCGCTGATCGCGAGCGGCGAGGCGGCGCTGGTGATCGGCACCCATGCGGTGATCCAGGACAAGGTCGTGTTCAAGCGCCTCGCACTCGCCATCATCGACGAGCAGCACCGCTTTGGCGTGGCGCAGCGGCTGGCACTCCGAGGCAAAGCCTCGGACCCCACGAACGGCAGCACGATGACGGCCGACGCGCAGGAGCCGCACCTGCTCATGATGACGGCCACCCCGATCCCGCGCACGCTGGCCATGAGCTACTACGCCGACCTGGAGGTCTCGACCCTGGACGAGCTGCCGCCGGGGCGCACGCCCGTCATCACCAAGGTCGTGCACGAATCGCGCCGCGACGAGGTGATCGAGCGCATCCGCGCCCAGCTCGCGCAGGGCCGGCAGGTGTACTGGGTCTGCCCCCTGATCGAGGAGAGCGAGGCGCTGGACCTGGTCAACGCCACGCAGACTCACGCGGCCCTGAGCGAGGCGCTGTCCGGAGGAGGCTTGAACGGTGGCCCGGCCGTCATGGTCGGCCTGCTGCATTCGCGCATGCCGGCGGCCGAGAAAAAGGCCGTGATGGCGTTGTTCACCGGCGGCCCGGGCGACGCAGGCGCCCCTGGGCGCATGGGCGTGCTGGTCAGCACCACCGTGATCGAGGTCGGCGTGGACGTGCCCAACGCCTCGCTGATGGTGATCGAACATGCGGAGCGCTTCGGCCTGTCCCAGCTGCACCAATTGCGCGGACGCGTCGGGCGCGGCGCCGCCGCCTCGGCCTGCGTGTTGCTGTACTCCACCGGCGAGGCGCCGCGTTTGGGCGAAACGGCTAGAGCCCGCCTCAAGGCCATGGTCGAGACCGGCGACGGCTTTGAAATTGCGCGGCGCGACCTGGAGATTCGCGGCCCGGGCGAATTCCTCGGGGCCCGCCAATCGGGCGCGCCGCTGCTGCGCTTTGCCGATCTGGCGCTCGATGCCGGCCTGCTGGACTGGGCGCGCCAGTTGGCGCCACAGATGCTGGACCAGCACCCCGAACTGGCCGACAAGCACGTACAGCGCTGGCTGGGTGGCAAGGCGGAGTACCTCAAGGCCTGAGGCGCGAGTGACACTTCGCCGGCCTGGTTTCATAATGACTTGGCGCACGTACAAAAAGGAGATTCGCATGCGACGTTTATCCCTTCTGGTGGCCGTGGCGGCTGCCTTCTCGGCCGGAGTGTTCAGCGCGCGCTGGGTGCCCACTGCCACCGCGCAGTCCGACGTGCCGCTGGTGCCGATGATCATCCACGTGACGCAGTTGAGCGACAACGACATCGGCCCCCCGCTGCCGGGGCTGGACCTGCGTTCGCACACCTACGTCAGCAGGCCCGGCGCTACGGTGGCGGTGCAGTCGGGCAACGTCTTCAAGCACTACCACAGCGGCTCGGACGAGATCCAGTACATCGTCGAGGGCAGCGGCACCTTCTGGCTCGGCGACAAGCAGCAGCAGATCGGCCCCGGCGACCTCATCATCATTCCCAAGGGCACGGTGCATGCCGGCTCGATGGCCACCACGGGCCGCTTCAAGGCCATCGCCATCAAGACCCCGCCGCAGGCCGCGGACGATACCCACCGGGTGGATTGAGTGCCTTCTGGCCCCGTGAACGAAAGCGCTTTCTTGGAAAGCGTTCAGGGGCTATTTGAGTAGGGATGGCTACCCTCTATGAGGCCGTAAGCGGATATGCGAACCTTGGCGGCGATAGCCGATGGGCTCCTTTGCCACCTAGGGCGTGTTAACACTAATAGATCTACCCATGAGCGATGCGAGATACTTCATGCATGGAGATCACCGAAGCACAGTTCGCCCAGATCGAACACTGCCTGCCTCTACAGCGCGGCAACGTGAGCCTGTCGAATTTGAGCGTTTTGAACGCCATCCTGTATGTCGCCGAGCATGGCTGCAAGTGGCGCGGCCTGCCCAAGCGCTTCGGCAACTGGCACACGGTCTACACGCGCATGAATCGCTGGTCCAAGAGCGGCGTGCTGGACCGCGTGTTCGCGGAGCTTCAACAAGCCCAGGTCGTGCGCATCAAGATCGAGGCCGTGTCGCTGGACAGCACCATCGTGAAGGTGCATCCCGATGGCACCGGGGCGTTAAAAAAAACGGCCCGCAGTCCATCGGCAAGTCCCAAGGCGGTTGGACCACCAAGATTCATATGGTTGCCGCGGATGCTCGAACGGCCGTAACGTTCTCGCTGTCGCCGGGCCAGGCACACGATGCGCCTGCAGGGCGCTCGTTGCTCAGCCGGCTTGGCGCACCCGATCGGCCTGTGCACCTGCTCATGGACCGCGCCTACGAGGGCAACGAAACGCGGCAGTTGGCGCTCGATCTGGGTTTCATCCCCGTCGTGCCGCCGAAGGAAAGCCGCATCGAGCCTTGGGAGTATGACCGTGAGATGTACAAGCGTCGAAATGAAGTCGAACGACTGTTCCGGCGACTCAAGGGCTTTCGCCGAATCTTCTCGCGCTTCGAGAAACTTGACGTGATGTTCATTGGCTTCATCAGCTTTGCCCTGATCGCCGACGGACTTCGCTTGTGTTAACAGGCCCTAGATGAATTTCTTCGGGGCGGCGCATAGCATGCCGGCGATAGTCACTCGGGGTGAACTTGCTGAGCCTGCGAGCTGATGTGATTGCCTCGGGCGGAATCGAAAGATTAGCCACCACCCGCGCCAAACGACTCCCGTAGCAACTCTCTTTCTGCCAACAGGTCGACGAAGGCCCGAACTTTCGTCGGACGGAAGCGCGCCGCAGGGAAAACCGCATGGATGCCACCGGAAGACAGGCGCCACTGCGGCAAGACTTCAATAAGGCGTCCAGCGGCGATGTCGGCCGCAACCGCGTAGTCGGGCAACACGGAGAGCCCAGCGCCATGGGACACGGCTTCGCGCACTGCAAGCGTGGCGTCCAGAAAAATCGAGGCCTGCACATTCACGACCTGGCGTTTGCCCTTGTTGAGAGAGAATTCCCATCGCAGCGGATCACGCAACGCGGCATTGGCAACGAACGGCAGCTTGGCAATATCCTCGGGGCGGGAGATCTGGGCCGCCAGCGCCGCCATTGCGGGCGCCGCAACGAGCACTTGCCTGAAGGTACCGATCTTGCGAGCCTGCAGCCCGGTGTCAGCCAACCAGCCAACCCGGATCGCCAGTTCGAAGTTGTCGGTCATGATGTTCAGCCTCTGGTCGCTCATGATGGCGTCGACTTTGCAGGCGGGATAGCGCTGCATGAAGGCCGCGATGACCGGTACAACCACGCCAACGCCGTAGTCGAGCGGCGCCGTCAGTCGCAGGGTGCCAGACGGCTCGGTCGACCCCTCCGCCAGTTCGTCGAACGCCTCCTCGGCTTCGCGCAGGATCATCGCGCAGCGCAGGTAGAAGGCTTGCCCGGATTCCGTGGGCCGGACCTTGCGCGTTGTGCGAACCAGAAGCGAGGTGCGGAACTCACTTTCCAGCCGGGCCACCTGCTGGCTGACCACCGCCTTAGTGATTCCGAGACGCTCTGCTGCCGCAGTGAATGAACCGGTTTCGACCACGGACACGAAGTACGTCAGACGCTTGAGGTTTGACAGACCGCCAAGGCCGTTCTTGACTTGATTGTGTGTTATTAACATACATTGTGTCTAGCATGTATGGGTTTACGAGTCAATGGGGCTTGCCTACCATTGGTCGCATCAATGAAGAACTTCATGGACAAGCCCCTGCACTACCTGTTCGACCCGCTCTGTGGCTGGTGCTACGGCGCGGCGCCGGCTGTCACTGGGTTGCAGGCGCAACCCGGGATCGATATTGAGCTGCTACCGACCGGAATGTTTTCAGGCGATGGTGCGAGGCCGATGGACGATGCTTTCGCGGCATATGCCTGGTCCAACGACCAGCGGATCGAAGGCCTGACCGGCCAGCGTTTTTCCGAGCGGTATCGTGATCAGGTTCTCGGCAACCGCCAGCAGCGTTTCGACAGCGGCCCCGCCACGTTGGCGTTGACCGCCGTGTCCGTGACCGATCCTGCCAGAGAACTTGAATCACTTAAGGCCATCCAGCATGCGCGCTTTGTGGCGGGGAGCGATGTGACGTCGCTCGCGAACTTGGCCGATCTTCTGAACGCGCTCGATCTTGGACGGGCTGCGGCAAGGCTTACGCATCTCGACGCCGACCTTCTCGGCGTCAATCAGGCCCGCACGGAGCGCGCCCGGGCGCTGATGCGGGAGCTCGGTGCTCGCGGCGTGCCAACCTTGGTTGCCGAATCCGGCACGAAACGCTGGGTGCTGGACCACGCTGCGGCCTATTCCGATCCGCTGGCACTAGTCGGCCAGCTGGAAGTGGTGCTGGCTGCTCGCTGATCCCATCGCCGGCCATTCCCGTCAACCTTGTTCCTCCAACTAGAAAGCACGTTCCCATGACAACACGAAGAAACGCAATCAAAACTGTAACCGCCGCGGCTGTCGCGACGGCCATCCTAGGAGTGAAAACCGCCATGGCTGCAAACACGCAATTGACATGGAAGCATTTCCCCGCCGGCGAGCACGGATTCTTCCGTGCCCCCGTGCTGATCTCCGGCGCAAGCGAAGCCGTGCTGATTGACGGCGGCTTCACGCTTCCCGACGGCAAGGCGCTGGCCGAGGCCATCAAAACGAATGGCAAGAAGCTCACGACGATCTACATCAGCCAAAGCGATCCCGACTACTACTTCAGCCTCGCGCCGATCAAGGCCGCGTTTCCGGAGGCCAAGGTGATTGCTGCATCGGCCACGATCGCGGCCATCAAGGGCAACGTGGAAAAGAAGCTGGCCACCTGGGCGCCTCAGCTCAAAGAAAACGGTCCGCAGGCGCTGACGGACATCGTGATGCCCGAAGCCTTCGACGGCCGCACTCTTACCGTCGACGGACAGACTGTGGAGATCGTTGACGCCGATTCGCTTGCCAACCGCCGTTACATCTGGGTCCCCTCACTCAACGCCATCTTCGGCGGCGTGCTCCTGTTCTCCGGAGTTCACGTGTGGACCGCCGACACACAGGGGGCCGAGGCTCGCGCCGCCTGGGTGAAGACGCTCGATACGATGGCAGCGCGCAAGCCCGTCGTCGTGGTCCCTGGCCACATGGCGCCCAGTGCGCCGACAGATGCAACCGCAATCCGCTACACGCGCGACTATCTCCTGGCATTCGAGGAAGAACTGGCAAAGGCCGCGGACAGCGCTGCGCTCATTGCAGCCATGACCAAGCGCTACCCGAGCGCCGGGATGGGCGTGGCTCTGCAGATAGGGGCCAAGGTCGCCAAGGGTGACATGAAGTGGGGTTGAGAGGATGACCACAAATATCGACGTCGTCCGCGCCCATTATTCGGCGTCCGCGCTGGGGGACGTTGGCGCGATGATGGCCGATGTATCGCCGCAGGTGCGCTGGACCGAGATGGCGGGCTTCCCCTGCGCGGGGACCTGGGTCGGGCCCCAGGAGGTTGTGGACAACGTTTTTGCCGTTCTCGGCAAAGAGTGGATCGGCTACCGCTTCGAACTGCAGACCCTCGTCGACGGTAGTGACCACCTCGTTGGGGTCGGGACGTACCACGGCACCTGCCGCGCTACGGGAAAGCAAATGCAAGCTCGAGTGGCCCATGTCTGGAAGTTGCAAGACGGAAAGATTGTGGCCTTCGAGCAATTCACCGACACACTGCTCGTCCGTCAAGCAATGAGCTGACAAGTCCGCTCGGGTGGGCGACGCCCTACGAAAAAAGGGAATCGCGCGGAAGTCGCGCGCTCGCTGGACCGCTTCAAGGGCACATCTAGGCCAGGTAGTCGCCTGCGCGCTCAAGCGCGCCGGGCAGAGCAGATACTGAAGTCGCGCCAAGCAAGGTCATGTTGCGCACCAGTTCGGCTGCAAGCAGTTTGATCACGGCCTCAGCACCTTCGGCCCCGTCGGTCGCCAAGCCGTAGAGCGCTGGGCGACCCACGAAGGCCGCAGTCGCGCCTAGCGCCAGGGCTTTGGCAATGTCACCGCCGCGCCGGATTCCGCCGTCCATGAAGACCGGTATTCGACCCTCGGTCGCCGCGACCACGCGTGGCAATGCCGAAATTGCTGAAGGCGAAGCGTCGTTTTGCCGCCCCCCCTGATTATTGATATTTCCGTAAATCGTGACAACCGCTGAGCGTTTCAAGCGTTATGTCTCCAATAGCAATGCTGGAGAATATTGGCGTGATGCAAAAACGATTGAGCGAAGCGGCGAAGAAACGATTGAAGGCGGGTCGGAT
>JARLJI010000079.1 GCA_031291295.1 Rhodoferax sp. | reverse complement strand
GGCTTCGAAACCGAAATGGCGCGTCGGCGTGAAGTGCCCGAGAATAGCGCGGGCCAGACAGACGCTGAGGAATATCGTGCCGATGATCACATGGGCGCCGTGAAAGCCCGTCGCCATGAAGAAGGTCGAGCCGTAAATCGCTGACAGATTGCCCTGCCCGATGGCGAGAGAAGCGTGGGCCGGATCGGTGAAAGCCGCCAAAGCCGCGCCGTTGAAGCCAAAGGTGAACGGCGCATGGGCATATTCATATGCCTGGATGCAAGTGAAGCTGGCACCGAGCAGCACCGTGAGCAGCAGGCCCTGAACCGCCCCCTTCTTGTCGCCATGCTGCAAAGCGTGATGCGCCCAAGTCACCGTCGTGCCGGAGGTCAGCAGGATCACGGTGTTCAGCAACGGGAAATGCCAAGGGTCCAATGTCACGATGCCATTGGGCGGCCAAGCGCCGATGGAGACATCGCCGGGGAACAGAGCGGAATTGAAATAGGCCCAGAACCACGCCACGAAGAACATCACTTCCGAAGCGATGAACAGCACCATGCCATAGCGCAGGCCAAGCTTGACCACCGGGGTGTGCAGCCGCTGGACGACGGATTCGGTGATCACGTCCCGCCACCAGCCCGCCATCGTGTAGAGCACCATGGCAAAGCCGATGGCGAAGATCCACGGAATGCCCGCCAGCACGCCGAAACCGGCATAGCTCTTGTTCATCCAGAGGACGGCGCCGCCGAGCATAACGAAAGCGCTGAGCGACCCCACCAGCGGCCAGGCGCTGGGCTCAACGAGGTGATAATCGTGCTTGGCTTCACTATGCGGCATGTCACGTCCCTAGCCTTATGGGTGAACCCGGATCATGGTCATCACATAAAACAACACCACCAGCGCGCCGAGGACGACGCCGATGGCAATGCTGCGCCGCTTGCGCTCGCGCGCGGTCGTTTGCGGATCACGGTCGAGCCAATCAAAGCCAGGCATGGAGTTTCTCCAACCCTGTTACATGCTCGACGATCAGCGCGGCAAAAAGCGCAAACAGATAGAGAATAGAAACGGCGAACAGCTTGCGGGCAGCGGGCTCTTTGACGACATCGCGC
>JARLJI010000078.1 GCA_031291295.1 Rhodoferax sp. | reverse complement strand
CGCCGGCTGCGCCGCCGGCGTCTTGTCGAGTGCCGCACCAGCGGCCGCCTCGTTCACGAACCGGATCTTGTACTTGCCAACTTCAATCGTGTCGTTGTTTTGTAACAACTGTTTCTTGATCGACTTTCCGTTGACGTAGCTGCCATTGGTGCTGTTGAGGTCCTCGAGGTAAACCTCGTTGCCCACAATCTGCAAGGCGGCATGCTCGCCGCTGACGGCCAGGTTGTCGATCACGATGTCGTTGTACGGCCGCCGGCCCAGCGTCGTGCGGTCCTTGGTCAACTGAAATTCCTTGATGACGACACCGTCGATCGACACGATCATTTTCGGCATGGTCGGCTCCTGTTTCTGTAATGGCTGTGGGCCCGCTAGGATCAATGGCTAGTTTCCCAGCATTCTGGAAATCAAGCCCCGTTTTGTGGAATTGTCGCTGCGCTGGGCGAGCAGCACTGAAATATTATCGCGTCCCCCATTGGCGTTGGCGTTTTCGATCAGTCGCGTCGCCATTTGCGGCAGCGCCGCGTCCGTACGCAGGATGGCCGCAATGGCTTCTTCGTCCATCATGTCCGACAGCCCGTCCGAGCACAAGAGGTAAAGGTCGCCGGGCAGGATGCGGTGCTCGTTGACCTCGAGCAGCACGGCATCTTCGACCCCCAGCGCCCGGGTGATGAGGTTCTTGTGCAGCGAGCCGGCCGCCTCCTCGAGCGTGATCAGGCCGGCATCGAGCTGCTCCTGCAGCAGCGAGTGGTCCCGGGTGAGGCGCGTCAGCAGTCCCTCGCGCAGCCGGTAGCAGCGCGAGTCGCCGATGTGTCCCAGCATGAGCCGGTCTTGCTGCAACACCGCCACCACCAGCGTCGTGCCCATGCCCGCGTACTGGGGGTTGGCGTTGGCCGCATTGAAGATGGCGCGATTGGCATTGTCCGCACAAATCTCCATGGCGCGGCGCACGTCCTTGGCACTGGTCTGTTTGCCCGCCTCGGTCAGCCAGCGCCCCAGTTCGGAGCGGATGAACGTGGTCGCCATGGCGCTGGCGACTTCGCCCGCGTTGTAGCCACCCATGCCGTCGGCCAGCACGGCCAGCCCCGATGAGGCGTCGAACGTGACGGAGTCCTCGTTGTTGTCGCGAACCCGGCCCGGGTCGGTGTGGGCGCAAAACTGGTAAATCAAATGGCCGCCTTTTGTTCACTTGACGGATCAAGTCACGATTCTGTTCACAGCGTCTGGCGGCCGCAGGGCGGCAGCCATGCGCGCGGCAAACAATGTTGCATCACGTTACCAGAGGCGCTCGCGGCAAACAAGCAACTTCACGCCGGCGCCGGGAACTTGTTGCAAAAGTGCCGGTCCCGGCCGGCCGAACCGGCAGTCGTTCAGCCGGCGGTTTGGGTGGCCCGGCCGCGCGCCGCCAGCATCTTGCCGACGCCGACAACGAACAGCGCGCCCGCCGCGGGGGCGGCGTAATGCAGCCATGGGGCGGCCGTCAAAATACCCCTCAGGATGACATCGCCGATGATGGTCTCGCCGGCCACCCAGCCGATCAAGGCCGCACCCACGGTGATGATGAGCGGGAAGCGCTCCATCAGCTTGACCATCAGGGACGCACCAAACACCACCAGCGGAATGCTGATGGCCAGCCCGAGGGTCAACAGGACCATGCTGCCCTGCGCGGCGGCGGCCACGGCGATGACGTTGTCCAGGCTCATCACGAGGTCGGCAATCAGGATGGTGCGCACCGCCGCCATCAGGCTGCCGTGGGTCTTGCCCTCGCCTTCGCCCTCCTCCTCGTCGCGCAGCAATTGCACGCCGATCCAGAGCAGCAGACAGCCGCCGACCACTTGCAGGAAGGGCAGCGCGAGCAGTTTGGCGGCCACCACGGTCAGCACGATACGCAGCACGACCGCCGCGCCCGAACCGAACAGGATGGCCCTTTTCTGCTGTTTTGGAAGCAGCGAGCGCGCCGCCAGGGCAATGACCACGGCGTTGTCGCCGGAGAGGATGATGTTGATCCAGATGATCTCGATCAAACCGATCCAGAAATCAAGGCTTTGCAATAACTCCATGGGGTGCTCCAGTGCTTCTCAATGCAAGAAGCGCCCGTCACTGGCGGTGCGGGCGCTTCCTGGTCCTGTCTGGAGTCTAGCGGCCGGATGGCCGCTGGCCGGTTGTAGTATTGCTTACAACACGGCTTACAGCAGCGCCTTGAGCAGCTTGGCCATCTCGGACGGGTTGCGCGTGACCGTGAAGCCGCACTCTTCCATCACCGCCAGCTTGGCCTCGGCCGTGTCGGCGCCGGCCGAGATCAGCGCGCCGGCATGGCCCATGCGCTTGCCCGCCGGGGCGGTGACGCCGGCGATGAAGCCGACGATGGGTTTTTTCATGTGGTCCTTGCACCAGCGCGCGGCTTCGGCTTCGTCCGGGCCGCCGATTTCGCCGATCATGATGACGGCGTCGGTGTCCGGGTCGTCGTTGAAGAGCCGCATGATGTCGATGTGCTTCAAGCCGTTGATCGGGTCGCCGCCGATACCGACCGCGCTGGACTGGCCCAGGCCGATTTCGGTCAGCTGCGCCACCGCCTCATAGGTCAGCGTGCCGGAGCGCGAGACCACGCCGATGCGGCCCTTGCGGTGGATGTGGCCGGGCATGATGCCGATCTTGATCTCGTCCGGCGTGATGAGGCCCGGGCAGTTCGGCCCGAGCAGCAGGGTTTCCTTGCCGCCGGCCGCCACCTTGGCACGCATCTTGTTGCGCACCTCGAGCATGTCACGCACCGGAATGCCCTCGGTGATGCAGATCGCCAGGTCCAGGTCGGCCTCCACGGCCTCCCAGATCGCGGCGGCGGCGCCCGCGGGCGGCACGTAGATCACCGACACGGTGGCGCCCGTCTTGTCCGCGGCTTCCTTGACCGAGCCGTAGATCGGGATGTTGAAAATCGACTCGCCCGCCTTCTTGGGGTTCACGCCCGCGACGAAGCAGTTCTTGCCGTTGGCATATTCCTGGCACTTCTCGGTGTGGAACTGGCCGGTCTTGCCGGTGATGCCCTGGGTGATGACGCGTGTGTCTTTATTGATGAGGATCGACATGTTCGTACCTTTCAGGCGTGAGCTTTGACGGCAGCCACCACTTTTTGCGCCGCTTCGGCCATGGTGTCGGCGCTGATGATGGGCAGACCGGACTCGGCCAGCATCTTCTTGCCCAGCTCTTCGTTGGTGCCCTTCATGCGCACCACCAGCGGCACGGTCAGGTTCACGGCCTTGCAGGCAGTGATGACGCCATCGGCGATCGTGTCGCACTTCATGATGCCGCCGAAGATGTTGACCAGGATGGCCTTGACCTTGGGGTTTTTCAGCATGATCTTGAAGGCTTCGGTGACCTTCTCGGGGGTGGCGCCGCCGCCCACGTCCAGAAAGTTGGCCGGCTCGGCGCCGAACAGCTTGATGGTGTCCATGGTCGCCATCGCCAGGCCGGCGCCGTTCACCAGGCAGCCGATGTTGCCATCCAGGCTGATGTAGGCCAGGTCGAACTTGGAGGCCTCGATTTCGGCCGGATCCTCTTCGTCGAGGTCGCGGTAGGCCACGATTTCGGGATGGCGGAACAGCGCGTTGGCGTCGAAGTTGAACTTGGCGTCGAGCGCCTTGATGTTGCCGTTGCCTTCCAGGATCAGCGGATTCACCTCGACCAGCGAGGCGTCCGTCTCCATATAGCACTTGTAGAGTTTTTGCAGAACATCGACGGCCTTCGCGGTGGATGCGGCCGGCACGCCGATGCCGTTCGCCAGCTCGGTCGCCTGCGCGTCGGTCAGGCCGGTGGCCGGATCGACAAACACCTTGATGATTTTCTCGGGCGTGGCGTGCGCCACTTCCTCGATGTCCATGCCGCCTTCGGACGAGGCCATCAAGGCCACGCGCTGCGAAGCCCGGTCGGTCACGGCGGAGACGTAGTATTCCTTCTTGATGTCGGCGCCGTCTTCGATCAAGAGGCGGCGCACCTTCTGGCCCTCGGGGCCGGTCTGGTGCGTGACCAGCTGCATGCCGAGGATTTCGCCGGCCAGTTTCTTCACCTCGTCGATGGAGCGCGCGAGCTTGACGCCGCCGCCCTTGCCGCGCCCGCCGGCGTGGATCTGGGCCTTCACCACCCACACCGGGCCGCCCAGTTTCTGCGCGGCTTCCACTGCTTCCTGCACCGTGAACGCCGGAATGCCACGCGGCGTCGGCACCCCAAATTGACGCAAGATTTCCTTGCCTTGGTATTCGTGAATCTTCATGAGGTCTCTCTCAGGAATGGATGGTTTTGGTCCTGGATACGACGGCGGGGGCCGCGCAAAGGACGATGGACTTGGCAGCTGTGGACTGTATCATGTTGCAATGCACCAAACCCGGCGCGGGCATACAGTGTATTCATGAACACGTTGGCAGGAGCACACGATGCCCAAAATCTTCATTGACGGCGAGGCCGGCACCACCGGCCTGCAAATCCGCGAGCGGCTGCAGCAGATGCCGCAGATCGAGCTGGTCAGCATCGCGCCCGAATTGCGCAAGGACCCGGCCGCCAAGCGCGCGCTGATGGGCACGGCGGACCTGGTGGTGCTCTGCCTGCACGACGGCGCTGCTATTGAATCCGTAGCGATGATCGATGACCTGGCAAGGGCTACCGGCCGAAAAGGTCCAAAAATCATCGACGCCTCGACGGCGCACCGCACGGCCCCCGGCTGGGTCTTCGGTTTTCCGGAACTAGTGGCGGGGCAGCGCGAGGCCGTGATGCGCGCCGAGCGTGTGGCCAACCCCGGCTGCTACGCCACCGGCGCGATCGCGCTGATTCGCCCGCTGGTCGACGCGGGGCTGATCCCGGCCAATTTCCCGCTGGCGCTGCCCTCGGTGAGCGGCTATTCGGGCGGCGGGCGCAGCATGATCGAGGCCTATGAGAGCGGCCAGGCGCCGCTGTTCGAGACCTACGCGCTAGACCTCAAGCACAAGCACCTGCCCGAGATCATGAAATACACCGGCCTGACGCGCCGGCCGATCTTTGTGCCCTCGGTGGGCAACTTCAAGCAGGGCATGCTGGTGCAGTTGCCGCTGCATCTGGACCTGCTGCCCGGGCGCCCGAAGGTGGCCGACCTGCACGACGCGCTGGTGCGGCATTACGCGGCCAGCGAGCCGGCGGCGAATGGCGAACACTGGGTCACGGTCGAGCCGGTGGGCGGTGCGGCCCGGCTCGATGCGCTGGCGCTCAACGACACCAACAAGATGGAGTTGCGCGTGTTCGGCAGCGAAGCGTTGCGCCAGGCCGTGCTGGTGGCGCGGCTGGATAACCTGGGCAAGGGCGCCAGCGGCGCCGCGGTGCAGAACCTCAAGCTGATGCTCGAAATATAGGAACACCCCCAGGCTTGCTACGCTTCGCGTAGCCTCCTCCCCCCTTGCAGGGGGCAACACCAGCGGCCCGGCAAAGCCGGTTCCGCGGTGTTCCACGAAGGGGCCGGGCTGCGCCGGCCGATGGGATTCATTCGTCCAGGTCGTGGCGCAGCACCTTCCCCACCACGGACCCCGCAAAACCGCGTGCCAGCAGGAAGCGCGCCTGTTTCGCGCGCCCGCTAGCGTCCTGCGCGGGCGCGGCGAAGCGGCGGCGCCAGACTTCGCGCGCGCGTTCAAGCTCCGTGGCCTGCAGGGCGGCGACGGCCTCGGCAATGGCTTCGGGTGCGATGCCCTTTTGCACCAGCTCCTGGCGCACGCGCATCGTGCCCATGCGCGGCGCGCGCTGGTGCAGGACCGATTCGACCACGCGCGCCTCGCTGATGAAGTCCTTGGCCGCGAGCTCGTCGAGCGCGCGCGCCAGCGTGCCGGGCTCTTCCTCGTACCGGGCCAGCTTGCGCTCGAGCTCGGCGCGCGAGTGCTCGCGCTGGCTCAGCAAGCGCAGCGCGCGGCCTTTGAGGGAGGGTTGGGCGAACGACATGGCCGATGCGGCACAACTCAGGGCAAGCCGTGCCGGGCGCCTCTGAAACTCGCAACCGCTACATATTTCATAGCGGATATCGCATGCGCATCAAGGACTGCAGGCACTTTTCCTGTAAATATCCGGCTACTTCGCCTCTTCGGCAGCGGCGGCCAGCAGCGGGATGCCCAGCGACTCGCGCACCTTGTTCTCGATCTCGGCCGAGAGCGCGGGGTTTTCGCGCAGGAACTCGCGTGCGTTGTCGCGGCCCTGGCCGATCTTCTCGCCGTTGTAGGCGTACCAGGCACCGGACTTGTCGAGAATCTTGGCCTCCACGCCCATGTCGATGATCTCGCCGTGGCGGCTGATGCCTTCGCCGAACAGGATGTCGAACTCGGCGGTCTTGAACGGCGGTGCCACCTTGTTCTTCACGACCTTGACGCGGGTTTCGTTGCCGATGGCCTCGTCGCCCTTCTTGATGGTGCCGATGCGCCGGATGTCGAGCCGCACCGAGGCGTAGAACTTGAGCGCGTTGCCGCCGGTGGTGGTCTCGGGGCTGCCGAACATGACGCCGATCTTCATGCGGATCTGGTTGATGAAGATCACCATGCAGTTGGTTTTCTTGATGTGGGCGGTGAGCTTGCGCAGCGCCTGGCTCATGAGCCGCGCCTGCAGGCCGGGCAGGCTGTCGCCCATTTCGCCTTCCAGCTCGGCCTTGGGCGTGAGCGCGGCGACCGAGTCGACCACGATCAGGTCGACCGCGCCCGAGCGCACCAGGCTGTCCACGATCTCGAGCGCCTGCTCGCCGGTGTCGGGCTGGCTGATCAGGAGGTCCTGCAGGTTCACGCCGAGTTTTTGCGCATACTGGATGTCGAGCGCGTGCTCGGCATCGACAAAGGCGCAGGTGCCAGCCTGCTTTTGCATCTCGGCGATGACCTGCAGGGTCAGCGTGGTCTTGCCCGACGATTCCGGACCGTAGATTTCCACCACCCGGCCGCGCGGCAGGCCACCGACGCCGAGTGCAATGTCCAGCCCGAGCGAGCCGGTGGAGACCACCTGGATGTCCTCGATCACCTCGCCTTCGCCCAGGCGCATGATGGTGCCCTTGCCGAACTGCTTCTCGATCTGGGCCAGTGCGACCTGCAGGGCCTTGGCTTTTTCGCTGGTCGGGGCCAGGCCTTTGACGGGTGCATCCATGAGAAACTCCTTGAAAATCAACGGTGAATGAGCAATTTCGCCCGGTGCATCCGGTGTCGTTTTCTCTGTTGTTAACGACAGGCTGGATGCTTGAACAGTAGTTTAACGTGGCGGGTTGAATAAAGTAAACACGATTTTTAGTCAGTTTGATTTACTATCTATCGATGACTGAAAGCGCACCAAATCCTCTGGCAGAAGACGGCTGGCGAGAAACCCATCTGGGCCGATTGCTCGGCCATGCGATGCGCCGTTTTGACGAGCGCGTGCTGCAGCTGATGGCGCAAAACATCGAGGTGCCGCTGGCCCTGTCGAACCTGGCCGCGCGCGGCCAGGTCAGCGCGGCGCACATCCACATCACGCGCCATCTGTCGCTGCAGGGCTCGCGCCTGACCGAACTGGCCGAGCGCGCCGGCATGAGCAAGCAGGCGATGGGCCATCTGGTGGATCAGTGCGAGGCTTGGGGGCTGGTCACGCGCGCGCCCGATTCGCGCGATGCGCGGGCGCGGCGGGTGCAATTCACGCCCACCGGGCTGGACTGGCTGCAGGCCTTCCGGGACGCCGTGGCGCAGGCGCAAGCCGAGTTTCGCGCCGACGTGGGGCCTGACGTGGCGACCGTGGCGATGATCGGGCTGGAGATTTATGCGGCCTGGAAGCCGGCGCGAGCCTAGAATTTGCCCTCAAGTGCGCCGACCCACCGAAGCGCCTAACCGGAGACATGCATGCGGATTCTGATTGCCGAAGACGATCAGGTGCTGGCGGACGGCCTGCTGCGCACGCTGCGCGCCTCGGGCGCCGCCGTGGACCATGTGGCCAGCGGCACCGAAGCGGACGCGGCGCTGCTGACCAACAACGAGTTCGACCTGCTGATCCTGGACCTGGGCCTGCCCAGGATGCATGGCCTTGAAGTGCTGAAGAAGCTGCGCGGGCGCGGCTCGGCGCTGCCGGTGCTGATCCTGACCGCGGCCGACAGCGTGGAAGAGCGCGTCAAGGGGCTGGATTACGGCGCCGACGACTACATGGCCAAGCCCTTTTCGCTGCAGGAGCTCGAAGCGCGCGTGCGCGCACTGGTGCGCCGCGGCATGGGCGGCGCCAGCAGCACCATCAAGCACGGGCCGCTGGTGTACGACCAGGCGGGCCGTGTGGCCACGATCGACGGCAAGATGGTGGAGCTGTCGGCGCGCGAGCTGGGCCTGCTGGAGGTGCTGCTGCAGCGCGCCGGGCGTCTGGTCAGCAAGGACCAGCTGGTGGAGCGCCTGTGCGAGTGGGGCGAGGAGGTGAGCAACAACGCCATCGAGGTCTACATCCACCGCCTGCGCAAGAAAATCGAGAAGGGCCCGATCCGCATTGCCACCGTGCGCGGCC
Source organism: Rhodoferax sp. (assembly GCA_031291295.1). Classification (GTDB taxonomy): domain Bacteria; phylum Pseudomonadota; class Gammaproteobacteria; order Burkholderiales; family Burkholderiaceae_C; genus Rhodoferax_A. Next base: position 15,026 of record JARLJI010000078.1, on the reverse strand, counting down.
TCGGCTACTGCCTTGAAAAAATATCTCCGTGAAACTGTTCCAGCGTGAGCAGCGTTCGCTGTTCGGAGAAATCCTCGACTGGATGCTCACGCCGCTGCTGCTCTTGTGGCCGATCAGCCTGGCGCTGACATGGCTGGTGGCGCAGGGCATTGCCAACAAGCCGTTCGACCGCGCGCTGGAATACAACGTGCAGGCGCTGGCGCAACTGGTCTCGGTGCACAACAGCCGCGTGCGCTTCGAGTTGCCGCAGCCGGCGCGTGAACTGCTGCGCGCCGACGATGACGTGCAGGTCTACTACCAGGTGCTCGGCGCACGCAATGAGCTGCTGAGCGGCGAGCGCGACCTGCCGATGCCGCTCGACGATGAAAAGCCGGCAGTGGGCGACGTGCGCCTGCGCGACGGCGAGATGCGCGGGCAGGATGTGCGCATTGCCTACGTCCGGGTCGGACTGGACCTGCCCGGCGCCCAGGCCGCCCTGGTCCAGGTGGCCGAGACGCGCGAGAAGCGCTCGGTGCTGGCCACCGAGATCATCAAGGGCGTGATGCTGCCGCAGTTCGCCATCCTGCCGCTGGCCGTGCTGCTGGTGTGGCTGGCGCTGGTGCGCGGCATCAAGCCGCTGAGCCAGCTCGAAGAGCGCATCCGCGCACGCCGCCCCGACGACCTGAGCCCGCTGGACGACAAGGCCGTGCCGCTGGAGGTGGCGCCGCTGGTGTCGTCGGTGAACGACCTGCTGACGCGCCTGAAGGACTCGATGGCCACGCAAAGGCGCTTTCTGGCCGATGCCGCGCACCAGCTCAAAACGCCGCTAGCGGGCCTGCGCATGCAGGCCGAGATGGCGCTGCGCGAAGGCTCGACGGAGGACCTCAAGCAGTCGCTGCGCCAGATCGGGCGCTCCAGCATCCGCGCCACGCGCACCGTGAACCAGCTGCTGGCGCTGGCCCGGGCCGAGAGCGACGGCACCAGCATGGCACGCCAGCCCTGCGACCTGGCACGCCTCACGATGAACGTGGTGCAGGACTGCCTGCCGCGCGCGCTGGAAAAGCGCATCGACCTGGGCTACGAGGGCGCGCAGCCCGGCGCGCCGTGGGTGCGGATCGATGGCAATGCAACGCTGCTCGAGGAGCTGATCCGCAACCTGCTGGACAACGCCATCAACTACACGCCGTCCGGCGCCGAGCATCCCGGCGTGGTCACCGCGCGCGTGCTGGCCGACCCCTTCGGCAAGGTGGTGGTGCTGCAGGTGGAGGATTCAGGCCCGGGCATTGCGGCCGCGGAGCAGGCCCTGGTGTTCCAGCCCTTTTACCGCGTTCTGGGTACGGACGCGGACGGCTCCGGCCTGGGTCTGCCCATCGTGCTCGAGATCGCGCGCAAACACGAGGCGGTGGTCAGCCTGGAAGACGCGCGTCCGGGCCATGTACCGCCCGGCGCGCGTTTCAACGTGCGCTTTATTTCTAGCCCGGCCGATACAGGTTAAGCTGCAGCCGCTCGCGCTCGATCACGCGGGCCACAGGGGGCAGGGCGGCCGTGCGCTGCACCGCGGCCCACAGCACGGGGAAGCCGGCTGGATCGATGCCTGCGATGCTGCCCCAGCGCAAGAGGGTCAGCGCATAGGCGTCGAGCGGGCCGAAGCGCTCACCGCCCAGCCAGGCCCAGCCGTGCGCCTGGGCCGCCGCCACCAGCGCCTGCAGCTCGCCCAGCATGCCGCGGTACAGCTGGGTGTTATAGGCCTTTAAATCGCCATGCACGGCCGGGTTGTCGGCGAACTTTTGCGGCATGAAGATATGGGTGAAGGTGGGGTGCACGGTGTTGTTCATCCACGCCAGCGTTTCCAGCACCCTGGCCTTGGCCAGCGGCTCGGCGGGCAAAAACCCCATGCCCGGAAAGCGCTCGGCCAGGTACGTCACGATGGCCACGATCTGCGTGATCACCTCGCCGTCATCCACCAGCACGGGCACCTGGCTGCGCGGGTTGACGCTCTTGTAAGGCTGCTCGTAGTGCTCGCCCTTGTGGATCTTGACCATCATGGGCTCGTAGGGCTCGCCGGTGGCTTCCAGCAGGGTGTGGGGAACAAAAGAGCAGGCGCCGGGGGCGTAGTAGAGCTTGAGTGACATGGCGGATTCCGTTTCAAGTAGTTCAGGGACAGGCTTGCAGCGCTTTGCCGGACAGTGCCATTTTCAGGGTATCGAGCCCTGCGCGCCAGCCGGTGCAGACGCCGCGGCGGCCGGGGCTGCGCCGTCCTTCAGCAAAAGCAGTTCCTGCGGCCTGATCTGTCGCGCCACGCGCTGCGGCTCGGACTGCTGCACAGGCCCCATCCCATACAGGCGCAGCCAATCATGCGACCAGGCAAAGTAGGCGCCATTGGCCAGCAACAGCAGCAGGGCAAGCAGTCTCAGCATGGCATCAGGCAGATGGGTCTGCACGCCCGGGCAGGGGGCGCACGCTGACCTCGGAGCTGGTGATTTGCTGCATGCCGGCCTTTGTGTGCACCAGCAGCGCGCCTGTGTCGGTCACGCCGTGGGCGCTGCCGCGGGTCACGCCGCCCTGGCCGTCACTGACGCTGACCTCGCGGTCGCGCAGCACATCGCGCGCATTGAAGCGGGCCTGGAACGGCGCAAACCCCAGCGCCTCAAAAGCCCGCACCGCCTGCACCAGCAGCGCCGCCACGCGCGCCAGGGCCTGCGGCGCGTCCACGCCGGGCAGCAGCTCCTGCAGCCAGCCAGGGGGCGTGGCCAGGCCGGCGCCGCCCTGCGGCCTGATGTTCAGGCCCACGCCGATCACGACGTAGCGCAGCTCGCCAAAGCTGGCGGTCTCGATCAGGATGCCGGCCAGCTTGCGCTCGCCGCGCGCATCGCTAAGCCACAGGTCGTTGGGCCATTTCAGGCGGATGTCCGGGTGCAGGCTCTCCGCCACGCTGATCCCCACCGCCAGCGACAGCCCCGACCAGTCCGCCGGCGCCAGCGGCAGGCCGAGCGAGAACGTCAGCGACTCGCCCCGCTGGCTCTGCCAGTCCCGCCCCAGCCGCCCGCGCCCCGCCGTCTGCTGCTCGGCCAGCAGCAGCACCGGCGCCATCTGCCCGGCCCGGGCGCGGCGCATCAGCTCGGTGTTGGTGGAGTCGATTTCGGGCAGCACCTCGACCGTGAAGTCCGGCAGCGACGACACGACGGCCGCGCGGATTGCCTGTGCAGGCCAGGAGATGCCCCCTGAGGGGGCGTTCGCATCTTGGGACGGCCCGACGCTGCTCATGGCGGCCTTAACGCCTGCGCTTGGGCGCCAGCAGCGTCCCGCGGCAGTTCTTGGCGCCGCACCAGCACGGATACTCGGCCTTGAGCTTGGGCGTGTAGCGCTCGTCGATGATCAGGCCGTAGTCGTAATTCAGCTCTTCGCCGGCCGCGATGTTGCGCAGCGCCTTGATGAAGACGCGCCCGCCCTCTTCGTCGGCTTCGCAGTTCGGGTCGCACGAGTGATTGATCCAGCGTGAGGAGTTGCCGCCGAACTTGGCATCGATCACGTGTTTTTCATCGATATGAAAATAAAACGTGTGGTTCGGGTCCTTGGGATCGTGCGGATGGCGCGCCTGCGCGGCCTTCCAGGTCACCACCTCGCCCACATACTCGATGAGGGTCTCGCCTTCGGCAATGTCCTGCACGGCGAACACGCCCTTGCCGTGCACCCCCGAGCGGCGGGTTTGAATGCGGCGGCCTGATGCAAACGACGGGTTTTTGGGCACGGTTGAAAAATTTGGTATGGTGAATTCATGTGTGGGCGCGTGCGCCCACGTGTGTATGTGCGGGCGCCTGCGCGCCCGCGAGAGAACTGGATTGTAGTCAGATGAAAAGCGAAGCTTTCAATAAAACTTTGGTCATTGCAGAAAAGCCGTCGGTCGCACAGGACATCGTGCGTGCGCTCACGCCCACGGCCGGCAAGTTCGACAAGCACGACGAGTATTTCGAGAGCGACAGCTACATCGTCTCCAGCGCCGTCGGCCACCTGCTGGAGATCCAGGCGCCCGAGGAATTCGACGTGAAGCGCGGCAAGTGGAGCTTTGCCCACCTGCCGGTGATCCCGCCGCACTTCGACCTCAAGCCGGTGGAGAAAACCAAGACCCGTCTGAATGCGGTGGTCCGGCTCGCCAAACGCAAGGACGTGACCGAGCTGATCAACGCCTGCGACGCGGGCCGCGAGGGCGAGCTGATCTTCCGCCTGATCGAGCAGTACGCCGGGGGCGCCAAGCCGCTGGGCAAGCCGGTGCGCCGTCTGTGGCTGCAGTCGATGACGCCGCAGGCGATTCGCGACGGCTTCGCGCAGCTGCGCAGCGAAAAACAGATGCAGGGGCTGGCCGACGCGGCGCGCTCGCGCTCCGAGGCCGACTGGCTGGTCGGCATCAACGGCACGCGCGCCATGACCGCCTTCAACTCGCGCGATGGCGGCTTCTTTCTGACCACGGTGGGCCGGGTGCAGACGCCCACGCTGTCGGTGGTGGTGGAGCGCGAGGAGCAGATCCGCAAGTTCATCAGCCGCGACTACTGGGAAGTGCACGCCAGCTTTCTGGCCGAGGCCGGCGAGTACCCGGCCAAATGGTTCAACCCGGCGCACAAGCGCGATGCCGACGACGCCGAGAAAAAGGCGGATCGCGTCTGGTCGCAGCGCGAAGCCCAGGCCATTGCCGACGCGGTGCGCGGCAAGGCCGCCAGCGTCACCGAGGAGAGCAAGCCCACCACGCAGGCCTCGCCGCTGCTGTTCGACCTGACCTCGCTGCAGCGCGAGGCCAACGGCAAGTTCGGCTTTTCGGCGAAGACCACGCTGTCCATCGCGCAAAGCCTTTACGAGCGGCACAAGGCGCTGACCTACCCGCGGACCGACTCGCGCGCGCTGCCCGAAGACTATGTGCCGGTGGTCAAGCAGACCTTCGAGATGCTGGCGGGCAGCCCGATGGGGCACCTCGCGCCACACGCCGCCACCGCGCTGAAGAACGGCTACATCAAGCCCAGCAAGCGCATCTTCGACAACGCCAAGGTGAGCGATCACTTTGCCATCATCCCCACGCTGCAGGCGCCGCACGGCCTGTCCGAGGCCGAGCAGAAGCTGTACGACCTGGTGGTGCGCCGCTTCATGGCGGTGTTTTTCCCGAGCGCCGAATACCTGGTGACGACCCGCATTAGCACCGCGGTCGGTCACAACTTCAAGACCGAGGGCAAGGTGCTGGTCAGGCCGGGCTGGCTCGCCATCTACGGCAAGGAGGCGGCCGAGGAGGTCGCCGACGCCAAGGACGGCGACAAGGGCCAGAGCCTGGTGCCGGTCAAGCCCGGCGAGATGGTGCGCACCGAGACGGTGGAGGCCCGCGGCCTGAAAACCCGCCCGCCGGCGCGCTACTCCGAGGCCACGCTGCTGGGCGCCATGGAAGGTGCCGGCAAGACCATCGACGACGACGAGCTGCGCGAGGCCATGCAGGAAAAGGGCCTGGGCACGCCGGCCACGCGCGCAGCCATCATCGAAGGCCTGATCAACGAAAAGTACATGCTGCGCGAGGGTCGCGAGATGATCCCGACGGCCAAGGCTTTCCAGCTCATGACGCTGCTGCGCGGGCTGGGCGTGGAAGAGCTGTCCAAGGCCGAGCTGACGGGCGAATGGGAATACAAGCTGGCGCAGATGGAGCACGGCAAGCTGAGCCGCGAATCCTTCATGGCCGAGATCGCCGCCATGACCGAGCGCATAGTCAAAAAGGCCAAGGAATACGACCGCGACACCATTCCGGGCGACTACGCGACGCTGCAGGCGCCCTGCCCCAATTGCGGCGGCGTGGTGAAGGAAAACTACCGCCGCTACACCTGCACTGGCAAAAGCGGCACGGGGGAGGACGCCTGCGGTTTCTCGTTCGGCAAGACGCCGGCCGGGCGGACCTTCGAGGTGGCCGAGGTCGAGCAGTTTCTGCGCGACAGGAAAATCGGCCCGCTGGAGGGTTTCCGCTCCAAGGCGGGCTGGCCGTTCACGGCCGAGATGGTGCTCAAGTTCGACGAAGAAACCAAGAACTTCAAGCTGGAGTTCGACTTCGGCGACGACAAGAACGCCGAGACCGGCGAGCTGGTCGATTTCTCGGGCCAGACCTCGCTCGGCCCGTGCCCCAAGTGCGGCAGCGTCGTGTTCGAGCATGGCAAGAGCTATGTCTGTGAAAAGTCAGTGCCCACTGCTGCGCAAGCGACGCCTACCTGCGACTTCAAGAGCGGCCAGATCATCTTGCAGCAGCCCGTGGTGCGCGAGCAGATGAGCAAGCTGCTGGAAAGCGGCAAGACCGACCTGCTCGACAAGTTCGTCTCCATGCGTACGCGCCGCGCCTTCAAGGCCTTCCTCGCGTGGGACAAGGAGGCCGGCAAGGTCAACTTCGAGTTCGCCCCGTCCAAGTTCCCGCCGCGCAAGACGGCCGCCAAAACGGCCGCGCCCGAGGCGGCCGGCGCCAAGGCCGCGCCAGCCAAGACGGCGCGCAAAGTCGCGGCCAAGGCCCCCGCGAAGAAAGCCGCCAGCAAAACCGCTGCGGTCAAAACGCCGCGCAAATCGGCCGCCAAGCCCGGCGCCGGCCTGACCCCGAGCGCAGCGCTGGCCGCCGTGATCGGCGCGGAGCCGGTGGCGCGCACCCAGGTGATCAAGAAGCTGTGGGACTACATCAAGGCCAACGGCCTGCAGGACGCGCAGAACAGGCGGGCCATCAACGCCGACGACAAGTTGCGGCCCGTGTTCGGCAAGGACCAGGTGACCATGTTCGAGCTGGCCGGCATCGTGGGCAAGCATTTGAGCTGAGACGCAAAACGCGGGATGATGCGGGGCTCAACCCTTCAGGAGGCCCCATGCAACATATTCCCCGTTCATCGCTCGCTGCTGCCGTGCTCGGCGTCGTCAGCCTGGCCGCGCCGCTGGCCGTGCCGTCCGCGCAGGCGGCCGGCTTCACGCTGTCCAGCCCGGACATCCCGGCCGGCGGCACCATCCCCAAGAGCTTCGAGTACAACGGCTTTGGCTGCGCCGGCGAGAACAAGTCGCCGGCGCTGCACTGGAGCGGCGCACCCAAGGGCACCAAGAGCTTTGCCATCACGGTGCACGACCCGGACGCACCGACCGGCTCGGGCTGGTGGCACTGGATGGTGATCAACATCCCGGCCAGCGTGACCGAACTGGCGGGCAACGCCGGCGCCGCCAACAGCACCACGCTGCCCGCGGGCGCGGTGCAGAGCCGCAACGACTACGGCGCCAATGCCTGGGGCGGCGTGTGCCCGCCGCCGGGCGACAAGCCGCACCGCTACGTGTTTACCGTGTATGCGCTGGGGACCGACAAGCTCGACGTGCCGGCCGACGCCACTGCGGCCCTGACTGGCTTCATGATCAACGGCAACACGATCGCCAAGGCCAGCTTCACCGCCCATTACGGCCGTCCCAAATAACGGTTCGCTACAAAATCAATAGCTGTCTCCCCATACCGGTCAAGGGCCAGAGGCCATTTTTCTTCAAACTTGAGCGGTCGCGCGACTCAGCGCGCCACGACCGCGATGCCGCGCAACTGCCCGGCGCCCGTCTGTGCGGGCGGCTTCGGGTAGCGCTTCGGGTCGAAGCGATGCAGCAGTTCGGCTTCGCGTGCGCGCGCCAGCGCCAGATTCGCGATCTTGATGTGGCCGTAGCCGCGAATGCTCAGGGGCAGGGCCGCGATCTGCACGGCCAGCGCCTGGTTGGCGGGCGTGAGGCCGGCCCCCAATTCGTCCAGGCGCGCCTCGAACTGCGCAATCAGCGCGCGCTCCAGGCGCCGCTCCGAGGTGTAGCCGAACACATCGAACACGGTACCGCGCAGCGCCTTGCCGCGCGCCAGCCACTTCATGGCAGGCAGCATCCAGCCGCCCAGACGAATCTTGGCCGGGGGCTGGCCGTTCTTCGGGCGTGACAGCAAGGGCGGCGCCATGTGGAATTCGAGCTTCACGTCGCCCTCGAACTGTGCTGATAGCTGGCGCGCAAAGCCGCCATCCGTGTACAGGCGCGCCACTTCGTATTCATCCTTGTAGCTCATCAGCTTGAGCAGGCTGCGCGCGGCGTTGCAGGCCAGCGGCAGCGCGGGATCGCCGCCGGCCAGAGCGGCCTCGCGCTGGCGCACGCCCTGCACGCGCGCCTCGAAGCGCCGGGCCCAGGCGGCGTTCTGGTAGCCGCCCAGATGCGCCACGCCCCGCGCGATCAGCGCGTCCAGCGATTCATCGCCCGGCTCGTGCGCCGGCGCGCTGCGCATGCGCTCGAGCGCTTGCGGGTCGCCGGCGGCCATGCGGCCCAGCGAGAAGGCCATCTGATTCGCCGGCACCGCCACGCCGTTGAGTTCGATCGCGTGCGTCAACGCCTCCAGGCTCAACGGCACCAGGCCGCGCTGCCACGCATAGCCCATGGCGAGAATGTTGGACGCCAGCGTGTCGCCGAGGAATTCCTCCGCCAGGGTCTGCGCGTCGAAGGTCTCGACCTGTCCGGCGCCGGCCACGAAGCGCATCTTCTCCAGCAGCCGTTCGACCTGGAGTTCGGCGTCGGGGTTGCGCAGCGATTCGGCCACGGGGATCTCGTGCACGTTCGCCAGCACTTTGGTGCGGCCGTACCGGACCGTTTGCAGCGCATCCGGCGAGGCGCCGACCACCACGTCGCAGGCCAGGATCGCGTCGGCCTGCTGGGTGTCGATGCGAACCTGGTTCAGCCGCTCGGGCGTGTCGGCCAGCCGCACGAAGCTCAGTACCGCACCGCCCTTTTGCGCAAAGCCCATGAAGTCGAGCACGCTGGCCGACTTGCCCTCCAGGTGCGCGGCCATCGCGATCACGGCACCCACCGTCACCACGCCGGTGCCGCCGACGCCGGTGACAAGCAGGTCATACGGCGCGTCCCAGCCGTGCGCGGCGGGCCGCGGCAACGCCGTCACGCCCTGCAGGAAAGCGTCCCGGCCGGCCGCCAGCGCGCCGCTCTTCTTGCGCAGCGCGCCGCCGGTGACGCTGACGAAGCTCGGGCAAAAGCCCTTGGCGCAGGAGTAGTCCTTGTTGCAGCTGGTCTGGTCGATCTTGCGCTTGCGCCCGAACGGCGTCTCGGTCGGCAGCACCGCCACGCAGTTGCTCTGCACCGTGCAGTCGCCGCAACCCTCGCACACCGCCTCGTTGATGAACAGGCGCCGGGGCGGGTCAACCAGCTCGCCCTTCTTGCGGCGCCGGCGCTTCTCGGCGGCGCAGGTCTGCTCGTAGATCAGCACGGTCACGCCCGGCACCTCGCGCAGGCGCCGCTGCACCGCATCGAGCTCGCTGCGGTCGTGGAATTCGGTGCCGGCCGGAAAACGGCCTTTGACGGCGTCGTACTTGTCGATCGCGTCGCCGACCACGACCACCTGCCGCACGCCCTCGGATTCGACCTGGCGTGCGATCCGGTCCACGCTGATCACGCCGTCCACCGGCTGGCCGCCCGTCATCGCGACCGCGTCGTTGTACAGGATCTTGTAGGTGAGGGTGGCCTTGGCCGCCACCGCCTGGCGGATCGCGAGGTAGCCCGAGTGGTAATAAGTGCCGTCGCCCAGGTTCTGGAACACGTGGGGCGTCTTGGTGAACATCGAATGGGAGACCCAGTCGACGCCCTCGCCGCCCATCTGGATCAGGCCGGCGGTGCTGCGGTCCATCCAGTTGGCCATGAAGTGGCAACCGATGCCCGCGCGCGCGGTAGAGCCTTCGGGGACCTTGGTGCTGGTGTTGTGCGGGCAGCCGGCGCAGAAATAGGGCAGCCGCTTGACCGAGTCGCTGGCGTTGCTGAGCAGGTCCGGCGGCGTGAAGTCGCGCACATGCTGCAGATGGTCGCCGAGGTCGCTGTTGTTCGGGAAGTGCTCGGCCAGCCAGTGCGCGACCAGCTCGATCAGGCGTGACGGGCGCAGTTCGCCCAGCGCCGACACCAGCGGCCGGCCGTCGCGGTCCTGCTTGCCCACCAGCGCGGGGCGCGCACCGGGCAGCGCGTTGTAGAACAGGTCGCGCAACTGCGTCTCGACAATGGCGCCCTTCTCCTCGACGATCAGGATCTCGCGCAGGCCCCGCGCGAAAGCATGGATGCGCGTGGGCTCGACGGGGAAGCTGAGCCCGACCTTGTACAGGCGCACGCCGACCCGCGCCAGGCTGGCCGGCGTGATCTCGAGGCGACGCAGCACTTCCAGCAGGTCGTAGTGCGCCTTGCCGCAGGTGATGATGCCGACCGTGGCGTGCGGGCTCTCGATGACGTGGCGGTCGATGCTGTTGACGCGCGCGAACGCGGCCACCGCCTGCAGCTTGTCGGCCAGCCGCGACTCGATGCGCAGCGACGGCAGATCGGGCCAGCGGTAGTGCAGGCCGTCAGCGGGCTCGCGGTGGCCGGTGGCGGCGCGCACCGCCTCGGCATCAACCCAGGCGGCGACGCGCGCGTTGACCCCGTCGAGGTCCACGGTGCTGGCGCTCTCGACGATTTCCGACAGCGCCGCCATGCCGACCCAGGCGCCGCAGTAGCGCGACAACGCGTAGCCATACAGGCCGAACTCCAGGTATTCGGCCACGCAGGCCGGCTGCAGCACCGGCATGCTCCAGGCCATGAGGGCATGGTCGCTCTGGTGCGGCATCGACGACGAGACGCAGCCGTGGTCATCGCCCGCAACCACCAGCACGCCGCCATGCGGTGACGAGCCGTAGGCGTTGCCGTGCTTGAGCGCGTCGCCCGCGCGGTCCAGCCCCGGCCCCTTGCCGTACCACAGCGCAAACACGCCGTCGACCGTACGCTCGGGGTCGGACTCGACCCGCTGCGTGCCCAGCACCTGGGTCGCCGCCAGCTCCTCGTTGATGGCCGGCACGAAGCAGATGCCGGCGTCCTTGAAGCGCTCGCCGGCCTTCCAGATCGCCAGGTCCACCATGCCCAGCGGCGAGCCGCGGTAGCCGCTGACGAAGCCCTGCGTGTTCAGGCCGCGGGCCGCATCGCGCTGGCGCTGCATCAACAGCAAGCGCACCAGCGACTGGGTGCCGGTCAGGAAAACGGCGCCCGAGGCCGCCCACAGGCTGTCAGCCAATTGATAGTCCGGGCGCTGGACGGGCGGGTGGGTGGCGAGGGTGTTCATCTGCGCGATTTTGTTTTACTTCTCGCGCGCGCGCCACTTCCATGCACGGGCCAAATCCCCCTACTCGTGAAGATGCGATTCCATGAGGCCGGCCTTGCAACAAAAAACGCGCCCGAAGGCGCGTTTGGCGTGAAGGCAGTGTCGCTTACCCGGCGATCACGCGCACCATCTCCAGGCACTTGTTCGAGTAGCCCCATTCGTTGTCGTACCAGCTCACAAGCTTGACGAAGGTGCTGTCGAGCGCGATGCCGGCGTCGGCATCGAAGATCGAGGTGCGGGTGTCGCCGCGGAAGTCGGTGGCGACCACCTTGTCTTCGGTGTAGCCCAGGATGCCCTTGAGTGCGCCCTCGGATTGCGCCTTCATTTCGGCGCAAATTTCCTTGTAGGTCGCGGGCCGATCCAGTTCCACCGTGAGGTCGACCACCGACACGTCGGAGGTCGGCACACGGAACGACATGCCGGTGAGCTTCTTGTTCAGCTCGGGGATCACCACGCCAACCGCCTTGGCCGCACCGGTGCTGCTCGGGATGATGTTTTCCAGGATGCCGCGGCCGCCGCGCCAGTCCTTATTTGAAGGGCCGTCCACGGTCTTTTGCGTGGCGGTGGCGGCGTGCACGGTGGTCATCAGGCCGCGCTTGATGCCCCATTTGTCGTTCAGCACCTTGGCCACGGGTGCCAGGCAGTTGGTGGTGCAGCTCGCGTTGGAGATGATGGCCTCGCCAGCGTACTTCTTGTGGTTCACGCCGAACACGAACATCGGCGTGTCGTCCTTCGATGGCGCCGACATGATGACCTTTTTAGCACCCGCGGTGATGTGCTTTTGCGCGGTTTCCTTGGTCAGGAACAGGCCGGTGGATTCGAGCACGATGTCGGCGCCGACTTCGTTCCACTTGAGGTTGGCCGGGTCGCGCTCCTGCGTCAGGCGGATCTTCTTGCCGTTGACGATCAGGGTGTTGCCGTCCACCGAGACTTCGCCCTTGAAGCGGCCGTGCACCGAGTCGTACTGCAGCATGTAGGCCAGGTAGTCGGGCTCGAGCAGGTCGTTGATGCCCACGACCTCGATGTCGGGGAAGTTCTGCAGCGCCGAGCGCAGCACGTTGCGCCCGATGCGCCCGAAGCCGTTGATGCCAATTTTGATCGTCATGGTTTTCTCTCGCAAAAGTTAAAACAAAACTTACTTCGCCAGCACGGCCTGCACCGTCTCGGCCACGTTCTCGGGCGTGAAGCCGAAGTGCTTGAACAGCGCCGGCGCGGGCGCCGATTCGCCATAGGTGTCGATGCCGACAACGGCGGCGCAGCCGTATTTCCACCAGCCGCCCGTCGCGCCCATTTCCACCGCGATGCGCGGCACGCCAGCGGGTAGCACGGCGCTCTTGTAGGCCGTGCTTTGCTGGTCAAATGTGGTGGTACTCGGCATGGAGACTACGCAAACAGCTATTCTTTTGGTAGCAAGCAGCGCCTGCGCCTGCAGCGCCAGCGGCACCTCGGAGCCGGTCGCGATGATCACGGCCTGGGCCTTTTTCTTGAGGCCCACGTCGGTCGGCTCGGCCAGCACGTAGGCGCCCTTGCTGATGCTCTCCAGCCCGCAGGCCTCGGGCGCAGCCTCCGAACGGCCCTTGGGCGCGTAGGCGATGTTCTGGCGCGACAGCAGCAGCGCCGTCGGCTTGTGTTTGTTCTGCAGTGCGACGGCCCAGGCAATCGCCGTCTCGGCCGTGTCGCCGGGGCGCCAGACGTCGAGGTTGGGAATCAGCCGCAGGCTGGCGGCGTGCTCGATCGACTGGTGCGTCGGGCCGTCTTCGCCCAGGCCGATCGAGTCGTGCGTGAACACATGGATCACGCGCAGCTTCATGATCGCGGCCATGCGGATGGCGTTGCGCGAGTAGTCGCTGAAGGTCAGGAAGGTGCCGCCGTAGGGGATGTAGCCGCCGTGCAGCGCAATGCCGTTCATCACCGCGGCCATGCCGAACTCGCGCACGCCGTAGTTGATGTGGCGCCCGCCGACCATCACGCCATTCGCATCGGGCGTCTGCACCACATCGCCGGCCAGATCAAAACGCAGGGGCGGCGTGCTCTTGGTGTTGGTCAGGTTCGAGCCGGTCAGGTCGGCCGAGCCGCCCAGTAGCTCGGGCAATGCAGCCGTGAAGGCTTCCAGCGCCAGTTGCGAGGCCTTGCGCGAGGCCACGGTCTCCGCCTTGGTGTGTGCGGCCACGGCCGTGTCCACCGCGACCTGGTGGAAGCTCTTCGGCAGCTCGCCCTTCATGCGGCGCACGAACTCCTTGGCCAGCTCGGGATGTGCGGCCTTGTAGGCGGCAAATTTCAGGTCCCAGGCCGTCTCCAGCGCCAGGCCGGCGGCCTTGGCATCCCAGTCGGCGTATACCTCCTTGGGGATTTCGAACGGCTTGTAGTGCCAGCCCAGCGCCTCGCGCGTGAGCTTGATTTCTTCCGCGCCCAGCGCCTCGCCGTGCGCCTTGGCAGTGTCCTGGCGGTTCGGGCTGCCTTTGCCGATGTGGGTCTTGCAGATGATGAATGAGGGCTTGTCCGCACTGTTCTTCGCGTCGGCAATCGCGCGGTCCACCGCGTCCACATCGTGCCCGTCGATCGGGCCGATCACGTTCCAGCCGTAGGCGGCAAAGCGCTGCGCCGTGTTGTCGATGAACCAGGGCGTGACCCGGCCGTCGATCGAGATGCCGTTGTCGTCGTACAGCGCGATCAGCTTGTTCAGCTTCCAGGCGCCGGCCAGCGCGCTGGCCTCGTGGCTGATGCCCTCCATCAGGCAGCCGTCGCCGAGGAACACATAGGTGTGGTGGTCCACGATGGTGTGCTCAACGTCGCCGTCCTTGCGGTTGAACTCGCTGGCCAGCAGCTTCTCGGCCAGCGCCATGCCGACCGCGTTGGTCAGGCCCTGGCCGAGCGGGCCGGTGGTGGTCTCCACGCCCGCCGTATAGCCGAACTCCGGGTGGCCCGGCGTCTGGCTGTGCAGCTGGCGGAAGTTCTTCAGCTCGCTCATCGCCAGCTTGTAGCCGGTCAGGTGCAGGAGCGAATAGATCAGCATGGAGCCGTGGCCGTTGGACAGCACAAAGCGGTCGCGGTCCGCCCACTGCGGGTTGCGCGGGTTGTGCCGCAGGTGCCGGCCCCACAGGGCCACGGCGATGTCGGCCATGCCCATCGGGGCGCCGGGATGTCCGGAATTGGCTTGTTGTACGGCGTCCATGGCCAGCGCACGAATTGCGTTGGCCATCAGTTGGGTGTTTGCCATTGTGGGCGGCTCCGGAGGGGAAAGTCGGGGGAAGCCTTGGATTTTAGCTGGTGGAGCGTGTACAGGCCGTGTACAGGCCGCCGGGGGCGCCGGACATACGACCGCTGGCGTTTCCTCCAAAGCTCAACTATTGGTCAGTTTCTTGCCGTTGAGGGAGGAGTCCATATAGGAGATGTTATGTGTCACGGTTCTCGGACTGAAACTGATCACTTTGTCAGTCCCCAAGCCGTTTCGATACGCGAGATGTCGTTCTTTATGACGTGAAGTGGGTATGGGACTTCAACTCCGGCGACCGCAGTAAAGGAACGCGCATAGGCGACTCGCCGAGCTTCGTCGGTAAGGTGTGGCTCCAGTGAGAGGAAGGCTGGATGATTCTGTAGCAGGGCGCGGACTTTGTCGGGATCGTTCGTTTCGTTGGTGATTACGATGATCATCTGACGCCAATCCGATATGAGCTGCCGCTTTCGATCAATCTCTGCTGATTTGCGCTCGATGCGGTGCTTTACCCAAGGTGCTAGGACCGAGGTTACTATTGAGATTTCCATAAATCATGACATTACCAAAGCGTAGCCTGCATCCAGCAGGCGGCGATGATGGAGGGACGCTTCTGCGCGCTCTTGAGCTTGTTGCGCGCAGTGCCGTGAAGCTCGGCGAGGTCGTTGGGGCAGT
>JARLJI010000001.1 GCA_031291295.1 Rhodoferax sp. | reverse complement strand
GCGGCTACGATGTTGCCGGTTACGCCTTCAACCTTGATGACAATAGTGGGCTCAGCATCACCGGGCCGGTGAGTGCTGCCAGCGCCAGCCTCGCCAGCACCGGCAGTTTGGATGTGAGCGGCAGCATCAACACAAACGGTGCGCTGACGCTGAGCGGTAGCAGCCTATTGCTCGGCGGGCTGATCGATAGCGCCAGCGTGCTGGCCTTGCAGAGCCCCGGCAGCATTACCGGAACCGGCACCATCATCGCCGCTGATCTGACCAGCGGCACCATCACCGATGGCAATGTGCAACTGACCGGCGGCTTTAACAGCATCGGCGGCATCGCCACTTTGGCCAGTGATGGCAGCTTCGCCGCCGGGACCTTCGACCTCACCGATCAGATCGCGCTTGGTGGTGGCAGCCTGACCGCCAATGTGGTGACTTTGGTGGCACCCTCGATCGACTTTACCGGCTATGTCACCGCCACCTCGTTGCTGGCGCTCGACCCGCCAGTATCGGGCAATATCACCCAGACCTCCGGCGCCATCACCACCGCGCTGCTGACCAGCGACAATGCCACCGATGGCAATGTGATCCTCACCAGTGCCGGTAATTCGATTGCCGCCCTCGGCAGCTTCAGCGCGATCAGCCTCGACCTTGCCGATGCCACGGCGCTGTCGGTCACCGGCCCGGTCAGCCTGTCGGGCAACGCCACGCTGAGTGCCGCCAGTATTGATTTTGCCGGCTCGCTGAGCAGCGCCAATCTCTCGCTCACCAGCCTGGGCAGCATCACCGAATCCTCCGGCGCCATTACCACCGGCACGCTGAGTGGCGGGGCGGTGGGCAATGTTGTGCTGAACGGCAGCGCCAACACCATTGCCACGCTCGGCAGCTTTACCGCACCGGGCCTGAACCTGACGGATCATGGCTCGCTGAACATTGCGGGCAATGTCAGCATCGGCAATTTGCTGGAACTCGCCGGCATCAGCGGCGGCGTCACGCAGAGCAGTGGCACGCTCAGTGCGGGCACTTTGGCCAGCCTGGGCAGTCTGGGCGGTGATGTGATCCTCACCGATGTTGGCAATAATATCGGCACGCTCGGCGGCTTTACCCTGAGCGGCAATGCGCTTGATCTGGTGGATGGCAGCGCTCTGACCATCGCCGGGCCGGTGTTGGCCAGCAACGCCAGCCTCACCGCCGCTGCCATCGACCTGACCGGCAGCATCTTCACCGCCACCGATCTGACCCTGACCAACACCGGCCCCGGCGGCATGACACTGGCCGGGCTGGCTTCGGTCGGCAGCGGGCTGTCGCTCGCCAGCGATGGGAATGTCAGCGAGAACGGTACCCTCATCGCCGCCACCCTCACCGGCAGCGCCAGCAACGGCAATGTGGCGCTGACCAGCGGCAACAATAATATCGGCACACTCGG
>JARLJI010000077.1 GCA_031291295.1 Rhodoferax sp. | reverse complement strand
TGCGCGCTTTGTGCAGCGTAGCGCGCGATGGTGCGGCGCGACTTGGAGCCGTACGGGAGGCGCGCAGTGTCGCCCAGAAAGGCGTAGTGGGCCTGCGGCAAACGGGCAATCAGCGCGCGAAGAACAGTGAGTCCGCCGAATCCGGAGTCGAAAACTCCAATGGTGGTCGTCCCGGTGGTCGTCCCGGTACTGGTCCCAGCACTGGTCGGAGTAGTAGTCATTGATGGGTTCCTTCCATAGAAACTGCGTCCGAAGTCAAATAGGTCCGGGTCAGGTCGGCGTGGCCGGCCAGGCTGGCGCGTGGTTGGCCGTCCACAAGGAAACGCACCTGGGTGACTGTGGGCAGGTTGGCGTGCAGGGTGGCGCAAATCGAGAGCACCGTAAGAGTCTCCGTCTCAAGCCCTGAAGGGTGATTGGCGGCAAAGGCGCCGGTAAGGTTCACCACGGCAAGCTGAGCGCCGGTTTGCGAGGCCTTTGCGCCGGAGTCGGCTGAGGAGCCAGCCGAGCCCGAGTCCGTGGCCGGCAGCAAAAAGACTTCGGAGATGGAACTACCGCCGCCCGGCACCGGATGAGCGGCGTTGGGCAGGGTATAGAGGTCAAGCAGCTTGGCCAGCACAGCGCGGGCGCGAGCCCCGGGGTTTTGCGGCAGGGGTAGCAACAGATCCTGGGTCATCAGCGAGTTCTCGCCGTCGTTGGCAACCAGCAGCGTGGCCTGCTCCGCCGGTGCGACTTCAGGTGCCTGGGTAGGTGTCGAGTCCTGGCCGGCCAGCAGACGCTCGTGGGCGCGGTTACGCAACTGCCACAGCACCGCGCCCATCACAATGGACGCGACCAATAGGATGACAAACAGAACGGTCTGGTAGCGGGGGATCACGGCTGGTCCTCCCCATTCAAAGCGCCGGCGCGTCCCGCGTTCGTGCGCCATTCCAAAATGGCGGCCGCCAATGCCTGCGCCACGCGCGCTTGGTACCCGGCATCGGTGAGGTTGGTGGGCTCCGAGTGGTCCGGGGAGGTCCCGGGAGCGATTTCAACGGCCAGCGCCGGGCAGGCCATGCTGTCGACGACCGGCAGTGCGGTGCGGCCCAGGGTGACCGTCATGCCTGCATTAGTCAGGGACGAGTTGAGCACTCCGGCAAGGGCAAGGCTGCGCGTCACCCAGGCAGCCTGTGCCGTGTTCCAGGGGACAAACTGAGTTGACTCGGCCGGCGGCAGCGAGGAGGCGTAAATGTGA
>JARLJI010000076.1 GCA_031291295.1 Rhodoferax sp. | reverse complement strand
GATTCGGCTCATGGACAAGCGGCTTGCCGCACCATGGCGACGAGTTATAGTTACAGCCTGGCATCGGGTCTTTCTCCGTCCTTGAGATCGTAGAACTGGTTGCAGCGGTCGGGCTCAGGCAAAGCACGGCCAAACCACTGCTGACCAACCACGAAGTCGCAAGCAAACGCATCGTCTTCCCAGGGGCGCAGGCGGTAGCCCACCCCCCGGTCAGGAAGTTTCTTATAATCGATTGGTCTGCCATTTCTACCCACATGTAAGAGAAGGTCTGCCACTTGCTGTTCGCAAACAGCCAGCTCGTGCTCATATTCGGCGATTTGCTGAGATGGCGCGTCGCGACGGTTTTTCAGGGTGCTCAGTTGCAGGTGCAGCAAGGCATAGTAGTAACTGATAACCAGGCGCTTGATGGCGATGCGCGCCGTTGGTTCTTCGGGAACGTGGGTCGCCGCCGCCAGGGAACGCAGTTCTTTTTCGTAGATTTCTGGGAACACCTCCGGCATGAGTGTGAGCCCCGGATAGTCGCCCGGAAACTGCTTCACCATGGCCAGCATCCAGAAAAACTGCTGCGAGTGCCTGACCTCGTGATAGATAGTGGCTGCCAGCAGACATAGCTTCATGTCCCGGCTACTGGGTTCCTGGGATTCGCAAATCTCCTGGATGAGGGACGGGTTCATTAGAAACGTCCAGGGATTGCATTGCTGAACCCCGGCCGCCGCCGTCGTTGTTTCTTTGTCCATAAAGTCGATGACTGGCATCGCGCCGCCCTGCTTTGGATAACCTTTGGGCAATCCAAAGGCTGTCGCTTGCAGGGCGGTTTCTACGATGGGTCCAAGTGCCTCGGCAAATGCATCGGCTTGGTCGTCATCCATCGGCCAAGCCATCTTAACGCCAGTTGGCTTCGCCTTTGCCTTGAGAGCGGCCCGTCCAAGCGGAGTAAACGGTTCTTTTACCCCATGAATCGCTGGCCATTCGATGCCATAGGTCAGCAATGCCTGCATCGCATCGGTATAAGCCTGCGCGACAGGGTAGTGGTACTTGTGCATGCTGCCATCGGTCGCTGGCTCGGCCAGGCGCATGCCAAAGGTATACGGCTCGCACAGTGCATAGACTGGCGGCCGCCCCAGGGACGTTGGGGCGTCGCTATCGAGCAGCACCTGCCTGCCACCAACCGTCTGCTTCAGCTTGCGCTCGGCGGGGGGCCGCTTTTCGGATTCCAGTGAGGGCGTACTCATGTTCGGGTCAACACCATTTTGGTTTGTACAGCGATGACGCTGTTGGGATCGGTATTGCGCAGGATCTCGATCTTGGCAATCTCATAGGCGTTACTCGTCGCGAGCTCCGTTTCGCCCTTGTCACTGGTGATGCCCTCAATCACTCGACCGCTGTCCAGCGTAACGCGATAGCGTTGATTCTCCATGCGTGCGCCGCCGTGGTGCTCCGTCAACACAAAATGCTCGGCCTGCCTGAAATCCCCATTGGGCATGACAGGCATAGCCTGGCCGGCCGTTTTTGGCCCAGGCATGCCGTGTATGCCTGCGTGCGCCTTCCAACTGCCCGGCGTGCCGTGCTCAATGCCGCTGGCATTGATGCGTAAGTAGCTGTCGCCGCCATTGACCAGGATCTCCTTGGCGGCGATGATCTCGACCCGCTCCATGGTGCCGATGAGCTTCAGTACCTTCTGCGCGATGAGCTCGATGTCATCGCTCTGCGCCTGGATCTCGATCTTGCCCTTGGCCGCGAACAGGCGCAGGCCGCCCTGGCGCGCGAACAGCACGATCTTCTCCACGGCGCTGGCCAGCAGGCTCTTGCCGGTGGCGATCGACAGGTGTTGCCCCGTGGTCAGCGCCGTATGCCGCTCGCTGTGCAGGTGGATATCTTCGGCCGCGGTGGCGGCGATGCCGGCGGGGCTGGCCACTATCAGATGCGGTGCGGCGAACTCACCCTGCTCGCCGCTCCCCTTCAGGGTGTCGTGCTGCCCCTGCAGGGCCTTGGCTACGTCGAGCTGCTGGCCCTCCTGCGCGCGCAGATGCTCGGCCGCGTCGCCCAGCGATTGCTGGAGGTCATGGCCGCTGGCCAGCCGCTGCACGGTCTCGGACACATCCTTGTGGTGACCTTCGGCGTTGGGCCGGGCCTCGGTGCTGATCAGCAGGCCGGATCCGCCACGCACCGCGCCCCAGCCGTCGGTACGCAGCTCGAACCCCTCGCCGCGCTTGTCCTTGCGCCCCTCAGCCTCAACGATGTGCACCATATAACCCATGCTGAGCATCGAGGCCTGGTGGTCGCTGCCGATCTGCGTCTGGATCTCGCCCGGCGTGTCATCCTGCACGAAGGTGTTATGCCGCTCGCCGAACAGTTCCTTGCTCCGAAAGCCAGACAGCGCGTGCTGGCCGGGCAGGATCCACGGCGTCAGATTGACCCGGTTCGGCATCCGGCCGGTAATGATCGGGCAGTCCGGGTCGCCGTGGGTGAAGCCGATGATCACCTCCTGACCGATGCGCGGAAGATGGCTGGCGCCAAACTGGTCGCCCTGCCAGGCCTGGGATACCCGCACCCAGCAGGAACTGTTGGCGTCGCGCTGGCCGACACGGTCCCAGTGCAGCTGAATCTTGACCCGCCCGTACTCATCGATCCACACCTGTTCCTTCTCTGGGCCAACCACGGTGGCGGTCTGCGGCCCGTGGACGCGTGGCTTGGGCTGGGTGCGTTCCGGGCGGAAGATCTCCGCTGTGGACTGCGCCTGGAACGCAACCTCGCAGCGCCACTGCTGGCCGTGCCCCGAGGCCACGGCCACGTCTTCGATTTCCAGCGTCGTGCCGAACACCAGGTATTCCCGGTTGGCGGCGGTTTGCGCAAAGCCTTGGAGCGTGAAGGTGCAGCCTGGCACCACCGCGCGCACGTTGCCCTGGCCGTGGACGCGGCTGCCGTGCTGGCGGATCGCCTCGATACGGATGCGGGCGAGCATGTCGCCCTCGCACCACGCATCATTGCCGGTGGCCGGCTGGGCATGGTCGCCGGGATACTCGTAAATTTCACCCTCGGCGTGCGCCGTGTCGCGCGGGTCATGGGCGCCCACCGACAGGTCTGCACGCGGCTTGACGAAGTCGTAGTCGGTGCTGGTCCATTTGCCCGACACCAGCTGGTCCTGCACGTGGAAGTCGTACAGGTGCTCGGCATCGGCCCGGTCCGAGGAGCGGCGCCAGGTGAGCGTGTGATACGCCGGACTGGTGAAGCGGCGAAAGGCGCCGTTGCCATCGGTCAGCACCAGGCGGTGATGCCTGCCCGAGTGTTCGAAGAAATATGAGATCCCCCACTCCTGGGTCAAGCGCTGGAAGAAGGCGAAATCGCTCTCGCCGTATTGCACCTGGTATTCGCGCACGGGATAGCGGGTGACATCGAGGCGGTTCTCGACCGGGAAGGCGTAGTCGCCCAGCAGATCCTGCAGGATCTCAACCACCGTCTTCTGCTGGAAGATCTTGAAGTCGGTGGTGAGCGTGGCGAGGAATAGCCACGGCCGCAGCGTGAGACGGTAGACAAAGTGGTGCCCCTCGGCAATCGGCCCTTCGACCTGGGTCACGATGCCGGTGATCTCGCGGGTGCCGGCGCCCACGTGGCCGGCCAGGCCGCTACCGGCGCCGTCGAGTTCGATCTCGAGCGTCAGCTCCTTGCCCTGCATCGCGGGCAGGTCCAGATTGGCGGCGGGCCCGTACGGACGAGGGAGCGCATCCGCAGTCTTGAGGTCGACCGTGTAGGTGAACAGGTCATTCAGGCCCTCGGTGCCCTGCACGCGGGCGACGGTCAGGGCGACCTGACCCAGGATTTCGGGCAAACCGTCACCACGAATCGTGACAGTACGGTTGGACAGGAACGGCGGGCGGTTGCCCATAGGCGGCACTCCGGCGGGGTGAAGGGCCCACGAGCGGCACAGGCAGCGAATGCTGTGTGGCGCGGGGTAGCCAATCAGGCTACCGTAAAATGTGCAGAATAAGTGTCAAAAATTGTGACGTCGGATGCGAGTGGGAGCATTTTCGGAAAAATCCGAACGGGTGGCCCAGTCCAACTCCTCGGCATTAGGCATGTAGCACGCCTGCAGGCTCTTGCCGGTGGCAATGGACAGGTGTTCCCCGGTGGTCAGCGCCGTATGCCGCTCGCCGAACAGTTGACGCCGACCATGTAGGAGTGGCGGGTTCCAGCGAGGAAGGAAGCAGCGCCAGCACGCGCCTCTCACTCACCTACCCAGGTCCACAGTACCCGTGCTTCCTATGACGGCGGAGAAATGCCGACACTCAGCATCGGTTGGCCCTTCTGAACCCGCTGGGCGCGCATGTCCTTGCTCAGGAAGTAATCCGCGCCCGGCACATCGTGTGGAATCTTGGGCAGCCACAAGCCAGATCGTGGCGCAGGTTGCCGGCTGCGACATTGCGGTACCCGCTGCGCACGCTGCATTTTCTCCTCCGGCGTCATGTACGCCCGGAGCATGCGGACGGTGCCCAGGTACTTGGCCTCGCTATCCGCCCGCGGATCGATATT
>JARLJI010000075.1 GCA_031291295.1 Rhodoferax sp. | reverse complement strand
GTCGGCGATCTCGCGGATGGTCATGACCACGCGTGATACATCTTTTTCGATTCCGGAAATTTCCTCGGCCACCTGGCGCGAAGTCGCAACGCCATTTTGGACCGAGCCCTGCGTCTTGTTCATGTTGTCCAGCGCCGATTCCACATCGGCATGGGTGGCATGGATCAGTTGGCCGATTTCCACCGTGGCCTTGGCCGTGCGTTCGGCCAGCTTGCGCACCTCGTCCGCCACCACGGCAAAGCCACGGCCGGTTTCGCCGGCGCGTGCCGCCTCGATGGCGGCATTCAGGGCCAGCAGGTTGGTCTGGTCGGCGATCTCCTTGATTACGCCGATGATCCGGTCCATCGCCGCAGAGCGTTGCCCCAGTTCGCCCAGAGTGCCGGCCAATTGACCGACGTCGCCAGCGATGTGCTTGATGTCATCGGCCAACAGGTTGACCGACCGTGCCGACTGGCGCGAAGTCTCTCCCGTGCTGACCACCACGGCTTCCGCCGAGCCGGTATTGCCGGCGATATGGTTGATGCTGACGGTGATTTCTTCGATGGCGGCGGCGGTCGAGGTCGACGCATCGGCCTGCTGCTCCGAATCGCTTGCCAGTTGCAGTGTGATGCGGTTAAGTCGCTCGATGCCGGCATTGAGCGAAACCGTGTGATCGCGCACTTCCAGAAACATCTGGCGCAGGCTGCCGATAAAACGGTTGAAGGCCTGTGCGGTCTGGCCGATTTCGTCGTGCCTGCCAACGACCAACTGGTGGGTTAGATCGCCCTGGCCGCCCGCCATGCCCAGCAGCGCATCGCGCAGTCGTACCAGGCTGGACAACAGGCGCGTGAGGGCAAAGTTGGCCAGCAGGATGGCCGCTGCACCCACCGCCAGGCCGGCAACTGCCAGTGTCAGCAGCAATTGCTTCAAGGGGGCCAGCAGCACGCTCTTCTCGACCACGGTTCCCAGTACCCAGTCCGTACCGGCGACGCTGACCACCTCGGCGTAGCAATCACGTCCGCCAATGCGCACTTCGTGCAGGGCCGGCGTCGTGCCGGCATTGGTGACGATGCCGCCCTCCAGTCCCGGCATGACTTCGCCGATGGATTTCAGCGTGGAATCGGCGGCAGGGTGGCTCACGATCTTGCCTTCGCGCGTCACCAGGAATGCGTAACCGTCGCCGCGCAACCTGATCGCCTTCACCACGCCGGTCAATCCGTCCAGCGCGATATCGCCCCCCGCCACGCCCACTCGCTTGCCTTCGTCCATGATCGCGGTGGCCACGGTCACCCCCAGCTTATTGGTACTGGAAAAGACATAGGGCGCGGTGATGACCGTGCCTTGCTGCTCGCTGGCGAGCTTGTACCAGGGGCGGGCGGTCGGGTCGTAGCCTTCGGCCGGCTTTTTTTCCGCCAGGTGGTAGTGCATGGTCTTGTCGGCATAGCCTGCGAACAACAGGTCGAAATTGCCGGCATCCTTGCCCTGCTGCAGGACGGGATAGGGATCCGTGGCTTTGCCCAGGCGGTTGGCGGTAGACTGGATGGCATCGCGGCGCTGGGCGACCCAGCGCGCCAGGGCTTCGCTGTTGCCGATGATGGCAGCATCCAGTTCCTGGTGTACGCCGGTAATGATCTCGCTGCGCAAGCGCTGATAAGCCAGGGTGGACAGCAAGGCGATGACGGTTGCCAGCAGGATGGCGACAAAAAACAAGATCCGTTGTTTCAATGACATGCTAATCCTCAAGTCGCAAAGCAAAGTTTGCCGAGGCAGACGAACGCCTCAAACAAGCCGGGAATTTCAGCAAGATATGGTGGAACCCATGGTCGAGTCCGGGGTGAGAAGCATCACGGGACGGGTGCCCAGGCAACAACGCACCTTTGCGCGGCCTTCAACCCGCAATCCGCTTGGCAAAATGCGCCGAATCTCCCCAGCCGTTGCGCAGCACACGGCGGCCGACCGAGTGAATCCGCCCCTCCAGGCACGTTGCGCACTGCTCGGCGTTGTCGTCGAGGCAGGGCTTGCCGTCATACAGCGTGTACATGCGCCGTACGCGCGGCGGGGTGACCTGCGGCATGATCACGTTGGCACCAAAGCGCAGCCCCTGTTCCCGCCCCGTTTCCGAGAGCGCCTGCAACGCGGTGGTCGCGGCGATATTGACATCGCGCAGCAGTAACCTTGTCGCCGCGATCATCTTCAGCGCGAGCTGCAAGCGGGTGTCGGCGTCGAGCACCGCCGGGTTGCCGGGCAGCACCGCCTGCTCGTGCGGGATGTACGGCCCCATGCCGATCATGTCGACACCCAGCTCCTGGAAGAACAGCACGTCGTCGACCAGATCGTCGATGCTCTGCCCGGGCAAGCCGATCATCACGCCGGTGCCGACCTGGTAGCCGATCTCCTTCAGGCTTTTCAGACAAGCCACGCGCGCGGCATGGCTCTGTTCCGGCGGGTGCAACGCGGCAAACAGGCTCGGCGAGGAACTTTCCATGCGCAGCAGGTAGCGGTGCGCGCCGGCGT
>JARLJI010000074.1 GCA_031291295.1 Rhodoferax sp. | reverse complement strand
GAAGGTGTTCTGGACTTTCTCGCCGTTGCGCAGGCGGATCAGGTCGGGCATGTTCATCATCATTTCAGTGGGCTCCATCGGTGGTTGATCAATGGAGCGAACTGTAGATAGCTTCGCCTTTGTCTGAGTTGCAGTTGCGACACCGAATATCCTGATTACGGAACACAGGGTCGGTGCAGCCGGTGATGTCATCAATTCACAAGGGTTAACCCTTGAATTGTGGTGACGGTCACATCACCATTGGCCTGAAGGTCAGCTCGACGCGGAGTGTTCTGCCCGCGAGAGGGCCAACCGCTCGGCCATCGGCGTGTTGCCATAGACCTCGCGGTAGCGTGCGATGAAATGCGCCGGTGCCGCGAAGCCGCACGACAGGGCGATCTCATCGATGCGCCGGGTCGTGCGCAGGACCGACAGGCGTGCGTGCGCGAGCCGGATTTCAAGGTATTTGCGGGATGGCGAAGTGTGCACGTATTGCTCGAACAGGCGCTCGAGCTGACGGCGCGACACCTTGAGGTAATCCGCGATCTCGACCGGACTCAGCGGCTCCTCGACATTGCTCTCCATCATCTCGAGCGCATCGAGCAACACCTCGGGCATGTTGCCGTAGCGGTAACGCATGGGCAGCGCCTGGTTTTCGTCCTGGCTGCGCTGGTGCGACACGAGCAGGTCGGACACCTGCTGCGCCAGCTCGCGGCCGCCCGGTGGGCGCCGCAGCACAAAGGTCATCAGATCGAGCGGGCTCACGCCTCCCGAACAGGTGTAGCGGTCGCGGTCGATTTCGAACAGGCGGCTGGACACAAAGACTTCGGGGAATTCTTCGACCAGGGTTTCGCGGTCTTCCCAGTGGATGGTGCACCGGTAACCGTTGAGCAGCCCGGCTTTGGCGAGGTAGTAGCTGCCGGTATCGATGCCGCCCAGTGTGACGCCCTGGGCCGCGAGTTGACGCAGCCAGCGGGTGGTGTCGCCATAGCCATGCTTGGGCAGCGGGTTGGGTCCGATCACGAACACGGTATCAAACCGGGTGCTCTCGCCCATCACCTGGTCCGGCAGCACGCGGATACCGCCGCTCGACAGAACAGGTTCGTCGCGCAGTCCGACCGTGACCCATTCGAACGCTCTTCGCCCCAGCGCCATATTGGCCAGCCGCAAAGGATCGACGGCCGAGCTCAGCGCAATCAGCGAAAAAGCAGGGATCAGCAGAAAACCAAAGCGCTGCACGTTGGCGGCGTTGTGCGAAGCGGAAGTGTCGGTAGCCATGGCGCGATTATGGTCACACGCGCAATCAGTGCGCGCCAGGACGCAATTGCCTCCATCGTGGGGCTGCTTGGGCGCTCAGGATTTTCTGGCAGCGCACGGGCCGCGGAGGGAGGTGCTATAAATAGAATAGCTTGATGCCTATGTCCCATAAGGGCTACAGACTAAATCCATGCTTATCTCCGCTGCCAACGGGACAGGGCACACCATTGCCGCGCTGGAAGCAGCACCCGATATCTGGCAAGAGACACAATAGGGCAATTTATTGAGGTACCCCATTTTTCTGGATCATGAAAATACCCTTTGACATTTACCTCTGCGCGCCTGAATTGACACGCCGTGGCTCAGTACAGGACACAGGGGCGCCGTGCAAACGCTGATCGACTTTACCGACCCCCGGGGTGATCGGGATGCACCGTTGCGGGCCGCGTTTGGCGCGCCGCGCGAGGTGCTGGTGGCGCACACCGTGGCCGAGGTACGACCGGTGCTACAGGCCGTGGAGGCCATGGCCCGGCAGGGGCGCTGGTGCGTCGGGTACCTGCGCTACGAGGCCGCCCCTGCATTCGACACCGCGCTTGCGGTGCATCGCGGCAGCGATGGTCCGCTGGCGTGGTTCGGGGTGCACGATGCCGCTCAGCCGTGGCCGCCAATGGACATCGGTGTTGTCACAGCCACAGCCGAGTGGCAGAGCGACTTGCCGCGTGCCGCGTTCGAGCGGCGTATGGCGGACATTCACGAGGCCATCGCTGCAGGCGATCTGTACCAGGTCAACTACACGGCGCCACTGCACACCGAGTTCCGGGGCGATGCGCAGGCCTGGTTTCTGGCACTGCGCCGGGCGCAGCCCCATGGGTATGCCGCGTTCATCGACAGTGGAGCGGAGCAGGTGTTGTCGGTGTCGCCGGAATTGTTTTTCGACTGGCGCGATGGCCGCATCCTGGCTCGCCCCATGAAGGGCACGGCGCCGCGCGGCGCCACCGCGGCAGATGATGAAGCGCTGGCAGCTCGACTTGCCGCGTCGCCGAAGGAACGGGCCGAGAACGTCATGATTGTTGACCTGATCCGCAACGACCTGTCACGCATTGCCAGGCCGTTTTCCCTTCGCGTGCCCCGGCTGTTCCACCTCGAAGCGCTACCCACCGTGTGGCAGATGACTTCCGACGTCGAGGCGCTCACCCGGGACGGGACCACACTGGCCGATGTGTTCACGGCCTTGTTCCCTTGCGGCTCGATTACCGGTGCGCCCAAGGTACAGGCCATGCGCATGATCTGCGATCTGGAGCCGCAGCCCCGCGGTGTGTACTGCGGCGCGGTGGGCGTTGTCCGACCGGGCGGACATGCGACGTTCAACGTGGCGATCCGCACCGTGACCCTGCGCGGCACGGCGGCGAGCTGCGGTATCGGCAGCGGCATCACGGCCGATGCGCAGGCCGAGGGCGAATGGCAGGAGTGGCGCCACAAGCGCGCCTTTCTCGAACGCGCAAGCCAGCCGTTCGAACTGCTCGAAACCCTGGCACTGGAAAACGGCGCCCTGCGCGACGCGCCGGCCCATCTGGCGCGCATGGCGGATGCGGCCGCGCATTTTGCCTATCCATGGGACTCAGGGCGTGTTGCGGACCGCTTGCGGCAACTGGTCAATGCGCACCTCCAAGGGCGCTGGCGGGTGCGCCTGCGGCTCGATGCCCGCGAACAGGTTCAGGCCGAAGCCCACGCGCTGGACCTCACGCCGAGCCCCGTCCGGCTGAGACTGGCCACGAGCGCGCTCGAAGCAGCGGACGGTGAGTTCGTGCGCTTCAAGACCACGCGGCGTGCGCATTACGACGCGTTTGCCCCCAGCGAGCCTGGCGTCTTCGATACCCTGCTGTGGAACCGGCATGGCGAGCTCACCGAGTGCACCCGCGGCAATGTGGCCCTGCTGCTGGATGGACGCTGGGTCACGCCAGCGCTGCACTGCGGCCTGCTGGGAGGGATCGAGCGGGCCCGCTGGCTGCGCGAAGGGCGGCTGGCCGAAGCCGTGGTGCGGGTGGACGAGTTGCCCCGGGTGCAGGCGCTGGCCTTTGTGAACAGCCTGCGCGGATGGGTGGACGCCGTGCTCGATGAATGCCCGCCGCCCGGTCCTGACTCGAAAGCGGCCCCATAGCGCGCCATCGCAGGGAGCACGCGCGATGCGTAAAATACAAATCTTTCCAAGGCACATTCCGCGCCCATGAGCCAGCGACGAGCCCCATCCCAACCGCGCCGTGGCGCAACGACTGCCGATGAACAGGTCGCGCCGTTGCTGAGGGTCGGGTTCTTGCTGACGCCGCGCTTTACGCTGACCGCCTTTGCCGGTTTTGTCGATGCGCTGCGACTGGCCGCAGACGAGGGAGACCGCAGCCGCCCCAGGCTGTGTCAATGGGATATTCTTGGCGCCGCGGGAACGACACATCTGTCCAGTTGCGGCGCGGGTATCACCCCGACGGCGCCGATGGACTCGCCCGAAGCCTACGACTACCTGGTCGTTGTTGGCGGCCTGCTGCATGGCGGGCAACAGGTGCCGGAGACCACGTATGCCTTCCTGCAGGAGGCGGCCGCCAGGGGTGTCAAGCTCATCGGCCTGTGCACAGGATCTTTCGTACTCGCGCGCGCCGGGCTGCTGGACGGTCATCTCACCTGCGTGAGCTGGTTTCATCGCGAGGCGTTTGTGACCGAGTTTGCGCATCTGCGCGTCGTATCGAACCAGATGTTCGTGGTCGACCGCGATCGCCTCACCTGCGCCGGCGGTACCAGCGTGGTTCACCTGGCCGCCTACGTTATTGAAAAAGCGATAGGACGCGCCAGCGCCGTGAAGGCGCTGCGCATCATGATCGAAGAGCAGCCGCTTCCATCGCGGACACTGCAACCCGAGGAAGTGTTGTCGGAGCGCTCCACCGACACCGTGGTGCGCAAGGCGATGCTGCTGCTGGAGCAGCAACTGCACACGTCGCTGCCAATCGAGCAACTGTGCGTGCCGCTGGGCATTGGCCGGCGACAGCTTGAACGGCGATTCCAGCGCGATGTCGGTCTGAGCCCGGCGGGGTACCGCCAGAGCCTGCGCGTGGAGCGTGCGCGCTGGTTGTTGCAGCACACCGACCTCGAGGTTACCGAGATTGCGTTCGAGTGCGGGTTCCAGGACAGCACGCACTTCGCCCGCGTGGTCAGGCAATCGCTCGGGGCCAGCCCGCGCGAGGTGCGCGCAGCCTGGAAATCGGCCATTGGCACGGTGCCAGGCAACCAGGCCACTGCCGACGCCTGATCATTGCTGAGATTCCTGGGTGCGGGAACTCTCATCACGGGCGGCTGTTAGCGCGCGCCGGCTCTATGCGAGTGCGAAACAGTCCTCAGGACGCCAACTCAGGCGCAAGCGCTGTCCCGGCTCCGGGCGTGAGACAGCTTGTGCCGAAGCCGACGAGACAACAAGCCGGTCGCCCGCAGCCGTCACCACCTCGTGCTCGATCACCGGACCGAGGTAAGTGGCCGACTTCAAGGTCACCTCCAGTGCATTGACGTCGGTGGATTCGGCGCTGGCGAGACGGGCATTCTCGGGACGAAAGCACAGCGCCGAAGCACTTCCAGGCGCAGTAGCATTGCTGAAGCGCAACTGACGACCATCGCGCGATTCAAAGCAACCTGGCGCAGTGGTGCGCCCCTCGATCAGGTTACATTTTCCGATGAAGGTTGCGACGAAGCGCGACGCAGGCCGCTGGTACAAGTCTTCGGCCGAGCCGAGTTGCTCGAGCTGACCCTGATTCATGACACCGATGCGGTCGGCGATGGCCATCGCTTCTTCCTGGTCGTGCGTGACAAACACGGACGTAATGCCAGCCTGTTGCTGGAACTCGCGAATCTCGGTACGCATCTGCGTGCGCAGCTTGGCATCGAGCGCCGAGAAGGGTTCATCGAGCAGCAGTACCTCGGGCTGCGCTGCCATGGCACGCGCCAGCGCGACACGTTGCTGCTGCCCGCCTGACAGCGCCTTTGGGTATCGGTCGGCATGCTTGTCGAGTTGCACCCAACGCAGCATTTCATCCACACGTTTAGCCATGCGCGCCTTGTCCCAGCGGCGCAGGCGCGGGCCAAACTCGACATTCTGTGCGACGGTCAAGTGCGGAAACAGCGCATAACCCTGGAACACCATCCCGACGTTGCGCTTGTGCACCGGCACGCGCGTGACATCGCGTGCGCCTATGTGCATCGTGCCCGATGTTGGCGCGATGAAACCGGCGATCATGCGCAGCGTCGTTGTCTTGCCGCAGCCGCTGGGGCCAAGCAGCGCGAGCAGTTCGCCTTCTCGAATATCAAGGGAGGTTTCTTCGACGGCGCAAAAATCGCCGTATGTTTTTCGGATCTTCGAGAGTGTGACGCCAGCCATGTCAAAAGGCCTTTCCAAGGTTGACAAAACGATCCGATATCAGGAGCGCCGCGCCGATGATTGCAATCTGCACCGTTGCCACGGCGGCGATGGTCGAATCGAGATTCCATTCAAGGTAATTGAGGATCGCGATCGGCAAGGTGGTCACGCCAGGCCCGACGAGGAATAACGACTTTTCGAGATCCGAAAACGAGGCAATGAATGCAAACATCGCCGCCGCGATCATGCCGGGCCGTATCGTTGGCAGGGTGACCAGGAAGAAGGTCTGCAGCACATTTGCGCCCAGACTGCGCGCCGCTTCTTCAGGAACGGCATTGGCAGTCATCAAAGAAGCGCACACCAGCCGCATCGTCCACGGCAGCGCCACCAGCGTATGTGCGATGACCAGGCCGTGGAACGTGGCAGCAAACTGAACGCCAGACAGGATCTCGATCTGAACAAAGTAGATGTAGACCGCAGCTCCCGCCACGATGGCCGGGACGTACATGGGTGACAGCAGCAGGTGGCGCACAGTCTCGCGACCGGGGAATGGAAAGCGCTCGATCGCCAGAGCAGCTGGCACGCCAAGCAGCAGCGAGCCTACCGTCGCGCAGACACCGACCTCAAGGCTGGTCGCGAAACCCGAGGCGAAATCCTGTAGAGCCCACGCCCGCGCGAACCAGCTCAGCGTATAGCCGCTTGGAGGAAAGGTGAGGATGCGGTCGGAAAAGAAGCTGGCCCATACGATGATGAGCAACGGTGCGATGATGAAGGCGAAGATCAGCGTTACAAAAGTCAGGTACAAGAATCGGCCAATCGAAACACGCTCCATGATTAGAAGTACTTTCTAGTTAGGAATCGGGTGGACACAATAGTGAGCAGCAAGGTGGTCAACATCAGGATGCATGCCAGAGTCGAGCCGAACGGCCAGTTCTGGACCTTGGCGATCTGCTCATAGACGACCGGACCCATCATTTGCATGCTCGGCCCCCCGATCAGCACCGGTGTGGCATAGGCGTTCATGGTCAACGCGAAGCAGATCGCTGCGGCGGCGACCAGGCCCGGCATCGACAGCGGGAGCACGACACTGAACACCGCGCCCAGCGGCGACTGGCCAAGCGACATCGCTGAATCGCCCCGGCTATCGAGGAGGCCCGTTGGGTTAAGTCAGACCGACATGACGGCCTGACTGGTTAATTGCCGATAGTAGTTGTCTTCAGCTTCGGCAGGGGGAATGTATCCGATGGGCTCCAGCAGTCGGTGGTGGT
>JARLJI010000073.1 GCA_031291295.1 Rhodoferax sp. | reverse complement strand
GCCGCTGGTGCCCGAGGCTTCATACGGCCGCCGCGGTGTATTCACCCACACATCCACGCCCGCCGTCAGCCGCGCGCCCAGGCCCCACGCGTAGTTTTCGAGATAAATAATCCGCAGCTTGTCGTTGGAGAGCTTAGCCGCCTCTTCCACCACCTGCTGGATGAGTGCTTTGCCCGGTTCGTCCTGCGGATGCGCCTTGCCGGCATAGATAATTTGCAATCCCCCGGCCTTGACCGCAATCTCCTTCAGCCGCTCGGGATCGTTGAACATCAAAGTGGCGCGCTTGTAGGTAGCGGCACGCCGCGCAAAGCCCAGGGTCAGCACTTTGGGATCGAGCACCAAGCCTGTCCGCGACCCCACCCAGGCAAGCAGCTCTTCTTTCGCGCTCGTGTGCGCCGACAGCATCGCCGCCTCGGGCAAATCGATGGCGTTGCGCAGATACAGGTTGTCGCGCCGCCACGCGGGGATGTTCTCGTCCAGCATGCGCTCGACAGGTTCCGAGACCCACGTGCGCGCGTGCACGCCGTTGGTGATGGAGTCGATCTTGAACTCTGGAAACATGGCCTGCGACACCTTGCCATGCTGCATGGCCACGCCGTTCGCGTGGCGCGAAAAACGCAACGCCAGCAACGTCATGTTGAGTAATCCGTCACGGAAGCATCCCAGCCTCTCGAGACGCGCCGTCCTGTCGCCGCCCAGGATGCGAATCGCTTGCTCGGTCGAGAAGCGGTCGTGCCCCGCCGGCACCGGGGTGTGGGTCGTGAACACGCACTTGCGCTGCACCTGCTCAATGTCCGCGTCGGTGGCCCCGTTCTGCGGCCCGCCGCCCATCTGGCTCTCCAGCAGTGCCAGCGTCAGCAGCGCCGCGTGTCCTTCGTTCATGTGGTACACGTTCACGCGCAAGCCCAGCGCATGCGCCATGCGCATGCCGCCCATTCCCAGCACGATCTCCTGCTGCAACCTGTAATTCGTATCCCCGCCGTACAGGTGGTCCGTCAGTCCCCGGTCCCAGCCCGAATTCTCGTCCACGTCGGTGTCGAGCAGATAAATCGGCACCACGTGGCCGAACTGGCCCCGCATGTCATAGCGCCACGCCCGCACAGTAACCACCCGATT
>JARLJI010000008.1 GCA_031291295.1 Rhodoferax sp. | reverse complement strand
GAACCGCGCCCACCGTGAGCAGGATGAGCGACTGGCGCAGGTTGATTCCGCCCAGGAACAGCCCTGCCACCAGCACCGGAGCGTAGGTGAGCGCCGTGCCCAGGTCCGGCTCCTTCAGCACCAGCAGCATGGGAATGCCGACCATGGCGAAGGCTTTGCCGATGTCGCCCCAGGTGAGCCGCCGCCCGCCCAGGTTGGCAAAGTAGCGCGCCATCATGAGGATGAGCACCAGCTTCATCCACTCCGAGGGCTGAAAGAGCATGGGGCCAAGCTTGATCCAGCGCCGCCCGCCCAGCGCCTTGTGGCCAATGCCGGGAACCAGCACCGCCGCGAGTCCCAGCAGGAAGAACCCGTAGGCCCACGGCACCAGATCGAGCAGCCGGTGGTAGTCAATGCGCGAGAGGATGAACATGGCGACCATGCCGCCGCCGATCCACAGGAGCTGCCGTGAGTGGAAGCCGTGAAACTTGGTGAGCAGTGTGGCGGAATAAATCTCGGCCACTGAGACGGTGCAGAGCAGCAGCACCACGCCCAGCAGGCCCCAGTCGAAGTCGCGAAAGCTGAGGAAACGGCGCATCGGCATCAGGGCACCCGGTTCTGGCGCACGGGCAGCGCCATGCCAAGTTGAGAGGGGGAGACGGGCAACGCCGGGTGGGCGGGGTCCACAAAAAAGCGCCCCGCGTGCATCCGCGCGGCTTGCGTGCCGTCGGTCTTGCGCGGTCCGTCGGGGGTGGTCCACACCGCGCCTACTTCGGCGGGCTTGTCGGGCGTGGCCTGCTTGGTCGGCGCCAGATTGTGCGCAATGCGCCGCTGCTTCTCAACGTAGGCGGCCACCACCTTGGCGCCGATGCGCGCCGGGTAGTAGCTGAACTCGCCGTTCTGCCACAGCACGGCGACCACCAGCTCGGGGTTGCGCCGCGGCGTTACGCCCACGAACCATACGTTCGGAAAGGTGGAGTGGCCGCTGCCGGAGTGGCTCAGAGCCTCGTGGCTCATCACCTGCGCGGTGCCGGTCTTGCCGGCCAGATCAATGCCCTCCAGATGCGCCGAGCCGGCAGTGTGGAAGGCGCCCGGCTGGGTCACGGCGGCCATGCCGTCGGTGATGATCTCCCAGTTGGCCGGGTCGATGGGAATGTCCACTTTGCCCGAGCCGGGATAGGTGTCCTCGATGGCGTGGCGGAAGTCGCCGGGAAGCTGGTCGGGCATCACCACATGCGGCCGCACCAGGTGGCCGCCGGAGGCGATGCCGCCGATGATGCGCGCCAGTTGAATCGGGGTGGCTTCCACCGCTCCCTGGCCGATGGCCACGTCGAGCGTCTCATCCGGATACCAGCGGTGGTGATAGGTCTTCATCAGCCACTGCGCTGAGGGCATCAGCCCCGCCTGCTCGCCGGGCAGGTCGATGCCGGTCTTCTGGCCGTAGCCAAAGGCCGTGGCGTACTTGGCAATGCGATCGATGCCAAGCTTGTCGCCCAGCATGTAATAGAACGTGTCGCAGGAGTAAGGGATGGCGTTGTGGATATCGACCGCGCCGTGCCTCTCGTCGCAGTGGTGGAAGTAGCCGTAGGGGCCCCAGCCGCCGGTGCAGTTCACGTGCATGTCCTGCGCAACGCCTTCCTGCAGGCCGGCGACAGACATGAGGATTTTGAACGTGGAGCCCGGGGCCAGCTGTGCCTGGATGGCCTTATTCAGCAGCGGATGGTCGGGATCGGTGATCAGCTTGTTCCACTCCGAGCGGTCAATGCGCACGGTAAAGGCATTGGGGTCGAAGCTGGGTCGCGAGACCATGGCCAGGATGTCGCCGTTGCGCGGGTCCATGGCCACAATGGCGCCGTTGCGGTTGCCCAGGGCCAGCTCGGCTGCGCGCTGCAGGTCGTTGTCGATGGTCAGTCGCAGGTCCTGGCCGGGCGTGGAGTGCTGGGTGCGCAGGTAGCCCACTTCGCGGCCGTGGCTGTCCACAATCACGTCGCGCGAGCCGTCCTGCCCGCGCAAAAGCTGGTCGTAGGTCTCTTCCACGCCGGCGCGGCCCACCACGTCGCCCGGTTCGTAGGCGGCGTAGCGCAAGTCGTTCTCCAGCATGTCCTCGCTTACTTCCCCCACGTAGCCAATCAGGTGCGCTGCAAAGCCGTCGCGCGGATAGAGGCGGCGCTCCACGTCGATGGTCTCCAGCTCCGGCAGTTCATTGCGGTGCGCCTCAATAAAGGCCTGCTCGTCCGGCGTGATTTCCTGCTTGATGGGGATGGGCTGGTAGCCCGGCGCGGCGCGGTAGTGGTTGAGCTGGGCCTGCAGTTGCTCCAGGTCCAGATGCAGACCCTTTGCAATCATGGGCAGGTCGGCGTCCACATTGTGGTTCTGTTCGCGTACCAGAAAGCAGGAAACGGAAGGGTAGTTGTCGACGATGAGGCGATTTTCGCGGTCAAAGAGCTTGCCGCGGGGAGCCAGCAAGGGCACCTTGCGAATACGATTCTGCTCGGCCAGCACGCGGAAGTTGTCTGCGCCCAGCACCTGCAGACGCCACAGTCCCGCGGCCAACGCCAGCATCATCAGCAGGATGCCATATTG
>JARLJI010000072.1 GCA_031291295.1 Rhodoferax sp. | reverse complement strand
TGCGACAGTTGCGGGGCGACGCTGGGGGCCCGCGAGCTTGTGCCGCTGCTCAGCTACGTCGTGCAGCGCGGCCGTTGCCGGCATTGCAATGCACCGATTGGCCTGTTCGCACCGGCAATGGAATTGGCGGCCGTGGCGATCGCGCTGTGGGCGGGCAGCGTATTCGTTGCCGACACGCTGTGGATATCCTGTGTGCTGGGCTGGATGCTGCTGGCATTGGCGGTGGCCGACTGGAACAGCTATCGCCTGCCGGACGGCCTGACACTGCCGCTTTTGCTGATCGGGCTGGGCGCCACGGCCTGGCTCTGGCCGGGCGAGCTGACCGATCATGCGCTGGCGGCGGCCCTGGGTTATGGGCTGTTCCGCGGCGTGGCATGGCTGTACCGCCGGCTGCGCGGACGGGATGGCCTGGGCGGCGGCGACGCGAAATTGCTGGCGGCCTCCGGCGCGTGGGTGGGACTGGCGGCGCTGCCCTGGGTGATCCTGGTCGCAGCACTGGCCGGCCTGGCCCTCGGCCTGGCTTTGGCGGTGCATCGCCGGCGGCTTTCCGCGCGCATGGCACTGCCCTTCGGACCCTGCCTCGCACTGGCGACCTGGCTGGTGTGGCTGTACGTCTGACGGCGGGCGCTGTCGCAGAATCTTCACGATCGCGGTGCGCGGCTTTGGAACATCATCGTGGCCGCACGCAGGACCAGGAGCCGATAGCTCTGGTTCAGCGGTTCCGTGTGCGAGTGGTAGTTGCCGACGGCACGCATCAGGTCGCCATGCGTCTCGTTCAGGTAGGTGCGCATGATCGCACCGGCCGCGGCGATATTGAAGCAAGGCTGGTTGGTCAGTCGGTCGCGCACGACCGGCTCCGGCAGCCTGGTATAGGCAACCAGCGCAGGGAGCCAGCGCGTATTGATCTGCATGACACCGAGATCGGCCGACCCGTCCTTGTTCGGCACCACGCTGCCGGGACGCCCGCCTTCCACTGCCTGGACCGACGGCAGCACGCGCGGCGGCAGCGCATAGATGTGCGCCACCAGCGCCATGCAGGCGAGATAAGGTACAGCCACGTCGACACTCCCCTCAGCGCGCCTCTCCATAGCGGAGATGCGCAGGCTGGCACACATGTTTTACCATCCACAGCGAGACGAGACCATGCGCGACCGCACGACGCAATCCAAACCGCCGGAGACTGATGAGGCGGGCTTTACGCTGCTGGAGGTGCTGGTCGTCATCGCGATCATCGGCTTGCTTGTCGGCCTCGTCGCACCCGCCGCGCTGCGCCAGCTGGGCGGTGCCCGTGTGTCGGTTGCGAAGCAATCGATCGAGCGGTTGGGCGCGGTGCTCGACATGTACAAGCTCGATGTCGGGACGTATCCGGCCACGTCGGACGGGCTGCAGGCGCTGGTCGACAAGCCGTCCGATGCGGCCAACTGGAGCGGCCCTTATCTGAAGGCGGAGAACGGCACGCTCGATCCGTGGAACCATCCATATATCTATCGGTCTCCGTCGCAGCGCAGCGGCCACGATTACGACATCTGTTCACGCGGGCCGAACGCGCAATCGGGCGACGCCGCCGATGGCATGATCTGCAATCCCTGACGGGCGGGCGCCTTGTCAGGCGCCGGGATTGTGAGCCGGTGATTGAGTGCGATCCCGTTACTTTTACAGTGCTGGCTCTTCACTGAACCTTCACTGGAGCCCCCGATGTTCGCACCTTATGCGTCCGTCACATGCCAAGCCCTTCGACGTTGTCGCCCTTCCGGCTCGGGCCCCTCGCCATTGCCAGCATCACGCTCGTTCCGGCGGTGCTTGTGTATTGCGTCATCGCAATGGACATTGGTATGCGATGGCATGCGAGTCCGAGCGATTCAGGAACAGCCGCATCACCGCCAGAGCTACCGATGTTCCACGGGCACGGCCAGCACTGTTCAGCGTGTCATTGACTCCATCACGATCTTTCATGATCCAGACTTGTGAAGAGACCGGTGCGGGCAGGCATCCCGGTATCGCCTTCGCACGCGTCCATCCCGGGAAATCGTTACGCGATTTTCAATCGAATCTTAACATGACCGAGGCTGGAACCTTTCGCGCGTTCAGCCAAAAGAGGCCGTCGCCAACCGAACGCAGGCCAGGCGTTGCCCTGCTCCTGACATCGCGCGGGCGCCGAAAGGAACTGGAGAACAACATTGCAAAATGAGACAGGGGTCCGCATACGGCGGCCATTGCGGGTTGCAGTTGCAGCTGCAACCATGCTCTCGACGATCGTCGGGCCGATAACGCCGAGCTTCGGCCAGGAGGTCCAAAGCCAGGCGGTGGTCAACAACAATGGCGGCCAGGCCACGCCGATTCAGCACATCATTCTCATCATCGGTGAGAACCGTACATTTGATCATGTCTTTGCCACCTACAAGTCGCGCCACGGCGAGCAGGTGAACAACCTGCTGTCCGAGGGCATTGTGAACGCCGACGGCACGCCCGGCCCGAATTTCAACAAGGCCGCGCAGTACGAAGCGCACGACACCAAGACCTACAACCCGGCGCCGCGCACCAAGACCGCCTATGTGCACCTGCCGCCGGCCGCGACCGATGGTGCTCCGACCGCTGCCGCCGATACCAACCCGCCGCCGTTCGCGACGGTGGCCGCCGTGGCCGCGACCGAGGCGCAGATCCAGGACGGCCTGCCGCAATCCGACTACGCCCTGCTGACCACGGGTGCCACCGGGCTGCCGTCCGGTTCGGTCGACACCCGCATTGCCAACGCTGCCCACCCGGCCAACGGTCCGTTCCAGCTGACCGGCCCGAACCTGCCGTACGACTCCTACACCGCCAGCCCGGTGCACCGTTTCTACCAGATGTGGCAGCAGACGGATTGCTCCGCGACCCACGCCACCGCGGACAACCCCTCGGGCTGCCTCAACGACCTGTTCCCGTGGGTTGAGACGTCCGTCGGCGCTGGCACCAACGGCAAGCCGCAGGCAGCGAACTTCACGAACCTGACGACGGGCGAAGGCTCGACGTCGATGGGCTTCTTCAACATGGCGCAGGGCGACGCGCCGGTGTTCAAGAGCCTGGCTGACGAGTACACGATCAGCGACAACTTCCACCAGTCGGTCGAGGGTGGCACCGGCGCCAACCACATCGCGATCGGCACCGGCCTCGGAATGTACTACAGCGACGGCCAGGGCCATATCGCGACCCCACCCGCCAATGAAATCGAGAACCCGAATCCGCAGCCCGGCACCAACAACTGGTGGGTGCAGGACGGCTATTCGGGTGGTTCCTACAGCAACTGTTCCGACGAGTCGCAGCCGGGTGTCGGGCCGGTGCTGAAATACCTCGCCTCGCTGCCGTCCCATCCGGCCGCCAAATGCGCGGCCGGCGCGTACTACCTGCTGAACAACTACAACCCGGGCTATCTGGGTGACGGCACGGTGAACACCTCGACCTTCACCATCCCGCCGTCCAGCGTGCCGACGATCGGCGACACCATGAACGCGCACCACGTGTCATGGCGCT
>JARLJI010000071.1 GCA_031291295.1 Rhodoferax sp. | reverse complement strand
CCTTTGAACCCGCTCGTACCTCTTATGGATAAGTCATGACCCCTACACCGTTGACCCGTAGCGCCCTGCACTGCACTCGTCGTCCGCTCATGCTCCTGGCTTCGTCCGCACTGTGCCTGGGGGGGCTGGTTCATAACGCCTGGGCCGAGACCGCCGCAGCGCCGCCCGTGGTGCCGGCGAATGTCGCGCCACAAGCGCCGGCCGGCAGTTACAGCCACAGCCTGAGCCTCAAGCAACTGGGTCGCCTGGACACCATGAACCTGCAAGGCGTGGAAGCGGCCGACAGCGTCAGCTTCAACGTCCGCGCCGACGAGGTGGTCAACGGCGCGCAACTGCTGTTGCGCTACAGTTACTCGCCGGCGCTGCTGGCCGACCTGTCGCAGATCAACGTGCTGGTCAACGATGAAGTGGCCGCCAGCCTGGCGCTGCCCAAGGACGGTGCCGGCAAGCCGCAAGAGCAGGTGGTGAATATCCCGGCGCACCTGATCACCGAGTTCAACCGTCTGCGCCTGCAGTTTATCGGGCACTACACCATGCAGTGCGAGGATCCGCAGCACAGCAGCCTGTGGGCCAAGATCAACAACAGTTCGCAGCTCGAACTCAATGTGTCGCCTATCCCGCTCAAGGACGACCTGTCGATCCTGCCGCTGCCGTTTTTCGATCGTCGCGACTCGCAGCCCTTGAACCTGCCGTTCGTGTTCGCCAAGGCGCCGGATCACGCCGCCCTCGAAGGCGCCGGTGCGCTGTCGTCGTGGCTGGGAGCCCTGGCGGCCTATCGCGGCGCCAGTTTCACCAGCAACGTCGGGCAGTTGCCGGACAAGGGCAACGCCATTGTCCTGGTCGAGAGCAAGGACGCCGTGCAGTTGGGCGGGCTCGCGATTGCCGCGCCGAAGGGCCCGACGGTGACCCTGGTGCCCCATCCCGGCGACCCCCATGCCAAGCTCCTGATCGTCGCCGGCCGCGACGGCGCCGAACTCAAGCTCGCGGCCTCGGCCGTGGCCCTGGGCAGCAAGGCGCTGGTGGGCAATAGCGTGCTGATCGAGCATCTTGATTCGCTGAGCCCGCGCAAGCCCTATGACGCGCCCAACTGGTTGCCGTCCGATCGTCCGGTCAAGCTCGGCGAACTGCTCGATCCCAAGCTGCTCAGCGTGTCCGGCTACAATCCGGGTTCCATCAGCATACCGTTGCGCCTGCCGCCGGACATGTTCAACTGGCGTGAAGAAGGTGTCCGGCTGGACTTGAAATATCGCTACACCCCGCAGCAGGAGTCGAGCAACTCCTCGTTGCTGGTGAGCCTGAACAACACCTTCATGAAATCGATGCCACTGCCTTCGATGAAGAGCCTGGGCGGTGCTGAAAGCCTGCTGACACTGCTGCAGAAAGATGAAAGCCTGCCCCGCGAATCCGTCGTCCGCATCCCCCTGGGGGCCGCCGGCGCGCAGTCGCAATTGCAGTTGCGTTTCATGTTCGACTACATCAAGCAGGGCGAATGCCGCGACATCATCATCGACAATATGCGCGGCCTGATCGACCCGGATTCGACCCTCGACCTGACCGGCTACAACCACTACATCGCTTTGCCGAACCTGGGCGTGTTCAACGACAGCGGTTTCCCGTTTACCCGCCTGGCCGACCTTTCGCAGAGCGCCGTGGTGCTGCCCGACGG
>JARLJI010000007.1 GCA_031291295.1 Rhodoferax sp. | reverse complement strand
GCCCCTGGCCAACACACGAAGCTCCCGCTCGGTGTGCTCGTCCAGTTCAATCGTCTTGGCAATCCGCATCGCTCCAACCTCCTGATCGATTGGAGTGTGCCGACTTAAATAAGTTCTATTACTTCACGCGCACTACACTAGTTCCGGTTTGGTTTTAGCGTCTATTCGTTGCTTGGGTAAGGCGCCAGTCTCCATTAACTCCTTGATCGGAAATCGCTCCAACCAGGGCACCATCGTTGTGTGGCGTGCTGCGGCATCGAGCACTGCTGCACGCTCACGATACTGAACTTCACGCGTCAGCCAGAAGCCTACTGATGCCCCCAAGACGCTCTGCAGCCGGATTGCTGCATCTTCCGTCAGCGCAACCTTGCCCTTGATAAGTTGGTTCACGTGTTTAAGCGAAAAGCCCAGTCGGTCGGCCAGCTGCTGTTGCGTCCAGTCGCGCTCTTCCAGTAGATCCAGGATCGTATCTCCGGGTGGCGACACCCAATCCGGCGCAAAGGGCGCTGCGCCACGTTCAGCCAGTTCAGTCATGGTAGCTTCCTCAACTTATGCCCAGCAATTTCTCACTTTATGCCCTTGTCCACAAACACCTGTCAAACGTCAATATTCCCCGCCCGCAGCGCATTCGCCTCGATGAACTCGCGGCGCGGCTCCACCTCGTCACCCATCAGCATCGTGAAGACGCGGTCGGCTTCGATGGCGTCGTCGATCTGCACGCGCAGCAGGCGGCGCATGGCGGGGTCCATGGTGGTTTCCCAGAGCTGGGCCGGGTTCATCTCGCCCAGGCCCTTGTAGCGCTGGCGCGCGGTGGCGTTTTCGGCCTGGGTGATGAGCCATTTCATGGCGA
The DNA here is from genome assembly GCA_031291295.1 of Rhodoferax sp. Taxonomy (GTDB): domain Bacteria; phylum Pseudomonadota; class Gammaproteobacteria; order Burkholderiales; family Burkholderiaceae_C; genus Rhodoferax_A. Next base: position 55,900 of record JARLJI010000007.1, on the reverse strand, counting down.
TGCGGAAGTCGCTCACGCGCTCTTCCTTCTGCTTCTCGCCTTCGCCGCGCATAACCTTGGCGCCCTCGCCCAGCAGGCCGCGGAAGGTGTGCGCCGCCTCGGCCAGCGCGGCATAGTCGGCGCCGTGCACGAAGTCCTGCGTGAGCGCGCTGCTCTTCACGTTGCCGTGGTGGCGCCGGCTGATGCGCAAAATGGGTTTGTCGTTGCGCGCGTCGAACTCGCCGGCCACCTCGGCGTCGGGCAAGGCCGCCTGCAGTGCGGCGGCCGAAGTGGCGGCCTCGGCCACGGTGTCCAGGTTCAGCACCACGCCATCGGCGATGGCGCGCAGCGCCTCGGCGTCCATGAAGTTGGTCAGGCGCGCAATCACGGCCTCGGCCACCTGGTGCTTGCGCGCCAGCTCGGCCAGCGTGTCGCCGCTGATGGTGGTGCCGGCCGCGCCGCCGGTGAACACGCTGGCGTCCCTCAGCGCAATGCGCAGCAGGAAGCCGTCGAGCGCGGCGGCGTCTTTCAGGTACAGCTCTTCCTTGCCGGCCTTGACCTTGTACAGCGGCGGCTGGGCAATGTAGATGTGGCCTCGCTCCACCAGCTCGGGCATCTGGCGGTAGAAAAAAGTGAGCAGCAAAGTGCGGATGTGCGCGCCGTCCACGTCGGCGTCGGTCATGATGATGATGCGGTGGTAGCGCAGCTTGGCGACGTCGAAGTCGTCGTTACCGGTGCTGCCACCCGCCTTGCCAATGCCGGTGCCGAGCGCCGTGATCAGCGTCAGGATTTCGTTGCTGGTCAGCAGCTTCTCATAGCGGGCTTTTTCCACGTTCAGGATCTTGCCGCGCAGCGGCAGGATCGCCTGGAACTTGCGGTCGCGGCCCTGCTTGGCCGAGCCGCCGGCGGAGTCGCCCTCGACGATGTAGATCTCGCACAGCGCCGGGTCCTTTTCCTGGCAGTCGGCCAGCTTGCCGGGCAGGCCCATGCCATCGAGCACGCCCTTGCGCCGCGTCATGTCGCGCGCCTTGCGCGCGGCCTCCCGGGCCCTCGCGGCCTCGATGATCTTGCCGACGATGATCTTGGCATCGTTCGGGCGTTCCTGCAGGTAGTCGTTCAACAGCTTGCTCACGATGTCTTCGACCGGGCCGCGCACTTCGCTGCTCACCAGCTTGTCCTTGGTCTGGCTGCTGAACTTGGGCTCGGGCACCTTCACCGAGAGCACGCAGCACAGGCCTTCGCGCATGTCGTCGCCGGTGATCTCGACCTTGGCTTTTTTGGCCAGCTCCGACTCGTCGATGTACTTGTTGATCACGCGCGTCATGGCGGCGCGCAGGCCGGTCAGATGCGTGCCACCGTCGCGCTGCGGGATGTTGTTGGTGAAGCACAGCACCTGCTCGTTGTAGCCGCTGTTCCACTGCATCGCCACCTCGACACCGATGTTGGTGTTCTGGTCGCTCTGGCGGTCGCCCATGGCGTGGAAGACGTTGGGGTGCAGCACCGTCTTGCCCTTGTTGATGAAGTTCACAAAGCCGCGCACGCCGCCGGCGCCGGCGAAGTCGTCTTCCTTGCCAGTGCGCTCGTCCTTCAGGCGGATGCGCACGCCGTTGTTCAGAAAACTCAACTCGCGCAGGCGCTTGCTCAAAATCTCGTAGTGGAAATCCGAGTTGGTCGGGAAAATGTCGAGGTCGGGCAAAAAGTGCACCTCGGTACCGCGCTTATCGGTATCCCCAATGACCTTCATGGGCGAGACTTCAACGCCGTCCACCACTTCGATGATGCGGTTTTGCACGAAGCCCTTGGAGAACTCCATGACGTGCACCTTGCCGTCGCGCCGGATCGTCAGGCGCAGCATCTTCGAGAGCGCATTCACGCAGCTCACGCCCACGCCGTGCAGGCCGCCCGAGACCTTGTAGCTGTTCTGGTTGAACTTGCCGCCCGCGTGCAGTTCGGTCAGCGCGATTTCGGCAGCCGAGCGCTTGGGCTCGTGCTTGTCGTCCATCTTGATGCCGGTCGGAATGCCGCGCCCGTTGTCGACCACGCTGATGGAGTTGTCGGAATGGATGGTCACCAGGATGTCGTCGCAGTGGCCTGCCAGCGATTCGTCGATCGAGTTGTCCACCACCTCGAACACCAGGTGGTGCAGGCCGGTGCCATCGGAGGTGTCGCCGATGTACATGCCGGGGCGCTTGCGCACTGCCTCCAGCCCTTCCAGGATCTGGATCGAGCCCTCGCCGTAGGCTTCGGAGGCCCCGGCCTGATGCGCGTCGATGGTGGGCTGGAAGTTGGAGCTGCTCTCGCCACCTTCACCGGTATGGACACCTTCGCCTTCGGTAGAAACGGGCTGGACGGGCTTGTTTTCTTCGGTCATGACTTGCATTTCTCAAACTCTTGAATGACCAAACCCGCGAAAGTCCGCGGGTTCAGGCCGTTGTTCGCTACTTTTTTAATAGCATCAAATTCGCATCGGCATCACGACGTATTTGAAGGTCGCGTTGTCGGGAATGGTCAGCAGGGCCGAGCTGTTGGAGTCGGACAGCTCCACCTTCACCATCTCCTGCTGCATGTTGGCCAGCGCATCGATCAGGTAGGTCACGTTGAAGCCGATCTCGATGCTGTCGCCGCCGTAGTCGATGTCGAGCTCGTCCACCGCCTCTTCCTGCTCGGCATTGTTGGACGCCACGCGCAGCGTGCCGGGGTCGATGTTGAGGCGCACGCCCTTGAACTTCTCGCTGGTCAAGATGGCGGTGCGCTGCAGCGAGGCCAGCAGCGCCAGGCGGCCCAGCGTGATGCTGTTCTTGTGGTTGCGCGGAATCACGCGGTTGTAGTCGGGGAACTTGCCCTCGACCAGCTTGCTGACGAATTCCATGCCGCCAAAACTGAAGCGCGCCTGGTTGCTGGCGAACTGCATTTCGATCGCGCCTTCCGCATCGGACAGCAGGCGCTGCATCTCGAGAACGGTCTTGCGCGGCAGGATTACCTCCTGCTTGGGCACTTCGATATCCAGCGTGGCCGACGCAAACGCCAGGCGGTGGCCATCGGTGGCCACCAGGCTCAGCTGCTTGCCTTCGGCCACGAACAAAATCCCGTTCAGGTAGTAGCGGATATCGTGCACCGCCATGGCGAACGAGACCTGGCTCAGCAGGTCTTTCAGGGTCTTTTGCGGCACGCTGAAGGTCGGCCCGAAATTGGCGGCCTCCTGCACCAGCGGAAAGTCCTCGGCCGGCAGCGTCTGCAGCGTGAACTTGCTTTTGCCGCCCTTGAGAATGAGCTTGTTCTGGTTCGATTCGAGCGACACGGTCTGGTCGGCCGGCATGGTGCGCAGGATGTCGATCAGCTTGCGCGCGCCCACCGTGGTGGTGAAGTTGCCGTTGTCGCCATCGAGCTCGGCTGTGGTGCGGATCTGGATTTCCAGGTCGCTGGTGGTCAGCTGCACGGTGCTGCCAGTCTTGCGGATCAGCACATTGGCCAGGATCGGCAGCGTGTGGCGGCGCTCCACGATGCCCGCGACCGATTGCAGGACTGCTAGCACTTTGTCTTGTGTTGCTTTCAGGACGATCATGTCAACCTCTTCTTAATTTCTTTAATTTAGATTAGTAGTAGTAGATAAGGGCAGCCGTGCGCTGTGGATATCGCCATTTTCCCTTTTTTTATCAAGCACTTGCGCACTCTTGAAGACTGTGTGCAGGCATGTTCCGGAATGCGCCGCCGAAATGAACAACTTCGGGTTTTGGCGCCGGCCTGTGGATAAGCTTCTGGTTGTGCCAGAACTATCCCCAGAGTTATCAATGATGGTCGGATTCATCGGTTTCAGCCCTTGAGGGTTTGTTCCAGCACGTGCAGCTGCTGGTTCAGCTCGGTCATCTGCTGGCGCTCGCCGCCTATCTTGCGCACCGCGTGCAGCACCGTGGTGTGGTCGCGCCCGCCGAACAGCTCGCCGATCTCCGGCAGGCTCTTTTGCGTGAGCTCCTTGGCCAGATACATGGCGATCTGGCGCGGCCGCGCGATGCTGGCCGGGCGCTTCTTGGAATACATGTCCGCGACCTTGATCTTGTAGTAGTCGGCCACGGTTTTCTGGATGTTCTCGACCGAGATTTGCCGGTTCTGGATCGAGAGCAGGTCGCGCAGGGCCTCGCGCGCCAACTGGATCGAGATCTCTTTCTGGTTGAAGCGCGAGTACGCCAGAATCTTGCGCAGCGCGCCTTCCAGCTCGCGCACGTTGGAGCGCACGTTCTTGGCCACGAAGAAGGCGACCTCTTCGGGCATCTCGGCGCCCTCGACACGCGATTTGTTGATCAGGATCGCGACCCGCATCTCGAGCTCGGGCGGCTCGATCGCCACCGTCAGACCGGCGTCAAAGCGCGACACCAGCCGCTCGTGGATGTCGGCCAGGCCCTTGGGGTAGGTGTCGCTGGTCATCACGATGTGCGACTTCTTGGCCAGCAAGGCCTCGAAGGCATTGAAGAACTCTTCCTGGGTGCGGTCCTTGTTGGCGAAGAATTGCACATCGTCTATCAGCAACAAATCGAGCGAGTGGTAGCGCTCCTTGAACTCGTCAAAAGTCTTGCGCTGATAGGCTTTAACCACATCTGAGACGAACTGCTCGGCATGGATGTAGAGAACTTTGGCGTCGGGCCGCTCGGCCAGCAGTTTGTTGCCCACCGCGTGCATCAGATGGGTCTTGCCCAAACCGACCCCGCCATAGATGAACAAGGGGTTGTACAGCTGGCCCGGCGTGGTCGCCACGTGCATGGCGGCGGCGCGGGCCATGCGGTTGGCCGTGCCTTCCACCAGGGTGTCGAAGGTCAGCGCCGAATTGAGGCGGTTCTTGAAGACGGTTTGCAGGTTTTCTTCGCCCAGGCCGGCCGGCTCGGGGGTGCTGTCCAGATCAGGCGTCACGCTCGACACATAGCCTCTGGCGGAAATCTCACGAGGAGCAAGCGCTAACTCTAACTGTATGGATTGACCATAGAGTTTCTCCAGCAGGCCCGAAATGCGACCCGAGTACTGGGCCCGGATCCAGTCGAGCTTGAAGCGGTTGGCGACGAAAATGGTGACCTTCGACAGGTCGTCGGCGACCTGCGCCACCAGCGGTTTGATCCAGGTGTTGAACTGCTGTTCGGGCAGCTCCTGCGCCAGCTGGTCGATACACGCCAGCCACAGACTTGGCCCCGCGTTTTGACCCGCAGGACCAGCCATGCTGGAGTTCTGTCCCTCGCTCATTCTTCTGGTTGGCTCTTGTGGATATTATTTGTCTTCAGCACCGGTCCATTGTAATTTATCAAACCCTTATCCACAAGCTGGTCGATGCACTGCGGAGTTCCAGTGGCAGGAGACGAAGATATCGTAAAGCATTGCCGGGGTTCATAAAATTTGCGATAATGATGGGTTTCCCTGATTGTGTTCAGGGCTAATAACCGAAGTTAAAAGAGTCAAGGCCGTACGGTGTCCACCGCGCAGGCCCCACTGAACCCAATAGGAATCTGACATGAAACGCACTTACCAGCCCTCCAAAATCCGCCGCGCGCGCACCCACGGTTTCCTCGTTCGCATGAAGACCCGCGGCGGCCGTGCCGTGATCAATGCGCGCCGCGCCAAGGGTCGCAAGCGTCTGGCTGTCTAAGTTAAGTCGGCGCGAACCCGGCCGAACCTGGCGCATGGCCCTGGCGGCGAAGTGCAGCGGCTGAAAACGCGAGCGCAATTCCAGGCCGTCATGGCCGGAGGCATTGTTTCCCGCACGGCGCATTTTGTGCTGCATCGCAGCGCACTGGAGTCCCTGATGCCCGCTCCCCCAACCTCCGCTCTTGCCGCAGCGCCCGAGCCCCCTTCTGGGACGGTGCCTGTGTGCGAGGTGTGGATGGGCGCGCTGGTGCCCAAGCGCTGGGCCAAACGCGCCGTGATGCGCAATGCCATCAAACGACAGATCTACAGCGTGAGCGCCGATTTCGAGCCGCGGCTGGCCGTGGCCGCGCACGTGGTGCGGCTGCGCACCGGCTTTGACCGCGCGCAGTTCATCAGCGCCACGTCCAGGCAGCTCAAACAGGCGGTCCGCACCGAACTGCAGCAGCTGTTCGGCAAGGCGCTGGCGCCGTCCGCTGCGGCCGGGGTGCCGGCATGATCAAGGCCCTGCTGATTTTCCTCGTCAAGGGATACCGGCTGCTGCTCAGCCCCTGGCTGGGCTCGTCGTGCCGCTTCGAGCCCAGCTGCTCGGCCTATTCGCTGCAGGCGCTGCAGCAGCACGGCGCCGCGGCCGGCAGCTACCTGACGCTCAGGCGGCTGGTGCGCTGCCATCCCTGGTGCGACGGGGGCCACGACCCGGTGCCTGACACATTGAAGACCTTGCCTCTTGCAAACCTCCGGTTGTTTACCCAACTGTCCGTGCACTCCACGCAACACCCCTCACAAAAGAAGTCTTCATGAACGACATCCGCCGCACCATCCTGTGGGTGATTTTTGGTTTTTCCATGGTTATGCTGTGGGACCAATGGCAGGTTTACAACGGCCACAAGGCCACCTTTTTCCCGTCACCCGCGGCCGTCACGGCCAAGGCGCCAGCGCCAGCCAACCCGCCCGGGGGGCAGAACAGCGTGCCTCCGGGCAGCAGTGCTACGAATTCTGTAGCGTCTGTGGCACAGGTACCGGGGGCTGCGGCCGCATCTCCTGCAACAACGGCAGCGGGCGCCGCCGCCATTGCCGCACCCCGCGAGCAGATCGTCGTGACCACCGATGTGCTCAAGCTGACCTTCGACACCGAAGGGGGCACCGTGATTCGTGCCGAACTGCTCAAGGATGCCGGCGACGATGACAAGAGCAAGCCTTTTGTGCTGCTCGAAGACGACCCGCAGCACGTCTACGTGGCCCAGACCGGCCTGATCGCGGGCGCTGGTGGTGGCAGCTTCCCGACCCACAAGACCGTGATGACAGCCGTGCCCGGTGAGCGCGCGCTGCAAAACGGCGCCAGTGACGTGGTGGTCCGGTTCGAGTCGCCCGACGTAGGCGGCGTCAAGCTGGTCAAGACCTACACCCTGCAACGCGGCTCCTACGTCATGTCGGTCAAGTTCGATGTGGTGAATACCGGCACGGTCGCCGTCTCGCCACAGCTGTACCTGCAACTGGTGCGCGACGGCAACCTGCCCCAAAAGTCATCCAAGTTCTACTCCACCTTCACCGGGCCGGCCGTCTACACTGACGCCAAGAAGTACCAGAAGATCGACTTCAAGAAAATCGACGAAAACAAGGTCGATATCCAGAAGGAATCGGACAACGGCTATGTGGCCATGGTGCAGCACTACTTTGCCAGTGCCTGGCTGCTGGGCGATGGCATCCAGCGCGACCTGTTCGCGCGCAAGGTCGATACCAACCTGTACGCCGTCGGCATGATCACGCCGCTGGACAACATCGCGCCGGGCACCACCCGCTCGGTGCAGGCGCGGCTGTTCACCGGCCCCGAGGAGGAAAAGAAACTCGACGCGATCGCCCCCGGGCTGGAGCTGGTGAAGGACTACGGCTGGGTCACGATCCTGGCCAAGCCGCTGTATTGGCTGCTCTACAACCTCCACCGCTTTCTGGACAACTGGGGCTGGTCGATCGTGGCGCTGGTGGTGCTGCTGAAGGCGGCGTTCTACTGGCTGAACGCCAAGGCCTACGCCAGCATGGCCAAGATGAAGGCCATCAACCCCAAGATCCTGGCTATGCGCGAACGGCTGAAAGACAAGCCGCAGGAAATGCAGCAGGAGATGATGAAGATCTACCGCGAGGAAAAGGTCAACCCGATGGGCGGCTGTTTCCCCATCATGATCCAGATTCCGGTGTTCATCGCGCTGTACTGGGTGCTGCTGTCCAGCGTCGAGATGCGCGGCGCACCCTGGATCCTGTGGATTCACGACCTGTCCTCGCCCGATCCCTTCTACATTCTTCCCCTGGTGATGGCGGCTACATCGATGCTGCAAACGGCGCTGAACCCCGCGCCGCCCGATCCGATGCAGGCCAAGATGATGTGGATCATGCCGCTGGCGTTCTCGGTGATGTTCTTCTTCTTCCCGGCCGGGCTGGTGGTGTACTACATCACCAACAACGCGCTGTCCATCCTGCAGCAGTGGATCATCAACACCCGCATGGGCGTGCCCCCGCAGTTCCACCTGCCCAAGTTCTAATCCTCCGTGTCGCTGCCGCCGCGCCACTCGGACCCCATTGCCGCCATCGCGACGGCGCCCGGGCGCGGCGGCGTGGGGATCGTGCGGCTCAGCGGGAAGTCGCTGGCGCCGCTGATCGAAGCGCTGTGTGGCCGTCCCTTGCGCGCGCGTGAGGCCACTTATCTGGCCTTTCGCGACCAGGACGGCTCGGCCATCGACCAGGGCCTGGCCATCCACTTCCCGGCGCCGCACTCCTACACCGGCGAAGACGTGCTGGAGCTGCAGGCGCATGGCGGACCGGTGGTGTTGCAGCTGCTGCTGGCGCGCGTGCTCGCGGCTGGCGCCGAACTGGATCCGGCCACCGGCCAGCCGCGGCTCGCCAACCTGCGCGTGGCGCAGCCAGGCGAGTTCACCGAGCGCGCCTTTCTGGGCGGCAAGATCGATCTGGCGCAGGCCGAAGCCATCGCCGACCTGATCGACGCCTCGACCGCCGCGGCCGCGCGCAGCGCCAGCCGCTCGCTCTCGGGCGAATTCTCCAGCGAGATCCACGCGCTGCGCGACGCGCTGATTCACCTGCGCATGCTGGTCGAGGCGACGCTGGATTTTCCCGAGGAGGACATCGACTTCCTGCGCCAGGCCGACGCGCACGGGCAACTCGCCAAACTGCAGCAAACGCTGGTGCGCGTGATGGCGCGCACGCGCCAGGGTGCGCTGCTGCGCGAAGGCATCAAGGTGGTGATCGCGGGGCAACCCAACGCGGGAAAAAGCTCGCTGCTGAATGCGCTGGCCGGCGCCGAGCTGGCGATCGTCACGCCGGTGCCCGGCACCACGCGCGACAAGGTCACGCAGACCATCCAGATCGAGGGCGTGCCGCTGCACGTGATCGATACGGCCGGGCTGCGAGAGAGCGCGGACGAGGTCGAAAAAATCGGCATCGCGCGCGCCTGGACGGAGATCGAGGGCGCCGATGCCGTGCTGTTCCTGCACGACCTGACGCGTGTGGGTGCTACAGAATACATAGCTGCTGATGCAGGCATAGCAAGGGCATTGGCCACAAAACTCTCAAAACATATTCCGGTGGTCGAGGTCTGGAACAAGCTCGACGCCGCGCCGGCCCAATCGCGGGCCGACGCCGTGCCGCGCAGCGGCGTGCGGCTGTCCGCCAAAACCGGCGCCGGGCTCGATGCGCTGCGCCGCACCCTGCTGGACATCGCGGGCTGGCAGTCGGCGCCAGAGGGGGTTTACATTGCGCGCGAGCGCCATGTGCAGGCGCTGCGCCGGGTTGACGAGCATCTGGCGCAGGCAGCGGCCCATCTCGCCAGCGCCGCGCAGGCGCTGGATCTGCTCGCCGAGGAATTGCGGCTGGCGCAAAATGCGCTGGGCGAGATCACCGGGGAATTCACCTCGGACGATCTGCTCGGCGTGATCTTTTCGCAGTTTTGCATCGGCAAGTAGAAAGCCACAAAAATGGCACAATCGGGCGTACTATTTGTAACCCGATAGTTTTCCTGCCGGCCCAACACTCACGTTCCACTTCATCGCACCATGAGTTTTACCCCGTCCGCCTCTGTCAAATTCAATGTGCAGGATTTAATCCGGGCGATCACACTGGACACCGTCTACGACGCGCTCAACCTGACGCTGTCGACGGCCCAGTGGGACGTGCTGGGCAGCTACCTGCAGCCTTTTGCGCTGGCGCAAGGCCAGGTGCTGATCGAGCAGGGCGCGCTGGACCGCACGCTGTACTTCATCGAAAGCGGCACCCTCAGCGTGCATTACGAGGATGAAGAAGGCCGCATGAGCCTGGCCCTGGTCGGGGCCGGCTCGGTGGTGGGAGAAGGCGCTTTCTTCTCGCGCCTGCCGCGCAACGCCAGCGCCGTGGGCTCCGGCCCCTGCAAGCTGTGGTGCCTGACACCGATCCGCTTCGCCGAACTGGCCAACCGCCAGCCGGCGCTGGCGCTCGAAGTCGCACTGGCACTGGGGTCGGTCATCGCCAAGCGCATGTCGAACAAGCCGCGGCGCGTGGCGGTGACCTGACGTGGCGGCGCCCGCGCCGCTCAGGGGCTGGCAAAATCCAGCAGCGTAAACAGCGGCATGCCGCTCGCGCGCAGTTTGGCCGAGCCGCCAAGCTCGGGTAAATCCACAATGGCAGCGCCCTCGATGACGTGGGCGCCGAGCTTTTCCAGCAGCTTCTTGCCCGCCATCATGGTGCCGCCGGTGGCGATCAGGTCGTCCATCAGCAAGACCCGGTCGCCGGCCTTCACCGCATCGGTATGCAGCTCCACCGTGGCGCTGCCGTACTCCAGCTCGTAGGTTTCCTCCACCGTGGTGAACGGCAGCTTGCCCTTTTTGAGGATCGGCACGAAGCCGACGCCCAGCTGGTATGCCACCACGGAGCCCAGGATGAAGCCGCGCGCGTCCAGCCCGGCCACCACGTCGACGTGCTGGCCGGGGTCACGGTAACGCTGCACAAAGGCGTCGATCAGCACGCGAAACACCGTGGGGTCCTGTAACAGCGGCGTGATGTCGCGGAACTGCACGCCGGGCGCCGGCCAGTCGGGCACGGTGCGAATGTGGGCGCGCAGGAAGTCGGTGGTGGAGCTCATGCGTCTCAGCCTTTCAGAAGTTTGTCGGTGGCCATGGCCAGTGCCTCGGGCGTGCCCGACAGCACCAGCGTGTCGCTGTCCTGCAGCGACAGCGTGTCATCCGGCGGTACCGACTTGCCGTTGCTGCGGCGCAGGCTGACGATGCGCACACCCACGGCCCGCAGCGCCAGATGGCCCAGCGCCGTGCCGATGGAGTGGGCGCCCGGCGGCAGTGTCAGGGTGGACAGCCGCTCCTGCCGCAGCTCATTCACGGTGTCGTCGTCGGCGCCATGGAAATACCCCTTGAGCAGGTTGTAGCGCGCATCGCGCTGGTCCTGCACGATGCGCAGCACGCGGCGCATCGGCACGCCCACCAGCGCCAGCGCGTGGCTGGCCAGCATCAGCGAGCCTTCGATGGCCTCTGGCACCACTTCGGTGGCGCCCGCCTGGCGCAGTTTGTCCAGGTCCTGGTCGTCCTGCGTGCGCACGATGACGGGCACATGTGGCGCGTGGGCGCGTGCGTTGGCCAGCACCTTGAGGGCGGCCGGCACATCGATGTAAGTGACCACTACGGCGCTGGCTCGCACCAATCCCGCGGCGATCAGCGCCTGCAGCCGCGCGGCATCGCCGAACACCACCGAGTCGCCGGCTGCGGCGGCCTGCTGCACCCGGTCCGGATCCAGGTCCAGCGCCATGTAGGGAATGTTCTCGCGCTCGAGCATGCGGGCCAGGTTCTGGCCGCAGCGCCCGTAGCCGCAGATGATCACATGCCGGTTGGCGTTGATCGATTTGCGCGCAATGGTGGTCATCTGCAGCGACTGTTGCAGCCATTCGCCGCTGACCAGCTTCATCACGATGCGGTTGCTGGACATGATGATGAACGGCGTGGCCAGCATCGACAGCACCATGCTGGCCAGGATCGGGTTCAGCAGCGCCGGCGGCACCAGGGCATTTTCCTGGGCCAGCGTGAGCAGCACAAAACCGAATTCGCCGGCCTGCGCCAGGTACAGGCCGGTGCGCAGGGCCGTGCCGGCCGTTGCGCCCAGGGCCTTGGCCAGGGCCGTGATCATGACCAGCTTGAACAGCACCGGCAGCGTCAGCAGCACGAGCACCAGCGGCCAGTGCGTGACCACCGGCCGCCAGTCGAGCAGCATGCCGACGGTGATGAAGAACAGGCCCAGCAGCACGTCGTGGAACGGGCGGATATCGGTCTCGACCTGGTGTTTGTACTGCGTCTCGGAAATCAGCATGCCCGCGATAAAGGCGCCCAGGGCCAGGCTCAGTCCCGCCAGTTCGGTCAGCCAGGCCAGCCCCAGCGTGACCAGCAACAGGTTCAGCACAAACAGCTCCTGGCTCTTGCGCCGTGCCACGAGGGTCAGCCACCAGCGCATCAGGCGCTGCCCGCCGGTCAGCACGATTGCTATTAAAACAATAGCTTTCAGTGAAGCAACAGTAAGGGCTAGAAGCAGTTTCTCCGGGGTGGAGCCGAGGGCCGGAATGAGCACCAGCAGCGGCACCACGGCCAGATCCTGGAACAGCAGCACGCCCATCACGCGCTGGCCATGCTCGGACTCCAGCTCGAGCCGCTCGGCCATCAGCTTGACCACGATGGCGGTGCTGCTCATCGCCACGGCGCCGGACAGGGCCAGCGCGGTCTGCCAGCCCATGTGCCACAGCGTGGGCGCCATCACGGCGAACATCAGCGAGGCCGTCGTCGCCAGCACGATGGTGAGCACCACCTGGAGCAGCCCCAGGCCGAACACATGGCGGCGCATGGCGCGCAGCTTGGGCAGGTTGAACTCCAGCCCGATCACGAACATCAGGAACACCACGCCGAACTCGCCCAGGTACTTGACGCCCTCCGAATCCTGCGCCAGCGCCAGCGCATGCGGGCCGATGACCACGCCCACGGCCAGGTACCCGAGCATGGGCGGCAGCTTCAGGGTGCGGCAGGCCACCACCCCCAGCACCGCGGCCAGCAGGTATAACAGCGTGAGTTGCAGCGCGGACATGTTCCGATACTAGCAAGCACGATGCCCGCGGATAATGGAGGGCTATGACATTTGATACCGACCAGGTGCTGCGGCTGGCCCGCGAGACGTTCGACATCGAGGCCGCCGCCGTGCTCGGCCTCAAGGCCCGCATGGATGGCTCGTTCGCGCGCGTCGTGCACAGGATGCTCGAGGTGCGCGGCCGCGTGGTCGTCATGGGCATGGGCAAGAGCGGCCACATCGGGCGCAAGATCGCCGCCACGCTGGCCTCCACCGGCACCGCCGCCATGTTTGTGCACCCGGCCGAGGCCAGCCACGGCGACCTGGGCATGATCAAGGCCCTCGATCTGGTGCTGGCGATCTCCTACAGCGGCGAGAGTGAAGAGTTGATCTCGATCCTGCCGGTGCTCAAGCGGCTCGGCGTGCCGCTGGTGGCCATTACCGGCGGCCTGGAATCGACACTGGCGCAGCACGCCGACGAGACGCTGGACTGCAGCGTCGAAAAGGAAGCCTGCCCTTTGAATCTGGCGCCCACGGCCAGCACCACGGCGCAGCTGGCGCTCGGCGATGCGCTCGCGGTGGCGCTGCTCGACGCGCGCGGCTTCCGGGCCGAAGACTTTGCGCGTTCGCACCCCGGCGGTGCCTTGGGGCGCAAGCTGCTGACCCACGTGAGCGACGTGATGCGCACGGGCGACGCGGTGCCGCGCGTGGGCCTGCACACAACTTTTAGCGACCTGATGCGGGAGATGAGCGCCAAGGGCCTGGGCGCCTCGGCCGTGGTGGACGGCGAGGATCGCGTGCTGGGCATCTTCACCGACGGCGACCTGCGCCGCCTGATCGAAAAAGGTGCCGATCTGCGCACCGCGACCGTGCGCGACGTCATGCACACCGCGCCGCGCACTATCCGCGGCGATGCGCTGGCGGTGGATGCGGTCGAGCTGATGGAGCAGCACCGCATCACCAGCGTGCTGGTGGTGGATGCGCAGGGCCGGCTGTGCGGCGCGCTCAACAGCAACGATTTGATGCGTGCGAAAGTGATATGACCCCCGCGCTGTCCTTCGCGCCCGAACTGCTGCTGCAGGCGCAGGGCATCCGCGTCGCCTTTTTCGACGTGGATGGCGTGCTGACCGACGGCGGGCTGTATTTTTCCGATCGGGGCGAGACCCTCAAGCGCTTCAACACGCTGGACGGACACGGCCTCAAGCTGCTGCAGCGGGCCGGCATCACGCCCGTGGTGATCACCGGCCGCGATTCGAAGCCGCTGCGTGCGCGGCTGCAGGCGCTGGGCGTCACCGAGGTGCATTACGGTACCGAAGACAAGCGCCCGGCCGCCGAGGTGACGCTGCGTGCGCTCGGACTGGACTGGCAGCAGGCCGCCGCCATCGGCGACGACTGGCCGGATCTGGCGGTGATGCGCTGCTGCGCCTTCGCCTGCGCTCCGGCGAACGCCCACATCGAGGTGCGGGCCGCCGCGCAGCACGTCACGCAGGCCCGTGGCGGCGAAGGCGCGGCGCGCGAATTTTGTGACTTGCTGCTGGTCGCCAGCGGCCAGTATGCGGCGCTGCTGGCGGGGCAGGAGCCGCGCGCGTGAACAGGCCGCTCGCCGTTGTGCGCGATCTGTGGGAGCGCGCGGCCGTCTATCTGCCCATCATCTTGATGACGGTGCTGGCGCTGGGCACCTACTGGCTGGTGCGCAACACGCCCATTTTCGGCGCGCCCGAGCCTGCGGCGCCGGTGCGCCACGAGCCCGACTATTTCATGCGCAAGTTTGCGGTCAAGACCTTTGATGGTGCGGGCCATCTCAAGAACGAGGTGTTCGGCACCGAGGGGCGTCACTATCCCGACACTGACACGCTGGAAATCAGCAACGCGCGGATTCGCTCGATCAACCCGCAGGGGCGCATCACCGTGGCCACCGGCAATCGCGCGCTGAGCAACAGCGACGCCTCGCAGGTGCAGCTGTTTGGCAATGCCATCGTGGTGCGCGAGCCCACCACCGATGCTAGTGGCCACGTCCTGCCGCGCCTGGAGTTCCGCGGCGAATTCCTGAACGCCTACACCGATAGCGAGCGCGTCTCCTCCAACCAACCCGTCACTCTGACGCGGGGCAATGATCAGTTCACAGGGGACTCGATGGACTACGACAATTACGAAGGCGTGCTCGACCTCAAGGGGCGTGTCAAGGGGCTGCTGGTGCCGAATGCGGCCACGCCCCCGGCAGCGAAATAAGGCATGGCCCGGCTCGTCTTCATCACCGGCGCCTCCAGCGGCATTGGCCAGGCGCTGGCGGGGCGCTTTGCCCGGGCGGGTTATCGGCTGGCGCTGGTGGCGCGCCGCACGGCAGAGATCGAATCATGGGTTAGCCGGCGCGGGACCAGCGCAGACAGCTATCAAATTTACAGTGCCGATGTGTCGCTGCCGGACAGCATCGTGAGCGCTGGCCGCGCCTGCATCGCGGCCCAGGGGGTTCCCGATGTGGTGATCGCCAATGCCGGCATCAGCGTCGGTATCGACACGGCCGTGCGCGGCGACATCGACGTGATGGCGCGCACCTTTGCCACCAACAATATCGGCATGGCCGCCACGTTTCAGCCCTTTATCGACGCCATGGTGCAGCGCGGCAGCGGTGCCCTGGTCGGCATCGGCAGCGTGGCCGGCATCCGCGGCCTGCCCGGGCACGGCGCGTACTGCGCCAGCAAGGCGGCCGTCATCGCCTACTGCGAGAGCCTGCGCGGCGAGTTGCGCGCCAGCGGCGTGAAGGTCGTCACGCTTTGCCCGGGGTACATCGACACACCGCTGACGCAGAAAAATCGCTATGCCATGCCGTTCCTGATGCAGCCGCAGGACTTTGCCGAGCAGGCGTTCAGGGCCATCGAGGCCGGTGTCAGCTACCGGGTGATTCCATGGCAGATGGGCGTGGTGGCCAAACTGCTGCGCCTGCTGCCGAATGCGCTGTTCGACAGGGCGCTGGCCGGGCGGCCGCGCAAGCGGCGCGAAAGCGAACCTTGATACTCTTGATTTAATAGCATATAAATACCGCCCCATGGGGGCTGGAGAGCAAAAAAGCTCCTGTTGGAGCCTTTTTCATGATGCCCGGGGCATTCAGTAACCGCTGCTGCTGCCTCCACCATAGCCGCCACCTCCGCCACCACCATTGCGGCCGCCGCCACGCGGGCCGGCGCCGTAGGGGCTGCGGAAACCGCCGTCGCCCCCGCCCCCGCCGCTGCGGCCACCACCGGCGCCGCCATAACCACCGCCACCACTGCGGCCACTGCGGCCACCGCCGCCGCCGTAACCACCACCGCCGCCTCCACCATAGCCGCCCCCGCCGCTGCGCGGTGGGCGTGGCTCCATCGGCCGCGCTTCATTGACCACGCAGTTGCGCCCGCCCAGTGGCTGGCCATTCATGCCCGTGATCGCGGCCTGTGCCTCGGCATCGCTGCCCATTTCCACAAAGCCGAAGCCTTTGGAGCGGCCCGTGTCGCGGTCCATCATGACTTTGGCGCTGGTGACGGCGCCAAATCGGCTGAAAGTCTGTTGCAGATCGCTGTCGCTCACCGAATAAGGCAGGTTGCCGACGTACAGTTTATTGCCCATAAAGGGACTCCTCAAAAACACATTGATAAAGCGATGGAGCCCCGAACACGCAGCCAACAACCTTCAAAGATGCGAACCCGACTGATCACCGCAAACCTGTGTGGTTATCCAATCCCACACGCGCGCATTATGAGCGCGATATGGCGAAAGCCGTCAAGGGTTTGTTGGGTGCGCAGAGGCCCGTGGCGCAGGCAATAAAAAAGGGCCGCAAGGGCCCTTTTTTGTGTTTCTGGCGGGCAAAAAAGCCCGCTGGATACTGGGTAGCTTAGTAGCTGCTACGGCCACCGCCGTAACCACCGCCGCCGCCACTGCGGCCACCGCCACCGCCGCCGTAACCACCGCCACTGCCGCCACCACCGTAGCCGCCACCGCCGCCGCCGAAGCCGCCGCCACCGCTACGCGGGGGACGCGGTTCCATCGGACGGGCTTCGTTGACCACGAGGTCACGGCCGCCGAAAGACTGGCCGTTCATGCCCTTGATGGCAGCTTGTGCCTCGGCATCGCTGCCCATTTCGACAAAGCCGAAACCCTTGGAGCGACCGGTGTCGCGTTCCATCATGACTTTGGCGCTGGACACGGAACCGAACTGGCTGAATGCCTGTTGCATGTCTTCGTCGCGGAAGGTATAGGGCAGGTTGCCCACGTAAAGTTTGTTGCCCATGAAAGGACTCCTGAAAATAACTAAAAAGCGATGGAGTCCGATAAACGCAATCAACAAACCAATAACGACTTCAAAGACGCGAAACTGACCAATCACCGCAAACCTGTGCCCCCGGTTAGGAGAAACACCCGAGCATTATGCGGTATTTCCGGGCGGCGCAGAAAATTTTTTTGTTGCGTAGTAAGGGGGCCACCTGCTTTTGCCGGCTCAATCTTCAGTGTAATTGCGCCACTGGCGCAGCGCGTTGCGCAGGGTCAGCACCTGCCGCTCGAAGATCGGACAGGCGGCGCAGGCGACCAGATGAAGTCTCAGGGCGATACGCTCCGTAACCGGCAGCGCACGGTCTTCTCGCGCTATTAAAAGTGCAGCAACTTGCTTGCAGGTGCGTCGCAGGATCATGATGCAGGCGTTATCGGGGCGTGGCCAAACCAGTTGAGCTCCAGGCATTCGCGCAAGCGCAGGCGGGCGCGGTGCAATTGCACATAAAGATTGGTCGGGGTCAGCTTCAATTCCTTACAAATTTCTTCACATGGCAATTCGAGCCATTCGCGCATCAGGAACACCCGGCCCATGGCGGCGGGCAGTTTCTCGGTACAGGCCTCCAGCACCTGAAAGAACTGGCGCGAGCTCAGGTCCTGCTCCGGATCGCCCCAGTCGGCCGGCTGCGCCGCAAAGTGATCCCCGTTTTTGAACACCAGCGCGTCCAGTTCCTCGCTGCCATCGGCTGCGTCATCTTCGCCGCCATAGCTGACCTCGCGCGCGCGTTGCCGCAGCGTGTCCACCACCTTGTGCTTGAGGATGCCGACGAGCCAGGTCTTGAGCTGCGACTTGTTGGCGAACGACTGCGGCCTGGATAGCGCGGCCAGCAGGGTTTCGGACACAGCGTCTTCGGCCCAGGCCTCATTGCGCAGCTGCAGGCGCGCAAACCGCAGCAGGTAGCTGCGGTGTTCGGCGAGCTGGTTTTCGATGGACATGGATGGCAAGGGGCGAAATACCGCGCATGGTACAGCTTGGCGGTGCCCAACCCCTGAGAGGCGGTCCTACCAGCTGGCCTCACGGTCAGCGGTGGCGCCAATGCGGTGGATCGACAGGTCGGCTCCTTCAAACTCCTCTTCCTGACTCAGGCGCAGACCCATCGTGGCCTTGATGGCGCTGTAGACCAGCAGGCCACCCAGCACGGCCCAGGCGATACCCATGGTGGTGCCGATCAGCTGCGCCACCAGACTCACGCCGCCCCGCCCGCCCAGTGCCTTGCTGCCGAAGATGCCCGCGGCCAGCCCACCCCAGGTGCCGCACAGGCCATGCAGCGGCCAGACGCCCAGTACATCGTCGATCTTCCATTTGTTCTGTGTCAGCGTGAACAGGGTCACGAAGATCGCGCCGGCGATGGCGCCGACCACCAGCGCACCCAGCGGATGCATCAGGTCCGAGCCGGCGCACACGGCCACGAGGCCGGCGAGCGGACCGTTATGGACAAAGCCGGGGTCGTTCTTGCCCACTACCAGCGCCGCCAGCGTGCCGCCGACCATGGCCATCAGCGAGTTGACGGCAACCAACCCCGATATCTTGTCGATCGTCTGCGCGCTCATGACGTTGAAGCCAAACCAGCCGACCGTCAAGATCCAGGCACCCAGCGCCAGAAACGGGATATTTGACGGCGGATGCGCACTGATCGCTCCATCTTTGCGATAGCGGTTGCTGCGCGCGCCCAGCAGGATCACGGCCGGCAACGCGAGCCAGCCGCCCACCGCATGAACCACGACGGAACCGGCAAAGTCGTGAAACGGCTGGCCGGTAACGGATTGGATCCAGGCCTGCACGCCAAAATTCTGGTGCCAGGCAATACCTTCAAAAAACGGGTAGACAAAACCGACGATAACGGCAGTTGCCAGCAGTTGAGGGTAAAAACGTGCGCGCTCTGCAATGCCGCCCGAGATGATGGCCGGAATGGCGGCCGCGAACGTGAGCAGAAAGAAAAACCGCACCAGCTCGAAACCGTCCTTTGCAGCCAGTTCCTCCGCACCCACAAAAAAGTGCGTGCCATAGGCCACGCCATAGCCCACCAGAAAGTAGGCGACGGTGGAGACCGAAAAGTCCGTCAAAATCTTCACCAGAGCATTGACCTGGTTCTTTTTGCGAACGGTCCCCAGCTCCAGGAATGCAAAGCCGGCATGCATGGCCAGCACCATGATGCCGCCCAACAGAATGAACAAGACGTCCGAGCCCTGTTTTAGTGCTTCCATAAACCCTCTTTTGAATGAAATGCCGCAAATTGGTGCGTTCTTGATGAAATATCAGTGAATGCACCAAAATTAAGCAAAAATCGGGCCAATTTGCGCCATAACCGTGCGGCCGGTCGCTGCTGTGCCGGCCGGTTTGACGGTGCGCGCCGTTAACATCGGTCGATGGAAGCTTTTTTTGTCTCCGCAGGGATCGTCGCGCTGGCCGAAATGGGGGACAAAACGCAGCTTCTGACGCTGGTCCTGGCGCTGCGATTTCGCAGGCCCTGGCCCATCGTGCTGGGCATCTTCGTCGCCACCCTCATCAACCATACGCTGGCGGGCGCGGTTGGCGCCTGGGTCACCACGCAGCTCGGCCCTCAGGTGCTGCGCTGGGTGCTGGGCCTGTCCTTTATCGCCATGGCGGCGTGGATGCTGATTCCCGACAAGCTGGACGACGACGAGGTCGACAAAACGCCGCGGCTGGGTGTTTTTGGCACCACCGTCGTCGCGTTTTTTCTGGCCGAGATGGGCGACAAGACCCAGATTGCCACCGTCATGCTGGCGGCCCGGTACAACCCGTACTGGGTGGTGGCGGGCACCACCGCCGGCATGTTGCTGGCCGACGCCCCTGTAGTGTGGCTCTGCGAACGCATGACGCGGCTAATACCGACCCGCCTCGTGCACGGGGTCTCGGCCGCCGTCTTTGCCGCGCTGGGGTTGTTCGCCCTGCTGGGCTAGGTGGCCCGGGCGG
This sequence comes from Rhodoferax sp., assembly GCA_031291295.1. Lineage (GTDB taxonomy): Bacteria > Pseudomonadota > Gammaproteobacteria > Burkholderiales > Burkholderiaceae_C > Rhodoferax_A. Next base: position 35,982 of record JARLJI010000007.1, on the reverse strand, counting down.
GGTTGATATACTTTGAAATAGATTTTTACCCACGCGCCGATTTGTTCCAGATTGCGGGCGCCGGAATCAGCGAGTTCCGAAATTCTGCTAAAGACGGCTTGCGCCTCCGATCAGATGACCCGGCCCGCTTTTTCAGCTGCGCCGGGTTTTGTTTTTGTGAGTCCATGCTGATTGCCACGCCCCTGTCGATGCATTTTGACGATGCCCTGCCGCTGCAAAGCGGCGCGTCGATCCGCGACTACGACCTGAGCTACGAGACCTACGGCAGCCTCAATGCAGACAAATCCAACGCGGTGCTGATCTGCCATGCGCTGAATGCCTCGCACCATGTCGCGGGCACCTATGCCGGGCAGGACAAGAGCGAGGGCTGGTGGGACAACATGATCGGCCCGGGCAAGCCGGTGGACACCGAAAAGTTCTTCGTCATTGGCGTCAACAACCTCGGCTCCTGCTTTGGCTCCACCGGCCCGATGCAGCCCGACCCCGATGCGCCCGCGGGCTCCGGCAAGGTGTATGGCGCCGACTTTCCGGTGGTGACGGTCGAAGACTGGGTCGATGCCCAGGCGCGACTGCTGGAGCGGCTGGGCATCGAGGTGCTGGCCGCGGTCATGGGCGGCAGTCTGGGCGGCATGCAGGCGCTCTCCTGGACGCTGCAGTACCCCGAGCGTGTGCGCCACGCCGTGGTGGTGGCCAGCGCGCCCAACCTCACCGCCGAGAACATTGCGTTCAACGAAGTGGCGCGCCGCGCCATCGTGACCGACCCGGACTTCCACGGCGGGAACTTTTACCAGCACGGCGTGATTCCCAAGCGCGGCCTGCGTATCGCCCGCATGATCGGCCATATCACGTACCTGAGCGACGACGTGATGAACGAAAAATTCGGACGCGCGCTGCAAATGCCGGTTATTAAAGCGACCGCCGCAGCGCAGGGCCGCCCCAAGCAAGGCACGGCCCCCTCGGGGGGCAGCGCAGCACACACAGTGGCAAGCGTGGGGGCGTATCGGTATAGCACCCAGGACATCGAATTCCAGATCGAGAGCTACCTGCGCTACCAGGGCGACAAGTTCGCCGAGTACTTCGACGCCAACACCTACCTGCTGATCACGCGCGCCCTCGACTACTTCGACCCCGCGCGCCGCTATGGCGGCGACCTGAGCCGGGCGCTGGCCGGCGCGCGCGCCGGGTTCCTGCTGGTGAGCTTCACGACCGACTGGCGCTTTTCCCCGCAACGCAGCCGCGAGATCGTCAAGGCCCTGCTCGACAACAACCGCGACGTGAGCTATGCGGAGATCGACGCACCCCACGGGCATGATGCCTTTTTGCTCGATGATCCCCGCTACATGGGCATAGTGCGCTCTTATTTTGATAGTAAAGTGGCGAATCCGATGCGTCGCGCCGGAGAGCAACCGTCATGAGCGACGCGGCCACCATGGCGTCGATCGCCCGCCTCGTGCCCGAAAAGGCGCGCGTGCTGGACCTCGGGTGCGGCGACGGCGCCCTGCTGGACCTGCTGCAGCGCGAACGCGGCTGCAGCGGCTATGGCATCGAGATCGACGACGCCAACGTGCAGGCTTGCGTCAAGCGCGGCGTGAACGTGATCCAGCTCAACCTGGACGAAGGGCTGGCCATGTTCGACGACGCCTCGTTCGACGTGGTGCTGCAGATCGACACCCTGCAGCACCTGCGCAACGCCGAAACCATGCTGCGCGAGACCGCGCGCGTGGGCCGCATCGGCATCGTCGCTTTCCCCAATTTTGCGCACTGGCCGAACCGCTTGAGCGTGCTGCAGGGCCGCATGCCCGTGACGCGCCGCCTGCCCTACCAGTGGTACGACACGCCGAACATCCGCGTCGGCACCTACCGCGACTTCGAGGTGCTGGCGCAGAAAAACCATCTGCAAGTGCTCGATGCCTTCGGTCTGCAGGAAGGCCGCGAGGTGCGCTTTCTGCCCAACGCGCGCGCCGGCACGGCCGTGTTCAAGTTCCAGCGCGGCTAGTTTGTGCCAGGCCGCATGCCCAAGGAAGCTTCGCCTCCCTGTGCATGCGGCTTACTGGAAGTGGTAACGCAAGCCCAGGCTGAACTGGTTCAGCCCGGTACGCCCGGTGCTGGCCGGGTCGCCCACCCGGGTGTAGTGGATCAGCTCCGCCGTGGCATCGACGTTGCGCGTCAGCGCATAGCTGACGCCGGCGCCCAGCGCCAGCGATGTGGTGTCGTCACTGTTGGACAGGCTGGTCGGCCCGCCCACGCTGGACGTCAGGTTCAGGCTGGTGTGCCACTGTTCGACGCCGAGGCGGCCGTAGACCGACCACTGCGAGTCGATCGGCACAATGCCCAGCGCATGCAGGCCGAGCCCGTACGATTTCCAGTTGCCCAGTGCCGTGTCCGCCGTCGGCGACGAAAGGCTGGACTGCACGCCCATATTGCCCACCCGGTCGTAGGTGCCTTCCAGCGCGAAATTCGGGGAGAGCTGGTAGCCCAGGCGCAGGCTGCCATTGGTGTTCCAGGAATCGGCCGAGCTGCTGCTGTTGTAGCCCTGGCTGGCCAGCGACGAGTCTATTTTTGCGCCCAGATCACTGGCATGGCTGAAGGAAACGGAACCGCCCAGGTACAGGCCGGTGCCGCTGGAGGCGTCTGCCGCACGGGCTGCAGGTGCGGCCAAACCGCCAGCGAGTGACAACATTCCGATGAATGACCAAATGGTGTTCAGTTTCATAAACACTCCTTTCCCCCGAGGTGCATGCGACCGGTACACCCAGCGAACCCGACCTTTTATTACAGCCCGCTCCGCCGTCGACATGGTGAACAATGCGTAAAGGCATCGTAAAGATCCCGGCCGGCAGTTTCCTGTCAGTCAACAGGCTACCACTTCGGGCGCCGGAAATACAGCGCCAACTCACTGCAAAGCCAGGGGGTTGGTGAAATCCGCTCAGGCAGCGGGCGCAGCGCCGAGCCGCTGCAACAGCGCCTGTGCCGCCGCGGGCGCCCGCTCCTTCGCGCCGTTGATGAAAAAGGCAAACACGTCGCGCGGTTTGCCCGTCAGGCCCGGGTCTGTGGCGCTCACCCGTGGCAGGTCGGTGGGCTCCCCGCCCAGCGCCCAGATCTGCAGCCGCCGGGCCCATTGGTCGAGTTCTGCCGGTGCGTAGCCGGTATCCAGTGTGGCGCTGCTGCGCATCAACCGCGCGTAGACGAAATCGCCCGTCAGGTCGGCAAACGAGGGGTAGTCGTCCGAGTCGGCGAACACCGTGGCCGCCTGGTAGCGGCGCGCCAGTTGCAGGTACTCGGGCGTCATGAAGCTGGCATGGCGCACATCCAGCACATGGCGCAGCGGGCGGCCATCCACCTGGTTCGGCAGCAGGGCCAGAAAGGCCTCGAAGTCTTGCGGCTCGAAGCGTTTGCCAGGCGCAAACTGCCAGACGATGGGGCCGAGCTTGGCGCCCAGTTCGCTGATGCCGCGCTGCACAAATTTGTCAATGCTCTCGCGCGCGTCGGCCAGCACCTTGCGGTTCGTCGCGTGGCGCGAGGCCTTGAGGGAAAACACAAAGTCCGCCGGGGTTTCGTCGCGCCACCTCGCAAACACCGCGGGCTTTTGCGTGCCGTAATAAGTGCTGTTGACTTCGATGGCCGTGAGCTGGCGGCTGGCGTAGTGCAGCTCGCGGCTGTGCGCCAGCCCCTCGGGATAGAAGTTGCTGCGCCAGGGCTCGTAGGTCCAGCCACCGACGCCTACGCGCGTGCGGGTTGTGGGGAACATTGCCATCTGCCAGGAGGTCTCCAGCCCGCGATCATCACCCGAATCGTCGGGCGCCGCCACCGTGCTGATGCAATCGGGTGGGCGTAACGAGGCGTAGCCATGCGCCGCGGCGCTCTGTGTGGAGGCACAATGGCGTTTCTTCGTTGACGAATGCCCCATGAAGTGTCTCCTGCGCTGGCTTGCCGTTGTCGTGTTCAGCACCTCGCTGATCGCCTGCGCGAAGCCGCTGCTCAATCTCGGCCCGTTCAGCTACACCATCCCGCAAGCCCAGCTGCAGCAGGCGATCGCCAAACGCTTTCCATATCGCCAGAGTCAGGGCGACCTGCTGGAGCTGCAGGTGCAGACGCCGCGCCTGTCGCTGCTGCCCGAGCGCAACCGCATCGCCACGGCGCTGGACCTGGCTCTGTCGGGGCGGCTCATGGGCGACGCCTACGGCGGCACCATCGGCATGGACTACGGCCTGCGCTTCGAGCCGCGCGACAACACCATCCGCATGACCAATGTGCAAGTCACCAGCCTGAACCTGGACGGGGTGCCCTTGCCCTACCAGGGCATGGTGCAGCGCTATGCGCCGCGCCTGGCCGAGCAATTGTTCGACGATTTTCCGCTGCACCGGATCAGCGCCAAGGACATGGCCCGGGCCAGCGACTGGGGCTATGAACTTGGCGGGTTCAAAGTGACGCCCGAGGGCTTGCAGGTCACGCTCAATCCCAAGCCAGCGCCCGCCGACGCCAATCAATAATCCACAGGTATCAATACAGGAGCCAGTGCCATGAATGCCCGAATTCCGACTTCCGTCCTGAACCCCGCCGACGCCCTGGCGCAAGTCAGCGCCCAATGGGACAACGACCTCGTCAAACAGCTCACCGATTACATCCAGATCCCCGCCAAGTCGCCCGGCTTCGATGCCGACTGGGTGCAGCACGGCTACCTCGAGACGGTGCTGCGCAACGCCGCCGACTGGGTGCAGGCGCAAAAGGTGCAAGGCCTGACGCTGGAGATCGTGCGGCTCGGGGGGCGCACGCCGGTGCTGTTCTTTGAAGTTGCTGCGACCAAACCCGAGTCGAAACAGACGGTGCTGATGTACGGTCATCTTGACAAACAGCCCGAATTCACCGGCTGGCGCAACGACCTCGGGCCCTGGACACCCAAGTACGAAGACGGCAAGCTTTACGGCCGCGGCAGCGCCGACGACGGCTACGCGGTGTATGCCAGCATTGCGGCGATCCAGGCGCTGAAAGCTCAGAACGTGCCGCACCCGCGCATCGTGGGCCTCATCGAGACCTGCGAGGAGTCCGGCTCGTACGACCTGCTGCCGTATGTGGATGCGCTGCGCCCGCGCTTGGGCGAGGTCGATCTGGTGATCTGCCTGGACTCCGGCGCCGGCAACTACGACCAGCTCTGGCTCACCAGCAGCCTGCGCGGCATGGCCAGCGGCACTTTGAAGGTGGAAATCCTCACCGAAGGCGTGCACTCGGGCGACGCCTCGGGCCTGGTGCCCTCGAGCTTTCGCATCATGCGCCAGGTGCTGGACCGGCTCGAAGACAGCCAAACCGGGCGCCTGCTGCCGCAAAGCTTCCACTGCGAAGTGCCAGCCGATCGGCAGGCGCAGGCGCGGGCCACGGCCGCCATCCTGGGCGATGAGGTTTACAAGCGCTTCCCGTGGGCGCACTACGACTGCGGCGGCGCCACGGCCTTCGCACTGCCGACCACCACTGAACCGGTGCAGGCGCTGCTCAACCGCACCTGGTTGCCCACGCTGAGCGTGACCGGTGCCGAAGGTTTCCCGGCCTTGCAAGACGCCGGCAACGTGCTGAGGCCCTACACCGCCTTCAAGCTCTCGCTGCGGCTGCCGCCGCTGGTGGATGCGGCGCAGGCGGTGCAACAGCTCAAGACCCTGCTGGAAGACAACGCGCCGTACCAGGCCAAGGTGACGTTCGAGTCCGGCGGCGGCGCCACCGGCTGGAACGCACCGGCCACGGCGCCGTGGTTCGAGCAGGCGCTGAACGAGGCCTCGCAGGCCCACTTCGGCGCGCCCTGCGGCTACATCGGCCAGGGCGGCACGATTCCGCTGATGAGCATGCTGTCCAGGGGCTTTCCCAAGGCGCAGATGATGGTCTGCGGCGTGCTCGGCCCCAAGAGCAACGCGCACGGCCCGAATGAGTTCCTGCACGTGCCGTATGCCAAAAAGCTGACCGCGGCGGTCGCCCAGGTCATGGCCAGCCTGCCGTGAGTCCGCCCGCCATGGCGGCCACGCGCGGCACGACGAGCGCCACCCTGTCCACCTTCACCGCGGCCGATGGCGAGAATCTGGCCCTGTATGACTGGCCGCTGCATGGCGGCGCGCGCCCGCGCGGCATGGTGCTGCTGGTGCACGGCCTGGGCGAGCACATGGGCCGCTACGAGAAAGTGGCGCGGCGCCTGGGCGACTGGGGCTTTGCGGTGCGCGGCTATGACCAGTACGGCCATGGCGAGTCGGGCGGCCCGCGCGGCGGCCTGACCTCCAGCACGCGCCTGCTCGACGACCTGGCCGATGTGGTGGACAGTGTCCGGGCCCAGCTGGCGCGTCGCAAGGCGCCGGCGCTGCCGCTGATTTTGCTGGGGCATAGCCTGGGCGGGCTTGTGGCGGCGCGCTTCGTCTCGCTGCAGCTGCGGCCGGTGGATGCGCTGGTGCTGTCCTCGCCCGCGCTGGATGCGGGGCTCAACGGTTTGCAGAAATTCCTGGTGGCGACGCTGCCCAAAATTGCGCCGAACCTGCGTGTCGGCAACGGGCTGGACGCGCAGTTCCTCTCGCACGATCCGGCCGTGGTGGCAGCGTACCGGGCCGACCCGCGGGTGCACGATCGCATCGCGGCCCGGCTGGCGCTGTTCATCGCCGAGGCGGGCCGCGCCACGCTGGCTGAGGCGCCGCGCTGGCGCGTGCCGACTCTCTTGATGTGGGCCGGTCAGGACAGATTGGTGAATCCCGCAGGCAGCCTTGCCTTTGCCGCTGCCGCGCCGAAGCAGGTGCTGACGGCGAAATGCTTCGATGGGCTATACCACGAGATCTTCAACGAGCAGGATCCCGAACCCGTCTTTGCCGTGCTCAGGCACTGGCTGGAGCAGCGCTTCGCGGCCTGACGCGCGGCTCGGGATGATGGGTCGAAAGGCCTTCCAGCCCTGATCCATTGGGCGCCGTCAGCTACGATTTGTGTAGCAAACCGCCCAGCATGCCCATCAGGTCTCCCGTATTGCCCAGGCCGCCGGCCGGGGCCTGACCGTTGGGCGTGAGGTGGTTCACCAGCCCTGGCAAAATATTCGACAACTGGCCGGCCGCCTCATCGGGGCTGACGCCCAGTTTCGCCGCGATGTTGGAGATCGCCCCCGAGCCGAGCACCTGCGTGAGTTGATCGCCCGTCACCGGCTGGTTCTGGCCGTTGCCGATCCAGGAGCCGACCACATTGCCAAGGCCCGCCTGTTCGAACTTGGAGACCAGGCCACCCAGGCCGCCGTGCTCGCCATCGTTGCCCAGCATGCCGGTCACGGCCTGCAGCAACTGGGGATTGCTGGTGACCATGCCGATCAGGCCGCCCAAGCCGCCGCCGGCACCGCCTTGTGCGCCCTGCGCCTGTTGTCCACCCGACAACGCACCTATCACTGAATCGAGCAAGCCCATGATGTTTCCTTGAAGTTGACTGACAAGCCATCGATTCTGTATGTTGCGCTGCCGCATTGCAAGCCATGCCGACGCGATCGCCATCAGCGCGATCGGCAAGCGGTGAACCGTCATTCAGCCGCATACGGTAACCCACAGATTTGGGCTTTTTCCTCAGGCTTGTCGGCTGGCGGCGACAGCGCGCTACCTCGCTACCTATTTCCCGGGCTGTCACTGGCGCCGTGGATGGCCCCGATCGGCCTTCACAGCAGCAGCGCCGCCAGCACGGCGATCGGCGCCGTCTCGGCCCGCAGCACGCGCGGGCCGAGGGTCACGGCGGCAAAACCGCGGCCGATGGCGGCGTCTTCTTCAGGGCGGGTCAGGCCGCCTTCGGGGCCAGACAGGAAGGTGACGGGGCCGGCGCCGGCCACGGCCTCGCGCCAGGCGCGTGCGCCGGGGCGCAGGCAAAGCACGTAACGCGCGCCGGGTGCGATCGACGGGTCGGCCGCGGCGGCCTGGGTCCACGGCGCCAAATCCCGCACCTCGTGAATCAGCGGCACGCGGTTGCGGCCGCACTGCTCGCAGGCCGCAACGGCGATGGCGCGCCAGCGCGCGAGCCGTTTGTCGGCGCGCTCGCCCGCCAGCTTGAGCACGCTGCGCCCGGCCGTCAGTGGCTGGATACTGGCCACGCCGAGTTCGGTGGCTTTTTCCACCAGCCAGTCCATGCGCTCGTTGGCCGGGATGCCCAGCGCCAGGTGCACGGCCCGCGCCGCCTCGCGCTCTTGCGGGTCGTGCGGGCCCAGACGCACACGCACTTCGCTGCGGCCCATCTGCTCGATGGTGGCCTCGAACGCGCCGCCCTCGCCGTTGAACAGCGTGATGGCGTCACCGGGCTGCAGGCGCAGCACCTGCACGTGGCGCGCGGCCCCAAAGGGCAGTTCGAGTCGTTCGCCGGTGGCGAGCGGGACAGGGCAGTAAAAACGCGGCATCAAACGGGCAGGGCTATAAAAATAATAGCTGATTGTGCAGGACAGATATGGGCTACAGCCTCTTTTTCTTCAAACTCTGCCAAAGGCAAAGCCCGTGGCGGCCTGGGTGCCCTCGACCCGGTCGATCAGTCGCAGCAGCGGGGTGAGCTCGCGGTAGCGGCTCGCGGTGGCGCGGATGTAGCCGATGAAGCGCGGCGTATCGGCCAGGTATTTGGGCTTGCCGTCGCGCAGCGTCAGGCGGGCAAAAATGCCGGCGACCTTGAGGTGGCGCTGCAGGCCCATCCATTCCACCGCGCGGTAGAACGCGCCGAAGTCGCTGTGCCAGTCCTCGATGTCCATCAGGCCGGCCTGGCGCGCCTTTTCCCAGTAGCGGATGGTGATGTCGAGAACGAAGTCTTCTTCCCAGCTCAGGAACGCGTCGCGCATCAGGCTGGCGATGTCGTAGGTGACGGGGCCGTAGACGGCGTCCTGGAAATCGAGCACGCCGACTTGCCCATCGGTGGCAGGCGTGGGGGCCATCAGGTTCCTGGGCATGAAGTCGCGGTGCACATAGACGCTGGGCGCGGCCAGGTTGCGCGCCACGATGGTGGCGAACGTTTTGTCTAGCGTCTCGCGCAGCGTGCCTTCGACCGGCACGCCGCGGTGCCGGGCCAGGTACCAGTCCGGGAACAGCGCCAGCTCGCGCTGCAGCAGCGCCGCGTCGTAAGGGGGCAACACGCCGGGGCGCGATGCCCGCTGCCAGCGCAGCAGTGCGTCCACCGCCTGCAGGTACAGGCCCTGGTTGGCCTGCGGCCGCTCGCGGTCGATCACGTCCATCAGGGTCTGTGCACCCAGGTCGTTCAGCAGCATGAAGCCGCGGGCTTCGTCCCAGGCCAGGATGTGCGGCACGTTCAGGCCGGCGTCCAGCATCAGGGCGGCGACCTTCACGAACGGGCGGCAGTCTTCCTGCTCGGGCGCCGCATCCATGATGATGAAGGGGGTGCCAGTGGCCGAGTCGATGCGCAGGTAGCGCCGAAAGCTCGCATCGGCCGAGGCCGGGCGCAGCGTGGGGGCCTGCAGCTGGTAGGGCGCCGCCACGCTGGCGAGCCAGTCGTGGAAGGCCGCTTCGCGCTGCGGCTCGGGCCAGACCACGGCGCCTGGACCAGGTGCAACAAAGGGTGACGGGGCGGGCAGGGGTTTAAGTGGGCTCATGGATAATCCATTCTACAAACCCGGCCCGCTGCCGGCCCACCGGTGGGCCGGTTTTGTTTCACCCACCGCTGACCCGACAGACTCGCCTGATGGACTCCCAGATTTGATGGACGACCCCAAACGCCGGGCACTGCGCTGCCGTTTCGTCCTCACCCCGGTGGCCTGGGTGGCGTGCGCGCTGCTGCACGGCGCCCCGGCGCTGGCCCAGACGGCGGACGACGCACCGCTGGTCCTCAAGCGCAGCGCGCTGCTGCAGGAGAAGATTTCCGAGGCGACGCGCCAGCAGCTGCCAACGTTTGTGTCGGGCGAGCGCCTGTCGGGCGAAACAGATCTGGACACCGAGGTCGAAGGCAACGCCGAGCTGCGCCGCGGCGACACGCTGATCCGGGCCGACCGGCTCGACTACAACCAGCCCGAGGATCTGGCCCGGGCGCATGGGCATGTCCACGTCAACCGTGACGGCAACGTCTATGAAGGCCCGGCCCTGGAGCTCAAGCTCGACGCATTCGAAGGCTTCTTCACCACGCCCGACTACCGCTTTCTGAATACGGCGTACGGCCACGCCGACCGGATCGACTTTATCGACGACAAGCACTCGGTGGCCCACAACGCGACCTACACCACCTGCCAGCGCAAGCCGGGTCCGAGCTGGATGCCCGACTGGATTTTCAAGGCCACCACGCTGCAGTTCGACACGGATGAAGACGTGGGGCGGGCCCAAGGCGCGCAGCTGCGCTTCAAGGATGTGCCGATCCTGCCGTTTCCGGATATGAGTTTCCCGCTCAGCGACAAGCGCAAATCGGGCCTGTTGCCGCCCACCTTCGGCGTGAACAGCGTGAACGGCATAGATATCGTGCAGCCGTATTACTGGGACATTGCACCGAACCGGGACGCGACACTGTCTCCAGAGCTGATGAGTCGGCGCGGCCTCAATCTGGGCGGTGAGTTCCGCTACCTCGAAGCGCCGTACCGGGGGCAGGTGACCGCCAATTACATGCCCACCGACATGCTGCGCGACCGTGACCGCTGGTCTTTTGCCACCACCGATTCGGGCACCATCAACACCGGCATTGCCAGCATCGGCAACCTCGGCTTCAACGTGAACCTGAACCGGGTCAGCGACGACAACTACGCGATCGACTTTCCGCATGCGCTGCCCTCGCTGATCCAGCAGGTGCTGCCCAACGATGCGTCGCTGTCGTGGGCCCAGGGCCATTTTTCCGCCACCGCGCGCACGCTCAAGTGGCAGACGCTGCAGGAACCGGGATCACCCATCACGCCGCCGTATGACCGGCTGCCGCAGTTGACGGGCGCGTACACGCGACTGGATGCGAACGGGTTCGACTATTCCCTCACGGGTGACTACACCCACTTCAGTGCCAACCCCACGCTGGAGCTCCAGCCGAACGCCCAGCGGTCGTTCTTGCTGGCGCAGATCAGCCATCCCTGGCAGGCGCCGGGCTGGTTCGTGATACCCAAGCTGCAGCTTAACGCCACCAGCTATGAGTTCGACACCCCGCTGGCCGATGGCGCCAGCAGCGCCTCGCGCGTGCTGCCCACCTTCAGCCTGGACAACGGCCTGGTGTTCGAGCGCGACGCCAGCTACTTTGGCCGCAGCTTTCGCCAGACGCTGGAGCCGCGCGCGTTTTATGTGTACACGCCGTTCCGCAACCAGAGCCTGCTGCCCAACTACGACTCGGCCCTGAATGACTTCAATTTCGCCACCGTCTATACCGAAAATGCGTTCAGCGGCAACGACCGGATCTCCGACAACAACTCGCTGACGCTGGGCGTCACCACCCGCCTGCTGGATCCCGATACCGGGGCGGAAGCCGCCCGTTTCGGGGTGGCGCAGCGGCTGCGTTTCAAGGAGCAGCAGGTCACATTGCCCGGCGGCACGCCGGACCCGGCCGGTGTGAGCGACCTGTTGCTGGGAGGCTCGATCAACTGGACGCCGCAGTGGTCGCTGGATGCCTCGGAGCAGATCAACCTGAAAACCCACGACTCGCTGAGCTCCTCGATCGGCGGCCGCTACAGCCCCGGCAGTTACCGGGTCATCAATGCCTCCTATACGAAGTACGTCGATACGATCACGCCCACCAACTCCACCACTCAATGGGATCTCAGCTGGCAATGGCCGATCAACGACCTGTGGGGCGACAAAGGGAAAAACCTGGGGCCGGGGCTCGGCCAGGGCGAAGGCCGCTGGTACAGCGTGGGCCGCCTGAATTACAGTATGCTGGACCACAAGCTGGTGAACGCCGTCATGGGCTTTGAGTACGATGCGGGTTGCTGGATCGGGCGTATCCTGGTCGAGCAGCTGACTACCAGCACCTTGACGGCCAGCAAGAGCATCCAGTTCCAGCTCGAGTTTGTCGGCTTTTCGCGCCTGGGTTCGAACCCGACGCAGACGCTGCGCACGAACATCCCGGGCTACGACTTCCTGCGCCAGCAAACCACCACACCCAGCCGCTTCGGCAATTACAACTGATGCACCATTCCTTTCACTCCAACACCTCCACCATGCGCCAACGTGCTCTCGCCCTCACCCTGGCCGGCCTGATGACCTGGATGGCCCAGCCCGTCCTGGCCCAGGGGTTGCGGCCGTCGCCTCAACTGGGCGCTGGCACGGGCTTGCTGCATGTGCCGGCACCGGCGTCGGCTTCCAGCGCGCCGCGCCAGGCCGATTACATCGTGGCCGTGGTCAATTCCGAGCCCATCACCAACAATGAAGTGCAGGCGCGCCTGAAGCGCATCGAGCCGCAACTGGCGCAGCAGGGCGGACCCATCCCGCCGCACAACGTGCTGGTGCGCCAGGTGCTGGAGCGCCTCATCACTGAAAAGGCCCAGCTGCAGCAGGCGCGGGAGGCGGGCCTGAAGGTGGACGAGGCCAGTGTCGACCAGGCCGAGCAGAACGTCGCGCGGCAAAACCAGGTGGATGTGGCCACGCTGCGCCGCAAACTGGCGGCGCAGGGCATTGAGCTCAAGCAGTTCCGCGACGAGCTGCGCAACCAGATCCTGCTGTCCAGATTGCGTGAGCGCGAAGTCGATCCCCTGGTCAAGGTGAGTGACCTCGATGTCGATCAATTCCTCCACGAGCAGCCGGCAAGTGCCGACGGGAGCGGGCTGGAGATCAACCTGGCCCAGGTGCTGGTGGTGGTGCCGGAGGGCGCCAGCGATGCGCAGGTCAAGACGCTGCAGGCACGCGCCCAGCAGGTGGCCGATCGTGCACGTGCGGGCGATGATTTTTCCGCGCTGGTCAACGAGTACTCCGGCGCCAGCCGCAGCAACGGCGGACAGATGGGGCTGCGCGATACCGCGCGCTATCCGACGCTGTTTGTCGAGGCGACACGCGATGCGCCGATCGGCGGCATCGTCGGGCCGGTGCGTTCCGCCGCGGGGTTTCACATTCTCAAGGTGGTCGACAGGCAGCGCTCGGACATGCCCGCGAGCGTCACGCAAAGCCATGTGCGCCACATCCTGCTGCGCACCGGAGCGCAACTGAGCGAAGCCCAGGCGCGCGAGCGGCTGACCGACTACAGGAACCGCATCCTGGCCAAGCAGGCCGATTTCGCCGCGCTGGCGCGCGAGTTTTCGCAGGACGGCAGCGCGCGCAACGGCGGTGATCTGGGCTGGTCCAACCCTGGCCAGTATGTGCCGGAGTTTGAGAGCGTCATGAACAGCCTGGCGCCCGGCGAGATCAGTGAGCCGGTGACCTCGCGCTTTGGCGTGCACCTGATCCAGCTGATGGAGCGGCGCGACGTCAAGCTCTCCGATCCGCAAAAGCGCGAGGTCGCGCGCAACATCCTGCGCGAGAGAAAGCTCGACGAAGCCTACGCGACCTGGGCGCAGGACGTGCGCGGCCGGGCCTACGTCGAATACCGCGATCCGCCACAATAAGTATGGCGCACATCCCGCGCAAGCGCTTCGGCCAGCATTTCCTGACCGACGCGGCCATCATCGAGGCCATCGTGCGCGAGATTGCGCCGAAGCCCGGCCAGGCGATGGTGGAAATCGGCCCGGGCCTGGCCGCCCTGACGCAGCCGCTGGTGGAGCGTCTTGGCCGGCTGACGGTGATCGAGCTGGATCGCGATCTGGCGCAGCGTCTGCGTGCGCACGGCCAGTTGACGGTGATCGAGGCCGATGTGCTGAAAGTGGATTTTGCCCAGGTTGCACAAGCGTCAGTAGCTATCGAATCGATAGCGAACGACAAGCCCCGCCTGCGCGTGGTCGGCAACCTGCCCTACAACATCTCGACCCCGATCCTGTTCCATCTGCTCGGGTTTGTGGACGTGATCGAAGACCAGCACTTCATGCTCCAAAAGGAAGTCGTCGAGCGCATGGTGGCTCGGCCCGCCACCAGCGACTACGGCCGCCTGTCGGTCATGCTGCAATGGCGCTACGCCATGGAAAACGTGCTGCTGGTGCCGCCTCAGTCGTTCGAGCCGCCGCCGCGGGTGGACAGCGCCGTGGTGCGCATGGTGCCGCTGCAAAGCCCGGCGCCGGTGGATGTGAAGCGCCTTGGCGAAATCGTCCAGGTGGCCTTCAGCCAGCGCCGCAAGCTGCTGCGCCACACACTGGGCCGGTGGCTGGAAGAAAAGGGTTTTGCCGGCCAGTTTGACGTGCAGCGCCGGGCTGAAGAGGTGCCGGTGGACGAGTACCTGGGCCTGGCGCTGACGTTGATGTGACCCGTTTTGCCATGAAAAAAGCCCGTCAGGTGACGGGCTTTTTTCATGGCGGTTGTGCCGCCCGCGCCGGGCTATGGGGCCACCCTCCTGACAAAAGTCAGGCGGCGGCCAGCCAGTAGCCCGAATTGAACGGGCTGCTCATGCGCAGGGCCAGCGGAGAGATATCCACCAGCAGGTCGGTCGGCATTTTCTCGCCCGACTCGGTTGTCAAATCGATACCGGCCAGCGCGTCGCCGCCCTTGCCATCGCTGTGTGCCTCTTTCGCCCGTTCTGCTTGGCTGGTGTGTGCAGAACGGGCTACAGAAAAGAATAGAAACATCTGAAGGGTATTTTTCGATCCCCCCAATAGTCTGCGGCGTCGCGGAAGATATCCAGCAGCTGCTCGCGTGCTTCCTTGTCAAACTTGCCGTTGGCCGGGATGTGCTCGAGCACAATGACAAAGCCGGGCTGCGGCCCCGACTTGTGCAGCGGGTCGGTCATGCAGTCATAGAGCGCATCGAAGTTTTTGCCGAAGTGGGCCGGAAACGTGAATTGCTGGGCGATCAGGTCCAGCACGTCCTGTTTGCTCTGGGCGCTGGCGAGGTTGGCGTACAAGAAGTGCTGGCCCAAGTGCTGGGCAGCGTCCTGCAGTTCCTGCACCCGGAAGGCGCGGATTGACTGCACGATGTTGGTTCTTACGGTACGAAGTGGTGTGTCCATCTCCGCTTTTCTTTCTATAGTCATAAATTCAACCCGGCCTTGTGAGCCGGCACCCCAGTTTTTCAGGCTGGTTCAAAATGCCGGACGGTCATTCGACAATCCGGCGAAAACTGGCGTAGTGGTCGCCCGTGTAATAACAGGCGTCCGGTGCCTCGGGTTGGCCGCCGCATACAATGCGCCGCGCCCCCCGGTCCCGCGAATAAGGCGTTTTCACGGTGTACTCATGGTAGTAACCGCGCCTTTGCGCAGGCAACTGCCGCTCGCGGTTACCAAACACGATGCCGTCCTTGCCGTATGGAAACGGGCCACCCTGACGGATCAGCTGGTAGGTTTCGCGCCCCTGTTTGGGCAACTCGGCGACTGAAACAGTCGCCATGTCGTCCGTTGACAGAGGTTGTCTGGCGTGCACCAATGTGGTGCCAAAAAACGTCGCTGCCAGAAAAATACAAGCGAGTCCTGATTTACTTTTTTTGATGGTTGCGGCTCGCAACATGAAAATCGCCTTTCGAAAACTTCGGGTTAACCCGAGCGTTTCAAGTCGCTAGTGTGCCGCAAGTGTTTCGGAAATGCAAGCAGCTGCCCAAATTTTGGGCAGCTTCAGCGCGGATTTCGGGCGCAAAAGTTAGTGCTTGCTGTCTAAAAACAGCTTATCGCGATGCATTCGCATCGGCGACGGTCAAGGCCGTCATGTTGACAATGCGTCGCACGGTCGTGCTGGCCGTGAGGATGTGCACAGGTTTGGCGGCACCCAGCAACACCGGGCCGATGGCAATGTTGCCGCCGGCCGCCGTTTTGAGCAGGTTGTAGGAAATATTCGCGGCGTCGATGTTGGGCATCACCAGCAGGTTGGCGTCGCCAATCAGCGTGCTGTGGGGCATCTGGCCGTGGCGGGCCTTGCCGTCGAGCGCCACGTCGCCCTGCATTTCACCGTCGATCTCCAGCCAGGGCGCCTGGATCCGCAGCAGCTCCAGGGTCTGGCGCATTTTCAGGGCGCTGGGCTGATTGCTGGAGCCAAAGTTGGAGTGGCTCAGCAGGGCGACCTTCGGATGCAGGCCAAAACGCATCATTTCCTCGGCCGCCATCATGGTGATCTCGACCAGTTGCTCGGCCGTCGGGTCGTAATTGATGTGGGTGTCCACCAGAAACACCTGGCGGTCCGGCAGCAGCAAGCCATTCATGCAGGCATAGGTGCAGACGCCGGCGCGCTTGCCAATCACCTGGTCCAGGTAATGCAGGTGGATGGGCGGCGTGCCCCAAGTGCCGCAGATCATGCCGTCCACCTCGCCTTTTTCGAGCAGCATGGCGCTGATCAGCGTGAGGCGCCGGCGCATCTCGATCTTGGCCATCTGGGCCGTGACGCCCTTGCGCTCGGTCATGCGGTGGTAGGTCTGCCAGAAGTCGCGGTAGCGGTGGTCCTGCTCGACATTGACGATGTCGTAGTCCTGATCCTGCTTGAGCCGCAGGCCGAACTTCTCGATACGCTGGGCAATGATGGCCGGGCGGCCAATCAGGGTCGGGCGCGCCAGCCCTTCATCCACCACGATTTGCGCGGCGCGCAGGACGCGTTCTTCCTCGCCCTCGGCGTAGGCCACGCGTTTCTTGAGCGCCGCCTTGGCGGCCGTGAAGATGGGTCGCATCGTGCTGCCCGACGCGTAGACGAAGCTTTGCAGCTTGTCGCGGTAGGCGTTCATGTCCCGAATCGGGCGCAGGGCCACGCCACTGTCCGCCGCCGCCTGGGCCACTGCGGGCGCAATGATCATCATCAGGCGCGGGTCGAACGGTTTGGGGATCAGGTACTCCGGACCAAAGGCCAGCTGCTGGCCGGCATAGGCGGCGGCGACGACTTCGCTCTGCTCGGCCTGGGCCAGTGCGGCAAGCGCGTGCACCGCGGCAATTTCCATCTCGTTCGTGATGGTGGTCGCGCCAGAGTCCAGCGCGCCGCGGAAGATGTACGGAAAGCACAGCACGTTGTTGACCTGGTTCGGGTAGTCGCTGCGACCCGTGGCCATGATGATGTCGTCGCGCACGGCATGGGCATCCTCGGGCGAGATTTCCGGGTTCGGATTCGCCAGCGCGAGGATCAGCGGGCGCGCCGCCATCGTCTTCACCATGTCCGGCTTGAGCACGCCGCCGGCCGACAGGCCCAGGAACACATCGGCACCGTCAATGACGTCGCGCAGCGACCGCGCCGCCGTCTTCTGCGCAAACTGGATCTTGTCCTCGTCCATCAGCTCGGTGCGGCCCTCGTAGACCACGCCGGCCAGGTCGGTCACATAGACGTTTTCGCGCTTCAGGCCGACCTTGAGCAGCAGGTTCAGGCAGGCCAGTGCCGCGGCGCCCGCGCCCGAGGTCACCAGCTTGACCTTGGCGATGTCCTTGCCCGCGACCTTCAGGCCGTTGACCATCGCCGCCGCGACCGTGATCGCCGTGCCGTGCTGGTCGTCGTGGAACACCGGAATCTTCATGCGCTTGCGCAGTTCGCGCTCGACATAGAAGCACTCGGGCGCCTTGATGTCTTCCAGGTTGATGGCGCCGAAGGTCGGCTCCAGCGCGGCGATCACCTCGACCAGCTTCTTCGGGTCCTTCTCGTCGATCTCGATGTCGAACACATCGACGCCGGCGAACTTCTTGAACAGTACGCCCTTGCCTTCCATCACCGGCTTGGACGCCAGCGGCCCGATGTCGCCCAGCCCGAGCACCGCAGTGCCGTTGCTGATCACGCCCACCAGGTTGCCGCGCGCCGTGTACTTGAAGGCGTTGAGCGGGTCCTTGACGATCTCCTCGCAGGGCGCGGCCACGCCGGGCGAGTAGGCCAGCGCCAGGTCGCGCTGGTTCAGCAGCTGCTTGGTGGCGGCAATGGCGATCTTGCCGGGCGTCGGAAACTCGTGGTACTCGAGCGCTGCGCTGCGCAGCTGGGCGCGTTGTTCGTCGGTGTTGACCGGGGTGCTGGGCATCATGCGTCTCCTGCTGCACTCGGGCCGCACGCAGATGCATGAACCCGTCAGCTTTTGTAAGGGAGTTTGATTGTAGACCCGCCTCTTCGCGCCATTCGGCGAACAGGCGCTACCATTGTTGAAACTGGTTTCAAACCTGCTCGCCGCAAGATTCCGCCACTCCATGTCGACCCCAGACGCTCCACTGCCCCTGACGCCGCCACGCCCCCCCGCAGCCCGCACCACCATTGCCGATGTCGCGCGCCAGGCCGGGGTGTCCAAGGCCACGGTCTCGCGCTTTCTCAACCGGCGCGACGAACTGCTCACGCGCGACATCGCCGCGCGGGTGGAAGCCGCCATTGCGACGCTTCGCTACACGCCCAGTCCCATGGCGCAGGCGCTCAAGCGTGGCCGCTCGCGGCTGATCGGGCTGGTGGTGGCCGACATCACCAACCCCTATTCGGTGGCGGTGCTGCGCGGCGCCGAAAAGGCCTGCCAGGACGCGGGCTACCTGGTGATGCTGTTCAACCTCGGCAACGACAAGGGGCGCGAGCGCGAGGCGATCGAGGCCCTGTCTTCGTATCAGGTCGAAGGCTTCATCCTGAACCGCGTCGGCGACGACTCGGGGGCGGTGGCCGAGGCGGTGCGCTGCGGCAAGCCGGTGGTGATGGTGGACCGCCGCCATGGCGACCTGCGCTCCGACTTTGTCTCGCTCGACAACGCCGCGGCGATCCACCTCGGCGCCCGCCATCTGGTCGAGGCCGGCTACGGCGAGCTGCTGTTTGTCAGCGAGCCGGTGCAGGGCGTGAGCTCGCGCCTGGAGCGCCAGCAGGCGTTTTGCGCCTTTGTCAGCGAGCAATGGCCGGGCGCCGCCTGCCATACCCACGAGAGCACCGAGGCCGACCCGCAGGCGCTGGACCAGGCGCTGCGCGCACTGCGTCGGCGCGCCGGTGGCCGCCCCCCGGCCGTGCTGTCGGGCAATGCCGTGATCACGCTGCGGCTGGTGGCGGCCGCGGCGCGCCTGGGCTGGCGCCTGGGCTTTGATATCGGCCTGGTCGGCTTCGACGACACCGACTGGGCGCCGTTCGTGGGGCCAGGCCTGAGCGCCATCGCACAGCCCACCGACGATCTGGGCCGGCTGGCGGCCGAATGTGTGCTGGCACGGCTGCAGGGGGCGGACCATGCGCCGCGCGACATCCTGCTGCCCGGACGCCTGGTGGTGCGCGGTTCGTCGCGGCCCGGGGTCTGATAACTCCCCACTTGCTGCCTCGGTAAGGGTAATTCCCAATACCGGGTTCGTGCCACCTCATTAAACTTTGAAACCGGTTTCAGTGACGCATCGTGGCATCATGGAACCGCCACCGAACCCGTCGGCAAAAACAGTGAACTACACATTTCAATTCGGTGCTGTCTTTGCGGCCTGGCCGCTACTGCTCCGGGGGACCTGGATCACGCTCCAGCTGTCTTTCCTGGCGATGCTGGGCGGCCTGGCCGTGGCGATCGTGTGCGCCTGGGGCAAGACCTCGGGGCCCAAACCCGTGCGCTTTGGGGTCAATGCCTATATCGAGCTGATCCGCAACACGCCGTTCCTGGTGCAGCTGTTCTTCTTCTTTTTCGCGCTGCCGGCGATCGGGCTGCGCTGGTCGGCGCACACGGCGGCGCTCACGGCCATGATTGTCAACCTGGGCGCCTACGCCACCGAGATCATCCGGGCCGGCATCGAGGCCATCCCCAAGGGCCAGATCGAGGCCGGCCTGGCGCTCAACCTCAAGCGGCACGAAATCTTCCGCTTCGTCATCCTCAAGCCGGCGCTGAAGGCAATCTACCCCGCGCTGAGCAGCCAGTTCATCCTGTTGATGCTCAGCTCGAGCGTGGTCTCGGTCATCTCCGCCGACGACCTGACCTCGGTAGCCGCCAACCTGCAGTCGCAAACCTTTCGCAGCTTCGAGATCTATATCGTGGTCGCCGCCATCTACCTGCTGCTGGCGCTCGCCTTCTCCGCCCTGTTCAAGCTGGTCTACCAGTGGGGCCTGAACTACCCCGACCGCCGGTAACTCCTCACCATGCGCACCTTCGGCTTTCCCGAGTTCCTGTTCATCCTTGAAGCGGCCAAATGGACGCTCGCGCTGTCGCTGATCGCCTTCATCGGCGGCGCGATCGGCGGCCTTGTGATTGCGCTGTGCCGCACCTCCGAGGCGCGGCTGGCGCGTGTGCTGTCCACGGGCTTCATCCAGCTGTTCCAGGGCACGCCGCTGCTGCTGCAGCTGTTCCTGATCTTCTTCGGCGCGCCGGTGGTCGGCCTCGACATCAACCCGTGGCTGGCTGCAGGCACCGCCCTGATCCTCAACAGCAGCGCCTTTCTGGGCGAGATCTGGCGCGGCTGCATCCAGGCGGTTCCACGCGGCCAGTGGGAGGCGGCGCAAGCGCTGAGCCTGTCCTATACCTCGCGCATGCGCGACGTGATCCTGCCGCAGGCGGCGCGCATCGCCGTGGCGCCGACCGTGGGCTACATGGTGCAGATCATCAAGGGCACCTCGCTGGCAGCCATCATCGGCTTCACCGAGGTGACGCGCGCCGGGCAGATCATCAACAACGCCACGTTCCAGCCGCTCATCGTGTTCGGTGTGGTCGCGGCCATTTATTTCGTGCTGTGCTGGCCGCTGTCGCTGCTGGCCGCGCGGATGGAGCGGCGCCAGGCGGCCGCGCTCGCGCGCTGACGGCAGGCATCGCCGCCGGCCATTTTTCATTCCCCTGCCATTCCAACTATCCATGGAGACTTCAATGATTCAATCCCCACAACGCCGCGCCTTCACCAGCCTCGCCGCCGCTCTCAGCCTCGGTGCCGTGCTGGCCACGGTGGTGCCCGCCGCCAGCGCGCAAAGCGTGGCTGACATCAAGAAAAAAGGGGAACTCACCGTCGGCATGCTGGTCGACTTCCCGCCCTACGGCACCACGAATGCCAGCAACCAGCCGGACGGCTACGACGCCGACGTGGCCAAATTGCTGGCCAAGGACTGGGGCGTCAAGCTCAACCTCGTGCCGGTCACCGGCCCGAACCGCATTCCGTTCCTGCTGACCAACAAGGTCGACCTCCTGGTGGCCTCACTCGCGATCACACCCGAGCGCGCCAAACAAGTCCAGTTCTCCGCGCCCTACGCCGCCGCCACCATCGTGCTGTACGGCCCGAAGAAGGACAACATCAAGGCGCCGGCCGACCTCAAGGGCCTGCGCGTCGGCGTGGCGCGCGCCAGCACGCAGGACGTGGCCGTGACCAAGGCCGCGCCCGAAGGCACCGAAATCCGCCGCTTCGACGACGACGCCTCGGCCATGCAGGCGCTGATGTCCGGCCAGGTCGATGCCATCGGCTGCTCGGTCACGGTGGCCGCGCAGATCGCCAAGCGCGTGCCGGCCAACACCTATGAGAACAAGTTCACGCTGGTGCAGCAGCTGATGGGCATTGCCATGCGCCCCGACCAGGCCGACCTGCTCAAGAACGTGAACGAATTCGTCGCGCATAACAAGGCCAACGGCGAACTCAACAAGCTGTACCGCAAGTGGCTGGAGACCGATCTGCCGGCCATGCAATAAGCGGCGCCGGGGGAATTTCCATGACGCAGACAACGCACACCGTGGACCGCAACGCCGCGCCGATCATCCTGGTCGAGGCGGTGCAGAAGTGGTACGGCAGCTTTCAGGTGCTGACCGACATCAACCTCGAGGTGCGCCCGGGCGAGCGTATCGTGGTCTGCGGCCCCTCGGGCTCCGGCAAGTCGACGCTGATCCGTTGCATCAACCGGCTCGAGACAGTGCAACAGGGCCGCATTGTGGTCGATGGCATCGACCTCACCGCCGGTGGCAAAAATGTCGATTCCGTGCGCCAGGAAGTCGGCATGGTGTTCCAGCAGTTCAACCTGTTCCCGCACCTGACGATTTTGCAGAACTGCATGCTCGCGCCGATGCGCTCGCGCGGCCTGAGCCGGCAAGAAGCCGAAGCCATTGCGATGAAGTACCTGACCCGCGTGCGGATTCCCGAGCAGGCGCAAAAATACCCGAGCCAGCTCTCGGGCGGCCAGCAGCAGCGCGTGGCGATTGCGCGCGCGCTGTGCATGACGCCCAAGATCATGCTGTTCGACGAACCCACCTCGGCGCTCGACCCCGAGATGGTCAAGGAAGTGCTGGACACCATGATCGGCCTGGCTGAGGACGGCATGACCATGCTGTGCGTGACGCACGAGATGGGCTTTGCCCGCAGCGTGGCGGATCGCGTGATCTTCATGGCCGGCGGCAAGATCATCGAGCAGGCGCCGCCGCAGCAGTTCTTCAGCAACCCGCAGCACGACGTCACACGCAACTTCCTGGGCCAGATCCTGAGCTCCCACCATGCCGCCGGTTGAAGCCGACATAAGCGCTACCCGGCCATACGACGTCGTCACCTTCGGCGAAGCCATGCTGCTGCTGGTGGCCGACCAGCCCGGCCCGCTGGAGCAGGCCCAGGCCTTTCACAAGCGCACCGCGGGGGCCGAGACCAACGTGGCCATCGGCCTGGCGCGCCTCGGGCTCAAGGTCGGCTGGGCCAGTCGTCTCGGCGCCGACTCCATGGCGCGCTACCTGCTGGCCGAGTTGCAGCGCGAAGGCATCGATTGCGCCAAAGTGGTGTGCGACGCCGCGCAGCGCACCGGCTTCCAGTTCAAGGGCCGCGTCACCGACGGCAGCGACCCGCCCGTCGAGTACCACCGCGCCGGCTCCGCGGCCAGCCACATGGGGCCGGCCGACGTCGATGAAGCCTGGCTGCGCGCGGCGCGCCACCTGCATGCCACCGGCGTGTTTGCCGCGCTCTCCGCCAGCAGCCTGCAGGCCGCCTGCAAGAGCATGGACGTGATGCGCACGGCCGGCGGCAGCATCTCGTTCGACCCGAACCTGCGCCCCACGCTGTGGTCCTCGCCCGAGCAGATGCGCCACTGGATCAACCACCTGGCGGCGCGTGCCGACTGGGTGCTGCCGGGTCTGGAAGAAGGCCGGTTCCTGACCGGTGAGACCACGCCCGAAGGCGTTGCGCGCTTTTACCGCCAGGCCGGCGCGCGCCTGGTGGTCGTCAAGCTCGGGGCCGAGGGCGCCTACTTCGACGGCGAGATCAACGACGCAGTGGGCAGCGGCCATGTGGCCGGCTTTCCGGTCGTCGAGGTGGTGGACACCGTGGGTGCGGGCGATGGCTTTGCCGTGGGCGTGATCAGCGCCCTGCTGGCCGGGCGCAGCGTGCCCGAGGCGGTGCGCCGCGGCGCCTGGATTGGCGCGCGCGCCGTGCAGGTGCTGGGCGACACCGAAGGCCTGCCCACGCGCGCCGAACTCGAGGCGGCCGGACTGTGACCCCATCGCGCAAACAGGTGCTGGTGTTCCGCGAGCTGCCGCCCGACCAGTTGGCCCGGCTGCAGGCGTTGCACGATGTGACCGTGGCGAATCCGCGCGTGCCGGCGCAGGCCGCCGCCTTCCACGCCGCGCTCCCCACTGCGCAGGGGCTGATCGGCTCCAGCTTCCCGATCGATGCGGCGGTGCTGGCCCAGGCGCCCCGGCTCGAGGTGATCTCCAGCATCTCCGCCGGGGTCGACAACTACGCGCTGGCGGCGCTGCAGGCGCGCGGCATCGTGCTGTGCCATACGCCGGGCGTGCTGACGGAAACCACGGCCGACACGGTGTTTGCGCTGATCATGGCGAGCAGCCGCCGTCTGGTCGAGTTGGCGCTGTACGTGCGCGAGGGCCGTTGGCGCCGCAACATCGGCGAAGAGCTGTTCGGCTGGGATGTGCACGGCAAGACCCTGGGCATCCTGGGCTTCGGCCGCATCGGCCAGGCGCTGGCGCGCCGCGCCGCGCTCGGCTTTGGCATGCCGGTGCTGTACCACAACCGGCGCCCGGTCGATCTGCCAGCCGTGGCGCCCGACCTCGCCGGCCGGGCCCACCACACGCCACTGGACGAACTGCTGGCGCGCGCCGACATCGTGGCCGCCGTGCTGCCGCTGTCGAAGGAGACGCGCGGCCTGATGGGGGCGCGCGAATTCAGCCTGATGAAGCCCGGCGCGATTTTTGTCAACGGCTCGCGCGGCGCCATCGTGCAGGAAGATGCGCTGCTGCACGCGCTCGACCATGGCACCTTGCGCGCGGCCGGGCTCGACGTGTTCGCCACCGAGCCGCTGCCGCTGGACTCGCCGCTGCGCACCCACCCGCGCGTGACCGCCCTGCCGCACATCGGCTCGGCCACGCACGAGACGCGTCACGCCATGGCCGAATTGGCCACCACCAATTTGCTGCAGGCCCTGGCCGGCGAAACGCCGGCGGCCGTGTTCGACACCCGCGCGGCTGGCTGACAGGCGCGGCAAGCAGCGCCGCGATCCCGTCGATCTAGCGCGCGCTGGCCGCCCAACGAAGACCCGCTGGGCTGCGCTATTTCAGGCCTGTACCAGCTTGCTCTGTTCCCCGCGCCGCGCGGTGTGTTTGCCAGCCAGCACAAACCCGTGTTGCCGCTCGTCGGCGCCCCTGAACTGCCACAGGCCGGGCTCGCCGCTGGCCCACTGGCCTGCGACGCTGGGCGCTGGAGCTGCAATGACGATCGGCAGCGCGGGCGTCTTGATGGTCACCGGCATGAGCGGGAACGCCAGCTCGGTGCGCTGGCCCGCCAGCGTGGCGGCCAGCGCCCTGGCCGCGCTCATGAGGGGCATGACAAACGGCAGGGTCCGGCCGCCGGCCGACGCGTACTGCGCGCCATCGCCCAGCGCATAGATGTGAGGAGCGCTGGTTTGCAGCGCGGTATCCACCACGATGCCGCGCTCGCAGGCCAGTCCGGCGGCTTGCGCCAGCGCCGTGTCTGCTCTCAAACCAATAGCGCTCAGCACTATATCGGCATGGACTTTCGCCCCATTTGACAATGAAACCTGAAGCGCGGGGCCGCTCTGGTCAGTGTGATGGTCCACGGCCCGGACGGTGCTGCCGAAGTGCCACGTGACACCCAGACCGGCCAACGCAGTGCGCAATTGCTCGCCGGCCTGCGCGGGCAGCAGCGCCGCCAGCGGCCGCTCGGCCGGGTCCACCACGCTGACCTGGTAGCCGGCGCCGACAAGGTCGTTAGCGAACTCGCAGCCGATCAGGCCGGCGCCCATGATGACGATGTGTTTGCTATGGTTTTGCGAGCTAGCAGTGCCCGCCAGCCGGGCGTGGAACACCGAAAAGTCTTGCAACGAGTTGACCGACAGCACGCTGCCCGCAGCGTCACCCGCCAGCGGCACGCGAATCGCCTGCGCGCCGGTGGCCAGCACCAGGTCGCGGTAGGCAAATTCGCCACGCGAGGTCGTCACGACGCGCCGCGCCGGGTCGATGGACTGCACGCGCGTGTGCGCGAGCAGCGTCACGTTTTGCGTCTCGACCATTTTGGCGGCCGGCGTGTTCACCAGTTGCGCCGGCGAGCGGCCCTGCGCGAACGCGTTGGACAGCGAGGGCTTGGCGTAGAAGTCGCCGCTATCGGCCGTGATCAGCAGCACCGGCGAGGTGGCGTCGAGTTTGCGCAGTTCGCGCGCCGTGGTCCAGCCCGCCAGGCCCGCGCCGATGATGATGACCGGTTGCATGGCGGCCTTTCAGATTTCGACGATTTCGAAGTCGGCCTTGGCCACGCCGCAGTCCGGGCAGGCCCAGCTGTCGGGCACGTCGGCCCAGCGCGTGCCGGCGGCGATGCCGTCTTCGGGGCGGCCGGTGGCTTCGTCATAAACAAAGCCGCAAACGATGCAGAGATAGGTTTTGGTGGGGTTGCTCATGGGTTCTCCAGATCAAGTGTGTTCGGGTATTGGATGAACTTGCGGCACACCATGTGCCCAGGTTCTTGAAGGTCGCGCGTGGCGCGGTGCTTACACGGTGGCCGGTTGCGCGGCCATCACGTGGGCCAGCTGGGCCTTGTAGTGGTTGGCGTGGCGCTCTTCCACCTTCGCCAGCGCGGCAAAGCGCTTCTGGGCTTTTTCCAGCGTCGCCCGGAATTGTGCCGCGTGCACTTTCGACTCCTCGATCTGCTCGGTCATCTCGGCCACGGCAGCGGCGTTGCCCTCCAGCTCGGCGGTCCGGCGAAAGCCGGGGTACATCTCGGTGTATTCGTAGGTCTCGCCGTCGATCGCGATCTGTAGCGCCTTCGCGGGCGTCATGCTGGCCTTGGGGTAGAGCAGGTCCAGGTGGCCGAAGGCGTGCATCACCTCCTGGTCGGCGGTTTCCTCGAAGGTGCGGGCCGTATCTTCGTCACCCATTTCGCGCGCCAGTTTGGCGAAATAGCGGTACTTGATGTGCGCCATCGATTCGCCGGCAAAGGCGGACTCCAGGTTGGCAAGGGTCTTGATTTCGGGGCGTTTTGGGTCGGTCATGCTGAACTCCTGTGCGGTTTAAGGGGCTGTTGATTGCGGAAATCAATCAACACATGACGTATGGTAGAGATTATCAATTTATATGGCCAATTGGCTTTTTCTAATCGATTGATAGCGACTATTGCCCGGGCGTCCCCTCCGTGCCGCCTCAGGCAACCCGCGAGAATAGGCGCGCATGAACAACCTGTCGAACAATCTGTCCGCCTTGCAGTCGCTCGGCTTTACGCTGCCCGGTCCTGGCTACCTGTTTGGCTCCATCGTCTTCGGCCTCGTCGGCCTCGTGGCCTGGCGCCTGGGCAAGAAAAAGGAGCGCCCCACCACCAAGTGGCTCGGCGTGGTGTTGATGTTTTATCCCTACGCGATTTCGCAGACCTGGCTGCTCTACCTGATTGGCCTCGCACTATGCGCCGGGCTGTTCTATGACCGCGGCTGAATGGCCCGCCGCCGGGCGCCGGCCACGGGCCACAGCACGTGCGCGGGATGCCGGATTCAGGCCCGCATCAGCGCCTCGATCTCGTCCGCCTTCACCGGCACGCCGCGGCTGATCAGCTCGCAGCCGCTGGCCGTGACGACCGCGTCGTCCTCGATGCGGATGCCGATGTTGTGGAATTGCTCGGGCACGCCCTCGCCCGGGCGCACGTAGATGCCGGGCTCCAGCGTCAGCACCATGCCGGGCTGCAGGATGCGGCTCGGGCGGTTCACGATCACCTCGCCCGACAGCGGATCCCGGCGCTCGCTGGTCTGTCCCACCTCGCCGGGCTCCACGTAGCTGCCGCAGTCGTGCACGTCCATGCCCAGCCAGTGGCTGGTGCGGTGCATGTAGAACGGGAAGTAGGCGCGCTTCTCGATCACGTCGTCCACGCTGCCGACCTTGTTGGCATCCAGCAGGCCCACATCGAGCATGCCCTGCGCCAGCACCTTCACGGCGGCTTCGTGCGGGTCGTTGAAGCGCGCGCCCGGCTTGGTCGCAGCCGCGCCGGCCTCCTGGCTCGCCGTCACCAGTTCGTACAGCGCGCGCTGCGGCCCGCTGAAGGTGCCGTTGGCCGGAAAGGTGCGCGTGATGTCACTGGCGTAGCCGTCGAGCTCGCAGCCGGCGTCGATCAGCACCAGATCGCCCGCACGTACCGGCGCGGCATCGGCGCGGTAATGCAGCACGCAGGCATTGGCGCCGGCCGCCACGATCGAGCCGTAGGCCACGCTCTGCGAGCCGTGGCGCCGGAACTCGTGCAGCAGCTCGGCATCAAGGTGGTACTCGCGCACCTGCTGGCCCTCGCGCAGCATGCGGGCGGACAGCTGCATCGCGCGGATGTGCGCGCCCGCGCTGATTTCCCCCGCGCGGCGCATGGTCGCCAATTCGTGCGCGTCCTTCACCAGCCGCATTTCGTCCACGATGCCGCACAGGTCGCGCTGCTCCGCGGGGCACAGCGCGCCGTAGCGCACACGCGCGCGCACGCTGTTCAGCCAGCCGTCGATGCGCGACCCCAGCCCCGGGTGCGTGGCGAACGGGTACCACACGGTGCTGCGGTTTTCCAGCAGCCTGGGCAATTGCGCATCCAGCTCTGCTACCGAAAACGCAGCGTCCACACCCAGCACGGCGGGGGCTGCGGCCGGGCCGAGCCGGTAGCCGTCCCAGATTTCGCGCTCCAGGTCCTTCGGCGCGCAAAACAGCGTGGTGCGGCCGTCATCGGTGATGACCAGCCAGGCGTTCGGCTCGGTGAAGCCGCTCAGGTAATGGAAGTAGCTGTCGAAGCGGTATAAAAAATCGTTGTCGCGGTTGCGCTGGCGCTCGGGCGCGGTCGGCACGATGGCGATGCCGCCGGGACCGAGTTGGGCGGCTACGCGGGCGCGGCGCTGGGCGTAAATTGAAGTGGTCATGGTGCTTTTAGTCGGTGGTGTTGAGCTGCGCCAGGCGTTCGGGCGTGCCGACATCGGTCCAGGCCCCAAGATACAGCTCGGCGCTGATTTGTCCATTGTCCATCGCTGCGCGCAACAGGGGTGCCAGCGGGGTCTTGACGCCGCCGGGGTTACCGGGGGGCACGTCGCAATACGGCGGCTCGAACAGCGCCCGGCGGTACAGGGCGATGGTGCTGAAGGTGTATTTCTGCTCCGCGTGGTTGAGCGCCAGCCCCTGCGGCGAGAGCCCGAAATCTCCCTTGGCGTTGTGCGCCGGATTCGGCACCAGCCACACATGGGCCAGTTGGCCGCTCGCGGCAAAGCGCTCGAAGGCGGCCCGCGTGAATGCGATGTCGGGCGCGAACACATCGCCGGCCAGCACCCAGAACACCTCGTCGAGCAGCGGCAGCGCGCGCACGATGCCGCCCGCCGTCTCCAGCGCACCGCCAAAATCGCGGCCTTCATGCGAGTATGAAATTGATAGCGAACTGCCGATATCCAGCAAGGGCTGCGAGCCGAAATGACTCTCAAGCTGCTCACCCAGCCAGGCCGTGTTGACCACCAGCCGATCAAAGCCGCCGCGCGCCAGTGCTTCCATCGGCCACTGCATCAGCGGCTTGCCACGTACCCTCAAGAGCGGTTTCGGGCACGTGTCGGTCAGCGGCCGCATGCGCTCGCCGCGGCCGGCGGCGAGGATCATGGCTTGAGCAGGGCGCAACGTCATGCGCGGCAGTGTACCGGGCAGCCGCGCGCCCTGCGCGCGGGCTCAGTTCGGCTGGCTGAAGTCGAGCGCGTTCGTCAGGTCGCCCATCGGGGGCGAGCCGTTCGCGATCAAGGCCTGGTCGCGCTGCGCCAAGCCGTCCAGCGTCGGCAGGCCGAAGCGGCGCGTGATGAAGCGCAGGATCGAGGCCGTGTCGTACTGCGTGTGGTCCACGTAGCCTTTTTTGGCATACGGCGACACGATGAGGGCCGGGATGCGCGTGCCGGGGCCCCATCGGTCGGCTTGGGGCACCTTGGCGTGGTCGTACAAACCGCCGTTTTCGTCATAGGTCACCACCACCAGCATGTGGCGCCACTGCGGGCTTTGCCGCAGCTGGCGGATCACGCTGGCGATGTGTGCGTCGCCCGAGGCCACGTCGGCGTAGCCGGAGTGCTGGTTCAGGTTGCCCTGCGGCTTGTAGAAGGTCACGGGCGGCAGCCGGCCGGCAGCGGCGTCCTGCAGGAACTGGCTGTCGAAGTCCCGCAGGTGGGCCTGCCGGTAGGCCGCCTGCGTGACCGGGTCGAAGTGGGCGTAGTAGTTGAACGGCTGGTGGTGCGGCTGGAAGTCCGGCGTGGTGTTGTTGTAGATCACGCGGCGGTCCTGCGCCACCGTGGACCAGGCGCCTGCATACCAGGCCCAGTCGACGCCGCGCGCATCGAGCAGGTCAGCGATGGTGGTCTGCGTTTGCGCCGGCAGTGTCGTCGCCTTGGCCGGGTCGGCGTACAGCCGCGTGGCATCGCTCCCCGCGGCCTGGTTTTGGCTCGGCTGGTAGGGCGGCTGCATGGTGTTGACGGCGTAGAACTTGCCGTTGGCGTCCCGGGGCGTGAGGTTGCCGTCCTGCAGGAAGGTCGGTGCGGCATCGAGCACGCTGCGGGTTGCTTGCGGGGCCGGCGTCAGGCGCACGAAGTGGCCGTGGGCATCGGTGTCGATGGCCGAGATGGAGGGTTTGGCCGGCGCTGTATCGGCGTTCGGGTATTCAGGGGCACAGGCGCAGACGAGGTACTGGTGGTTCAGGAACGAGCCGCCGAACGCCCCCATGAAGAAGTTGTCGGCCAGCACGTATTGCCGCGCCACTTGCCACAGGGCCATCTTGCTGCCGTCGTAATAACTCATGGCCAGGCCGCCCGCGTCGGAATACGCGGCGAACCCGTCGTTCCTGCCGCCGTCGATCTGCATCTGGTTGATGTAGAAGCGGTGCACCAGGTCGCGCGTGATGACCGACTGCGGCACGACCGTGCCCGTGTTCTGCAGGCCGGCCGGGTTGTCGATCTGGAACGGCCGGTTGGCCCAGCCCATGGTCTGCGCCTGCGTCACCACCGGCGCCTGGCCGCCGGCGGTCAGGCCGCCCCAGGTGGGCGGCAGGACGGGCAGCACCGAGCCGTCGAAGTCCTTTTGCGGCTCGGCGCCGCCGGTAGATGCGGGGTTGACACCCGGAATGCCGTTGGCGCCCGGGAACAGGCCGTAGAGGTTATCGAAGCCGCGGTTCTCGGCATAGATCACGACCACGGTCGAGATCTGGTTCAGGCCGCTGTTCGGCGTGCGGGCCGCCACCGCAGTGCTGTTCGTGGGCGGGCTGCTGCAGGCGCCCAGGGTGGCCAGCAGAACGGCCAGCGGCAGCACGCGAAAAGTGAAGTTCATCATGATCTTGAAAGAAGCGAATGCTATAAGGCCGAATGGCGAAGAGACGAGGCTTCATGATGATGCGGGAACGTGACAAATGTGTGTCGATGGTCGCCGTCGTCGCTGTTCTAGCCGCCCTGCTGCTGGCCAGCGGCGCTGCCTCAAAAGCCGGCGCCGCCCCGGCGGGCGCCGACTACGCCATGACCTTGCCCCAGCCGCCCCCGGTGGCGGCCATGGCGGCGCTGGGTCGCGTGCTGTTTTTCGACCCGTCGCTGTCGGCCTCTGGCCGGCTCTCGTGCGCCAGCTGCCATAGCCCGGACCATGCCTATGGCCCGCCCAATGCGCTGGCCGTGCAGTTCGGCGGGCGCGATGGCCACACCCCCGGCGTGCGGGCCGTGCCGTCGCTGCGCTACCTGCAGAGCGTGCCGCCGTTCTCTGAGCACCATTTCGACAACGATGGCGACGACAGCGTGGACGCCGGCCCCACCGGCGGGCGCACCTGGGACGGCCGCGCCAGCTCGGCGCACGACCAGGCGCGCCTGCCGTTGCTGTCACCGTTCGAGATGGCGAATAAATCGCCCGACGAGGTGGTCGACAAGCTCATGCGGGCACCCTACGCCGGCCAGTTCCGCGCCACCTTCGGGGTCGACATCTTCGATCACAAGGCCAACGCCTTTCACTGGGCGCTGATGGCGCTCGAGGTGTTCCAGGAAACGCCGGCGGAGTTCTACCCCTACACCAGCAGGTACGACGCCGTGCTTCGGGGCCAGGCCACGCTCTCAAGGCAAGAAGCGCGCGGCCTGGCCCTGTTCAACGACCCGGCCAAAGGCAACTGCGCGTCCTGCCACATCAGCGCCGTCAAGTCCGACGGCGGCCTGCCGCTGTTCTCCGACTTCGGGCTGATCGCGCTGGGCGTGCCGCGCAACCCCGCCATTGCCGCCAATGCCGACCCCGCCTGGTTCGACCTCGGCCTGTGCGGCCCGCTGCGCACCGACCTGCAGGACCGCCCCGAGTACTGCGGCCTGTTCCGCACGCCCAGCCTGCGCAACGTGGCGCTGCGCCAGGTGTTCTTCCACAACGGCGCCTTCCACAGCCTGCAGGATGCACTGCGCTTTTACGTGCTGCGCGACGTCGAGCCCGCGCGGTTTTACCCGCGCAACCCGGACGGCAGCGTGCGCAAGTTCGACGACCTGCCGCCGCAATACCACGGCAACGTGAACACCGAGGCCCCGTTCGGCGATCCGCCCGGCGGCCGGCCCCGGCTCAGCGAGGCCGATATCCGCGATGTGGCGGCCTTTCTGAAAACCTTGACCGACGGCTATCAAGCGCACTGAGGGCGAGGGGGCTCCTTGAAAAAACCTCAATTGAGACTAAACTATGTCTCAATTGATACTCAACGAGGCATCTCATGAGCACAGCGCGCAGCGAAAAAACTCCCACCGGCAAAGCCAGCCCGCCCACGGTACGCACCACCAGCTTCAAGACCTACATCAACTCGCTGCGCCTGAGCCGGGCCGAGCCGCTGGAAATGGTGCAGCTGGAGCGCGAGGGCGTGTCCGGCCAGCTCGTCAAGTCGCTGGCGCAAGAGCTGGATCTGCCCATGGTGCGTTTTGCCCAGATCATCGGCGCACCCAAGGCCACCGTGGAGCGCAACAGCGCCGCTGGCCGCCGCGTGACCGGCAGCGGCGCCTATGCGGCCCTCGGCACCATGCGGCTGCTGGACATGGCGCGCGATCTGCTGGCCGAGAGCACGCATCCCGACGCGCGCAAGGTCGATGCGGCCAAGTGGCTGGGCCAATGGATCGAGCGGCCCCAACCCGCCCTGGGCGGCAAGAAGCCCGCCGACCTCATGGATACCCCGACCGGCATGGCCATGGTGAGCCGCGTGCTGGGCGCCGTGACGAGCGGCGCCTACCTGTGAGGCCGCTGTGAGGCACCGCTCATGAGGCTGTGGCGCATCGCCACCGAGACGCGCACCTACCGTGCCGACGACCTGTCCGGACGCGGCGCGGCCGCGCACCCCGGCCGCTGGAACGACGACGGCCAGGCCGTGGTGTATTGCGCGCCCAGCATCGCCATGGCCGTGCTCGAAACCGCCGCGCACATCGACACCACGGGTCTGCCGCTGAACCGCTTCCTGGTCGCGATCGATGTGCCCGAGAGCGCCTGGGCCGCGCGGACCATCCTGACGCCCGCCACGATGCCCGTTGCCTGGCGCGCGATCCCCGCGGGCAGCGCCTCGGTGACCGCGGGATCGCGCTGGTGGGCCGGCGGCGCCTCGGCCATTCTCGAAGTCCCCTCGGCCATTGTTCCGGAGGAACCGGCCTGCGTGCTGAACCCCAACCACGCCGGAGCAGCGGCGTTCACCGCCACCGTCGTGCGCGCGTTCGAGTACGACCTGCTGTTTCGCGCGTAAAAGCCATGGCGGCGATGACCCCCGCCTATACTGGATTGCGGAGGGCTTCGAGCCCTCCGAGTTCTCTGACTTCCGCCGAAAGGAACGCATATGAATACTCTAGCAATCGCGAACAAGCTGGTCGAGCTATGCAGGCAAGGCAAGTACACGGAAGCCCAGGCGCTGTATGCCCCAGATGCCGTGAGCGTCGAGGCAGGCGCGCCACCCGGAGCGCAGCGCGAAGCCGTCGGGCTCGCGGCCATCAAGGCCAAGGGCGAATGGTGGAGCGCCAACCATGAAATCCATTCCGCCTCGATAACGGGCCCGTGGCCGCACGACGACCGGTTCATCGTCGGCTTTCAGTTCGAGGTGACCCCGAAAGCCTCGGGCCAGCGCATGAAGATGGACGAGGTGGGCCTGTACACGGTCAAGGACGGGAAAATCGTGCGCGAAGAGTTCTTCTATTCGGCCATGTGACCGTAGCCTCCATGGCCTTCAGGCACGTTCCGCAATTGCAGGGCAAGGTGGTCCCGCCCGATCAGTCGGAGCTGCGCGCCACCCGTGAACTCGTCGCCACCTGGGATGCGCGGGCCCGTGCCAATGGCCTCGGTCCCCACTGGCGCCTGTCCGAGCACGAACTGGACGCCTCCCGGCGCATCGTGCTGGGCGACTGCCGCGCCGGGGAAGACATCTGGGTCTTCGGCTACGGCTCCCTCTTGTGGGACCCCGGCTTCCACTTCGAGGAAGTCAGGCTGGCCGAAATCCAAGGCTATCGACGCCGCTTTTGCATCAGGCTCGAGATCGGCCGCGGCTCGCCAGAATGGCCGGCCCTGATGCTCGGGCTGGAACGAAGCGCCGGCCACTGTCAGGGCGTCGCGTTCCGCATCGCCGGCGCGTGCGCGGATGGTGAGAGCGCCATCGTGTGGCGCCGCGAGATGCTGCAGGGACACTACCGCCCGTTCCGATCAAAGGTCACGACGCCACAAGGCCCCATCAACGCGCTGGTATTTGCCGCCAACACGGCGCACGCGCAGTATGTCGGCGAACTGCCGATCGAGCAGACCGCAGCGATCATCGCCACGGGCACCGGCCACCTCGGCACGAATCGCCAGTACCTGGAAAACCTCGTTGCGCACTTTAAGGAGTTCAAGATCGAGGAGGAATATCTCACGGAACTGTTGATGCAGGTGGAGGTGTATGGCATACCTTGATTCGCGAGGCGGGACGCGATGTGAGCTGTTGTGCGGTCAAGGTCACGGTTCTCGCGCAAGTATGAAATTAATAGCGTGCAGTGCATGCCCAATATGGGCTACAGGCCGAAATGGCTTGAATCCCGCTGGCCCAACAGGGCAGTGTCGCGAGCAACGGCTGAATCACGCCAACCAGGCCCACAGGCTCACCGCTTGCAGTTGCCCGCGCGAAACAGATGGGGATTCTTCTCGATGAATCTCTCAATCCAGCTTTCGATGAACGAGCGCCTGTTGCGCTTCATGTGCCACCAGCCAAAGCCACCGATGACTGCGGCGCCCAAAGCGCCCCCACCGTCACCGCAAAAGTAAATGTGAACAAGGCGACGAACCCTGGACGCATGTGGCTGCCGATGCGCCGGCTCTCATCGAGCCCATAAACCAGCAGGAAACCGAGAATGCCCAGCAGCACGAGCAGGACCACCATCCGGACACGTCAGGCTATATCACCCTCAGCGTCATCAACACGCATCTTGCCGGCGCTGTGCCCGCTTGCCGTGGAACTCCAGCGGATTCAAACGCTCCCCGGCCGGAGGCCGCCAAAAGTCGTTCAGAGCGCGCGGATCGTGCAACAGTTCAGGATCGATGCACTTCGCCACCACTTCGGTGGCCTGGTGGTGGATCCACATCGGCATCAGCATCATTGCGGCCCATCGGTTGTGCAGTTGGTGTGTCATTGGTTTCTCCCGTGGGTCTGCCTGTGAGGCAGAGATAACTTCGAAGATTGCAAACCCCGCGTCGCCGCAACAGGCAGACGCCGCCCCATGGAGCCGTTGTTGGCCCGGCGGTCTGAGGTTTGCGCAGAAGGGCTGTGGAAGCGACCGCCGGGCTCAGGCCAGTGCGGCCCGCTTCCGGGTGCGGATCCCCATCCCGGCCCACAGGGCGGGCCAGCGCGCGCAGCCGGCGATGCTGGCGGTCAGTTGGCGCGGTGCAGTGGAAAAAGAGATGCGGGACATGAGAGGCATCTTATCGGCGTCGGTTGATGGGTGCGGCGAAGCCGGGCGATGTCGCACTATGGTGTAGGCGTATTGCGCGGGCTTCATCGAAGCCTGCCATGCGCTCGCCCTCGAATACCAGGTTGCGGGCCAAATGCTCAAGGCGCGCTCCCGCGCCGGCCTGACCCAGGACGCCGTGGCCGAGCGGAGGGGCACAACCAGGAGCGCCATCTCCCGGCTCGAGTTCGCAGGCAAGCGTGCGCCGTCTTTGGCCACCCTCAAGCGCTACGCGATGGCGGTTGGGTGCGAGTTGCAAGTGCGCCTGTTGCCTCACAAAGCTACGGGATCCCACTGAGCAAGGCGGAAAAGTATGACGCTCGCATAGGAAGGGCGACTCTTCTTTGTGGCTCGCGTACGAGTATGAAATTGATAGCGTATTGCGCACGCCCAGCATGGACTACAGGCCGAAATGACTTGAAATCCGCTTGTCCAGCCAGGCCGCACATCTGCCCAACGATTGAACTGGTCCCATGGATGCTTCGCCGGTTAAACTGGATTCGCGTGCCGTATAACCTGAAAAATCTTTTGAACTCAGGGCTCTTTGTCGAAAGTGTGCGGCATTCAGAAGTGTTCCGTTGGCCGGTTACACTCCGCGCGCCGCCCCAGTCATGAACGATAAGCTTCTCCTATCCCTCGTTGCGGCAGTTTCATTGCTCGTTGGCGGTCTATTGATATTTCCGTAAATCGTGACAACCGCTGAGCGTTTCAAGCGTTATGTCTCCAATAGCAATGCTGGAGAATATTGGCGTGATGCAAAAACGATTGAGCGAAGCGGCGAAGAAACGATTGAAGGCGGGTCGGATGCT
>JARLJI010000070.1 GCA_031291295.1 Rhodoferax sp. | reverse complement strand
CTCGACTGGTTTGCCACCGAAGAGGCGTGCCTTGCGTACTTGGAGCGACTGCGCTGGGGCGGTGGATTTGTCTGCCCGCGCTGCGGCAGCGTCGGCGATGCCTACCGCGCGAGCCGAACCCGGTTGATGTGCCGAAGCTGCCAGCATCAAAGCACGGTCACCGCCGGCACCATCTTCGACAAGACCCGAACGCCGCTGCGCGTGTGGCTGGCCGCGGCTTGGTATCTGACGAACCAGAAGCAAGGCGTCAGTGCCTTGGGCCTTCAGCGCGTGCTCGGCCTGGGCAGCTACCAGACCGCCTGGACCATGCTGCATCGGTTCCGTCGCGCCATGGTGCGGCCCGATCGTGATCGGCTCAAGGGAGTGGTCGAGGTCGACGAGACCTATATGGCACTGACTGACCGCGAAGACCCACCGGTTAAAACCGGGCGCAAGCGCAGCACAACGAAGTTGCTGGTCGCTGTGGCCGTCGAGCTACTGGAACCCAAGGGGTTCGGCCGCATTCGGCTGCGCCGCATTCCCAAGGCTTCGGCGCAGTACCTGATCCCGTTCGTCCAAGAGAGCATCGAGTCCGGCGCCCGGGTGCGCACCGATGGTGCGGGCGCCTACAAGCCACTCAAAGATCTGGGCTACGACCATCAGCCCACGGTCATGCTCGGTTCGGACGTGCCCGCCCATGTGTCGATGGCCGGCGTGCACCGGGTGGCGGCACTGGTTAAGCGCTGGATTCTGGGCACGCACCACGGCTCGATTCAGCCCGAGCACCTGGACGCCTACCTGGACGAGTTCGTCTTCCGTTTCAACCGCCGCACCTCGGGCTCGCGCGGCATGCTGTTCTACCGATTGCTTCAGCAGGCCGTGGTCACTGCCCCGGTGACCTATGAAGACGTTGTGGACAAGAAAGGCCGGAAACGAGCCAGCGCAAGCTGCGCCAATCGGTTAATTCCGCAGTGACCTCGACCGACCTCTTGCGGCCGTGTGGGTCCACTGAGTTCCCAGCGTAGCGCATCCCCGAGACTGCGCCTAAGATATGGGTATTCATCCAGTACTCACATGCTTCTGGAGCTAACTGGATACCCCTTTTATTTATACAGTAAATTCGAATCAATGCAAGCGCCCTGGATCCAGCCCCTTTTCCTTGCATGTCGCGCGGCCGCCTGTCGCTTACGTGGCATTGCAGCGCAGGCCCAGGCCCGATACTTTGGGCTCACAGGAGCATGCAATGGACATACGTGACAAAGTCGCCATCGTGACGGGGGCCGCCAGCGGCATCGGCGCTGGCCTGGCCCGCCGCTTCGCTGCCGAGGGCGCACGCGGCGTGGTGGTGGCCGACATCAACCTGGAGCGCGCCGAGGGCGTGGCCCAGGGCATCGGCCCCGTCGCCCTGGCCGTGCGCTGCGACGTCAGCCGCGAGGCCGACATCCAGGCCCTAGTCGCAGCGGCGCGCCAGCGCTTCGGGCAGGTGGACATCTACATGTCCAACGCTGGCATTCTGGGGCGCGTGGGCGGCTTCGAACTCGAGGACGCCCTGTGGGACAAGATGTGGCAAATCCACG
Source organism: Rhodoferax sp. (assembly GCA_031291295.1). GTDB lineage: Bacteria > Pseudomonadota > Gammaproteobacteria > Burkholderiales > Burkholderiaceae_C > Rhodoferax_A. The sequence goes on along the minus strand of JARLJI010000070.1, from coordinate 33,327 downwards.
GCATGGCCCACGTCTGGGCCGCGCGCGCCGTGGTGCCCGAGATGGTGGCGCGCGGCGAAGGCTACTTTGTCGTCACTGCGTCGGCCGCCGGCCTCTTGAACATCGTGGAATCGGCGCCGTACGGCGTGACCAAGCACGCGGCCTTGGCGTTTGCCGAATGGCTGCGCATCGCCTATGGCCGCCGCGGCGTGCGCGTGTCCTGCCTGTGCCCGCAGTCGGTGCAGACCGACATGGTCACGGGCGATGGCGGCTCCGCCGGGCACGACGGCATTCTCACGCCCGAGCAGGTGGCGTCCGAGGTGGTGGCGACCCTGCGCGACGAAAAATTCCTGGTGCTGCCGCACCCGGAAGTGCTGCAGTACTTCCGCAACAAGGGACAGGATTACGACCGCTGGATCGGCGGCATGCAGAAGCTGCACGCGGCGCACGCGAAGGCCATCTGATCAGCCCTCAATCCATGTCTCATCTAAACAGTTAGCTACTAACTTAATAGCAAAAACTCACTGGAGCCCGAGCCCGATCTTTCCGGCCCGGGTTCAATGCAGCTTGGCGCCCGTCTTGGCCTGCAGCGATTCCATCGTCACGCCGGGCGCCATCTCGACCACTTTGAGGCCCTGCGGCGTAACGTCGATGACGGCGAGGTCAGTGATGATGCGATCGACCACGCCCACACCGGTCAGCGGCAGCGTGCACTTGGGCAGGATCTTCAGATCTTCGGTGCCGTCCTTCTTCTTCGCCACGTGCTCCATCAGGACGATCACGCGCTTGACGCCGGCCACCAGGTCCATCGCGCCGCCCATGCCCTTGATCATCTTGCCGGGAATCATCCAGTTGGCCAGGTCGCCGTGTTCGCTGACCTGCATCGCGCCCAGGATGGACAGGTTGATCTTGCCGCCGCGGATCATCGCGAAGCTGTCGTGGCTGCCGAAGATGGACGAGCCCTTGATGGTGGTCACGGTCTGCTTGCCAGCATTGATGAGGTCGGCATCCACCTCGTCTTCGGTCGGAAACGGGCCGATGCCGAGCATACCGTTCTCGCTTTGCAGCCACACCTCCTTGTCGGCGGGCACGAAGTTGGCCACCAGCGTCGGGATGCCGATGCCGAGGTTGACATAGAAGCCGTCTTCGAGTTCCTGCGCGGCACGGGCGGCCATTTGGTCTTGGGTCCAGGGCATGTCATTGACTCCTTGTTTTCACTTGCGTTTATTTGTGTTCCCGGATCGTGCGCTTTTCGATGCGCTTCTCCGGCGTGGGGTTGTGCACGATGCGGTGCACGTAGATGCCCGGCAGGTGGATGTCGTCGGGTGCCAGTTCGCCGTTGGCAACAATGCGTTCAACCTCGACGATGCAGATCCTGCCTGCCATCGCGGCGGCGGGGTTGAAGTTGCGCGCCGTCAGGTTGAAGCGCAGGTTCCCCGAGCGGTCTGCCACGTCGGCCTTGACCAGCGAAATGTCGGGCACCAGGGAGCGCTCCATCACATAGGTCTCGCCGTCGAACTCGCGCAGCTCCTTGCCCTCGGCCACGATGGTGCCGACGCCGGTCTTGGTGAAGAACGCCGGGATGCCCGCGCCGCCGGCACGCAGCTTCTCGGCCAGCGTGCCCTGGGGCGTGAATTCGAGCTCGAGCTCCTTGGCCAGGTACTGGCGCTCGAACTCCTTGTTCTCGCCCACGTAGCTGGAAATCATCTTCCTGATCTGGCGCGTCTCCAGCAGCTTGCCCAGGCCGAAGCCATCGACGCCTGCGTTGTTCGAGATGCAGGTCAGGTTCTTCACGCCGCTGTCGTGCAGCGCCTGGATCAGGGCCTCGGGAATGCCGCACAGGCCAAAACCGCCAACGGCCATGAGCTGGCCGTCCTTGACAATGCCTTTGAGGGCCTCCTCGGCGGAGGGATAAAGTTTTTTCACACAGTCTCCTTGTAGGGTTCAGCAACGGGGAAACCGATACGATACTACCTATTCAGATACGTAGTTTTTCGTAAAGGTTAGCCCCATGGACGTGGACTACCAGCTCGCTTTCGATCTGGCGCCGGTGGGACTGGTACTGTCCCGAAACCGGTCTATTGTGGATTGCAACCAGCACTTGTGCGAGATGTTTGGCGCCGCACGTGAGCAACTGGTTGGCCAGTCTTTTCTGGTGCTGTACCCCAGCGTGGACGAGTACGAGCGCACCGGCACCCGTATGACCCCGATCCTGAATGCGAAGGGCCTGTACGGCGACGATCGCATCATGAAACGCGTGGACGGGCGGCACAAAGGCGAGACCTTCTGGTGCCACGTGACCGGGCGCGCCCTGAACCGCAGCGCACCGCATGAGTCGGGCATCTGGACCTTTGAAGACCTGAGCGCGCGCCGCCCCGTGACCGCGCAGCTGACGGCGCGCGAGCGTGAGGTGGCGGCCCACCTGATGAAGGGCCTCACCGCCAAGGAAATTGGCCGCGCCCTCGCCATCAGCCACCGCACCGTGGAAATCTATCGGGCCCGCCTCATGCGCAAATACAAGGCATCCAGCGTGGCCGATCTGGTGTACCGGCTTATGGCGGGTTGAGCCCATGCCTATTGGCGCTTTGAATAATTACTATGGGCGCGCTATTGTGCTTTCGATCCCGGCCAACGAAGATTCAACCCACTGCCATCCATCGAAAGGAACACCGCCATGACCAAGTTAACCACCGCCGCCGGCGCACCCGTTGTCGACAACCAGAATGTCATCACCGCGGGCCCGCGCGGCCCCATGCTGCTGCAGGACGTCTGGCACCTCGAGAAACTGGCGCACTTTGCCCGCGAAGTCATCCCGGAGCGGCGCATGCACGCCAAGGGCTCGGGCGCCTTCGGGACCTTTACCGTCACGCACGACATCACCCGCTACACCAGAGCCAAAATCTTTTCGGCCATCGGCAAGAAGACGGACCTGGCGATGCGCTTCTCCACCGTGGCCGGCGAACGCGGCGCGGCGGATGCCGAGCGCGACATCCGCGGCTTTGCCATGAAGTTCTACACCGAAGAAGGCAACTGGGACCTGGTGGGAAACAACACGCCCGTATTCTTCATGCGCGACCCGCTGAAGTTTCCCGACCTGAACCGCGCCGTGAAACGCGACCCGCGCACCAACATGCGCAGCGCTGAAAACAACTGGGACTTCTGGACCTTGCTACCCGAGGCGCTGCACCAGGTCACCATCGTGATGAGCGATCGCGGCCTGCCCAAGTCTTATCGCCACATGCACGGGTTCGGCAGCCACACCTTCAGCTTTTTGAATGCGCAGAACGAGCGCTTCTGGGTCAAGTTCCACCTTGTCACGCAGCAAGGCATCCAGAACCTGACCGATGCCGAGGCCGAAGCCCTGGTCGGCAAGGACCGCGAAAGCTCGCAGAACGACTTGCTCAATGCCATCGACAACGGTGACTTCCCGCGCTGGAACCTGAAGATTCAGGTCATGCCTGAAAAAGACGCGGCCACCTACCACCTGAACCCCTTCGACCTGACCAAGGTCTGGCCGCATGGCGACTACCCGCTGATGGATGTGGGCGTGCTGGAACTCAACCGCAACGCCGAAAACTACTTTGCGGAAATCGAGCAACTGGCTTTCTCGCCGGCCAACGTGGTGCCGGGCATCAGTTTTTCGCCCGACAAGATGCTGCAGTCGCGCCTGTTCAGCTATGGCGACGCTCAGCGTTACCGCCTGGGCGTGAACCATCACCAGATTCCGGTGAACGCGCCGAAGTGCTCCTTCCACAGCTACGACCGCGACGGCAGCATGCGAGTGGACGGCAACAAGGGCGCCGAAATTGGCTACGAGCCCAACAGCAAGGGCTCGTGGCAGGAGCAGCCCGACTTTGCCGAGCCGCCCCTGTCGCTCGAAGGCGCCGCCGACCACTGGAACCACCGCGTGGACGAGGACTATTACTCGCAGCCGGGCAATCTGTTTCGCCTGATGACCCCGGAAAAGCAGCAGTTGCTGTTTGAAAACACCGCGCGCTCGGTCGGGGGCGCATCGCTGGAAATTCAAAAGCGCCACATCGCGAACTGCAGCAAGGCCGACCCGGCCTACGGCGCCGGCGTGGCGAAGGCACTGGGTCTGAAGGTGTAATCTGCAGCGACATCAACCCACCTCGAAAGGCACGATTCTCATGACGACACGCTACCCCGCCCCGACCATCGCCGACCTGCCCGACGACATCCGCGCCAAGGTGCTGGAAGTGCAGGAAAAGGCCGGCTTCGTGCCCAATGTCTTCCTCGCACTGGCGCGCCGCCCGGCCGAATGGCGCGCTTTTTTTGCCTACCACGACGCGCTGATGCTGCGCGAAGAATCCAGCCTGACCAAGGGCGACCGCGAGATGATCGTCACCGCCACCAGCGCCGCCAATGGCTGCCTGTACTGCGTGGTGGCGCACGGGGCCCTGTTGCGCATCTACGAGAAAAAACCGCTGGTGGCCGACCAGGTGGCGGTGAACTACCGCAAGGCCGACATCACGCCGCGCCAGCGCGCCATGCTCGACTTCGCGATGAAGGTTTGCGAAAAATCGAATGAGGTCGAGGAAGCCGATTTTGCGGCCCTGCACGCGCACGGCTTCAGTGACGAGGACATCTGGGACATTGCCGCCATCACGGCATTTTTCGGGCTGTCGAACCGCATCGCGAGCTTCTCGAGCATGATGCCCAACCCCGAGTTCTACCTGATGGGGCGGGTTCCCAAGCAGAAGTAGTCGCTACTGCCAGCCAAAGCGGCGCACGTAGAACGCCTTCATCCATTGCGTGAGCACCATGTAGCCGAGCACGATGGTCACCATGAACGGGAAGTACAGCAGCGGCAGCGGCACCAGCTTGAAGTACTCGGCCAGCGGCCCCATCGGCAGGAAAATACCCAAGGCCATGATGAACACCGTCATGAGCGTCAGCGGCAATGCGGCCCGGCTCTGGATGAAGGGCAGCTTGGGCGTGCGGATCATGTGCACGATGAGCGTTTGCGTGAGCAGGCCCACCACAAACCAGCCCGACTGGAACAGCGACTGATCCTGCACCGTGTTGGCCTTGAAAAAGTACCACATCAGGCAGAACGTGGTGATGTCGAAGATGGAGCTGACCGGGCCAAAAAACACCATGAAGCGGCCGATGTCGCCGGGGTTCCATTTCAACGGCTTTTTCACCAGCTCCTCGTCCACGTTGTCGAACGGAATGGCGATCTGCGAGATGTCGTACAGCAGGTTTTGCACCAGCAGCTGCAGCGGCAGCATCGGCAGGAATGGCAGGAAGGCGCTGGCCACCAGCACCGAGAACACGTTGCCGAAGTTGGAGCTGGCCGTCATGCGGATGTACTTGAGCATGTTGCTGAAGGTCTTGCGTCCCTCGATCACGCCTTCTTCCAGCACCATCAGGCTTTTTTCCAGCAGGATGATGTCGGCCGCTTCCTTGGCAATGTCCACCGCGCTGTCGACCGAGATGCCGATGTCGGCCGCGCGCAGGGCCGGCGCGTCGTTGATGCCGTCGCCCATGAAGCCGACCACATGGCCGTTGCCGCGCAGCGCACGCACGATGCGCTCCTTGTGCAGCGGCGTGAGCTTGGCGAACACGTTGTAGCGCTCCACCAGCGCGGACAGGCCGGCCTCGTCCAGCTTGTCGAGTTGCTGGCCCAGGATGACACTCTCGACCGACAGGCCCACCTGGCGACAGATCTTGGCCGTCACCAGTTCGTTGTCGCCGGTCAGCACCTTGACCGTGACGCCGTGCTCGGCCAGGGCCTGCAGCGCGGGCGCGGTCGATTCCTTGGGCGGGTCCAGAAAGGCGATGTAGCCGATCAGCGTCAGCTCCGATTCGTCGCTTATGGCGTAGGTGGACTTGCTGGGTGGCACCTCCTTCATGGCGACGGCCACCACGCGCAGGCCTTCCTCGTTGAGGTCGGAGGTCACGTTGCGCACGCGCCCCAGCATGGCTTCGTCCAGCGCCACGTTCTGGCCGCCTACCTGCACCTGCGTGCACGCCTCCAGAATTTCTTCCACCGCGCCCTTGCAGATGAGTTCGTGGTGATGCTCCTTTTCGGACACCACGACCGACATGCGCCGGCGCTCGAAGTCGAACGGGATTTCGTCCACCTTCTGGTAGTCCTGCGCGACCTTCAATTCGGCCTGCAGGCCCGCATGGTCGAGCACGGCGCGATCGAGCAGGTTCTTCAGGCCGGTCTGGTAGTAGCTGTTCAGGTAGGCGTACTTCAGCACGTCGTCCGAGTCCTGGCCGAACACGTCGGTGTGGCGCTCCAGAAAAATCTTGTCCTGCGTCAGCGTCCCGGTCTTGTCGGTGCACAGCACATCCATCGCGCCGAAGTTCTGGATCGCGTCGAGCCGCTTGACGATGACTTTCTTGCGCGACAGGATCACCGCGCCCTTGGCCAGGGTGGAGGTCACGATCATTGGCAGCATCTCGGGCGTCAGCCCCACGGCCACGGACAGCGCAAACAGGAAGGCCTCGGTCCAGTTGCCCTTGGTGAAACCGTTGACCAGCAGCACGATGGGCACCATCACCAGCGCGAACCGGATCAGGAGCCAGCTCACGCTGTTGACGCCGGCCTGGAACGACGTCGGTGTCCGATCGGCCGCGGTCACGCGCGTGGCCAGCACGCCAAAGTAGGTGCGATTGCCGGTGGTCACGACCACGGCCGTAGCGGATCCCGACACGACGTTGGTCCCCATGAACAGCAGGTTGTTCATCTCCAGCGGGTTCTGCGATGCGCTGCCGCGGTGCTCGGGAAACTTCTCGACCGGAAGGGATTCGCCGGTCATGGCGGACTGGCTGACGAACAGATCCTTGGCCAGCAGCACGCGGCAGTCGGCCGGGATCATGTCGCCTGCAGACAGCACCACCAGTTCGCCGGGTACCAGCGCCTTGATCGGCACCTCCATCTTGACCGGCGGGCGGGTGTGCAACTGCACGTCGAAGTAGCGTTTTGCGACCTCCACCACGTCAGTGGCCAGACCGCGCCGGATCACCGTGGCGGTGTTGCTCACCATCTCCTTGAGGCGTTCCGCCGCCCGGCTGGAACGCCCTTCCTGCACAAAGCGGATCATGGTGGACAGCAGCACCATGAGGCCAATCACGACAGCCGCCTTGAAGTCCTCGGTCATGTACGACACCCCGGCCAGCACCGTGAGCAGCAGGTTGAAGGGATTCTTGTAGCAGTGCCACAGGTGCTGCCACCAGCGCAGCGGCTTTTCGTGCTCCACCTCGTTCGGCCCCACACGCTCGGCAATGACATCGACCTCGGCGCTGGTCAGGCCGTCCTCGTGCGAGTGCAGTCGCGCCAGCACGCCGGGCACGTCGTCATTGGCCGCCAGCATCAACTCCCTGGCCAGATCATCGGGCACGCCGCGCGTCACACCGGGGCCGGACAGCGAATCCAGGATCATCAGGCGCCGGAAGTGGCGCATGGTGTGCCGCGTCCGCAAAAACGAAACAAAAAGACTTTTCAGGAAATTCATGCTGTGGCTCCCGCCGCTCAAGACCTGTGCGCCGCGACGAGGCGCCGATCCGGCCATTTGATTACAGTTTCATGACAGTTTCATGGCGGCCCAGCCAAGCCCGCCGCGCTACCGGCACGCTGCTCCAGCGCACCCATGGCATAACGGACTTCAAACCCGGACGCTCGCGTTGCGCGCGCAGCATGGCGGGCGCGCAACGCGAGCGTCTGGAGACAGAATCAAACCGATTTGGAAATGCCGGCAGGGGCCGGCCAAGACACCGTAACCGCAGGGGCGGCACGGCGGAAGATGAGTTCCGGGGCGCCGCTCAGGCAGTGGTGTCGATCCAAGATCGAGGACTGTCACTGGAACACGTACCCAAGCGAAACTCCGTTTATTGATAACCGCGCGAGGATAACTTGTGCAGTGCAACAATGTCAATAGACTTTGCCCATATGAATCAGCCCGCGTGGCGGTCAGCTGACGATCTTGCGCATCCAGTCGGGCAGCTGGGTCGCCTTCTGCTTCGGAAAGTTCACCCAGATCGTGGTGGCGCCGCCCGCGGCATACATCACGCCGGGCGCGTCGACCCGCTCCATCGTGCCCCAGCTCTCGAACGTGGTGCGGCCCGGCTCGCTCACATACATCTTCAGCAGCACGTCGCCCGGGTATTCGAGCTGCTTGTAGAAGTTGCAGAACGCGTTGACGATCACCGGCCCCTCGCCCTGCGGGTCAGGCACGCAGCCGATGGAGCGGAACCACTCGATGCGGATGGTCTCGAGGTAGCGAAAATAACTGGTGTTGTTGAGGTGGCCCATCGCGTCCATATCGCCCCAGCGAATCGCCATGCGCATCTCGAACACGAGCTTTTTGACCTCCGGAATTTCAATTTTCATGGATTGCTATAAAAAAAGTAGCTGCCTGCCCAATATCTTCATGGGCTACAGCCCTGTTTTCCCGTCAAACGGCAAACCCGTCATCCGCCGCAATCACAGCGCCGTTCACAAAATGGCTTTGCGCACTGGCCAGCATCACTATCAGGGCGTCGAGGTCTTCGGGCTTGCCCACGCGTTTGCGCGGCAGCATCTGCACCAGCTTCTGGCCCTGCTCGGTGTGCCAGTGGTGGTGGTTGATTTCGGTGTCGATATAGCCCGGGCAAATGGCATTGACGTTGATGTCGAACTTGCCCCACTCCAGCGCCATGGCGCGCGTCATCTGCACCACGGCGGCCTTGCTCATGCAGTACACGCCGATTTGCGGCAGCACGCGCAGGCCCGCCATGCTGGCGATGTTAATGATGCGCCCGCCCGTGTAGGTGCCCGGTGCGGCGCCGCGGGCGCGCGCCAGCATGCGCCGGCCGACCTCCTGCGCCACGAAAAAGGCCCCCTTGACGTTGGCGTCGAAGATGAAGTCGAAGTCGGTCTCGGTCACGTCCTGGATGCGCTGGGTGGTGCTGACGCCGGAGTTGTTCACCAGGATATCGATGGAGCCGACCTCGGTTTCGGCGCGCGCCACGGCGGCCTTGATCGAGTCCTGGTCCGTCACGTCGAGCTCCACGACGTGGGCGTCGCCACCCTCGCTCTCGATGCGGGCGCGCAGCTCCTTGAGCTTGTCCATGCGGCGGCTGGCCAGCACCACGGCGGCCCCGGCACGCGACAGGGTCCGCGCAAATTGCGCGCCCAACCCGCCGGAAGCCCCGGTCACAAAGGCCACGCGGCCCGAAAGATCAATGCTGTAAGCCATTTTGAGAGTCTCCACTAAGCTGAACCCATCGCGCCATTGTGCCGATTCCCCGCATAAAATTGGTCGCACACCTGACCGCAGCATGCAGCCGGGGCTGGCGGCTGTGGCCCATTATCAAACCAGAATCAAGCGAGACGCTTCATGACAAACGAAGAAATCCTGTCCCAGTTCGGCCCCCGCGAGGCTATGGAGTACGACGCGGTGGTGGTCGGCGGTGGCCCGGCCGGCCTGGCCACCGCCATTCGCCTGAAGCAGCTCGCGGCCGAAAAAGGCACGGACGTGTCGGTGGTCGTGCTGGAGAAAGGCTCGGAGCCGGGCGCGCACATCCTGTCGGGCGCCATCATGGATCCGATCGCCATGAACGAGTTGTTTCCCAATTGGAAAGAGCTGGGCTGCCCCCTGAACCAGCCGGTGACGGACGATGCGATGATCTTCCTGGGTGAGAAATCATCGTTCCGGACCCCGGGATTTTTGCTGCCGCAGTGCATCCAGAACCACGGCAACTATGTCGTCAGCGTCGGCAACATCACGCGCTGGATGGCGCAGCAGGCCGAGGGCCTGGGCGTGGAAATCTTCCCCGGCTTTTCCGGCGCCGAGCTGCTGTTCAACGAGGACGGCAGCGTCAAGGGCGTGGCCACCGGCAATCTGGGTATCGGCAAGAACGGCGAGCCGACCGAGAACTTCCAGCTCGGCATGGAGCTGCACGCCAAGTACACGATTTTTGCCGAGGGCTCGCGCGGCCATCTGGGCAAGCAGCTCATCGCCCGGTTCAAGCTTGACGCCGGCCGGGATCCGCAAAGCTATGGCCTGGGCATCAAGGAGCTGTGGGAAATCGATCCGGCGCGGCACCAGCCGGGCTTCGTCATGCACACGGCTGGCTGGCCGATGGACAGCAGCACCTACGGCGGCGCGTTTCTGTACCACCTGGAAGATAACAAGGTGACGCTGGGCTTCATCACCGGCCTCGATTACGCCAATCCCTACCTGAGCCCGTTCGAGGAATTCCAGCGATGGAAGACGCACCCCAACATCCGCTGGTACCTCGAGGGCGACGAAGCCCGCGGCATCAAACCCGCCAAGCGCATCGCCTACGGCGCGCGCGCGATCACGGCCGGCGGACTGCTCTCGCTGCCCAAGACCGTGTTCCCCGGCGGCGCGCTGGTGGGCTGCGACGCCGGGTACCTGAACGTGAGCCGCATCAAGGGCAGCCACGCCGCAATCAAGACCGGCATGCTGGCGGCCGAGGCCGCGTACGACGCGGTCACGAGCGGACGCCAGCATGACGAACTCAGCGCCTACCCGCAGGCGTTTGAGAAGAGCTGGCTTTACACCGAACTCAACAAGTCGCGCAACTTCAAGTCCTGGTTCAAGAAGGGGCTGACCGCGGCCACCTTGATGAACGGCATCGAGCAGTTTGCGCTCAAGGGCAACATCCCCTGGACCATTCACCGCAACAAGGCGGACCATCTGTACCTCAAGCCCGCAAGCGAGTGCAAGCCCATCGACTATCCCAAGCCGGACGGCAAGCTCACGTTCGATCGCCTCTCGAGCGTGTTCATCAGCAATACGAACCACGAAGAAAACCAGCCCTCGCACCTGACTTTGAGGGACGCCTCGGTGCCGGTCAACCTCAACCTCGCCAAATATGCCGGCCCCGAGGCGCGCTACTGCCCGGCCGGCGTTTATGAATTCGTGAAGAACGAAGACGGCGGCGAACGATTGCAGATCAACGCGCAGAACTGCGTGCACTGCAAGACCTGCGACATCAAGGACCCGACGCAAAACATCGTGTGGCTCCCGCCGGAAGGCGGTGGCGGGCCGAACTACAGCGGCATGTAAGCGCCGCCGCGCCAGCATCCTTCTCGCCATGCATGTGCCCGCGTCGATGAACCGCCGGTGGCTGACCTTGTGGGCCGCCCTGGCGGTGCTGATTGCCGTCCTGACCTGGGGCGTCCTGCACTTTGTCAGCCCCGCGCCACCGCGCACATTGACCATGAGCACGGGCGCGGCCGACGGGGCCTATCACCAGTTCGGACTGAAATACCAGCGCATCCTCAAGGCCAGCGGCATCAACCTGGTGCTGCAGCCCTCCAGCGGCGCGGTGGAAAACCTGCAGCGCCTGAATGACGACACCACCGCCGTGGCGTTTGTGCAGGGCGGGCTCGGCCCCCTGACGCGGGGCCTGCAAAAGCAGGCCGAAGACACGCCGCTGCGCTCGCTGGCCACCATCGGGTTCGAGCCGGTCTGGATTTTTTCGCACACGCTGGATTTGTCCGGCGGGCTGAACGCGCTCACCGGCAAGCGCGTGGCGGTCGGCGTAGCGGGCAGCGGCAACTACCAGGTCGCCATGGACCTGCTCAAAGCCTATGGCGTGGTCGATGCCCAAGGACAGCCGGCGGCCCACACCACCCTGATCAGCGATGGCGGCCTGGCCGCGGCAAGCGAGCTGGAGCGGCATCAGATCGACGCCATCATCATGGTCGCCGCGCCGCAGGCGCCGGCCGTGCAGCAGCTGCTGGCCAACCCCGCCATCCACCTGGCCTCGCTGGTGCAGACCGAGGGACTGGCCCGGCGCTTTCCCTACTTTCAGAGCGTCAGCCTCAAGCGCGGATCGGTGGACCCGCAGCACAATTTGCCGCCGCAGGACATCGACCTGCTCGCCACCACCGCGAACCTGGTGATCGCCCCGAGCCTGCATCCCGCACTGGCCTACCTGCTGCTGGAAGCCGCCTCGCGGATCCACCACCCGGCGACCCTGCTGAACCGGCCCGGGGACTTCCCCAGCCCGAAGGCGACCGACTTCCCGCTGACCGACGAGGCAGACCACTTCTTTCGCAGCGGCCGCCCTTTCCTGCAAAACTACCTGCCGTTCTGGGCCGCCGTCTTCGTGCAGCGCCTGATCCTGCTGCTGGTGCCGCTGCTGGCCATTCTGGTGCCCCTGTTCAGGGTCCTGCCGCCGCTGTTCCAATGGAAGCAGCAAGGCCGGCTGTACCGCCGCTACGGTGAACTCAAGTTCCTGGAGAAAGACCTGGCGTCCAGGTCTCTCAGTGCCGCCGAGCGAGAGACAGCGCATGCCCAGCTCGACCAGATTGAAAGCGACGCCATTCACGCTAAATTCCCGCTGGATTTTTCCGATCGGGTCTACACCCTGCGCCAGCACGTCGACTACGTACGCGCCCAGATTGACAGGCAGGCCGAGCACGCGGCGCACCCCGCCCCAGGAACGTCGTGATCACTTGTTGACGAGCCGCGCTGGCACGCTCAACGTGAGCAGCGCGCCCAGCACCATGGACGCGGCGAGCAAATACATGCCGGCGTTGGTGCTTTGGGTCAGGTCCTTCAACCAGCCGACCGCGAAAGGACTGGCAAAGCCGGCAAGATTCCCGAGCGAGTTGATCAGGGCAATCCCGGCAGCCGCACCCGTGCCAACCAGGAACGCCGTCGGCAGGCTCCAGAACAGCGGCAGCGTCGTCAGGATCCCCATGGTGGCCAGCGTCAGCGCGGCCATCGCGAGGACCGTGTTTTGCGCCCAGAGGGCGCTCAGCACCAGGCCGGCGGCGCCCAGCAGGGCCGGGATCGCAATGTGCCAGCGCCGTTCGCGCTGGCGATCCGCGCTGCGGGATACCATCACCATCGCCACCGCGCCGAAGGCAAAGGGAATCGCGCTCAGCAGGCCAATCTGCAGCGCGTCTTTCACGCCCGTGGCCTTGATGATGGTCGGCAGCCAGAAACTGACACCGTAAAGCCCCATCACAAAGCTGAAGTAGATCAGGCTCATCAGCCAGATCCGCGCACTGGCGAACACGGCACCGATCTTGAGATTCTGCTTGCCGGCGTTTTCCACGACGATGTTGTGCTCGAGCAGCGCCTTTTCTTCGGCCGTCAGCCATTTCGCGTGGTCGATGCGGTCATCCAGGTAGAAAAACGTGACGATGCCCATAACCATCGAGGGCAGGCCCTCCAGAATGAAGAGCCACTGCCAGGCCTTCAAACCGCTGACGCCTCCCAGGCTGTGCATGATCCAGCCCGAGAGCGGGCCGCCGATCACGCCGGACAGTGCGACCGCCGTCATGAACAGCGCGGTCATGCGGCCCCGGCGCTCCGCCGGGTACCAATAGGTGAGATACAGAATAACGCCGGGAAAGAACCCCGCCTCGGCAGCGCCGAGCAAAAAGCGCACCACGTAGAAGCTCGTGGCCGACGACACGAACATCATCGCCGCCGAAATCACGCCCCAGCTCACCATGATGCGGGCGATCCACAGGCGCGCGCCAACGCGGTGCAGGATCACGTTGCTTGGAACTTCGAACAGGAAATAGCCTATAAAAAAGATACCCGCCCCGAGACCGTACACCGTCTCGCTGAGATTCAGGTCCTGCAGCATCTGCAGCTTGGCGAACCCGACATTGACGCGGTCAAGGTACGAGACGATGTAGCAAAGCAGCAAAAAGGGAATCAGACGCCAGCCCACCTTGCGGTAAGTCGCGGCCTCGAAGCTCTCCGGGAGCTTCCCCGTGTTCTCGATGGAGCCCGCTGATCGTGTTTCCATGTGTTCTCCTGTTGATTTGGGTTCGTTATACAAGATACTCTTTATGCCGGCGCCGGCCGGACATGCGGGTAGAATCTGGCGCGTCAGGAGAGAGTTTCTTCGCTGAAACCGCCGAAGGCTGAACGCTCAGGCAAAAGGACTGGCGCAAACGATTCTGTTGGAGAGAGGCCCAACCCGATTGGGCCCACCGAAGGGGCAAGGTGCCCGCCAGACAAGGGTCTGCGGCGCTGAATCTCTCAGGTAGAGCGGACAACAGGGTTCCCGGTGTGAATGGGTCACGCCGAACGACTTGGAGCCCGCGCTTGTCTACCGACCACAACCTTCTTAGCACCCCGCTGCACGACCTGCACGTCGAACTCGGCGCCCGCATGGTGCAGTTCGCCGGCTATTCCATGCCGGTGCAATACCCGAGCGGCCTGATGGCCGAGCACCTGCACACACGCCAAGCGGCCGGGCTGTTCGACGTCTCGCATATGGGCCAGCTGCGCCTGGTCGGGCCAGATGCCGCGGCCGCGTTTGAAACCCTGATGCCGGTGGACGTGATCGACCTGCCCGTGGGCAAGCAGCGCTATGGCCTGCTGTTGAACGACGAGGGCGGCATTATGGACGACCTGATGTTCTTCAACCGCGGCGACGACCTCTTCGTGATCGTCAACGGCGCCTGCAAGGTGGTCGACATCGCGCACATCCAGGCCCGCATCGGCGCGCGCTGCCAGGTGATTCCCATGCCGGAGATGGCGCTGCTGGCACTGCAGGGCCCGCAGGCCGTAACGGCCCTCTCAAAGCTCGCCCCCGGCGTTGAAAAGCTGGTGTTCATGACCGGCGGGCACTTCAGCATTGCGGGCTGCGACTGCTTCCTGACCCGCAGCGGCTACACCGGCGAGGACGGCTTCGAGATCTCGGTGCCGGCCGCGCAGGCCGAGACCCTGGCGCGCGCCCTGCTCGCGCAACCCGAAGTCAAACCTGTCGGCCTGGGCGCGCGCAATTCGCTGCGGCTGGAGGCCGGCCTGTGCCTGTACGGCAACGACATCGACGCGACCACCACGCCGGTGGAAGCCGGCCTGAACTGGGCCATGCAGAAGGTGCGCCGCACGGGTGGTGCGCGCGCCGGCGGCTTCCCGGGCGCTACAAAAATACTAGCGCAACTGCAAGGCGGTGCGGCGGCTCCAGCCCGAAAACGTGTCGGACTGGTGGCGCTGGAGCGGATTCCGGTGCGCGACCATAGCGAGCTGCAAAATTCGGCCGGCCTGCGCATCGGCGAAGTCACCAGCGGCCTGTTGGGGCCCAGTATCGACAAGCCGGTGGCCATGGGTTACGTAAGCGTCGAGTGCGCCGCCCTGGGCACCCGCGTGAATGCCATCGTGCGCGGCAAGCCAGTGCCGATGGAAGTCAGTGCCATGCCCTTTGTTCCGAATCGATACTTCCGCGGTTAACCTCAGCTTTTTTGGAGAAAACAAATGATCAAGTACACCGAAGACCATGAGTGGCTCAACATCGACGGCGACAGCGCCGTGGTCGGCATCACCGTTCATGCGCAGGACGCGCTGGGCGACGTGGTGTTTGTCGATTTGCCCGAAGTCGGCAAGTCGTTTGCACAGAAGGAAGTGGCCGGCGTGGTCGAATCCGTCAAGGCCGCGGCCGACGTCTACATGCCGGTGTCGGGCACGGTCACGGAAGTTAACGAAGCCCTGCGCGCCGACCCGAGCCTGGCCAACAGCGACCCGCTGGGCGCCGGCTGGTTCTTCAAGGTCAAGCTCAGCGACGCCTCCCAGCTCGACGCGCTGATGGACGAGACCCGCTACACCAGTTTTTCCGACAACGCCTGAAGCTTAGGAATTTTCCCCATGTTGATGCAATCCGCCCGCGCCCTTGGCGAGCTTGAAAACGCCCATGAATTCGTCGCACGCCACATCGGCATCGATGCGGCCGACGAGGCACTCATGCTCGGCTCAATTGGCTCCGCCTCGCGCCGCGAGCTGATCGACGGCATCGTGCCGCGCTCGATCGCGCGCCGCAGCGTGATGGCCATCCCGGCCGCGGTGACCGAGGCCGCGGCGCTGGCGGAGCTGCGCGCCATGGCCGCCAAGAACCAGGTGTTCAAGAGCTTCATCGGCCAGGGCTATTACGACACCCACACGCCGGGCGTGATCCTGCGCAACATTCTGGAAAACCCCGCCTGGTACACCGCCTACACGCCCTACCAGGCCGAGATTTCGCAGGGTCGCCTGGAGGCGCTGGTGAACTTCCAGACCATGGTGTGCGACCTGACAGCCATGCCGATCGCCAACGCGTCGATGCTCGACGAGGCGACCGCCGCGGCCGAGGCCATGACGCTGGCCAAGCGCAGCGTTAGAGCCAAGAGCAACACCTTCATCGTGGCCGGCGATTGCCATCCGCAAACCATCGAAGTCATCCAGACCCGCGCCAAGTCGCTGGGCATCGAGGTGCTGGTCGGTTTTGCGCCCGACCTCATGAAGGAGCACGACTACTTCGCCGTGCTCGCGCAGTACCCCTCCAGCGCCGGCATGATCCACGACATGCGGCACTACGTGGCCCAGGCCCACGCCAAAAACGCGGCCTTTTGCGTGGCGGCCGATCTGCTGGCGCTGACGCTGTTGTCCCCCCCCGGCGAATGGGGCGCGGACATTGTGGTGGGCACCACGCAGCGCTTCGGCATGCCGATGGGCGCGGGCGGCCCGCACGCCGCCTACCTCGCTTGCCGCGACGAATTCAAGCGCTCGATGCCGGGCCGGCTGGTGGGCGTGAGCGTCGATGTGCACGGCAACCCGACCTACCGGCTGGCGCTGCAAACGCGCGAGCAGCACATCCGCCGCGAAAAAGCCACCTCCAACATCTGCACTGCGCAGGTGCTCCCGGCCGTGATCGCAAGCATGTACGCCGTCTACCACGGCCCCGAAGGCCTGAAGCGCATTGCACGGCGCGTGGCCAGCTACACCGCAATCCTGGCGCACGGCCTGCAGGCCTTGGGCTACACCTTGACGAGCCCGAGCGCGTTCGACACGCTCACCGTCAAGACCGACGACGCTACTCATTTGATAGCTAGCCGCGCCCACTCCGCAAGGGCCAACCTGCGAATGACCCTTGACAACTGCCTGGGCATCGCACTCGACGAGACCACCACGCGCGCCGACATCGAGCGGCTCTGGTCGTTCTTCGCCAAGCCCGGCCAGACCCTGCCGCAGGTCAGCACGTTTGAAAAAGGCATCGAGCCGCTGATCCCCACCGAGCTGCGCCGCACCAGCGCCTTCCTCACGCACCCGGTGTTCAATACGCACCATTCCGAGACCGGCATGCTGCGCTACATCCGTGCACTTAGCGACAAGGACCTGGCACTCGACCGCTGCATGATCCCGCTGGGCAGCTGCACCATGAAGCTCAACGCCACCAGCGAGATGATCCCCATCACCTGGCCCGAGTTTGCGGGCGTGCACCCGTTCGCGCCGCGCGACCAGCTGCAGGGCTATGCCGAACTCGACGAGCAGTTGCGCGCCTGGCTGTGCCAGGCCACGGGTTATGCGGGCATCAGCCTGCAACCCAATGCCGGCTCGCAAGGCGAGTACGCGGGGCTGCTCGCGATCAAGGCGTTCCACGACTCCAAGGGCCAGGGCCACCGCAACATCTGCCTGATCCCCTCCTCCGCCCACGGCACCAACCCGGCCAGCGCGCACATGGCCGGCCTGAGCGTGGTGGTGACGGCCTGCGACGCCAACGGCAACGTGGACATGGACGACCTCAAAGCCAAGTGCGAGCAGCACACCGCCAACCTGGCCGCCGTGATGATCACCTACCCGAGCACGCACGGCGTGTTCGAGATGCAGGTCAAGGAGCTGTGCGCGCTGGTGCACCAGCACGGCGGGCGCGTCTATGTGGACGGCGCCAACATGAATGCGCTGGTCGGCATAGCGGCGCCCGGCGAATTCGGCGGCGACGTGAGCCACCTGAACCTGCACAAGACCTTCTGCATCCCGCACGGCGGCGGCGGCCCCGGCGTCGGCCCGGTCTGCGTGGTGGAAGACCTCGTACCCTTCCTGCCCGGCCATGCGGCGGGTGGGCTGCCGGTGCACGCCGTCGGCGCGATCTCTGCTGCGCCGCTGGGCAACGCAGCCGTGCTGCCGATCAGCTGGATGTACTGCCGCATGATGGGCCCCGAGGGCCTGCAGCAGGCCACCGAGGTTGCCATCCTGTCGGCCAACTACATCAGCGCGCGCCTGAAGGACCACTACCCCACGCTGTATGCCAGCGAAAACGGCCATGTGGCGCACGAGTGCATCCTGGACCTGCGCCCGCTCAAGGACACCAGTGGCGTGAGTGCCGAAGACGTGGCCAAGCGCCTGATCGACTACGGCTTTCACGCGCCCACGCTGAGCTTCCCGGTGGCCGGTACCTTGATGGTGGAGCCGACCGAGAGCGAGACGCTGGACGAGCTCGACCGCTTCATCGAGGCGATGATCGCGATCCGCGAGGAAATCCGCCGCATCGAAAAGGGTGAATGGCCGCAAGACGACAACCCGCTCAAGGCCGCGCCGCACACCGCCGCAAGTCTTCTCAAGGGCGAGTGGAATCACGCCTATTCACGCGACGTCGGCGCGGCCGTGCTGAGCAAGACCCAGCACGCCAAGTACTGGCCGCCGGTCGGCCGCGTGGACAACGTGTACGGCGACCGCCACCTGTTTTGCAGCTGCGTGCCGATCGGCGACTACGCATGAACTGAGGTTGTAAAACGACGCAGAACGCCAGGGCCTTTTCCATGCCAGCGGTGCTTCACATGGTTTGCGGAAAGATTGGGGCCGGCAAGTCGACGCTGACCAGGCGCCTTTCGGCGCAGCCGATGACGGTTCTCCTGTGCGAGGACGATTGGCTCGCCCGTCTGTACCCGAACGAGATTCACGCCATCGCGGACTACGTTCGCTGCGCCGGCAGGTTGCGTGAAGCGATGGCCGGCCACATCGAGGCGCTGCTCACAGCCGGCATGTCGGTCGTGCTCGATTTCCCCTCAAACACCACCAGCACAAGAGCTTGGGCCCGCGGCGTCTTCGAAAAAGCAGGTGCGTCCCATGTCCTGCACTTCCTGGACGTCTCCGACGAGGTCTGCAAGGCCCGCCTGCGTGCTCGCAACGTCTCGGGAGAGCACCCGTTTGAAACGACGGAGGCGGAGTTCGACCAAATCACCCGTCATTTCGTTGTGCCGACGGCGGACGAAGGCTTTGACGTCATACGCTACGGTTGAACGAATAAATCACTCCCTAGCGGACACCCGCGCTGTCCGCATACGCGCATACTGAGCTTCGCTGGCAACATCAAGCGCACATGCCTGGCATGACTATCGGAGGTGCTCTCATGCAGCCGTTAAACCTGAGCAAGGCTTTTACTCTGATCGAACCGGGGCCTATGGTCCTCGTGACAACCCATGATGGAAAAAAAGACAACATCATGACCATCTCCTGGACCATGGTGATGGATTTCACTCCGGTATTTGCCATCACCACGGGTGAATGGAATTACTCCTTCGCGGCGTTGCGAAAAAATCGGGAATGCGTCATTGGAATTCCCACCGTCGACCTGCTGGATAAGGTGGTTGGCATAGGGACGTGCTCCGGGGCAGATACAGACAAGTTTTCCAAATTCGAGCTCACACCCGTGCAGGCCAGGCTCGTCAGGCCCCCCTTGATCAAGGAGTGCCTCGCCAACATTGAGTGCAAGGTCATCGACATCATCAAAAAGCACAACATTGTTGTGTTAGAGGCGGTTGCCGCATACATCGACACCACGCGCAAGGAGAAGCGCACGGTTCACGCTGTGGGTGATGGAACCTTCATTGTCGACGGGCGCAAGATTGACCGCAAGAAGATGATGGCCTCCAAGCTCCCTCCGGGCGTTTAGGGTTCATTCGCCAACTCATCGGCTCAAGTCGGCCAGAGCGGTCCTCCACCACTGTATCGCAAAGGACCGGTTGAATCTGCCACCCAAACCGGCCGTTCGTCTTGGGCGCAAACCCGACCTCGACGTCTAGCTTGCCTGTCCCCGGATCTCCTCCAGCCACTGCATCGCCCCCTGCAATTCGGCGGGCCGGATCTCATGCCCGCCCGGGAACTCGGCATAGCGCAGCGTGAGCGGCAGGTGCGAAACGTGCTCGCGCGTGGCATGGGCGCTGGCCAGCGGAATCATCTGGTCCTGCAGGCCGTGGCTGACCCAGAGTTGCTTGCCCTGCAGGGCCTGCGCGGGCGCGGCCAGCGGCAACACCTGGGGCAGCAGGCGGCTGTGCAACACCATGGCGGCGTGCAGCAACTGCGGTTGCGTGAGCAGCAGCGACAGCGACATGATGCCGCCCTGGCTGAAGCCACCCACCACCACGCGCTCGGGCGCAATGCCCAGTTGCTGCGCGGCTGCCGCCATGGTCTTCGCGAGAAGCTGGCGGCTGGCCGCTTCCTGCGCTTCATCGATGCTGCGTTCGCCGCGCGGCGTCACGGCAAACTGGAACCACGCGTACGCGCCGGGCCCCATCGTGTAGGGTGCGCGCAGGCTCAATACATGGAACTGCGGCGGCACATGGGGCGCCAGGCCGAACAGATCTTGTTCGTTGCTGCCGACGCCGTGCAGCAGCACCAGCAGCCACGGCTGAGTGTTGTCGCCCGATGCCGGGCGCTCTAAAAATGAGAGCGGAAGGTCAAGTTTCATAGAGGTCTCCCAGGTGTTTCGATCAAAATTTTCTGAATAAGCCGTCAAGGCTTGGCGCCCTGCACGATTTCGATGCGCCGACGCAGCCGCTCGGCCTCGGGCCGGTCACCGCCCTGCTCCGCGCGCTCGGCCTGCACCAGCAGCCACGCCAGCAAGGGGCGCCGCCAGCCTTGGGCGGAGGCTGTATCCGCCGCCAGCGCCACCAGCGCCGGGCTGGCCCGCCCGCTCTCGAACAGCACGCCGGCGGCCACCAGCCTTGAGAGCGGATCGGCGATGCCATTGACCGCCGCTGCGTCGGCGTTGGCTGCGGCCGCGGCGCGCTGCGGCGCAGGCAGCAAGGCCACGTCTTGCGGTCGCACGCGTGCGGCCAGGTAGTCGGCATAAGCGCGCTCGGCGGCGGGAGCGTCCTGGCGCAGTTTTTCGAAGCCGGCACAGGGTTCAAACACCAGGCTGGCGACCCGGCCGGCGCAGCGCAGCAGCTCGGCTCGGGCCATCAGGTCGGGGCGGCCGGTGCGCGCAATCTCGCTGCGCGCGTTCGCAAATTCCAGGGCCTCGACGCGCGTGTCGCCCGACAGGTAGGCAGCGACGGAGCGTTGCATCGAATCCTGCGCGTTCATTTGCCAATCGGGTGCCTTGGGGCCGCTGGCGCACGCGCCCAACAGCAGCGCGGCGAGCGCCATCAGCGCCCGGCCACCTGCCAGTGCAGACCTCTTCATGGCAGTTTCAACTCCGTGTCGCGGGCAAACGGCCACTTGCGGTTGATCTCGTTGACCAGGCCCTCCACCTTGCGCAGGCTGGTTTCCACCTCGGCGCGCAGGGCACCCAGGTCGGTCGTGGCATCGCGGGCATTGGCGCCGACGGCCTGCGCCTCCACCAGCACGGCGTCCACCTTCTTCAGGCTGGTGCGCGCCTCACCCAGCAGGGCATTGAGCTGCACGATGGTGGCGCGCGTCTCGGGCATCACGCCTTTGTCGCCAAACACCTGGGTATCGGTCTTCGCCGCCAGGCCGTCCAGCCGGGCCAGCAGCGCATTGGTGCGATCCAGCGTGGCCAGCAGCTTTTGGGTATTCGCGTCGTTGCCCAGCAGCACGCCCAGCGCTCCGTTCGGACCGTTGAGTTTCTCGGTCATGGTCTGCACGCTGGCCAGGCTGGCACCGAGCGGCGCGTCCTTCTCGGTCAGGGCGCCCAGGTTGTCGAGCAATTCTTTTGCCGACGCCACCAGGCGTGGGATTTCCGCGTTGGTGTCGCCGCGCAGCACCGTGCGCTCCGCGCCATCGGGCAGTGGCGGGTCGGTCAACATGCCGCTGTAGGCGCGAATGTTGGTGCCGCCCACCAGGCCGCGCACCAGCGTGAAGACGCTGGATTGGCGCAGCCAGTGGGCATCCGTGCGCGGCACGTCGATGAGGATGCGGGCATTGCCGTCGGGGGCCAGTTCGATGCGACGCACGCGCCCGATCGGAAAGCCCGAGAACGTGAGGTCCATGCCCACCACCACGCCCTCGGAGTCGTCGGCGATCAGCACCAGCCGCTGCGTCGGCTCGAACGCGCCGCGCGCATACAGCACATACGCCGCCGAGCCGCACACCAGCAGCAGCATGAGCAGCAGCAACAGCGCCGCCTTGAGCTCGAGGTGCGCGACCTGGGGCGGAAACGGGGCAGCGGGCTGCGGCGGGTGGGGCTCTGACGGGTCGCTCATGGGTCGGTTGGGAATCAGTGGAGGTCAATAGTAGTTGCCCACGAGCGACGCCACTTCGACCAGCAGGATCACCGCGAACATGCGCACCAGCCCCCGCAGCTCGGCGCTCGCGCGTGAGCTGCTGTCGGCCTTGTCGTACAGGCCCGAGGCCATGGGAATCAGGGAAACGGCCAGACTGAAAAACAGCGTTTTCAGCACAAAAATCAGCGCCACGGCGGGGCTGAACACCTGGCCGAACAGGCGCGTATAGCCCGGCAGCCCCGACGCGACAAAACCATACACCGCCAGATACGCCAGCGCCAGCGCCACCACGCAGCTCAGCGCCGCCAGCGTCACGGTCGAGAACATCCCCGCCAGGACACGCGGCAGCACCTCGCGGCACAGCGGGTCAACGCCGCCTTGGCGCAGCGCCTCCAGCTCGCCACGGCGGCGCATCTGCGAGAGTTCGGCGCCGTTCGGCAGCGTGCAGCGCATCGCCACGAAGAGCGCCGCCGAGAGCGGAATCAGCTCCAGCACCAGCACGCGGATCACCAGCTGCAGCGCATACTGCGACAAGCCATAGCTCAGGGCCGTGACCACGACGATGCGCGTCAGCACCAGACTGACCAGCGCACACAGCACCGTGAAGCCGGCGAGGATGGGCGCGGTATCGAGATACATGTGGCGGGCCAGCACGAGGCGGTTCTCGCGGCCGTAGCTCGACGGCGACAGCGCCAACACCAGCAGCAGCGCGCCAAAGTACACGATGTGCCACCAACCGGCGAGCCACCGCAACACCGCCCGGCCCATGCCTGCCAGCGCGCCCTGCCACGAAACCATTGAGATCATCCGGACATGATAGCCCGGACGTTTCAGAAGAACGCCAGCGGCTCGGCGCTACCGAGACCGCACAACGTTCGCAGCGGCCACGGCGTCAAATCCGCGCCGCTGCATCCGCCCGATCCTTATCAGGAGCAGGCTTTGCCGTGGCTGGGGTGATCGCCCTGGGCCTTGGCATCGGCCTCGCTCATGTATGCGCCGGCCTTGGTCTTTCCATAAAACTTGTCGCCCTCGCAATGGTAGACCTTGGAGCTGGTATTGACCCAGACCTTGCCGGCGCCGCCACCGGCTGCCGCAGTGGCAGGCATGGCTGCCGCCTTGGAAGAAGCCTTCGGGGAAGCCATGGGTGTCGCGGCAGCGGCGGGCGCGGCTGCAGGTGCAGCGGCAGCGCCTGCGCCAGCGCCAGCGGCGCCGTACCAGGTCTTCACACCCTTATGCCCCTTGCAGGCGCCCTTTTTCGTGTCGCCCGTGAAGGGGGTTCCGTCCTTGCACAGGGCGGTGGGGTTACCCGCCGCAGCAGCCGGTGCTGCGGCTGGCGCCTGGGCGAAGGAAGCTGCGCCAAATGCGGCAAACAGGGTAGCCAGGATCAGTGATTTCGTTTTCATGGAGTTTCCTTGGTGAGTGAAGTTACGGGATAAAAAAATCGGTCCGGGACGTTCCGGGCAACCGTCACTGGGCGGGCTACTGGACGTAACGCCAGACAACCAGCAAAACCACCGCGCCAATCACGGACATGATGATACCGGCGGGGTGAAACAGCTGACCTTCGGCAGGCTTGCTGAAAAGCCTTGCGATGAAGCCACCGATATAGGAGCCCACAATGCCCACGACGCCCGTCATGAGCAGGCCCATGTGCTCAGCGCCCGGCGTGACCATGCGGGCCAGCAGCCCGACCACGATACCGATAATGAACATCCAGATGAGATGCAGCATAAGTTTCCTTTGGTTTTGGATGAGTTTTGCACGCAAATGCGCCGCCCAGTGTTATCGTTTTTCGGGATCGGCGCAACTTTGTGCGCACTGGGCCGTGACGCAATCCACAGGCGTGTTGCAGATTCGGCCACGCTCGGGTATCCAGATATATCAAATGGAAATGATGAGCCCGGGGTCGAACGAGGCGTTTTCCGCCACGCCGTCGCGGGCATAGCCGCGCGGATTGCACAGCACGCGGGTGTTGTCCACCGCGTAGTCGTAGCTGTCGTGCAGATGGCCGTGGATCCACAGCGGTGGATTCCAGCGGCGCAGTTGCGGCTCGATGTCGGAGACAAAGCAGGCGTTCAGCGGCGAGCCCGCATATTTGGGGTTGATGCTGCCGGTGGACGGCGCGTGGTGCGAAACCACCACGGTGGTGCCGTCGAAGGGCTCGGCAAACTTCTTGTCCAGCCATGCCAACGATTCATCAAAGATCTGGCGCGACCGCTCGGGCGTGAACAGTGCGGCGCCCTCGTCGTCGAGCCGGATACGGCTGAAATCGCGGATTAACTGGCGCGCCATCGCCATGGACGCAGCGCGCTCGGCCTCGGTGGCCGGCAAACGGAAATCCGTCCACAAGGTGCAGCCTATAAAGCGCACGCCGCCCAGGCGCAGCTCGTCGCGCTCCAGCACGTGCACGCGGCTGCCTCTGGCGAGTTCGCGCAGACGCGCCAGCGTGCCCGAGAGAGAGCCGCCGTAGTACTCGTGGTTGCCGGGCACGTAGATCACCGGCACCGTGAACTGTTTGGCCCATTCGATGGCCTGCTCCGGCCGGGCCACATCGCCCGCCAGAATCACCACGTCGCAATCCACTTGAGGCACGGGCATGCCCGCCACGCTCAGGTGCAGATCGGAAAGTACGGCAAGTCGCATGGCCACCTCGGGCAAAGATTCAGCGAACCATGTTATCGGGCTGTGTCCGTGGCCGCAGGCGCGCCGTCATTCAGCACCGCCAGCAACGCGGCATTCAAGGCTTGCGGCCGCTCGAACTGCACCCAATGCCCCGCGTCCGCTATCAGTTGCAGGCCCTGGAAGTCGTGCGCGGGGCGCAAGGCTTCGGCCAATGCGTCGAGCCGGCCCTTGTAGAGCGCATCTTCGCGGCCATAGATGGCATACACCGGGCACTGCACCTGGGGCAACGCGCGCGCCAGCGCGTCGGTGTAGGCCAGGCCGCGCCCCTTCATGCGGTCGCGCATCACGTTCGCGACATGCAGCCGCAGCGCCAGTTCGGTGATGGACTCGGGGTGATGCAACATCAGGGCCGCCAGGTTCTGGCGATGAATCGCGTCGCGCTGATCCGCATCGGCCAGATGGCGCCACGGCATCAACGGGACGGTCCTGCGGGACGCCACACCGAGCCCCGGTGCGCCGACGACCACCAGACGTGCCACACGTGCAGGACAGCGGACCGCCAGAAAGCCGGCGACCATGCCGCCGAAGGAAAACCCGACCAGGTCACAGCGCTGCTCGCCCAGCAGGATTTTCAAACCGGCCTCGAGGGGCTCCGGCAGCGCGTCGGCGTCCGTGCCCTTGGCGGGCGGGGCCGAATCGCCAAAGCCCGGCAGGTCTGGCACCAGCACGCGGCGCCCGCTGGCGGCCAGCGCAAGGATGTTGAGCAGCCAGTGCGTCCAGCTGCCGCTGCCGCCGTGCAACAGCACAACAGGGTTGTTCCCCGGCTCGCTCTGGCCCCACACATGCCAGACCAGCATGCCCGCGCCGCACGGCGTTTCCAGGCGGGTCGCCGTGCCCAGCAGCTGGCGGACTTCATCGGGAAGAGCATTGGAAAGTGGCGTCGTCATGACCCGTTTATATCAAGCGGGCAGACCGGAATCGAGCGACGATTTTCGCGTACTACGTATTTGATAGCGGATGGCGCAGGCCACTAAAGGGCTACGGGCACAAAACACATAAATTCACTCGCCCACCTTGCCGCGCAGCGCCTTGATGCTGGAGCGCTGGCTCTTGCCTTCCAGGCGCCGCTGCTTCGAGCCATAAGTGGGCTTGGTCGCGCGCCGCACGCGCGGCGGCAGCGCCACGCTGTTGACCAGTTCGGTCAGGCGCGCCAGCGCATCGGCGCGGTTCATGTCCTGGCTGCGGTGCTGCTGCGCCTTGAGCACCAGCACGCCCTCCTGCGTGATGCGGGTGTCGCGCAGCGCGAGCAGTCGGGCCTTGACATCCTCGGGCAGCGATGACGCGGTGATGTCGAAGCGCAGGTGCACGGCGCTGGACACCTTGTTGACGTTCTGCCCGCCCGCGCCCTGGGCGCGGATGGCCGTGATCTCGATCTCCGCCGGGTTGATCTCAATCACAACGCATCGCTCAATTCAAAGTCCCGCCAAACCCGCCAGACCAGAAATGGCCAGCGCATAGCCTTGCACCCCGAACCCGGCCATCACGGCCTTGGCCGCCGGCGAGATGTAGGAGTGATGGCGAAACGCCTCGCGCGCATGCACGTTGGAGATGTGCAGCTCGATCAGCGTGACGCCCGCGCCCTTGATGGCGTCGTGCAGCGCGATGCTGGTGTGGGTGTAGGCGCCGGCGTTCAGCACCACACCCGCCAGCGTGCCCGCGGCCTGTGCGCGGCCGGCTTCATGAATCCAGTCGATCAGCTCACCTTCGTGGTTGCTCTGGCGAAAGTCGAGCGCCAGGTTGTGGCTGGCGCAGGCCTGCACACACAGCGCTTTCACGTCGGCCAGGGTTTGCGAGCCATACACGGCTGGCTCGCGCGTGCCGAGCAGGTTGAGATTGGGGCCGTTGAGGACGAGAGCAGTTTTCATGGAGTTTCCAGAATCAGGAAAAAATTGGATGAGCGCGGCTTGACCTTACAGATGCCCCAACACCGGATGCGGCTCGTACGCCGCTTCCAGCCGCTGGATCTCGGCCTCGGTCAGCGCCACGTCGGTCGCCGCCAGCGCCTGGTCGATTTGCCAGGGTTTGCTGGCGCCCACGATCGGCGCGGTGACACCCTTATGCATCAGCCAGGCGTAGGCCAGCGTGGCGTTGCTGATACCTTTCTTGGCAGCCAGCTTGCCCAAGGCTTCGACCACCTTGAAGTCGCTCTTGCGGTAGTAGTACTTCTGCGCGATGTCGTCGGTCTTGGCGCGGCTGGTCTCGCCCTGCTCCTTGTCGCCGGCCTTGCGGTTGCCGGCGAGAAAGCCGCGTGCCAGCGGACTCCACGGGATCAGCGCCACGCCTTGGTCGCGGCACAGCGGAATCATTTCGCGCTCTTCCTCGCGGTAGGCCAGGTTGTAGTGGTTTTGCATGCTCACAAAACGCGTCCAGCCGTGTTCCTTGGCGACCTGCTGCGCCTTGGCAAACTGCCAGGCCCACATGCTGCTGGCGCCGAGGTAGCGCACCTTGCCGGCCTTCACCACGTCGTGCAGGGCCTCCATGGTTTCCTCGATCGGCGTGTCCGGGTCCAGCCGGTGGATCTGGTACAGATCGATGTAGTCGCAGCCCAGACGCTGCAGGCTGGCGTCCACCGCGTGGAAGATGCGCTTGCGCCCCAGGCCATCCATGTTCGGGCGGCGCGCGGGTTGGGCCGCCGCGCTGTTGCCGCCCTTGAAGGCCATCTCCACCGGGTAGTACAGCTTGGTCGCCAACACGACCTCTTCGCGCTTGCACAGCATCTTGAGGAACCGGCCGGTCAAAGCCTCGCTCTCGCCGGCCGAATACATGTCGGCAGTGTCGAAGAAGTTGATCCCCACGTCCACCGCGTGCTTGACCACGGGCAGGGCCGCCGCCTCGTCCAGCACCCAGGGCCGCCACTGCGGCGTGCCATAGGTCATCATGCCCAGGCAGATGCGCGACACCTTGAGGCCGGTGTTGCCGAAGCGGACGTATTGCATGTGGTTTCCGTGGTGTGGTTGACGCGTCGGCCCGTCACTGCGTCACCGGCAAGCGGCTGCGATCGACGGCACCGGCACCCTGACATCGCCGCACTGGGCACGATGCCGCAGCGCATGTTCCATCACCACCAGCGCCAGCATGGCTTCGGCAATCGGCGTGGCGCGGATGCCCACGCAGGGGTCGTGGCGGCCCTTGGTCACGACCTCGGTGGCGTTGCCCGCCAGGTCGATCGATTCGCGCGGCGAGAGGATCGAGCTGGTCGGCTTGACCGCGATGCTCACTTCCAGGTCCTGCCCGGTGCTGATGCCGCCCAGCGTGCCGCCCGAGTTGTTGGACTTGAAGCCCTGCGGCGACAGCGAATCGCCGTGCGTGGTGCCGCGCTGCGTGACGCTCTCCCAGCCGGCACCAATCTCGACCGCCTTGACCGCATTGATGCCCATCATGGCGTACGCGATGTCGGCGTCCATCTTGTCGAACAGCGGCTCGCCCAAGCCCACCGGCACGCCGGAGGCCGTGACGCGGATGCGCGCGCCGCACGAGTCGCCGGCCTTGCGCAGAGCCTCCAGGTAGGTCTCGAGCTTTGAGACATCGGCCACCGGCGCGAAGAACGGGTTGTTCGGCACGTGCTCCCAGGACTCGAACGGGATCACGATCTCGCCGATCTGCGTCATGCAACCGCGAAACACGCAGCCGTACTGCGCCGCCAGCCATTTCTTGGCGACCGCGCCGGCCGCCACCATCGGCGCCGTCAGGCGCGCCGAGGAACGGCCGCCGCCGCGCGGGTCGCGGATGCCGTATTTATGCCAGTAGGTGTAGTCGGCATGACCGGGGCGGAAGGTCTGCAGGATGTTGCCGTAGTCCTTGCTGCGCTGGTCGGTGTTCTTGATCAAGAGGCAGATCGGCGTGCCGGTGGTCTTGCCCTCGTACACACCCGACAGGATTTCCACCGCATCGGGCTCGTTGCGCTGGGTCACGAACTTGGAGGTGCCGGGGCGGCGCCGGTCCAGATCGGGCTGGATGTCGGCCTCGGACAACGCCATGCCGGGCGGGCAGCCGTCGATCACGCAGCCGATGGCCGGGCCATGGGATTCACCAAAGTTGGTGACGGCGAAGAGTGTTCCGAAGGTGTTGCCGCTCATGCGCCCGATTATCCCCGAGAGCTTTGTCCCGACTCAAGACAAGGATGGAAGGTTGGCAAAACGCCGAATGTCACAACGTCATTCGCGCAGAAATGTCACCCTCGCCCCAACTCACTCATCAAGCTCGCCGGCGCCGTCTGCCGCCATCCGCGCATGGGCGACCAGGCGGTCGAGCAGGTGGTCCAATTGCTGGCGTTCCGCCGCATCCAGGCATGAGGCGATCTCTTCATTGCGGCGTTCGATCACGCTCATCAGGCGTTGCCAGACCTGCTCGCCCTTGGCCGCCAGCGTCAACACAACCCCACGCCCGTCAGTGGTGCTGGCTTCCTTGAGCACCAGCCCCTGATCGACCAGCGACTGCGCCGCGCGGCTTGCCTGCCCCTTGTTCAGGTTGGCCCGGTACGCTAGGTCCTTGACCGACAGCGGACTGAACGCGCCTATTGCGGCCAGACACCGTCCCTCGCTGAACGGTATACCGGCGTCGACCCGATAGGCCGTCTGGGTGACCCGGTCCGTGAGCTTGGACAGCGTGTGCAGTCGGTGGGTGATAGTGCGTTCGAGTGAAACCGAACCAGGCATGGAAGACGTCACAGATGCAGGCATTCAAAGATGTTGTTACTGAACCACTATACGTGACGCGTGAGCGGGGCAAAGCATCTCCAGGCTTTTCAACGGACCCGAGCAGACTGAAGTAAATCAGCGATCTGAAATTGCTTCGTTAGCAATCAGGGTAAATACCAATGCCGGCTTGCTTGAGGTCATCAATAATAGTTGTGTCCGCAACTAATTTTTTTGATCAAGATCAAAAAAATCAAAAGTGGCTTTGTTGCCAAGACTCCCCGCGGGGTTATTTCACCGTGTTCCACCCATTTATGTAGCCGTAACCTGCGGCAGGAGATTCCATTGCAGTTATCCAGCCCAGAATCACAGGCCCCCAGTGAGCTCCCAGTGACATCGACAGAGTCCGAGCGAGAGGTCGTGGACAAGGTCATCCGGCACCTGATGTGGTTTCTTTTCATATTGTTCGTCGTGTCCTTCCTTGACCGCATCAACATCGGCTTCGCTGGCTTGACCATGATGAAAGAACTGGGCCTGACGGGTACACAGTTTGGTCTGGCGACCACCTTGTTCTACATTGCCTACATTGCCTGCGGCATTCCGAGCAACATCATGCTGGCGCGCATTGGTGCCAGGAAATGGATCGGCTCGATCATGATTGCCTGGGGTCTGGCATCGACCGCGACGATGTTTGCGACCAATCCGCAGAGCCTGTATTTCTTCCGCATCCTGGTTGGCATCACCGAAGCGGGCTTCCTTCCAGGCATGCTGCTGTACCTGACCTACTGGTTTCCCGCCGCCTACCGGGCCCGGGCCAATGCCTTGTTCATGATCGCCATGCCGGTCACTGCCGCCATTGGGTCTGCGCTCTCGGGCCTGATCCTCGGGCTGGACGGAACGCTTGGCCTCAAGGGCTGGCAGTGGCTGTTCCTGCTGGAGGGCCTGCCGGCTGCAATCCTCGGTGTGGTGGTTTACTTCTACCTTAACGACTCGCCCAAACAGGCACGCTGGCTGACCAACCTGGAAAAGACCACGCTGACCCGAATACTGGCATCCGAACACAAGGCCGATCCTGTCGCCAAACCTGCCGGCCCCAAGACCAGCCTGCTATCCGAGCTGACTTCGTCGACGGTGCTGAAGTTCTCGGTGGCCTACTTCTGCCTCGTGAACAGCCTGGCCATGGTCGCGGTCTGGACGCCCCTGATCGTCAAGAGCTTCAGCGGTGGCGCCAGCAACACGACCATCGGACTGCTGGCGGCGATTCCACAAGTCTGCACCGTCATCGGCATGATCTGGTGGGGCCGGCGCTCCGACCGGGCACAGGAGCGCCGGTGGCACACCGTGCTGCCGATGCTGTTTGCCGCTGCGGGCTGGTTGATCACGGCCTATTCGTCGCAGCCCACCTTGCAACTGCTGGGCGTCTGCCTGGCTTCGACCGGCGCCTACACGGCCATGTCGATTTTCTGGACCACCCCGGACCATGCACTGAGCTTTACGGCGCGCGCCCTGGGCATCGCCGTGATCAATGCCGTCGGGAACATCGGATCAGCGCTCAACCCGCTGGTCGTGGGCTGGCTGAAGGATGTGACACAGAGCTTTGCCACCGGCCTGATCTACGCATCGGTGCTGCTGGTCGTGGGCTGCGCGATCATGCTGATATTGCCGATTCCACGCACACCCAAGCCCGCCCTTTCCTGAGCACCTTGTTTGAATTTGTATGCCATGGCGAAACGTCCCATGCCCAGTTTTGATTAGTTAGCCAACCGAAGCCCAAACCATGCACCAACCCACCACTGAAGCACGTCCTTCCATCTACTACAACTACCAGGTGTTCAAGCCCTGGTTGGCCTCGGCTCATGCGGCGCAGGGTCGCAAGCAGGTGGTGATCGCCGGCTCCGGCCCTGCGGGCATGGTGGCGGCACTGGAATTGGCCCGCCTGGGCGTGCCTAGCGTGGTGCTTACGTCGGAACTGCAGGTCTCGCAAGGCAGCCGCGCCATCGTGTTCACCCGCCGCTCGATGGAAATCCTGCAGCAGGTGGGCGTGGCCGACCGCATGACCGAAAACGGCCTGCCTTGGCGTTTCGGCAACTCCTATTACCGTGGCCAGCGCGTGTTCCGCATGGAGGCCCCGCATGACGCGGACGACCGCTTTTTCCCGATGCTCAACATCCAGCAGCAGTACATGGAGGAATACCTGCTCGAAGCCTGCCAAGCGAACCCGCTGATCGACTTGCGCTGGGGCAACAAGGTGGTCAAGGTGGACCAAGAGGCCGGCGTGGCCCGTGTCACTGTCGATACGCCCGAAGGCCCGTACACGCTGGAAACCGACTGGCTGGTGGCCGCCGATGGTGGCCGCTCCGAAATCCGCACCGCCATGAATCTGCAGATGGAAGGCTCCTCCTACGAAGGTTTCTTCGTGATCGCCGACATCCGCGTCGATCTGCCGCTGCCGACCGAGCGCCTCGCCTACTTTGACCCCGAGTGGAACCCCGGCAACACCATCCTGATGCACCGCGAGCCGCATGGCATCTGGCGCGTGGACTACCAGCTGCCTCCCGGCGAAACGCCCGAAGAAGCACTCAAGCCGGAGTCGCTCAAGGCTCGCATCGACGCGCAACTGGCCATGATCGGCCACGCCGGCGTGCCGTGGGAAATGGACTGGAACTCAGTCTATTCCGCCCGCACCCTGACGCTGCCCGACTACGTGCAAGGACGCGTCATCTTCACGGGCGACGCGGCCCACCTGCTGCCGATCTTCGGCGTGCGCGGCGCCAACACCGGCTTTCAGGATGCGCAATCGCTGGCTTGGCACCTGGCCTTCGTGGTCAAGGGCCTGGCGGGTGAAAAGCTGCTGGCCAACCACAGCGCCGAACGCGTCGGCGCAGCGCGCGAGATTATCGACGAAGCTGGCAAGAGCACTCGCTTCATGGCGCCGCCCAGCCCGGGTTTCCGGCTGCTGCGCGATGCCGTGCTGTCGCTGTCGCTGACCGAGGAATTCGTGCGGCCGCTCTACCACTGGCGCACCTCGCGTCCGCATGAGTACACCGACTCCATGCTCAACAGCCAGGGCGACGACAACGCGCTGTTCCGCTCCGGCCCCGCCCACGGCGCGCCGCCGCAAAACATCCGCCTGGCGCCCAACGACTTCCTGCTCGACCACCTGGGCGGCGGTTTTGACCTGCTGTACTTCACGGACGCCGCCGCGATTCCCGAACCCATGCAGCAAGTGCTGGCGGTCACCCGCGCCAAGGGCGTGCCGCTCAAGGTGATTGCCGTAGGCGCCGCCCAGCCCGTGGCAGGTGCCGATCTGACCCTGGCCGATGCCGATGGCCACTTCCGCAAGCGCTACGGCGTGCAGGCCAGTGGTGCCGCTTACCTGCTGCGCCCTGACCAGCACATCTGTGCGCGCTGGCTGACGCTGGACGCGACCCGCCTGCAAGCCGCCCTGAATATCGCCCTGCCCCAGTAATAGGAGAGCTCCATGACTGCAACCAAAAACACCCTGACCATCCCTGGCCTGGAAACCGTGTACGACGCCCTGGCGACTGCCATCGACCAGGCTGGCCACGACAAGGCCGAACTCTTCCTGGTCAAGCTGGCGCTGCTGAACGCCAATGCCCTGGCCAACCCCAAGATCTTCGATGCCCATGTTCAGGCCGCGCTGCGTGACCTGTGATGCTTAAGTCAGTCTGACATTCATTTATTTTTTGAGATGCCCCCATGAAAATCCAGAAAATCCATCACGTCGCTTATCGCTGCAAGGACGCCAAGGAAACGGTCGAGTGGTACGGCAAGTACCTCGACATGAAATTCATTCTGGCGATTGCCGAGAACGAGGTGCCTTCCACAAAAGCGCCCGAT
>JARLJI010000069.1 GCA_031291295.1 Rhodoferax sp. | reverse complement strand
CCATGACCTCCACTCGGGAAGGTCGGGTTACGTCCCGCCAAACAGGTGCCGACGACGCCGGCTTTACTCCCCGTTCCCGATCAATTCAGGTGGGGGAGTTTGAAGTGGCCATACCCGGGGGAATTTGGGTGGCCATCGGGGGTCCCGCACCTTGAGACCAACGAGGTCGCAGCCGCGCAGTTTGCTGTCGATTCCCAAGTTGAATAGTGCGAGCTCCCGCACACGGCATTCCATCTGAAGGCGAACTCGCAGGGCCCAGATGTCCTTTACCTTGAACGGGGCTTTCTGACCCACGATCTTGCCCTTGTTCCAAGGTTCGCGATGCACTGTGTTGACGTTGGATTCCATGATGGGCTCCCATCAAGTTGAGGGAACCCAACGATGCGCCAAGGCCAGGCACTATGCCAGCGGGCACCTTGGGAATGGTCAGTCCGCTATCGGACGCGGCAGCGAACTTGCAGTCCCGGCCATCTCCGGTCATTCGTGATTGAGCTCGTTAGCCGACGGTCGGAGGGGCGCCTGCCCACATGGGTCTATCGACACGCCAGCCCCAGTGGCACTGCTCCCAAAGCTCGAGTCGAACTTCGGCGGATTGGTCAGTTCTTCAAGACAGGAATGCGAGCGCCCTGGGCACGAAGTCGGCGTAAAACTGGAACACCGCGCCGTGCCCCGAATCCGGATAGATGACGAGTTCGCTGTTCGGCAGCCGCTGGGCCAGATCTCGCGTGTTCTGGCTCGGAACCATGCGATCGCTGTCGCCATTGGCGACGAGTACGGGATGGCGAATCCTGGACAGGTCCGCGGGAGCCTTCGCACCCCAGCGACGCAGCGCCTTCAACTGCGCCTGCAGTGCGCCCAACGTGATCTCCCGGTCGCGGTCGGCTGAGCGTTCCTTCAGCCGCGCAAGGAATTCCTTGCCGGCGCGGATGCCGTCAGGCGCCCGAGTGAAGAACAGAAACTGCTTCGGATCCTGGAAGGTGAGCCAACCTCGCAGCATGTCGAGATAAGTCACCCGTGCCACCTGGCTGATGCCTTCGCCGCCGGCCGGCCCGGTGCTGGTGATGATCATGCGACGAACCAACTCCGGCGCCATCTGGACGATCTCCTGGGCCACCATGCCGCCCATCGAGAACCCGAACAGATCGACCTGGTCGAAGCCCATCGCCCTGATGAATGTGATGGCGTCGCCGGCCATCTCCTCCATCGATGCCGACGGCAATCCGCTCGACGCGCCGACGCCACGGTTGTCGAAGGCAACCACGCGACGCTGGGCCGCCAGGCCGTCAACGATGCGCGGGTCCCAGTTGTCCAGAACGGCCGCCAGGTGGATGAGGCACACAACTGGCGGGCCAGGGTTGTTCACACCGAGTTCCCGATAGGCGAACGACACCCCGCCGGCGGTGATGTGTTGCGTGGGAACGTTCTGCCAGGTCACGGGCGCGAGATGCGTTGTGTTCATCGAGACTTGCTCCTGGGTCGGTCGGTCGGACGCGACGCTCAGGCTGCGGCGACCGGATGGTCGGCGTGCACGAGCTGCACGACAACCTTGCCCTTGGCGCGCCCCAGGGCCAGATAGTCGAGCGCCTCCTTGGCCTGCTCGAACGGGAACACCCTGTCGATCACCGGCCGGATGCGCTGCGTCTCCAGGAGCTGGCCGATCTGGGCGAGTTGATCGCCGTCGGGGCGGGCAAAGAGGAACGAGTAGTCAACGTCGTGCTTCTTTGCGAGGCGCATGATCTTGCGGCTCATCAGCGCGAACACGAAGGTGAGGACAACGTTGAGCCGGCGCGCGCGCGCGAACGCGACGTCCAGGGGCCCGACTAGCGAGACGACCTTGCCTCGCGCCTTGAGGATGCCGATGGCCTTCTCGATCGAGTCGCCTCGGACGGTGCCCAGCACCGCGTCGTAGCCGCTCAGCACGGCCTCGAACTCCTGCTTCTTGTAGTCGACCACCTCGTCGGCGCCCAGGCTGCGCACCAGTTCGACATTGCCGGTGCTGGTGGTCGTTCCCACCTTGGCGCCCATGAGCTTTCCCAACTGGATGGCGAACGTGCCGATGCCGCCGGACCCTGCCGGGATGAAGACCTTTTGGCCCGACTCGAGCTTGAAGCGCTCCTTGAGCGCTTGCCACGAGGTGAGTCCGACCATCGGAATCGACGCCGCCTGCACGAAGTCGAGATTGTCCGGTTTCAACACTGCAGCACTCTCGGGGACCACCGCAAATTCGGCGATGGAGCCGGTACCCTGGTCGAAGATGTTGGCGAAGACCGCATCGCCGACCTTGAACCGGGTCACGCGGCTGCCGACCTCGACGACGACACCGGCCAGATCGCTGCCCAAGGTGGCGGGAAGCCGGAATTTCACGACGGCCTTGAAGATTCCGGTGGGAATCATGTTGTCGATCGGATTGACGCTGGCCGCGTGGACCCGCACCAGCAGTTCGTCCGCTTTTGGCGTGGGGCGGGGAAGGTCGGCCAAGCCGACGTCGGGTGACTTGCCGTAGCGTTTGAAGGTGAGCGCTTTCATGGTCTTCCTGGTTGTGGCGGACGCGATTCGTCTGCTTTCTGGTCAAGTCGCAGCAGGTGGCGATTCGAAGATGGCGCAGGTGGTTGTTGCATGGGCATACAGCTTCCCGTCAGGGCCAACAATCCGCGCTTCGGACGGGCCGACCTGACGGCCAACATGGAGGGCGGTACCCACGCATCGCAGCGGGCCTGTTTTCGTGTTGGCCGCCCTGACGATATTGAGATTGATCTGGCTGGTGGTGTAACTTCGTCCCGCGGGCAACTTGGTCTGCACCGCACATCCCAACGCGAAGTCCAGCAAGGTCGCGTACCAGCCGCCATGCACCGAACCGAGCGGGTTGTAGTGCTTGAGTTGCGGTGTCGCCTGGAAGATGGCGTGCCCATCGCCCAACTCGACCAGCTCGCAGTCGAAGGTGTCGGCCATGTACGGGTGGGGCAAGTCGCCTTCGAGCAAGGCAGTCATCACCTGCAGGCCCGTCTTGCCTTGAATCTGGTGCAGATGGGCCAGACCGGCATGCCCTCCGCCCCGGTCGAGCCTACGCTGTCGCACCTGCTCCAACTGCGCCTGCCAGGCGTTCAGCGTGGCTTCCGTCGTGTTCTCGTTCGTCATGAAGACCTCAAGTGATGGTGTGGACGCGTGATCACGGCTGCGCCGCCCGCGGCTTGGTGTCCACCGGCAGACAGAGCAGGCCAGTGAGCAGTGCCAGCGCGCCGTGCAGGAGATACAGCGCATTGAAGTCGGCGCGTTGCAGTGCCGCATGGCCCAGCAGGGCCACGGTTAGCGCCACGCCCAGCACCGAGCCGATCTGGCGCGTGGCCTGGTTGACTGCGCTGCCGACGGCGTAGTGCGCCACCGGCAGGCGGCTCACCGCGGCGGCCGACAGCGATGGCAGCACCAGGCCGACCGCGATGCCGCTCATCATCAGCCCGGGAAGCCAGTGCGACAAATAGTGAGGCTCGGTCCCCGGCACGAGCAGGAACCACAGGCTGCTGCAGGCATATAGCAGCGAACCGCCGACCAGGAAGCGGCGATGACCGAGCCGTGTCGCCAGGCGGCCGGTGACAATGGCCGTCGGCATGACAAGCAGCGGTCCGGGCGTCACTGCCAACCCGGCCTGCGGCAGGCTGAAGTGCCAGACGTTCATCATGAAGAAGAAGAAGGTCAGGAACATCATCGAGAACGCCGTGCCGAAGGCCAGCGTCGCAACGTTCACGTAGCGGTAGGTGCGGTTGTGGAATAGCGCCAGATCCACCAGCGGTGCCTTGGCCTTGCGCGCCCACGCCACGAAGGCGCTGGAGGCGACCAACCCGGTAGCGCCCAGGACCACGAGTTCCGGTCGACTCCAAGTCGGCACATCGGATTCGACGATGGCCAGAGTGACGGTACCCACCGCCAGCATCAGCAGTGCCATGCCGACGCCGTCCACCCGTCGGCGCACGCTGGAGCTCTCCGATTCCTGCAGCAGCGACGCACCGCGCCACAAGGCCAGGCCACCCAGGGGAAGGTTGATGTAGAACGCCCAGGGCCAGCCAAAGTGATCGATCACGAAGCTGCCTGCGCTCGGGCCCACCGCGGCCGCCAGGCCACCCACGGCGCCCCACAGGCTCACAACCACCGCACGCTTGCTCTGCGGAAATGCCGCCAGCACGATCGACAGCGATGCCGGCGTCAGCAACGCCGCCCCGACGGCCTGCAACATCCGGGCCGCGATCAACCAGCCCACGCTGCCGGCCAGACCGCAGGCGGCGGAGGCCGCCAGGAAGAGCGCCACGCCAATCAGGAACACGCGCTTGCGGCCATGCGTGTCGGCCAGGCCGCCCGCGGGGATCAGCATCGTCGCGTACACCACCGTGTAGGCATTCAGTACCCACGACAGGTCGGCAGTCGTGGCGTCGGCGAAGGCATGCCGCAGCGAATCGAACGCCGCGAACAGCATCGTCGTGTCGAGCGACACCAGGAAGGTGGCGATGCTGGCGACCCAGAACACGGGCCACGGCGATGCGGGTGTCGCGGCGCGCGAGACCGGAGTGTCGACGGCGGCGGTCATGTTCAGTCCCGCGCCTGCAGGTACACGCCGGGCTGCGCTGACAAACCGAGCTTGACCTGCTGCGTCATCTCGTCAGCGAGCACCTCGTCGGCGCCGGCTTCGAGGGCGTCAAGCGCCCTGGCGACGATGTCCTCCGGCGTCGACTTGGGGCTGGCGATGCCCTGGGTCATATCGGTGTCGACGAAGGCCATGTGCAGCGTCAGCACCTGGGTGTTTTGGCCCCGCAACTCATTGCGCAGGCCGTTGCTCAGGCTCCACACAGCGGACTTCGAGACCGCGTACCCAGCCAGCGCCGGGCTGGTGATCCAACTGGCGACCGAGGCCACGTTGAGCAGCGCACCGCCGCCGTTGGCTGCCAGCACCGGCGCGAACGCGCGGCTGATGCGCAGAACGCCAAAGACGTTGGTTTCCAGCTGCTGGTGCAGGCGGGACTCGGCATCCGACGCGAGCAGGCCACCGAACTGCGCGATGCCGGCGTTGTTGATGACCAGCGTCACGTCGCCAGCCACCTTGACGGCAGCGGCGATGTCGTCAGGCGAATTCACGTCGAGCCGCAGCGGCGTGAGGCTCGGCAGCGTGACGCTGTTCGGGTCGCGTGCACCAGCGTAGACCTTGCGCGCACCACGCGCCAAGGCGGCCTTGGCGAAGGCCAGTCCGATGCCGCGGTTGGCGCCGGTGATGAGGAGGGTCGCGTTGTCGAGCTTCATGATCTTCCTTAAATGATGATCGTCATATTTGCAGGCGCGCAAGAGCGCGACGGCGGCTACTGGCGGCGCCTCAGGCGTCGTACTGTTGAATCAGGCTGGCCCGCACGTTCGCCAGCCATGCCTTGCCCGCCTTGCCCTGCAGCGTGCGGGCCAGTTGCAGCGTGCCGACCAGAGTGGCGGTGACCACCTGGGCCTGCGACGTATCAGCGCTGGCTGGAAGGGTGCGGCGCACCAGTTCAACCATGCCCAGCACACGGGCGCGGGCGGCGCTGGCGACCTCTTCGGTTTGGCGGGGTATCTCGGAGGCCAAGGCCGCGACCACGCAGCCGCACTCGGCATTCTCAAGTTGGGCATCGGCCAGGTAGGCGTTCACCAGCGCGGAAAACGGGCTTATCCCCCGGGTTTGCGCCTGGCGCAGCAGTTCGACGAGCACGGCCCCAGTGTCGCGTCCGGCACGCTGGGTGGCCTCGGCCAACAGGGCATCGCGGGAGGCGAAGTGGGCATAGAAGCCGCCATGCGTCAGGCCGGCCTCTTTCATGATGGTGGCAAGACCGACACCGTCGTACCCGGCGCGGCGGATGGCGCGTGAGGCTACATCCAGGATGCGATCGTGGGTCAGTTCTTTGCGGCTGGTGGGGGTTGGCATGATAGTTCGAATATTACAACCATCATATTCTGGCGTCAACCCCTATCGGTGGCCGCATTCCTGAATGGTGAGTGTCAGGAACGGGTCGAGAGTTCCAGTTCGCAGTCGGTGGCAGCGGACGTTCAAGATGAAGTTCCACCGAGACATCTCCTCGGCGTCGGCTATGTAGCTGAAACCTGTCGTCTGGTCTTCAAGGATCGCTATCGCTCGGATGACCGCTGCTGGCGATAGACCGCGAGGTAAGGGTGCGCTTCCTGCTGACAGCAAACGCTGCAAAGCTGCAGGTCATGCTACGACCGCCAGCAGCCACCCCGCAGCGCCGCTGCCCAGCACCACAAGCCACGGCGGCAGCTTCCAGGCCATCAGGGCCATCAGGGCGATCAGCGCCAGCGCGAAGTCCTGCGGCCGCACGATGGCGCTGGTCCAGACCGGACGGTACAGCGCGGCCAGCAGCAGGCCGACCACCGCCGCGTTGACGCCGGCGAGTGCCGCCTGCGTGCGAACGCTGTGGCGCAAGGGTTCCCAGAACGGCAACGTGCCGATGACCAGCAGGAACGACGGCACGAAGATCGCGACCAGGCACAGCGCAGCGCCGGTCCAGCCACTCGGGGCGCTGTGCATGGAGGCGCCCAGAAACGCCGCAAAGGTGAACAGCGGGCCGGGCACCGCCTGCGCCGCGCCATAGCCTGCGAGGAAGGTTTCGTTCGTGACCCAGCCGCTGGGCACCACCGCGGCCTGCAGCAGCGGCAACACGACGTGGCCGCCGCCAAAGACCAGCGAGCCGGCGCGGTAGAAGGCGTCTACCCGCGCCAGCGCCTGGCTCGGCCAGACGTCCAGCCCGAGAGGCAACCCCACCAGCAGCGCGAAAAACAACCCCAGCAGC
Source organism: Rhodoferax sp. (assembly GCA_031291295.1). GTDB lineage: Bacteria > Pseudomonadota > Gammaproteobacteria > Burkholderiales > Burkholderiaceae_C > Rhodoferax_A. Next base: position 41,175 of record JARLJI010000069.1, on the reverse strand, counting down.
ATGGCGCCGGTGCGGCGGCTGACCGAGATCGGCAGCGCGTCGTGCGTGCCGTCCTGCGCGGGCTTGAAGCACAGCAGGCCGACCACGGCGGCCGCGGCAATGACGCCGACCTGCCCCGCGGCGGTCGGCCACAGCAGCACGATGCCGGCGCCAGCCAGGGCGATGCTGATGCGCGGCGCATCGGTGCACAGTTTGCGGGTCATGCCCCACACGGCTTGGGCCACGACGGCGACGGCGACCACCTTCAAGCCGTGCAGGATGCCGGCCGGCAGCGCGTCGCCCCAGGCGGACAGCCCGAGCGCGAACAGCGTCAGCAGGATGGCCGAGGGCAGCGTGAAGCCGGTCCATGCAGCCAACGCTCCCGGCAAGCCAGCCCGCGAGAGCCCGATCGCGATGCCGACCTGGCTGCTGGCCGGACCCGGCAGAAACTGGCACAGCGCCACCAGGTCGACGAAGCTGCGTTCACTGAGCCAGCGCCGGCGCGTGACGAATTCGGCGCGGAAGTAGCCCAGGTGCGCGATCGGGCCGCCGAACGAGGTCAGCCCCAGGCGCAGGAACACGAGGAACACCGTCCAGGCGCTGTCGCGGCCGCGTTCCCCGATGTCGATGTCGCTCGATAACATTGCTGGATCTTCCATGAGGAAGTCGTCATACGCCATGCATTAACTATATCGAGGTGCCTTAGCCCCCGGCCGCTTGTTGATTGCCCATGCCCGAGATGGTCCGGCGTGGGTGAATGGGGTCTTCAAGACTGTTCAATGCGTCCAGTGCGTCCTCAACGCTACGTACTAGCCGAATCAGCTTTGGTGCTACATCTCGTCGAAGCGCCTCTCCCTTCGGATCCGTGCCTGGAACCCCGCAGTTGAAAGCCAAGCGGTGCTCACCCCACGATCGCTTGACGGGAACGGCTACGCCGTAAATTCCACGGCGCAACTCACCGAGCGCCACGCAATAGCCGAATTTCTCGTAGTCTCGCAGCGCCTCTTCGACGCCCGCGATTGTGTTTGTATAGCGCTCCGGCTCAAGCACTTTGATCGTATTCAAGAGCTGCGCGCGATGCTCTACATCGAGGCCCGCCAGCAGCGCGCGGCCAATTGCGCTCTCCATCAAAGGCCAGATCACTCCAATGTCCGGAAGGTGATCCACATTCGGTGCGCTTCGACAAGTCTCGATGTAGACCACTCGGTCACGATCGAGCACGCCCAGCGAAACGGTGCCGCCGGTCTCGGCGCTCAGCTCTCGCATCATGGGCTGCGCCACCTGACGGATCGTGAGACTGGCTAGGAGCGGGTAGCCGAGCGCAAGGACGGCTGCGCTCAACGCATATTTGCGCTTCGAGGAACTGCGATGTAGATAGCCCAGTTCAACGAGCGTGTAAGTCAATCGAGACACTGTGGCTTTGGGCAAGCCCGTGCGCTCGGACAATTCCGAACTGCTCAGTGTTGTGGCTCGCGCCGTGAAGCTCGCGAGGATGTGAAGCCCCCGGGCAAGTGCTGTGACCAACTCACGGTCATCCTTCATTGAATCCTCCAAAATCCGCAGTGCGGAACAAATGATCCGCTATGTTGACTCAAATGTTCCGTGAATGCAATGATCGGCGCTTCGCAGCAAGTTTGATTTGCGCGGCCCACCCTTGAAACTGTCCATGAATACACACCCAGAGCTTGATTTCGAAGTGCACCAGCGGGTGGCCTGCCTGATCTTGAACCGGCCCGCCTCTGGCAACGCCATCACGGCTTCCCTTGCGCGTGCGCTGCTCGACGCCGCGTTGGAAATCTCCGGCCGGCGCGACGTCGGCGCAGTGCTGCTGAGTGGAACCGGGCGCATGTTTTGCGCAGGCGGCGATATTCATGCGTTTGCAGACGCAGCAGGTGGGCTTGATCATGCGATCCATGAAATCGTCACGAGCCTGCATATGGCGCAGTCCATCTTTGCGCGCATGTCGGCGCCGCTGGTCGTTGCCGTCAACGGCGCCGCCGCTGGCGGAGGCTTCAGCCTGGCGATCGGCGCCGACTTCACGCTGGCCGCGGAATCGGCGTCATTTCGGACGGCCTACACTGCGATCGGCCTGAGTGGTGATGCTGGAATCACCTATACATTGCCACGGCTGATTGGCTTGCGCCGGGCCCGAGAGCTGCTGCTGACCAACCGCACGCTCAGCGCTAGCGAAGCCCTTGCGTGGGGCCTGATCGACCGGGTTTGTCCGGACGCCGATCTGGCCAAAGCCGCGCAGGACTTTGCGGGCGAGTTGGCAGCGGGCGCGCCCTTGGCCAGTGCGGCTTGTAAGAACCTCTTGCTCGACTCGTTTGGTGCTTCGTGGGAGCAGCAACTCGCCAGCGAAGCGCAGTGGATGACATCGCTTGCCCGCACGCAAGACGTGCAGCAGGCCGTGGTGTCTTTTCTAGAGAAGCGCCGGCCTTCCTTCGTGGGCCGCTAGGCCTGTTCCCTAAATTAAGGTATGAATTCATGAATTCCCCAACTTGCTCCCTGACCACCCCGCTGTGCACGCAGCTTGGGATTCGCCATCCGATCTTCGGTTTCTCGCACAGCGTCGACGTATCGATCGCAATCACGCGTGCCGGCGGTTTCGCTGTCCTGGGCGTGGCGCGAGACGACCCCGAGCACATCGCCCAGTCCATCAGGCAGATTCGCAATGCCGTAGGCGACCGCCCCTTCGGAGTCGATCTCATGTTCCCGCGGCTGGCGGGCGACGAGACCGACGTAGCGCAGGTCCGCAAGAAAATTCCCGCTGCGCATCAAGCCTTTGTGGAGCACCTGACACAAAAATACAAAGTGCCGCCGGCAACGAAGCCACATTTCTTTACCGAAACCGTGCGCAGCGAGGCACTGTTCAGCGCCCAGTTATCGGCGGTGCTTGAATCCGATGCGAATCTGGTCGCGGCCGCCGTTGGCGTACCTGCCGAGGTTATCGATCAGGTTAAACGCAGGGGCAAGGTGGCACTGGCTCTTGTCGGGGCGGTCAAACATGCCAAGGCCGCCATCGAAGCGGGGGTGGACATCTTGGTGGCCCAGGGCTACGACGCTGGTGGGCATACCGGGCCGGTGGGTACATTTACCCTGGTACCCCAGATCATCGAAGCGGCCAATGGGCTACCAGTGATTGCCGCCGGTGGCGTCGGCCACGGACGGCAGATCGCTGCTTCGCTGGCGATGGGCGCGCAGGGCGTGTGGCTCGGCACCGCGTGGTTGACCACTCACGAGTTACACCTCCAGGATGCCCTCGTGGACAGCCTCATCACGGCACGCAGCGAGGACACGGTGCTCACCCGCTCGCACAGTGGCAAGTCGTGCCGCATTCTTAAATCGGGTTGGACCGAGGAATGGTCCTCGCCCAAAGCACCCGTGCCGTTGCCGATGCCATACCAGCAGGCCTTGACGGGGCCCCTCGTGGCCGCGGTTGAAGAGCATGGCGTGAAAGGCTTGCTGTACACCCCGGCCGGTCAAAGCGTCGCGTGGTTCAACCAGCGTGAATCCGTCAATGACGTATTCAACCGATTGCTGAACGAGACCAAGATGGCACTCGATAGCATGCGGCGCAACCTTGGCGCGAGCTGAGCCCGACGTCACTCATTCATACAACAGGAGATAGACGTGAACCTCTTTCATAGCCTTCGGCACCTCACGGTGCTTGGCCTTTCCCTCATCACGGGTGCCACGGCATGGGCTCAACCCGCGAACTACCCGACTCGACCGATCAAGATCATCGTTCCGTACTCGGCCGGCGGAATCGGTGACTCTCTCGCGCGCATCATTGGCAACAAGGTCTCGCAGATACTGAGGCAACCCGTGATCGTCGAAGATCGTCCTGGGGGCAACGCCAACATTGGCATCATGGCAGTCGCCAAGGCTGCACCCGACGGGTACACCTGGTTGCTAGCTGCGCCGGCGCTGACAGCCAACCCTTCGCTGTACAAGCATGCTTGGGACCCGCTAAAGGACTTCATCGGTGTCGGTATCGCCGTGAGCGCGCCGAGCCTGCTTACGGTTCCTGCGCAATCGAAGGTTCGAGATTTGAAAGACTTCGTTGAGTTGGCCAGGCAAAGCCCTTCTAAGCTGAACTATGGCAATCCGGGTATTGGTTCGTCCATGCACCTCAACACCGAGTTGTTCAAAATGGCATCCGGTATAGATCTTGTGAGCATCCCGTATAAAGCCCAACCCGAAGTGCTCACGGCTTTGATTCGCGGAGATGTGGCCATAGCCTTTCTGTCGACCGGCTTGGCGGCGCCGCAAATCACTTCCGGGCGGCTCAAGCCGCTGGCCGTCGTGGCCGAGCACAGGATTCCTGGATTCCCGGACGTCCCGACACTCGCGGAGGCGGGCTACCCCGAAGCCAACGTCGTTCCTTGGTACGGCTTTGCCGTGCCAGACGCTACGCCGCATGCAACGGCTTTGCGGATCAATGACGCCATAAATCGCGCGCTGTCATCCAGCGATGTGCAGGACAAACTGCGTAATCTCGATATGGTGCCGCAAAGTCCTCGCTCGCTTGATGAGATATCAGCCGTCATCCGCTCGGACTATGAAAAGTATCGAGCCGTCATCAAAAAGGCGGGCATTACCGCTGACTGAGCGCCATGAATAAGCCTTTCCAATTTTCACCAAACTTGAACATGAGCTACCTCCCTCTTATACCCAACAGTTGTGCGGAAATCGATCGCACGTTGCCAGAGTCGACTCCTTCTTCAGCAGATCGGATCACGGCAGGCGAAAGTCCGTTTTCCACCAGCGAACTTGCATCATTTCGCGAACGCATGCGCGAATTTGCGCGAACCTACATTGCTCCCTACGCAGCGGAGTGGGATGAAGCGGGCACTTTCCCCTTGGACCTCTATCGTCAGGCCGCTCAAGCCGGCGTCATCGGTGCTGGCTTCGACCCGGCGTATGGCGGCACGGGAGGTGACATTCGTCATACGTTGATCGTCAAGGAGGAGCTCGCTCGATTCGGCTCCGGAGGCGTAAGGGTTGGTCTGACGACGCACTCGATTGCGTTGCCGCCCTTGCTCGCCTTGGGTAACGAGACACTCAAACGTCGGATCGCACCCGCGGTACTGCGCGGCGAGAAACTGATGGCTTTGGCGGTCTCTGAGCCGTCGGGCGGCTCCGATGTTGCTGGTATCCAGACGCACGCTGTGGAAGATGGGGATCACTTCGTGGTGAATGGTCGAAAGCTCTTCATCTCGACGGGGATTCGTGCCGACTACTACACCCTGGCGGTGCGCACTGGCGTCCCGGGGAAGGCGGGTCTTTCGCTGCTTCTAGTAGAGCGCGGCACGCCGGGCTTTCTTCAGCACCCGTTGAAAAAGATGGGCTGGTGGTCCTCCGACACGGCCGAACTGGTGTTCGACAATTGCCGTGTTCCGCGCAGTAATCTGATCGGCGAGGAAGGCCAGGGTTTTGTTGGCTTGATGAAAAACTTCAACCAGGAACGTCTCGGCAACACGGCGATCGTGCTCGGCGCGTCCAAGGCTTGCTACGACGAAGCGGTGCACTGGGCGCGCAATCGGCTGGTGTTCGGCGCAGCCTTGATAGGCAAGCAGGTCACGCGGCACAAGTTGGTGCATATGGCGACCCAAATCCAGGCGGTGGACACGCAACTCTCACTGCTCGCATGGCGCTTTGGCCGTGGGCAAGCCGATGCCGCCCAGATTGCCATGACCAAGAATCTCGCCACCGAAACCTACGAGCGCTGTGCCAACGAGGCGGTTCAAATCCACGGAGGTCACGGTGTTCTGAGGCACAACCGTGTGGACCGGCTGTTTCGCGAATCCAAGATGCTGTCGATCGGCGGTGGTGCAGCGGAAATTCTCAAGGACCTTGCAGCGCGTCAGCTCGGCCTTTGACAAGGAGAATCCATGACGTTTGCCAGATCAGATCAACGCGTTGAACCTCAAGGCCCCTTGAAGGGTTTGCGAGTGTTGGACATTGCAACCATCATTGCTGCCCCAATGGCCGCGACCTTGCTGGCCGATTACGGAGCTGACGTCGTCAAGGTCGAGCTTCCGGGCAAAGGGGATGGCATGCGCGACTTTCCTCCATTCAAGGAAGGCAAGAGCTTGTGGTGGAAGGCTGTCAATCGGAATAAACGCTTCATCACGCTAGACCTCCGGCGTTCAGAAGGTGCCGAGCTCCTGTTGAAGCTTCTTCCCGAGTTCGATGTGCTGATCGAGAATTTCCGGCCCGGAACACTGGATGGCTGGGGCCTGTCGCGCGAATCGCTGTGGCAGGCCAACCCGCGCCTGGTCATTCTTCGAACGACCGGGTTCGGGCAGACCGGCCCGTATAGTAAACGGCCGGGCTTTGCCCGGGTATTCGAGGCGCTGGGTGGTTTGACGTTCCTCACTGGAGAAGCAGATGGCGAGCCCATGCACCCTGGCTATCCGATCGGCGACGCGATCGGCGGCTTGTTCGGGGCGGTAGGTATTCTGGCGGCGCTTTGCAAGCGCGTGCAGACGCCCGACGCGCCCGGAGAGGAAATCGACCTCTCCATGACAGAAGCTGTGTTTCGACTTCTCGATTTCTTGCCGATCGAGTATGACCAACTGGGCGTGATCAGATCGCGCGCCGGCAACGCCAACCAGTACTCCGCGCCCGCAGCCGTCTACCGCACTGCCGATGGACATTACGTGTCCCTTTCGGGCAGCACCAACGCACTCTTTGCGGCGAATTCCAGAGCCATCGGGCGAGAAGATCTGCTCGACGACCCCCGATTCACAAACAACCCGCTGCGGGTTGCGAATGCGGCGGAGCTGAACGACGTCTTCTCGGCCTGGGTTGGCACGCAAGACCTGCAACATGTGCTCGATGCCTTCGAGGCGACACAGGGAACCATTGCTCCGATCCACTCGATCGCGCAGATCGCCCGGGATCCACAGATGGTGGCTCGCGAGGCCATCGTCGACGTTCCCGACTCGGACTTCGGTTCGGTTCGTCTGCATAACGTGGTCCCGCGTTTCCGCAACGACCCCTGCCTTGTCCGTTCCGCTGCGGGCGATCTGGGCCAGGACAACGCCGAGATCTACGGTTCGCGCATTGGGATAACGCCGGAGCGTCAGCACGACCTGAGCCATCGGGGCGTGATATGAAGTTTCATCCTTGGCACAAGCCGCATGCGCGGCTGGGAACAGCGCAAAGCGGCCAGCTATTGCGAAACGCTGAACAATGATCACGCTGCACCATTGCGTCAGCGCACGTTCGTTCCGACCGCTATGGACCCTGGAAGAGATCGGCGTTCCCTACGAGTTGAAGATGCTGCCGTTCCCTCCTCGCGTCTGCGCTCGGCCGTTTCTCGACATCAATCCACTCGGCACGGTGCCGGCCTTGTTCGACGGCGCGGTACGCATGACCGAGTCGGTGGCGATTTGTCAGTACCTGGCGGCGCGTTTTTCGTCCGGCCGCCTGGACGTGGCCTTGCATGAACCCGACTTCGGCGCCTACCTCAATTACTTGCACTTTGGCGAAGCAACTTTGACATTTCCGCAGACACTGATACTGCGCTATGGCCGCTTCGAAGCGCCCGAGCGCCGCCAGCCGCAAGTGGCTGAAGACTACAGCAAGTGGTTTCTGGCCCGCCTGCGCACACTGGAGAAACTGCTGGCTGTGCAGGAATTCCTCTGTGCGCAGCGCTTTACGGCAGCCGACGTTTCGGTTGGCTACGCGTTGCTACTGGCCCAACACCTTGAGTTGCATCAGCACTTTACGCCGGCAGTACAAGCCTATTGGGAGCGACTCCAAAACCGTCCGGGCTACCGGCGCGCAATGAGCGCACAGCAGGCGGCAGCCATCGTGCAAGGTGTGTCCCCGGTACCCGCACCGGACACCGGAAGTCCCGAGCTCAATGTGAGCAGCAAATGATGGCTGGACGTCGACGTCGTCGCATGACGAGCGGCATTTGACTCCAGGGTGTCAGACCGGCCTGTTCCGCAAGGCTAGCAAACCGGCCTCGTCCAGCACCGCGACCGCGAGTACCTGCGCCTTGGCCAGCTTGCTGCCCGCCTCGACCCCAGCCACCACGTAGCTGGTCTTCTTGCTGACCGAGCCCGCCACCTTGCCGCCGGCGGCTTCGATCAGGTCCTTGGCTTCATCGCGGCTCAGCGTGGGCAGCGTGCCGGTAATAACGAAGGTTTTTCCGGCGAATGGCTGCGGCGCCACGGGAGCGGCCTCGCCCTCCTCCCAGGTCACGCCACAGGCGCGCAACTGCTCGACCACCTCGCGGTTGTGCGGCTGCTCGAAGAAGGTGCGGATGCTGCTGGCGACGATCGGGCCGACATCGCCCACCTGCAGCAACTGCTCCTCGGTGGCGTCCATGATGGCATCGAGCTTGCCGAAATGGCGCGCCAATGCTTTCGCCGTGGCCTCGCCGACATGCCGGATGCCGAGCCCGAACAAAAACCGCGGCAGCGTGGTCTGCTTCGATTTTTGCAGCGCATCGACGATGTTCTGCGCGGACTTCTCGGCCATTCGGTCCAGAGCGATGAGCGACGTCAAGCCCAGCCGGTACAAATCGGGCAAGGTGCGGATGACGCCCGCATCGACCAATTGGTCGACCAGCTTGTCGCCCAGGCCCTCGACTTCGACCGCGCGGCGCTGCGCGAAGTGCAGGATGGCCTGCTTGCGCTGCGCGCTGCAGAACAGGCCGCCGCTGCAGCGGTAGTCCACCTCGCCCTCCTCGCGCACCGCCGCCGAGCCGCAGACCGGGCACTGCCGCGGCATGGTGAAGACCTGCGCACCGGGCGGGCGCCGCTCGGGCAGCACGCTCACGACCTCGGGAATGACATCGCCGGCGCGGCGCACGATCACGGTGTCGCCAATGCGCACGTCCTTGCGGCGCGCCTCGTCTTCGTTGTGCAGGGTCGCGTTGGTCACGGTCACGCCGCCGACGAACACGGGCGCCAGCTTGGCGACCGGCGTGAGCTTGCCGGTGCGCCCGACCTGCACCTCGATGCCGAGCACCGTGGTGAGCTGCTCCTGCGCCGGGTATTTGTGCGCCACCGCCCAGCGCGGCTCGCGCGTGACAAAGCCGAGCTGCTGTTGCAGCGCCAGGCTGTTGACCTTGTAGACCACGCCGTCGATGTCGAACGGCAGGCGGTCGCGCTGGCTGCCGATGGCCTGGTGGTACGCTACTAATTCCGTAGCGCCATGCGCAATCTGCACCTGGGCTGCGACCGGAAAACCCCATGATTTGAGGGTTTGCAGCAACTCGTAGTGGGTCTGGAATTCGGGGCCGCCCTGCGCCGCGGGCGTGACTTCGCCCAGGCCGTAGGCAAAAAAGCTCAGCGGCCGCTGCGCCGCAATCGCGGGGTCGAGTTGGCGCACCGCGCCGGCAGCGGCGTTGCGCGGGTTGACGAAGGTCTTTTCTCCCTTGTCGCGCTGCCTGGCGTTGAGCGCTTCAAAGTCGTCGCGGCGCATGAAAATCTCGCCGCGCACCTCGAGCACTTGGGGCACGCCAGTGGGCAGGCGCAAAGGAATTTGCCCGATGGTGCGGATGTTCTGCGTCACGTCCTCGCCCACTTCGCCGTCGCCGCGCGTGGCGGCCTGCACCAGCGTGCCGGCCTCGTAGCGCAGGTTCATCGCCAGGCCGTCGAACTTGAGCTCGGTCACGTATTCAACGGGGGGATCGTCCGGCGTCAGGCCCAGCTCACGCCGCACGCGCGCATCGAAGCTGATGGCGCCCGTGGGTTCGGTGTCGGTCTCGGTGCGCAGGCTCAGCATCGGCACGGCGTGGCGCACGCTGGCGAACTGGTCGAGCGGCTTGCCGCCCACGCGCTGGGTTGGCGAATCGGGGCTGAAGAGCTCGGGATGCGCGGCCTCCAGCGCCTGCAGCTCACGAAACAGGCGGTCGTATTCGGCGTCCGGGATTTCCGGCGCATCGAGCACGTAGTAGCGGTGCGCGTGGTGGTGCAGCTGGCGGCGCAGCACCTCGATGCGCGCGGCGTCGGAGCCCGGCTCGGGCGGCGCAAACAAATGGGGGGTTGCCAAGGCGGAACGTGGCGGCGAGCGCCGGCTCAGGAGAACAGGCGGCGCGCCAGCGCGGAGCCGGCCGACAGATCGCGCGCGTCCAGCGTGTCGTACAGCTGCTCCAGGTCGGCGCCGATCACGTCCATGGCCTCGGGCACCAGCGGCTGGCCGTTGTCGTCGGTGACGATGCCGTCCATCGCCGCGCACAGGGCCGCGGCTGCCTCGCGCATGCGCGTGAAGGGCTGCTCGCCGCGATCCACCTGTGGCACATCCAGGCTGAGCGTGACCTCGCGCAGCGCCGACTGCGCCGGATCGTCGGCCATGGCGGCCTGGGTATCGAACGTCAGCCCGAGCAGGGGCGGCAGGCCGGCGGTGCTCGCGGGCAGCACCATGCGCCCCGGGATCACGCCCGGCACAAAGCCCAGTCGCGCCGCATTCTGCTGCACATAGCCGGGGCTCCAGGCGGCGCGCTGCGCGCGCAGCGAGAAACCGAGCTGGGCGTCGTGGTCGCTGGCGAACTGGTCGAGCTCGCGCGCACGGGCCACTTCGTCGAGCATTTCAGGAAACTCGGGCGCGCCATTGACCGCGTCGGCGAACGCCTGCGCCTTCATCACGAACTCGGAGTATTCGATCTCGTTGAGGGCACCGGTGCGATTCGCCAGTTGCACGCCGGCCTGGAAGGCGCTGTAGCGCTGGCCCGGCGCCGGTGTTTCCCAGTGCTGGGCGGCCTCGTTGAAGCCTTCGATCGCAAACGGTTTGCTGCCGGCGCGGCGCGTGGGCGGCATGGCGGCCTGCGCGGCGTCGCCCGAGACGGGCGCGTCCAGCGCAATCGGTGCGATGACGTCGATCAGGGCATCCATGCCCGGCCTTTTCTCGGGCACCGGCAGCGGGGGCGGCGCCGCCAGGTCGTCGTCGAAGGTGGGCTCGGTGCGCGACGGCTCGGTGCCGTCGGCCGGCGCCGCGCGCCCGGTGCCATTGCCGGCCTCGGGCAGCGCCTGCCGGGGCGCATTTCTGCGCGAGCTCCAGGTGCTGTGCGCCACCACACCGGCCAATACCAGGCCTCCTGCGATGGCCAGACTGATTTGCAACGTGCTCATCTGTGGCTCCTGCGGGTCAGGCCGCCTCGGCCATGGATACGGCGGATTCCATATCCACCGCCACGATGCGCGACACACCCTGCTCCTGCATGGTCACGCCGATCAATTGCTCGGCCATTTCCATCGCGATCTTGTTGTGGCTGATGAAGAGGAACTGGGTTTCACGGCTCATGGCGCGCACCAGTTTCGCATAACGCTCGGTGTTGGCGTCGTCCAGCGGCGCGTCCACCTCGTCGAGCAGGCAGAACGGCGCCGGGTTGAGCTGGAAGATCGCAAACACCAGCGCAATCGCGGTCAGGGCCTTTTCGCCGCCCGAGAGCAGGTGAATGGTCTGGTTCTTCTTGCCGGGCGGCTGGGCCAGCACCTGCACGCCCGAGTCGAGGATTTCCTCGCCGGTGATCACCAGCCGGGCATTGCCGCCGCCGAACAGCTCGGGGAACATCCGGCCAAAGTGCTCGTTGACGGTGTTGAAGGTGCCGGCCAGTAGTTCGCGGGTTTCGCTATCAATTTTCTTGATGGCGTCTTCCAGTGTGGTCATGGCTTCCACCAGGTCTGCCGTCTGGGCGTCCAGGAACTGCTTGCGCTCGCGCGAGGTGGTCAGCTCCTCAAGTGCGGCCAGGTTCACGGCACCGAGCGCCGCAATCTCGCGGTGCAGGCGGTCGATCTCGCCCTGCATGCCGGGCAAACGCACGTTGCCGTCCTCGACGGACCTGGCCACGGCGTCCAGGTCGGCCTGGGCATCGGCCAGCAGCTGGGTGTATTGCTCCAGCCCCAGGCGCGCAGCCTGCTCCTTGAGCTGGAAGTCGGTGATGCGCTGGCGCAGCGGGTCGAGTTCGCGCTCGAGCTGCAGGCGGCGCTCGTCGCTGGCGCGCAGCTTGGCAGTCAGGTCGTCGTATTCGCTGCGCTTGGCGCCCAGTGCGGCTTCGCGCTCCAGTTTGAGCGCCAGCGCGCTCTGCAGGCCGGCCTGGGCCGCGGCGGCGGTCAGGCGGGTCAGCTCATCAACAGCCTGCTGCTGCTCCTGCGCGATGCTCTGGGCCTGCTGCGCGGCCGTTTCCATGGCGCGGGCCAGCTCGGCCTTGCGCGACTCCAGGCTGCGCTGGGCAAACGTGGCCTCGTGGGACTGGCGCTCCAGGCTGCGCTGCTGCTCGCGGCACTGCGTCAACTGGCGCTCGGCCTCGATCACGCGCTCGTCGAGTTGCGCATGGCGCTCCTGGGTGTCGGCCAGCTGCATGTCGAGCTCTTCAAAGCGGCCTTCCGCGGTGACGCGGCGCTCCTGCAGGTCGCCCAGCTGGGCATCAACCTCGTGCAGGTCGGCGGCAATCTGCTCGCTGCGGGCGCGGGTCTGCTCGGCCAGCTGCGTCAGGCGCAGCGTCTCCACCTGCAGCTCATGCGCGCGGCTCTGGCTCTCGGCCGCCTCGCGCCGCGCTGCGATCAGCCGCTGCGACGCATCCGAATATGCGGCTTCTGCGCGCACCAGGGCCGAGCGGGATTCTTCGCTGATCAGCGCCTGCGCCTTGAGCTGTCGCTCGAGGTTTTCAATTTCCTGGGCGCGCGCCAGCAGGCCCGCCTGCTCGGAGTCCTGCGCGTAAAAGCTCACGCTGTGGGCGCTGACCGCATGCCCGGTCTTGACGTAAATTACCTCGCCTGGCTGCAACTGGTCGCGGCTGACGAGCGCGTCTTCAAGACTCGGCGCCGTGTAGCAGCCGTGCAGCCAGTCGGTCAGCAGCGCCTTCTGGCCCGCATCGTTCAGGCGCAGCAGGTCGGCCAGCCGGGGCAGCGCCGCCGGCTTCTCGGGCAAAGCGGCCTGTGGCGGGCTGTAGAAAGCCAGTTTGGCCGGCGGCGCGTCGGCATCGAAGGAGCGGACCATGTCCAGCCGGCTCACCTCCAGCGCGCCCAGGCGCTCGCGCAGCGCGCCCTCCAAAGCGTTTTCCCAGCCCTGCTCGATGTGAATCCGGCTCCACAAACCTTGCAAGCCGTCCAGCCCGTGTTTGGCCAGCCAGGGCTTGAGTTTGCCGTCAGTCTTGACCTTTTCCTGCAAAGCCTTGAGCGCCTCCAGGCGGGCCGACAGGTCCGCCTGCCTGGCGGATTCGGTGTTCACCATCTGCTGCCTGGTGCGGCGGTCGTCATCGAGCTGCGGCACCGACTCCTGCAGCTCGTGCAGGCGCGCGTCGGCCACGCTGGCCGATTCCTGCGCGGCTGCCAGTTGGCTGTTCAGGTTCACCAGGCGCGCTTCGTCGGGTGCCGCCAGTGCATTCTTGTCGGCGGCCAGGCGCTCGCGGCGCTGATTCAATTGGCGCGACTGCTCTTCAATGCTGCGCTGCTCTGCCGCCAACACCTGGATTTGTTGCTGCACCTGGCCCACACTGCTGCGCTGCTCGTTGGCCTTGGTTTGCGCCTGGCGCAGCGCGTCTTCCAGATCGGGCAGCACCTGGGCCTGCTCTTCGACCTGTGCGGCCAGCAACTCGGCCTTTTCTTCGGCATCCAGCGCCTGCGCGGCCAGGGTTTCGGTCTCGGCGCGTGCATCGTCGCCGCGCGCGGCCCACTGCGCGGTTTGCTCTCTCAGTGTTGCCAGGCGCTGCTCGACGCGCTGGCGACCCTCCACCACGAAGCGGATTTCGGCCTCCAGCCGTCCGACTTCGGCGCTGGCCTCGTACAGCAGGCCCTGCGACTGGTTGACTTGGTCACCGGCCGCGTAATGCGCCTGGCGAATGGTCTCCAGGTCGGCTTCGATGTGGCGCAGGTCGGCCAGCCGCGATTCGAGGTCGTTGACCGCCTTTTCGGCATCAAGCCGGACCCGGGCCTGGTCCGCTTCGCTCTCGGCGCGCTTCAAAAACCATTGCTGATGCTGCTTCAGGGTCACGTCCGACTGCAGCGTGTTGTACTTTTGCGCCACCTCGGCCTGCTTTTCCAACTTTTCCAGGTTGGCATTGAGCTCGCGCAGGATGTCTTCGACGCGGGTCAGGTTCTCACGCGTGTCCGACAGGCGGCTTTCGGTCTCGCGACGCCGCTCCTTGTACTTGGAAACCCCGGCCGCTTCCTCCAGAAACAGGCGCAACTCTTCAGGTTTGGACTCGATGATGCGGCTGATCGTGCCCTGGCCGATGATGGCGTAGGCACGCGGGCCCAGGCCGGTGCCGAGGAACACGTCCTGCACGTCGCGCCGGCGCACCGGCTGGTTGTTGATGTAGTAGCTGGAGGTGCCGTCGCGCGTCAGCACGCGCTTGACCGCGATCTCGGTGAACTGGCTCCACTGGCCGCCGGCGCGGTGGTCGGCGTTGTCGAACACCAGCTCCACGCTGGAGCGGCTGGCCGCCTTGCGCAGGTTGGTGCCGTTGAAGATCACGTCCTGCATGGATTCGCCACGCAGCTCGGAGGCCCGGCTCTCTCCCAGAACCCAGCGCACCGCGTCCATGATGTTGGACTTGCCGCAGCCGTTGGGCCCGACCACCCCCACCAGTTGCCCCGGCAGCAGGAAGTTGGTCGGCTCGGCGAAGGATTTGAACCCGGATAACTTGATGGAATTGAGACGCACGGACGGTTGACGCTGACTTGTTGGTTTGAACGGCGAACGGGCTGCAAACCTGCATCCCGAATGGCCCATGAACAGGGTGTCATGATACCTTGCCTGTGAGAGGGGAAAGCCCTTCGCCGTCAAGCCGCCGAAGACGCTCAGTGGCCGGGTGTTTTTCTGAGACGAGGCCTCATGGCGCAGTTCAGATTTGCACAGCTACTTCTTCGATTTCAATTAACCCACAGCACAATCACTGAGGCAATCAGGCAGTAGCCGCCAAACAGGTACCATTTGCCGCTCTCGAGCCAGCTTGATAGCCAGCGAAGCGCTGCCAGACCCGCGATGAAGCTGAATAGCATTCCGAGGAGGCCGGGGGCCGCCATGTGGATCAAGCTGGAAAAAGACGCTCCTGGTGCAACGCCTTGGTGCTTGACCAGTCGATACAACTCTTTCGCAACAACCGCAGGGGTTAAAACCACCGCAAGAGCAAAGCTGAACTCCTCGGCGCGACGGCGGGATACGCCAAGGACGAGCCCGGTGGAGATGGTGGCTCCGGAGCGTGAAAACCCCCGAAATGGAAGGCAAAGGCCCTGCACAGCGCCAATCAGGGTTGAAGTCTTTAGCGAAAGCTCGACGCCTGATCTTTCCTTGATCCGTGAGGAGAGAATGATCAGCACCCCACCTGCTGCCAATGCGCCCGCCATCAACTTTGAGTTCCCAAAGAGTTGTTCAATCTCAAAATGAGGGTCGCCGTTCGCCACGATGTGTTTGATGAGGTATTGCAGCGTCAATCCAACGATGCCGGTGGCAACGGTGGCTGCAATGATCCTGATGAGATTCATGCGTCGCTCACCAGGCGATCTGAAGTACGTCTCGACCCAGTTCCGCCAGAAATAAGCGATGACCGCAAACATCGTGCCCGTATGAAGCATGACCAAAAGCAGGGTCATGGCGGGTGCGGTTGGATCCAGGCCCATCAATTTCTCGGCAACGATAACGTGTGCCGAGCTTGAGACCGGCAGTAGCTCCGCCGCACCTTGAACAATGGCCAATATCAATATTTGGAGGATGTCCATAATTTCCTGATGACTGTCGCTACGTGCCGACTATCACGTGAGTAAATTGCCCCGACTTTCGTCGCAGCTGGCTGGTTAAATCAAACCATTGAAGCGGTCGGCCCGGCGAGTCACCGATGGTAGGTTGCCCCAGCTTCGAGTGGTGGAATATAGCCGATGGCTACGCGGTGGCGGTTGCACCCGCAGACTGATGCTGCAAGCGGCGGCTTGCGATGCGCGAGGCTGCTGATCGCTCAAGCCATCGGTTGATGCATCGTCATCTTTTCGCGCCGCCGATCCGCCGTGGCGGGGGTTTTGAAGCAACGCACTAAGTTCCTCCTAAGTGTCATCCACGATAGTTGTGCCTGTCATCTTGAACACCACCAGTCCTGACAGGAGAAAACCCGTGAATATCACTACGGATGGAAACAATACGCGAATGCTGAACAAGGTTCCACAAGTTACGGTATTTTTCTGGATCATCAAAATATTGGCGACGACCGTCGGGGAAACGGCGGCGGACTTTCTCAACGTCAATCTGAATTTGGGCTTGACGGGCACCTCGCTTGTCATGGGCGTGCTGCTTCTTGCTTTTTTGGTCGCCCAGATGGACGCCAGGAAATACGTGCCGTGGAGGTACTGGAGCACCGTGGTTCTGCTCAGTATTTTTGGCACACTCATGACCGACAACCTGGTCGATAATTTCGGCGTGACACTGCAAATGACCACGGCCGTATTCGGCATCGCGTTAATGGCGACGTTTGCCGGCTGGTTCGCCAGCGAGCGGACCCTGTCCATCCACAGCATCGTCACCGCCCGGCGCGAACTCTTTTATTGGGCGGCCATCCTTTTCACGTTTGCCCTGGGCACGGCGACCGGTGACCTCGCCGCAGAAGGGATGCACCTCGGCTACGCCAGCGCCGCGCTGATCTCTGGTGGTTTGATCGCCGCTGTAACCGTTGCCTACTACGTGTTCAAAATCAACGCGGTCGTTGCATTCTGGATCGCCTACGTCCTGACCCGGCCCTTCGGCGCATCGTGTGGTGATTTCCTGTCGCAGCCGGCTGCCAGTGGGGGCGCAGGCCTGGGAACCGTCAGTACGAGCGCCCTCTTCCTGGTCGCGATTGTCGGACTGGTCACCTATCTGTCGGCCACTCACAAAACCCTGAACGGACAGCCGTCGTAAAACCCGCACGAAAGATGGAATGCCCCATGAACCATAAAACCTTAACCACCTTGAGCAAGGTTCCAGAAGTCACCTTGATCTTCTGGATCATCAAGATTGCTGCCACCACACTGGGTGAAACCGGCGGCGACGCGGTGTCCATGTCGATGAACCTGGGATATCTTGTCGGGACGGTCATTTTTGCGGCCATCTTCCTGATTGCCGTGGTCGCCCAAATAAAGGCAAAGACCTTTCACCCCTTCCTCTACTGGATCACCATCATTGCAACGACGACGGTCGGGACCACGATGGCCGATTTTGCCGACCGTTCTCTTGGCATTGGCTATGCGGGGGGCTCGACAATATTGTTTGCCTTGTTGATGACTTCCCTGGCCGTCTGGCATCGATCCATGGGTACGGTATCGGTCGATACCGTCGGTTCGCCAAAGGCTGAGATGTTCTATTGGGTGACGATCATGTTTTCCCAAACGCTGGGCACCGCACTGGGTGACTGGACGGCCAGCACGGCAGGTCTTGGCTATGAGGGAAGTGTGGCGGTATTTGGCGTGCTGCTGGTACTTGTAGCGGCAGCGTACTACTGGATAAACATCTCTCGCACCTTGTTGTTCTGGATGGCCTTCATTCTCACGCGCCCCTTGGGGGCTGTGGTGGGCGACTTTCTCGACAAGCCTTTGAATGCCGGCGGGCTGGCATTGAGTCGTTATTCCGCATCGGCAGCACTGTTCGCGTTGATGCTGACCTGTATCCTGGTTTTTCCGCAAAAGGCGGCGAAGCAAGCCCATTGACCGCCGGAGGGTAAATGCGCGTTCTGCTGGTTGAAGATGACCCCATGATTGGGGAAGCCATCCAGGATGCGCTTAAAGATGCTTCCTACGCGGCCGACTGGGTGAAGAATGGACAGACAGCGCTCGATACGCTCACCGATCAGCACTATGACCTTGTCCTGCTTGACCTCGGTTTGCCCGGAAAGGACGGTCTGGACGTGCTGGTCTCGATCCGGGCCAGAGACAATCCCGTGCCCCTCCTTATCATCACGGCGCGCGACGAACTGAACGAGCGGATTCGCGGACTGGACGGCGGTGCCGACGACTACGTGCTTAAACCCTTTGAGATGGCCGAACTGCTGGCGCGCATGCGCGCGGTGCTGCGGCGCAAGGGCGGCACGTCCAGCCCGGTCCTCTCGAATGGCGCGCTGACGCTCGACCCCGCCACCCGTGAAGTCACCGTGAATGGTGTTGCGAACCGTTTGTCCGGGCGTGAATTTTCGCTACTGCGAGCCCTGTTGATCCGGCCCGGCGCCATCCTCTCGCGCAGCGAGCTGGAAGACCGGATTTACGGTTGGGGCGAAGAAGTCGAGAGCAATGCCGTCGAATTCCTGATTCACTCGCTTCGGAAAAAATTGGGCAACGGTGTCATCAAAAATGTGCGGGGGGTGGGATGGATGGTTTCCAGGGAAAGCTGAGGCAATCGTTGCAGTTCAGGCTGTCGGCCTGGCTCTGCCTGGTCATCCTGGCCATTGCCGTGGCGGCCGGCGTTTTTTCGTATCTGTCGGCCTTTCAGGAGGCGATCGAGCTGCAAGACGATCAGCTCCGGCAAATGGCCGCCTTGATCCAGCGCCAGCAACTGCCGGTGACATCCGCACCGCCAGCAGATCCGCTCGATGGCGACCCCCAGTCCCGCGTGGTCGTCCAGCTTCTGCCGTCGCCCGGCGCCCAAACCCCCGAGCCCGCCAGTTTACTATCGGACGTGCCTGCGGGCCTGCCCGATGGCATTCAGACGCTCAGATCGAGCCACACCTCCTGGCGCGTGGTTATCAAGACCCTCGCGTCCGGCTCCCGGGTTGCCGTTGGCCAGCGCACGGAAGTACGCGATGAGATCGCCCGCGATAGCGCACAACGCACTTTGATGCCGTTCCTGATCCTGATTCCCGTCCTGCTATTGCTGGTGGGCGGCCTGATCCGCAACATGTTCCGCCCATTGAAAACGATGGCCCTGGATATTGACCGGCGCTCCGAGCAGGATCTGCGCGAAGTCGCCAACGCACACCTTCCTTCGGAAATTCGCCCCTTCGTGGTAGCTATTAATCGGTTGCTGTTGCGGGTGGCCCAGTCCGTATCGATGCAGCGGCGCTTTGTGGCGGACGCGGCGCACGAGCTGCGCTCGCCGCTGACGGCGCTTTCGCTGCAGGCGGAGCAACTGGACGCTGCGGACATGTCCGCGCACGCGAGGGAGCGGCTGGCCGTGTTGCGTAGTGGCATTCGGCGCACCCGTGGCCTGCTGGATCAACTGCTGACGCTGGCTCGCGTGCAGGATTCTTCCCGGGGGCGAACCCAAACGGTGTCGGTGCAGCAGGTTTTCCGGCAGGTACTGGAGGATCTGATGCCTCTGGCGGACGTCAAAAATATCGACGTGGGCGTTGAGGGCGCGCAAGATGCCCGCGTCACGGCTCACGAGGCTGACCTCAAGACACTGGTGAAGAACCTGGTGGACAACGCGATTCGCTACACGCCCAACGAGGGCCGGATCAATCTCTCGGTGCACACAAACGGGCGCGATGTCATCCTGCAGGTTACCGATACGGGGCCAGGCATTGCGCCGCAAGAACGCCTGCGCGTGTTCGACCCCTTTTATCGCGTTCTGGGCCATGACGAAGTGGGGTCCGGGCTGGGCCTGTCCATTGTGCAGACCATTGCAGACCGGCTCGAAGCAAAAATCGACCTCGGCTACGCCAACGAGCCGACGCAGTCCGGGTTGCGGGTTTCAGTCACCTTCCCCACGATGGCCAGCATCGCGGCTGGGAACTCATCTCCGCAGCCAACGAATCCCGCAAAATAGAAGCCCAGTGTTGGCAAACATCCTGGGAAACACCATGAACGATCTTGCATCCATCCAGCAACTTCTGGCGCCGCTGTTTCCTGGCCTCATCGGCATGCAACTGGTGGAGGTGACGCCGGACCGCGTCGTCGCCACGCTGGAGGTCAGGCCCGACCTTTGCACGACGGGCGAGATCCTGCATGGCGGCGCGATCATGGCGTTTGCCGACACGCTGGGCGGGGTCGGCACGTTCGTCAATCTTGCCAAAGGCAAGCGCACGGCAACGGTGGAGTCGAGCACCAAGTTCATCGGTGCCGCCCGAATGGGCAGCACCGTGACCGGCGAGTGCGAGGCCTTGCACCGGGGCAAGACCACGATGGTCTGGCAGACGAAAATCCTGACCGCCCATGGCAAGCTCTGCGCGGTGGTAACGCAGACCCAGCTGGTGCTTGATATTTAAGCCTTTTAGCGCGGCAGCCCTTTTAAACAGGGGCTCTACAGCTATCGTTTCTATATCAACGGGGTCACGGGGCCGGCTTGCGCGCCGTCACTTCGATCTCGATTTTCATGCGCGGATCGGCCAGCCCGGCTGAAATCATCATGGCGGCAGGGCGAACGTCGCCGAAGTAGTGGCGCAAGGTGGGCCAGCACTGCGGAAAGTCGGCCGCATCGGGCAGCACGTAGGTAACACGCACCACGTCAGCGAGACTGCTGCCGGCCTGTGCCAGCGCCGCCTGGATGTTGCGCAGGGATTGGTCGGCCTGCGCCACCACGTCGCCGGCGATGCTCATGGTGGCGTAGTCAAACCCCGTGGTGCCCGAGACAAAAATCCAGTCGCCGCCCGGGTCGGGGCTCACCACGGCACGCGAATAGCCTATTTCCTGCTCAAAGGTCGATCCGGAGCTGATGAGTTGTCGCGTCATACTATTCAAAGTAAAAATATACAATTAATTCAATAAGATAAATGCCATATTTAATCTACTGTATTAGATATTGACAACCCTCTTTTGGCAACCGGAAGCTGCAGTTTACCCAGCCACCTCACTGCGCGGCGAAGGCGCATACTGCAATACCATCCTAATGGAGAGCGCCATGACTCTTTGTCCGATTGCCATCGCCGTTGGCTGCAAGAAATGCCCTGCCTTCAGTGTTTGCCCGCTCAAATCCGTGATCGGCGATCAACCCAAGGCGGATGAAGTCAAGCCGAAAACCACGCCTGGACGGAAGAAGTAAGGACGATTGCGTCATTTTCCGCTGAGGGGCCAGCGGCCGGACGCAGTCAATCCCGGATAATTCGGGGATGAACCCCTTGTTGACCCAACTGCAGCCCTACCCTTTTGAGCGGCTGCGGCAGTTATTCGCCGGCATCACCCCCAACGCTTCCTACCGCCCCATCAGCCTGGGCATTGGCGAGCCGCGGCACGCTACCCCCGACCTCATCAAGCAAGCCCTGATCAATGCCGCGGCCGATCCGGCCGGCGGACTGGCCGCCTACCCGGCCACTGCCGGCTCGCCCCAACTGCGCGAGGCCTTTGCGGCATGGCTCGAGCGACGCTACGGCCTGACGCTGGACCCGGCCACCCAGGTGCTGCCGGTCAACGGGTCGCGCGAGGCACTGTTTGCCTTTGCACAAACCGTGCTGGACCCGACCCGGCCTGGCGCGACCGTGGTCTGCCCCAACCCGTTCTACCAAATCTACGAAGGCGCGGCGCTGCTGGCGGGCGCGCAGCCCTGGTTTGCGCCGAGCGATCCGGCGCGCAATTTCGCGGTGGACTGGGACAGCGTGCCGGCCGAGGTGTGGGCGCGCACGCAGCTGCTGTTTGTCTGCTCGCCCGGCAACCCCACGGGCGCCGTGATGCCGCTGGCCGAGTGGCGCAAGCTGTTCGACTTGAGCGAGCGCCATGGCTTCGTGATCGCCTCGGACGAGTGCTACAGCGAGATTTATTTCCGCGAGGAGCCGCCGCTGGGCGCGCTGGAGGCGGCGGCCCAGCTGGGGCGCAGCGGCTTCAAAAACCTGGTCTCGTTCACCAGCCTGTCCAAGCGCAGCAACGTGCCCGGCATGCGCAGCGGCTTCGTGGCGGGCGATGCGGCCCTGCTCAAGCAATTCTTGCTCTACCGCACCTACCACGGCAGCGCCATGGGCGGCGTGGTGCAGGCCGCCAGCATCGCCGCCTGGCGCGACGAGCAGCATGTGGTGGCGAACCGCGCGCTGTACCGCGAGAAATTTGCCCAGGTCACGCCACTGCTGGCCGAAGTGCTGGAAGTGGCCTTGCCCGACGCCGGCTTTTACCTGTGGGCCAAGGTGCCCGCCAGCCGCACCGGCGAGCCCGGCGATGACACCGTTTTCGCAAGCGAATTGCTGGCTCAATACAATGTGACAGTGTTGCCCGGCAGTTATCTGGCGCGCGAGGCCCATGGTTTGAACCCGGGCAAGGGCCGCATCCGCATGGCCTTGGTCGCCGAAACGGCGGAATGCCTCGAAGCCGCGCAGCGCATCGTGCAATTTGTCAAAGCCCAATCCTGATTCCGAAAAACCCCGACCCCGAGACTTTCACCATGACCCAACAACTGCAAAAAATCATCGATGCCGCGTGGGAAGACCGCGCCAACCTGTCGTCCAAAGCCGCACCCAAGGAAGTGCTCGAAGCCGTGGAGCACGCCATCGGCGAACTCAACAACGGCCATCTGCGCGTAGCCACGCGCGAAGGCGTGGGCCAATGGACCACGCACCAGTGGCTCAAGAAAGCCGTGCTGCTGAGCTTTCGCCTGAACGACAACGAAGTCATCCGCGCCGGCGATCTGGGGTTTTACGACAAGGTCAAAACCAAATTCGCGCACCTCAATGAGGAGCAGATGCGTGCCACCGGCGTGCGCGTGGTGCCGCCGGCCGTGGCGCGCCGCGGCAGCTTTATTGCCAAGGGCGCGATCCTGATGCCCTCTTACGTCAACATCGGCGCCTACGTCGATGAAGGCACCATGGTCGACACCTGGGCCACCGTGGGCTCTTGCGCGCAGGTGGGCAAGAACGTGCACCTGTCGGGCGGCGTCGGTCTGGGCGGCGTGCTCGAGCCCTTGCAGGCGAATCCGACCATCATCGAAGACAACTGCTTCATCGGCGCGCGCTCCGAAGTGGTCGAAGGCGTGATCGTGGAAGAAAACTCGGTCATCTCGATGGGCGTGTACCTGGGCCAGAGCACCCCGATTTACGACCGCGCCACCGACTCGATCAGCTACGGCCGCATTCCCGCGGGCTCGGTCGTGATCAGCGGCAGCCTGCCCAAGCCCGGTGGCAAGTACAGCATGTACGCCGCCATCATCGTCAAGCGGGTCGACGCGAAAACCCGCGCCACCACCAGCCTGAACGAGCTGCTGCGCGACTGAGCCGGTCACCACCTCACAACACTTCCGGAAAAAGGCGAACGATGAACACGATGGAGAGAATTCTTCGCCTGATGGCGGACCGCAAGGCCTCGGACGTGTACCTGTCGGCCCACTCGCCGGCGCTGATCAAGATCAACGGTCAGTGCGTTCCCATCAACGCACAGGTGCTGCCCCCGGAGGCGCCGCGCAACCTGCTGGCTGAAATCCTGCGGCCGCAGAGCATTGAGGAGCTGGAAAAAACCGGCGAGCTGAATATGGCCTTCCCGCTCCATGGGGTCGGCAATTTCCGCATCAGCGGCCTGCGCCAGCGCGGCAGCTATGCCGCCGTGATCCGCTACATTGCCGACGACATTCCGCCGCTGGACTCGCTGAACCTGCCGCCCATCCTGAGCCAGCTGGTGATGGAAAAGCGCGGGCTGCTGCTGCTGGTGGGCGCCACCGGCGCGGGCAAGAGCACGACGCTGGCCTCCATGATCGACCACCGCAACGAAAACGCCGTGGGCCACGTCCTCACCATCGAGGACCCGATCGAGTACATGTTCAAGAACAAGAAGTCCGTGATCAACCAGCGCGAGGTCGGCACCGACACCGAGTCGCTGCAAACGGCGCTGCGCAACGCGCTGCGGCAGGCGCCTGACGTGATCCTGATCGGCGAAATCCGCGACCGCGACACCATGTCCGCGGCCATCGCCTACGCCCAGTCCGGCCACCTGTGCCTGGCCACCATGCATGCCAACAACAGCTACCAGGCGCTGAACCGCATCCTGAGCTTCTACCCGGTGGAAGTGCGCCCGACCATGCTGGGCGACCTGGCCGCCGCGCTCAAGGCCGTGGTGTCGCAGCGGCTGCTGCGCACCGCCTCCGGCAAGCGGCTGCCCGCCGTGGAGGTCATGCTCAACACCAAGCTGGTGGCCGAGCTGATCGAAAAAGGCGACTTCTCGGGCGTCAAAGAGGCCATGGAAAACTCGATTGCCGAGGGCTCGCAAACCTTTGAAGAAGACATTGCGCGCCTGATTCTGGACGGCAGCGTCGAGCGCAAGGAAGGCCTGAGCCATTCGGATTCGCCCACCAACCTGATGTGGCGCCTGCAGAACAACCAGGTCAGGGCGGCCAAGGCGCTGGAAGAAGAGCCGCAAAGCGACGAGCCCTCGTTCACCGAAATCACGCTGGATGTGCGCCCGACCGGCTTTGGCTCCACGGGTTTCGGCAAGACCGGATTCGGGACGACGGGCTTCGGCTCGATGTAAGACCTTCAACAGACCCCTGATTGCAGACCCTCCGATGACCTCCACGTTACGCCTTGCCGAACAGCTGATTGCCCGACCTTCGGTCACGCCCCATGACCTGGGTTGCCTGGACATCATCGGCGCGCGCCTGACTCCGCTCGGCTTCGAATGCGAAACCATCGTGGGCGGGCCAGACAGCTTGCAGGTCACCAACCTGTGGGCAGTTCGCAGAGGTTTTGCGGCGCAAGCCGCGACCGCACGGGCACAAGACGCTACGAAAATGATAGTTTTCGCGGGTCACACCGATGTGGTGCCGACCGGCCCGCTGGCGCAGTGGCACAGCGACCCTTTCACGCCCACGCACCGGGACGGCTTGCTGTACGGCCGCGGCGCCGCCGACATGAAGACCTCGCTGGCGGCCATGGTGGTGGCGGTGGAAGAGTTTCTGGCGGCGCATCCGGACCCGGCGCTGTCCATCGGTTTCTTGCTCACCAGCGATGAAGAAGGCCCGGCGCTGGATGGCACCGTGACGGTGTGCGAATGCCTCAAGGCGCGCGGCGAAAAGCTGGACTACTGCATCGTGGGCGAGCCCACCTCGGTGAATCGCACTGGCGACATGATCAAGAACGGGCGCCGCGGCACCATGAGCGGCAAGCTCACCATTAAAGGTGTGCAGGGCCACATCGCCTACCCGCACCTGGCCAAGAACCCGATCCATCTGGTCGCGCCCGCGCTGGCCGAGCTGGTGGCCATTGAGTGGGACCGCGGCAACGACTTTTTTCCGCCCACCACCTGGCAGATGAGCAACATCCACGGCGGCACCGGCGCCAGCAACGTGATTCCCGGGACGGTGGTGATCGACTTCAATTTCCGCTTCTCGACCGAATCGACGCCCGAGGGCTTGCAGCAGCGCCTGCATGCCGTGCTGGACCGCCATGGCCTGGACTATGAACTGCAATGGACCGTGGGCGGCCTGCCGTTTTTGACCACGCCCGGCACGCTGGTCAACGCGGTGCGCGATGCGATCCGCGCCGAGACCGGCATGGAAACCGAGCTCTCCACCACCGGCGGCACCAGCGACGGCCGCTTCATCGCCAAGATCTGCCCGCAGGTGATCGAGCTGGGGCCGCCCAACGCCAGCATCCACAAGATCGACGAGTGCGTGGCGGTGGCCGATATCGAGCCGCTCAAGAACATCTACCGCCGCGTTCTGGAAACGCTCTCTAGATGACTCTTATCGAGTTGATCGACGCGGGCGCACAGCAGCTCGCAGAAGCCGGTATTTCCTTTGGCCATGGCACGAACAACGCCTTCGACGAAGCCGCCTGGCTGGTGCTGTGGCAGCTGGGCCTGCCGCTGGATTCTCCGCTGGATGGCCCGAATTCAGTATCAAATAAGCCTGTAGTTCTTGCCAGTCAAGCACAGGTAGCTACTCTTTTGAGAGCACGCATCGAAACCCGCCAGCCCGCCGCGTACCTGACCCATGAGGCCTGGCTGCAGGGCGTGCCGTTTTATGTGGACGAGCGCAGCATCGTGCCGCGCAGCCCGATTGCCGAGCTGCTGGTACACGGCGACATCGACCCGTGGCTGGGACCGCAGACCCGTCGTGTGCTGGATTTGTGCACCGGCAATGGCAGTCTGGCCGTGTTGGCGGCGATGGCCTATCCGGAGGTCAGCATCGATGCCGCCGATATTTCGACCGACGCCCTCGAGGTCGCCCGTATCAACGTGGACCGGCACCAACTGCAACAGCGCATCACGCTGCTGACATCCGATGGCCTGACCCAAGTCAATGGCCCTTACGACCTGATTTTGTGTAACCCGCCTTACGTCAACACGCAAAGCATGACCGCCCTGCCCCCGGAATACCGGGCCGAACCCGCGCTGGCGCTGGCCGGCGGCACGGACGGCATGGACTTCATCCGCCAGCTGCTGCGCGATGCGCCGCGGCACATGACCGAACACGCCGTGCTGGTGCTGGAAATCGGCCACGAGCGCGAGCACTTTGAAGCCGCCTTTCCGCTGTTGGAAGTGGTCTGGCTGGAAACCAGTGCTGGCGAAGACCAGGTGCTGCTGGTGACACGCGAATCTCTTAAATCATGATTACCCTTAAAAATGTGACCCTGCGCCGCAGCGCCAAGGTATTGCTCGACAACGCCTCTGTGACCCTCAACCCCGGCGAAAAGGTCGGCCTGGTGGGCCGCAACGGCGCTGGCAAATCCTCGCTGTTTGCGCTGCTCAACGGCACGCTGCACGAAGACGGCGGCGACTACTACATCCCGGCCCAGTGGCGCATGGGCCAGGTGGCGCAGGAGATGCCCGAAACCGACCAGAGCGCCACCGACTTCGTGGTCGAGGGCGACACCACCCTGCTGGCCGCGCAGACCGAGGTGATCGCCGCCGAGGCGACCGAAGACTACGACCGCATGGCGCACGCCTACATGGAGCTGCACGATGCCGGCGCGCACGATGCGCCCGCGCGCGCCCAGGCGCTGATCCTGGGCCTGGGTTTCAAGACCACCGAGCTGACCAACCCGGTCAATAGCTTCTCGGGCGGCTGGCGCATGCGGCTGCAACTGGCGCGCGCGCTGATGTGCCCGTCCGACCTGCTGCTGCTCGACGAGCCAACCAACCACCTGGACCTGGATGCGCTGGTCTGGCTGGAAGCGTGGCTCAAGCGCTATGAGGGCACGATGGTGGTGATCAGCCACGACCGCGAGTTTCTGGATGCGGTGACCAACGTCACCTTGCACATCGATGCCGGCAAACTGGTGCGCTACGGCGGCAACTACAGCAAATTCGAGGACATGCGCGCCGAGCAGATGGAGCTGCAGCAGGCCGCCTTCGGCAAGCAGCAGGACAAGATCGCGCACCTGCAAAAGTTCATCGACCGCTTCAAGGCCAAGGCCAGCAAGGCCAAGCAGGCGCAGAGCCGTGTCAAGGCGCTCGAGCGCATGGAAAAAATCGCGCCAATGCTGGCCGATGCCGACTTCAGCTTCGAGTTCAAGGAGCCGGCCAATCTGCCCAACCCGATGCTGTCAATGTCCGGCGCCAGCTTTGGCTACCCGCCACCGGAAGACGCTCCGGCCGGCACGCCGCCCACGGTGATCGTGCAGCACGTCAACCGCTCGGTGCTGGCGGGCCAGCGCATCGGCATCCTTGGGGCCAACGGCCAGGGCAAGTCCACGCTGGTGAAAACCGTGGCGCGCGCCCTGGCGCCCATCGGCGGCGAGATCACCGAAGGCAAGGGCCTGAACATCGGCTACTTTGCCCAGCAGGAACTCGACGTGCTGCGCCCGCTGGACACGCCACTCGAGCACATGATCCGCCTCGTCAAGGAGACCGCGGCGCGCGGCCAAAACCACGGCCAAGGCACACGCGAGCAGGACCTACGCAGTTTTCTGGGCATGTTCAACTTTGGCGGCGACATGGTCAAGCAGGCGGTGGGCAGTATGAGCGGTGGCGAAAAGGCGCGGCTGGTGCTGTGCATGATCGTCTGGCAGCGCCCCAACCTGCTGCTGCTCGACGAGCCGACCAACCACCTGGACCTGGCCACGCGCGAGGCGCTGTCGATGGCGCTCAACGAGTTCGAGGGTACGGTCATGCTGGTCAGTCACGACCGCGCCCTGCTGCGTGCCGTGTGCGACGAGTTCTGGCTGGTCACGCGCGGCGGTGTCGAGCCGTTCGACGGCGACCTGGACGATTACCAGCGCTACCTGTTAGATGAGGCCAAGCGCCAACGAGAAAGCCTGAAAGAGTCGTTGAAGGAAGCCCCGAAAGAACCCGTGGTTGCTACAAAACCAATAGCTGTAAGCGTAGAACCGATAAGGGCTACAGGCACATTTAGCTCAAAAAATGCGCCGGAGCAGCGCAAACTCGATGCACAGCGCCGACAGCAGCAGGCCGACAAGGCCAAACCAATCAAGCGCGAGCTGGAGGGCTGCGAAAAGCGCATGGCGGAGCTGACACAGGAAAAAACGCGGCTCGAGGCGCAGCTGGCAACACCGCTGGCGCCGGCCATCATTGCCGACGCCGGCAAACGCCTGAAATCGGTCAGCGACGAGCTGCATGCGCTCGAAGAGCGCTGGTTGGAGTTGACCGAGAAAATCGAGCAGACCGCCAGCGTCTGAGCGCCTCGAATGGCGCGCAGCCGTGTAGAGTGGTGCGCTGATTCATTGGTTTTTGGAGGGCACACACCATGATGCAAATTCCCGCTAGTTTGGTCGTTGGCCTGATCGCGGGCGTCCTGCTCGGCTCAACATGCTGACCGCCCTGCAAATGGCCGCAGGCGACGAGGCCCTGGCGGCCGCCGTGCGCCGCAGCCACCAGTTGTTGCACCGGCGCGCGCTGGTGGCGGCCGTCGCCAGCATCGTGCCCGTTCCGGGGCTGGATTGGGCCGTGGACGCCGCCCTGCTGTCTCGCCTGCTGCCCAAGATCAGCGCCGAGTTCGGACTTACGCCGGCGCAGTTGGACCGCCTGGACCCCGGCAAACGCGCGCAGGTGCAAAAAGCCATCACCGTGGTCGGCTCCGTGCTGATCGGCAAGTTCATCACCAAAGAGCTGGTCTTTATGGCTGCGCAAAAGATTGGGGCTCGCCTGACCGTCCAGCAGGCTGCCAAGTATGTGCCGCTGGTCGGCCAGGCCGTCTCGGCCGCCATGGGCTACACGGCCATTCGCTACCTGGGTGACCAGCACATCCGGGACTGCCTGCGCGTCGCACAGACGGCGCAACTGCAACTGCCCGCGCCCGTGAAAGTACCGGGCAGGATGCCGTTCAGCGGCCCCATGAAAAAAGCCTGATCGACGGATCAGGCCTTCAACCCACTACGACTTCGCTGATCTGGATCACCGGAGTCAGATCGGTGTAGTTTGGAATGTCTCCCATGATCTCTTGCGCGTGCGGTCCGAAGCCGGCCTGAAACGATTCCACGGAATCGCAGAAGATGTGGCACATGCCCACATAGGTCGCGGGCGCGCCAGGAGCGCCGCCGGCAAGCCCCTTGTCAACCGTGTAGTACTTGCAGGCGTCGCCCATCTTGCTCTTGACCAGCGGCATGTGCTTGTCGCGGTAGTACTCGTGGTTGAAACGGGCCCCGGGTGTGTTGGGGTACATCACGCTGACTTTGATCATGACTTGTCTCCTGGTGGCTGAGCTTGGAGCATAGGGGAACGAACCCCGGGAGGCAAGCCGCCTGGACGAGATTCGTCACTGCTGGGCTATCATGATGTCCGCGCCTTCCATCCGGCCGCCAAACGCTGGAATGACCTGATCAGGCCAGCTTTCCGGATCTCAGCATGAACATGTACATCGGTCGCAGCTTCAACGAACTCAGCCTGGGCAATGAATTTGAAACCAGCCTGACACTCACGGAGGCGCACATCGTGCTCGGTGCCGGCTTGTTCTGCGATTTCAATCCGCTCCACGTGAATGAAGCGTTCGCCGCAAAAAGCCGCTACGGCAGCCGCATCGCGCACGGTTATCTGACGAGCAACGCGATGGCCGCGCCACTCGGCATGCTGTTCCACAGCACCGCCATCGCCTACGTCGAACATCACATCCGCTTTATCAACCCGGTGCGCGCCGGCGACACACTCAATGTGAAATGGACGGTCACGGCGCTCGATGCCAAACCGAAGATTGAGGGCGGACTGGTTACGCTCGGTGGCACCTGCACCAATCAGGAAAGCATTGAAGTTGCCAATGCCGAGGCAAAGATGCTGGTGCGCAACGGCTAACCGACAAGAATTTTCTTAGAGTCGTTTATGCAGGTTGCTCCGTGCTACCGTCTTCTTTGTTTTCCGTTTGCTGCGCTTCCTTGTTTTCCAGGTTTTCGGTGAGCGCTTCTACGCCCTTGTACCCGGCAATGGCAGCGATGCCTTCCGTCAATATCGATGCATTCGGATCCAGTTTTTTAACACCTTCAACCGCAGCCACAGCGCCAACGATTTCTGTCAACAAGCCCATGATTTACTCCTAAAAATACCAAACAAAAGAACCTGCACCCGTGCAAATGAGCACACTTCATCATATATTGAATCGCGGCTCCTCTTGTGCGCTCGGCGCGTGGCACGGACGCGCTGCGTATCTGCGAAAGGATGCTTCGACGCATCCACGATTCAGGCCCCGGCCGGGTTGACCTTTGACCACGCAAGGAGTAGAGCGGCCGCGGCAACGCCCCACGCGATGGTGGCCACGGTCAACGTCGCAGTGAGTGTGAGCCGCACGCTCAGCCAGTAGACGGCCAGCAGGTAAATCGCATACGGAACCAGAGACCAAAGGCCGAAGAGCGCAGTCATCCGGAGATCCTGGGCCGACCGTTCCGTGCCGATGATGTAGTGAGCAATGAGCGCAAAAGTGGGAAAGAGCGGCACCAGGCCTGCCACGAAGAAGCTCCTGGACCTGGACAGAAGCGCAATCACCAAGACGGCCCCGGCCCCAAGGAAGCATTTCAGTACGAGTGAGAGCATTCCGATCTCAATCTCAAGCGATCAGCCGCACCGGCTGGGTCAGCTTCTCGGGCACGAGCAACGCGTTCATCTCGGCGCGGCTCATGATGCCGAGCGATTCGGCCACCTCGGCGATCGTGCCGCCGGTGCTGAGCGCAGTCTTGGCGATCAGCGCGGCCTTTTCGTAGCCGATGATCGGGTTCAACGCAGTCACCAGCGTCACCGATTCGGCCACGCGCCTGGCCAGCAGTTCGTGGTTGGCCTGAATGCCCTGCACGCAGTTGACCTGCAAGGTCTTGCAGGCCTGGGTCAGGTGCCTGACGCTCTTGTAGAGCGCATAGCCCATGATCGGCTCGAAGGCGTTGAGCTGCAACTGGCCGGCTTCCGACGCCATGGTGATCGTCACATCGTTGCCGATGACCTCGAACGCGACCTGGTTCATCACTTCCGGGATCACCGGGTTCACCTTGCCCGGCATGATCGACGAGCCGGCCTGGCGCGCCGGCAGCTTGATGTCACCGAAGCCGGCCTGCGGGCCGCTGGACAGCAGCCGCAGGTCGTTGCAGACCTTGCTCAGCTTGCAGGCCACGCGCTTGAGCACGCCCGAGAGCTGCACGAACGAGCCGGTGTCCTGCGTCGCCTCGACCAGGTTCTCGGCGCGCACCACTGGAACGCCACTGACCTGCGCGAGCAGCGGCACCACCATCTCGGCGTAGCCGTCCGGCGCGTTGATGCCGGTGCCGATCGCGGTGGCACCGAGATTCACTTCGGTGATCAGCGCGCAAGCCTCGCGCAGGCGCTGCTCGTCCTCGCCGATCATGATCGCGAAGGCGAGGAACTCCTGGCCCAGCGTCATCGGCACGGCATCCTGCAGTTGCGTGCGACCGATCTTGAGCACGCTCTTGAACTCCAGCGCCTTGGCCTCGAAGGCGCCGCGCAAATCGGCCATCGCCGCCAGCAGCCCCTGGATGCCGAACCAGGCAGCCACGCGCAGCGCGGTCGGGTACACGTCGTTCGTGCTTTGCGACGCGTTGACGTGGTCGTTCGGGTGCAGCGCTTCATAGTGCCCGCGCCCATGACCCATGTGTTCGAGCGCGCGATTGGCGATCACCTCATTGGCGTTCATGTTGGTGGAAGTGCCTGCGCCGCCCTGGATTACGTCGACGACGAACTGGTCGTGCAGTTGCCCGGCGATCAGGTCGTCGCAGGCGCGCTGGATCGCATCGGCTCGCGCCTGATCGATCACACCGAGCCGGGCGTTGGCCTGCCCGGCGGCCTTCTTTACAAAGGCCAGCGCCCGCACCAGTTCCGGCATGGTGGCGACCGTCTGGCCCGAGATCGGGAAGTTGTCGACGGCGCGGGCGCTGTGCACACCCCAGTACGCCGAGGCGGGGATATCCATGTCGCCGAGAAAATCGTGTTCGCGGCGCGTGGCTGGAGTGGTATCGGTCATGATGGGCCTTTCAGTATTGCCAGAAGATACGCTGCAGTTCCTTGGTGTCGCTGGTCTTGGTCAGCGCCACCGCGGCCAGTATCTTGGCCTTCTGCGCGTTCAGGTCGTGCGCGACGACCCAGTCGTACTTGTCGTCGGGCTGCTCGGCGTTGCGCAGCACGAAGCCATCGGGCACGCGGGCCGAGCGGATGATCAGCACACCGTCGGCGCGCAGCTTGCGCAAGGTCTCGACCTCGTAATCGGGCACCGAGCCGTTCGTAAAAAATCGAAAGTGTGCAGGTACGCCCCCATGCGATCGACGTTGTCGTCGAAGGCCGAGACGTTCATCTGCACGCCGGCCACACCGAACGTCGACTCAGCTGCGGGCAGGACACTCATTGGTCGAGACCCTTGACGCAGGCTTCCAGCGCCTTCGCCAGGATGACCATGCCTTCCTCAAACACCGCGTCCTCGATCGTCAGCGGGAACAGGAAACGCACGACGTTGGCATGCACACCGCAGGTCAGCAGCAGCAGACCGCCCTCTCGCGCCTGCTGCTGCAGCTGCTTCGTGAACTCGGGATCGGGCGTGCCGTCGGCTTTGGCGAATTCCATCGCGACCATGGCCCCCAGGCCGCGCACGTCGGAAATGCCGGGAAACTTGGCGCGCAGCGTGTTCAGCTTCGCCTTCAGCGCCTGGCCAAGGCGCTCGGCGCGTTCGCACAGGCGCTCGTCCTCGATCACGTCGAGCACCGCGTGTGCGCTCGCGATGGCCAGCGCGTTGGCGGCGTAGGTGCCACCCAGGCCACCGGGTTCAGGTGCATCCATGAAGTCGGCACGACCGCACACCGCCGACAACGGCACGCCGCCGGCCAGGCTCTTGGCCAAAGTCATCAGGTCGGGCAGCACGTCATAGTGCTGCATTGCGAACATCTTGCCGGTTCGGGCGAAGCCGGTCTGGATCTCGTCGGCGATGAACACGATGCCATGCCGGTCGCAGATCTCGCGCAGCGCCCGCATCAACCCGGGCGGTGCGACATAAAACCCGCCCTCCCCCTGGATCGGCTCGATGATGATGGCTGCGACCTGCTCGGGATCGATGTCAGCCTTGAACAGCTGATTGATCGCGCGCAGCGTGTCGTCCACCGACACGCCGTGCAGCGCCACCGGCGCCGGCACATGATAGACACTGCCGGGGAACGGGCCGAAGCCGACCTTGTACGGCACGACCTTGCCGGTCAGCGCCATGCCCATGAAGGTGCGGCCATGGAACGCACCGCTGAGCGCGATCACGCCGGGCCGGCGTGTCGCGGCGCGCGCGATCTTGATGGCGTTCTCGACCGCCTCGACACCGGTCGTAAAGAACGCCGTTTTCTTCGCATGGGTGCCGGGCGTGAGCTGGTTCAGCCGTTCGGCCAGCGCGACCGCGCTCTCGTACGGCACGACCTGGTACGCGGTGTGGGTGAAGTGCTCGAGCTGCTCCTTGATCGCAGCGACGATACGCGGATGACGGTGACCGGTGTTGAGCACCGCGATGCCCGAGCCGAAGTCGATGTAGCGCTTGCCTTCGACGTCCCACAGTTCGGCGTTGAGCGCGCGCTCGGCGTAGATCGGAAAGCCGATGCCGACGCCGCGAGGCGTGGCCTTGATGCGGCGCGCATCGATTCGGGCGTTGCTCGGCGTGGCTGCGGCAGTGCTGGCAGCGCGGGCGGATTCGGACTGGATGGCAGTATTGGTATTCATTGGGGGCCTGCGGCAGGAGCCCTCGCGGGCCCGAAAAAGCTTGACACAGGCGCGAATCTAGCACCAACTTGGCCCTGCAGTTAGAACCAACTTAAGCCATTAAATGGAACCAATTTGATGTCGCCCAGCGCCCTGCCAAAACCGCTGCAAGCCGCCGCCCTGCCCGACTTCGTGCTGCGCCAGTTCGACCGGGCAAGCGCCCAGCCGGATCATCGCCAGCTCTACGGCATCCTGCAGCGCGGCATCCGCGACGCCGTGCTGCCAGCGAGCCTGAAGCTGCCTCCCACCCGCGCGCTCGCCGAGGCGCTGGGCATTGCCCGCAACACCGTAATTCACGTCTACGAGCAGCTCGCGCTCGAAGGCTACGTGCAGGCTGGGGTCGGCCGCGGCACCTTCGTCGCCAAGGTCGGACCGCGCCTGGTGGTCGACCGATCCAGCGCGCCCGCGCCGGCACCACGCAGCGACCCGTTGTCACGGCGCGGCAGCCGCACCGTCAGCGAAGCGGGCGCCGCCCGGATCCAATGGGGTGCTTTCACGCCGGGCGTGCCGGAGGTGCGGATGTTTCCGGCGCAGATCTGGAACCGGCTGCACAGCCGCTTGTGGCGCGACGCCACGCCGGGACAGTTGACCTACGCGACCGGCGCCGGCGACGCCGGGTTGCGCGAATCGGTCGCCGCCTACCTGCAGGGCACCCGCGGCGTGATCTGCACCCCCGAGCAGGTGGTGATCACCAGTGGCACCCAGCAGTCGCTCTACCTGGTCGCGCAACTGCTGGCCGACCCGGGCGACGCGGTCTGGCTCGAAGATCCCGGTTACTGGGGCGCACGCAGCGTGTTCGGCGCCGGCGGGCTGAAGCTGGTGCCGGTGGCCGTCGACAGTGAGGGCATGGCCCCCACGCCGGAGCAGTTGCGCGAGCCGCCGCGGCTGATGTTCGTCTCGCCTTCGCACCAGTACCCGACCGGCGCGCTGATGAGCCACAGCCGGCGCCACCAGCTGCTCGAATATGCCGCCGCCCAGCGCGTATGGGTGCTCGAGGACGACTACGACAGCGAGTTCCGCTACGGCGCGCGGCCGCTGCCCGCACTGCAGGGCCTGGACCGGCACGGCCGCGTGATCTACCTCGGCACCTTCTCGAAGACGCTGTTCCCGGCGATGCGCCTGGCCTATCTGGTGCTGCCGCCTGATCTGGTCGAAGCCTTTGCGCGAGCACTCATCGAGCTGTTCCGTGAGGGCCAGACCATGCACCAGGCAGTGCTGGCGCGTTTTCTGGCCGAGGGGCACTACGCGACCCACATCCGGCGCATGCGCGCGGTCTATAGCGCCCGCCACGATGCGTTGATGCAGGCTATTGCGCATCACTTTGGCGGCCACTTGCCCGTCATCGGTGGCGACGCCGGCCTGCATCTCGTGCTCGGCCTGCCCGCGCACGTCGATGACCACGCGCTCGCGCAGCATGCGCAGCGCGCGGGGGTGACGACGCGGCCGCTGTCGCTGTATCACATGTGCCGGCCGGCCGCCGGCAAGGGCTTGCTGCTCGGCTACGGCACGGTTCGGGAGGAGGAGATAGCGCCGAGCTTCACGAAGCTGGCAAAGGTGTTGCGCGGCTACTTGTGATCGCCATGCATCCAGTCACAGTAGCCATCAAGTCAAAAAACCATCACCAGCACCACAAAAAACCGGCTACCACCGAAGCCGGCCTCTTCCGCATTCAGGTTGCGGGCTCCGTCATCGGACCGATTTCCTGGTACGCCCGTTTCACCCAGACCTTGACGCGCTGGCGCTCCAGCAGGCCCAGGCCGGCCTCGCCGCCGCCTGGCGCGTTGACCGCTGCCCAGAAGCTGGCGCTGTGCGCGTCGATCTTCTGCATGGTCGTGTCCTGCAGGCGACCCAGCCGGATGACGCGGGCGCCCAGCGCTTCGGCCCGTTCACGCAGGCCCGAGGCCGACAGGATCTCGAAGCCGCTGCCGCGCACCTCGTTGAGCACGAGCACCAGGTTGAGCCGGCCACTGAATCGATCGAGCAACTCGCGCAGCAGGTCCACTGAATCGCGTCCGGCGTCCATCACGTGCCAGTAGTGCAAGCTGATGCCCAAATCTTCTTTGAGGTCCAACAGGCCGGAGTCCTCGATCCACTGCACCAGGAACTGGTGCGTCTGCGCGGCCAGGTCCACGATCACCGGGCGCCCCGCCTGCTGCGCGGCAGTTTCAACGATCCGGTCAAGGCTGTCGTAACTGTCGATCACGACGGGCGAGGCATAGTCGCTGTAAAAGCGCAGCAGCGAGCCATGCGATTTGTCGGTGTCGAAGCCGACGAACGGCACGCCCCGGTCGATGAAGTACTGCGCCAGCAGGCGCGACACCACGGACTTGCCCACGCCGCCTTTTTCGCCGCCGATCAAATGGATTTGAGTCATGTGAAAAGATGCTCCAGAGAATAGAAAAATTAGGTCTACAGCTCACGCAAAATTCGTGCCCGAGAATGCCACGGCGCTGCATTGTTTGATTTTGCAACGGGAATCGAAAGTGAAGACGCCAACTCGACGCCACATTCTCGTCATATTTCTGAGGTTCAATAGTCTTTCCAGGGTCAACACGAGCCGAGCTGCATGACTACATCAAACGACGAATTCAACCTCGAGGTCAGCCGTCGCAAGCTGCTCGCCGCCGCGGGCATCGGTGGTGCATCCATCGCGGCACCTCTCTTTGCAAGCGGCTCGGCTCACGCCGCTCCAACGTCCAGCCGAACGCCTGATCCCGTGACGACGCCTCCGGTCGCTGGGCTGCATCTGCAGTTCGGCGCGGATGCATCGTCGCAGATGGTGGTTTCTTGGCACACGCTCCAACCCGTTCGGAATCCTCGCGTCAATCTCGGGCGGCCAAACGGCAAGTTCGAACAGACGATCCAGGCCGAGACGGTCAGTTATACCGACGCGAAGGCGAACCAGGTTCGTCTACGCTCATCACGCCAAAATCCGTCGGCTGCAGGCCGACTCCTCGTATCTGTACGGGGCGCTTCACGACGGCGCGGAGCCGGAGTTCGGAATGATCCGAACCGCTCCTCATGGGCGCGCGCGGTTCACGTTCACCAGCTTTGGCGACCAGGGAACTCCCACGCTCGGGAAGAAGTATGTTCCTGCGACGGGGGTTGCAATACCGAATCCGCCGTATGTCAACGACAACCTCGGCTCGCCAGCTGCTGGCGATACGACGCTCGGTGTGGAGCGGCTACAGCCCTTGTTCCATCTATTCAACGGGGATCTTTGCTACGCGAATCTTGCCGATGATCGCGTGCGGACGTGGTGGGATTTCTGGGAGAACAACAGCCGCAGCGCGCGCAAGCGCCCCTGGATGCCCTCGCCCGGCAATCACGAGAACGAGTTGGGCAACGGACCGATCGGGTACCAGGCCTATCAGACTTACTTCTCGGTGCCGGAAGCCGCCGGCCAGACGGACATCACCCGCGGGCTTTGGTACGCCTTCACTGCAGGTTCGGTGCGTGTCATCAGCATCGCCAACGATGATGTCGCCTACCAGGACGGTGGCAACTCCTACGTGCGAGGCTATTCGTCGGGAGCTCAGAAGGTCTGGCTGGAGAACGAATTGGCCCTCGCTCGTCGGGATCGCGGCGTCGACTGGGTCGTGGTGTGCATGCACCAGGTGGCCATCTCAACGGCCGACAAGTTCAATGGCGCGGATCTCGGGATCCGCGAGGAATGGATGCCCTTGTTCGACAAATACGGCGTCGACCTCGTGGTGTGCGGACACGAGCATCATTACGAGCGCTCGCATCCGCTCCGGGGACAAGAATCAAACGCAACCCTGACGCCCATCGCTTCGGCGACCGCTACCGACGTCATCGACACGAGCCTGGGCACGGTGCACATGGTCATCGGCGGCGGCGGAACCTCGGTTCCTTCGAATGAGCTGTTTTTCCATCCGCCGCAATGCCGCGTGATCACCTCCATCGGAGCGCCCGACCCTGTGACGGGCAAGCGCCCGCCCGTCTACGTGACGGAGCAGGCACCTTGGTCGTCCGTGCGAAACGCGGCGCATTCTTACGGGTTTGCGTCGTTCGACGTCGACCCGGGGCCGCGTCGCGGCGGGATCACCACGATCAAGGTGACCTACTATGACGTGGTCGGGCCAGATGGCCGACTGGTGCCGTTCGAAACGTTCGCGTTAAGCCGCCCCCGTAGCGACTCATGAGGGCGGGCCGAGGCCCTGTGAAGAGGGGGGGTCAATCGTCCCGCGCCGGCTCTTTTTGTTTGGAGTTCCAGCGTTTGAGCCGACGCTGCCATTGCCCTAGTGGCTGGGAGCGATCGGCTTCGACGGCCCTGGTTGAACTTGCAATCAACTGCTCCAGCAGCGCCTCTTGCTCGGGATCATCTTGCGCGGGAAACACCGGAGTGACCTTCACGATGTAGTCGCCTCGGGGGCCGCGCAGCGTAACCGGAAAGCCCTGACCGTTCAGCCGGTAGGCCAACGCATCACGGTTCAGGCGCATCTGCTGCAGTCCATTGGGGGTCGGTACCTCCACCCAACTCCCTGACATCCAGGCATACCCGTTAACGGGCATTTCACAGCGCAGCAGCCCTTCGCTATCCAAAGCAAAAAGTGGGTGTGGTTCGATCTCCACTTCCAGTTCAAGGCGAATCTCCATGCCACCGTGACGCGAAGTTGGCACGCTCAGTACATGACCATCGCGTACCCCGGCGGGAAAGCGTACCCGGCGCCGGTAGGCCACTGCCAGCTCACCGCTACCGTTGCAAACATCACAGGACTCGCGCTGGCGACCGTCACCGCCGCAATCCGCGCACGACTCTGCGTTCCACAACCAGCCAAACAGGGCCGCCCTGCGCACAGCACCGCTGCCGCGGCAGGTGGCGCAGGCCTGCGCCAGCACACGCTGCCCCTTGCCTACACAGGCGCTGCAGGTGTGTGTAAAGTGGCCGCGCAGGGTACGGGTGCAACCCAGGATCGCGTCCTCCAGCGACAGGCGGACCTTGCGGGCATGTGTTTTTTTGGAGGCGTCGCTTTCAGGTGCCGTGGAAGCCCGGGATGACGCTGCTGGGGCACCGTTGCTCGCATCCTCATCGGTGCCGTCACCGTCACCATCGCGAAGCTGGCGGATGTGCTGGTAGGCCTTGTTGATATGCTGCATGCGCCAGTCTGCACCGGCCGTTGCGTTGCGGTCAGGGTGCCAGGCAGCGACAAGCCGCCGCCAGGTGGCTTTGAGCTCTGCGTCACTGACGCTGGGGTCTACGCCTAATTCCTCGTAGGCCTCTTGGGTATCCATGGTAGTCATGCCCTAATTCGCAAGTTTCTTGGTACGGACAGGGCCGCGGAGACTGGCCCCTGCCTGGCATCGTCTGCGGCCAGCGTGCATCCTAGCAAAGTAACACCGTTCAGTCTGGACGGGTCTACAGCTGGACAAAGTTCACCCGTCCCGGATGTTCAGTCCCATGCGTCCACTCACACTAAAACTGTCACCAGTACCTCAAAGAAAAAAGCCAGCTACCGTTTTGATAGCTGGCTTTCCAATGCCCATAAGGCCAATCTGGTGGGACCTGCGGGGGTCGAACCCACGACAAACGGATTAAAAGTCCGTAAATTTCCCCTCTGAGAAAACAAAATATTCAATATTTTCAACGGTTTATGTTGTTCGTGTTTTTACCTGTTGTGATGATGTAGGCTAAAATCTGCCTACAACACCGCCTACATGAAGGAACACCGGATGCCTGAAAAACTGTTCCCGCTGACAGACAGCAAAGCTCGCGAACTCCCCTGCCCTGCTGCCGGCTACACGATAACCTGGTGCCCAAAAACGCCAGGCTTTGGCGTGCGCGTCACGGCTGCAGGTGGGCGATCCTGGGTCATGGAGCGGCGTATCAACGGCAAGACCACACGGCGCACGCTTGGACGTGCGACAGGCCGGGGCTCGATTGGCGTGGTGGCTGCGCGTCGGTTGCTGCAGGAAACCAATGTTGACCTTGAGCGCGGTATCGATCGCATGGTGACGCGCGTCGCCGAGCGCAAAGCCGAACGCGAGGAGCGCCGGGCCGATGAGCTGACGCTGACCGCAGCATTGCAGCAGTACGTGAACTTGAAGCGCCGCGGCAAGGACGGGCTGCCACTCAAGGAGCGCACCAAGGCCGACTATCTCGCCATGGTTGCGCAGGGTGGCGCCACCATTGCCGGCAAACGGCTGCTCGACGGCGAGCTATTCACGCTGGCCGACAAGCCGCTGGCAAAGATCAGTGGCGACGATATGCGCGCAATCTACAAGACGGCATCGGCACGCGGTGCGCGGCGCGGCGTCTACGCCATGCAGGTGCTGCGCGCGGTGCTGAACTGGCACGGCGTCAAGCCGCCCGACAACCCGCTGGGCAAGGAGGTCGCTGGCCGTGACAGGATCGTGCTGGCCGCCACAAAAGGCGCGCCGAACCCGATACCAGCCGAGCGCTTGGGCGCTTGGTGGCGCGCCGCGTGTGACCCGGCACGCTCGCCAGAGTCGGCCCGGTTTTGCCAACTCGCACTACTGACCGGCGCACGTGGTGGCGAGCTTAAATCTGTGTGCATGCGCGACGTTGATCTGGAGGGCGGCCGCGTGGTGCTGCGCGACACAAAAAACCGCAGCGACCACACGCTGCTACTGTCCGACAAGTCGCTGGAGATCGTTGCACAGCAGTTTGAAGTCACAGCCACCAGCGGCAAGCCCAAGCGGCCGGGCGATGCACTGTTCACCGTCGCCAGCGTGCGCAAGACGCTCATGGCGATCAACGAGGTGGCAGGAGTGGACATCAGCGGACATGACCTGCGGGCCACATTCGCGTCTATCGCAGAAGACCTCTGCAGCGCGTACACGCTCAAGAGGATGCTCAATCACGCGGAGGCCGGCGACGTGACCGGCGCGCACTATATTGGAAAAAGCGACACTCAGTTACGGACGGGGTGGCAGTTAGTCGCAGAGTACGTCACATCACTTGCGAGTGAAGCGCTGCCCTGATAAAGTCCGCCTAACCGAACACGATCACGCACCGCACAGACAGCGTGAAACACCCCACCGCACGGGGCGCTCGCAAGGGCGATATACGGGCTGTGGTGATATTCACTGACACCAGCCGGTAGACTTAGAGCATCGTCCTACCTGGACGCGCGAGGGCAGTTGAATCGCCCCGGCTATCGAGGAGGCCCGTTGGGTTAAGTCAGACCGACATGACGGCCTGACTGGTTAATTGCCGATAGTAGTTGTCTTCAGCTTCGGCAGGGGGAATGTATCCGATGGGCTCCAGCAGTCGGTGGTGGTT
>JARLJI010000068.1 GCA_031291295.1 Rhodoferax sp. | reverse complement strand
GTAGCCTTGAATTTCATGCCGTTGGGTGCCTCACCCGCCGGCACCTGGGTGCCCTCCTCATCATCGCTGCCTCCCTCCAGCCCCAGTGACGTCACCGCCTTCGCCACCGCGGCGGGAATCATGCCCGTCGGCACCCGCTTCAACTTGCGTTTCTTGGAGGTGGTCGGCTTCTTCTTGCGGGAGGGCGCGGCGGGTGCCTCCGTGTGTGTTACCGCGCTGAATGCTGATTTGTGGCCGTCCTCCTTCACCACCACCTTCACCGGCAGCGTGGCGGCAAGGGGAGACACCACAAGAGCTG
The DNA here is from genome assembly GCA_031291295.1 of Rhodoferax sp. Taxonomy (GTDB): domain Bacteria; phylum Pseudomonadota; class Gammaproteobacteria; order Burkholderiales; family Burkholderiaceae_C; genus Rhodoferax_A. The sequence goes on along the minus strand of JARLJI010000068.1, from coordinate 1,291 downwards.
CGGGGCGCGGGCCTGACATCGCGGCAGTTGCTGCATTTGCTGCCGCGGCGTTGGCGACGTAACGCTTGTTGATGCTTTCGTGCTGCGCGGATGCGGCACCCAGCACAAGTTTGGATATGGAGGCGACCTGCAGCGCTTGCAGCTCCTGTTTTGTGGGCTGTTTGGGGCCGGGGGCACCCTTGCGGCCGCCCTTCTTCCCCTTCTTCTTGTCAGCGGGTGTGGACAGGCCAGCCAGCACGGTGGACAGGTCAGAGCGAGGGGAGGGGGGCCGCTTGGGTCTGTCGTCTCGAGGGCAGCAGCCGCCCAGGCCTGTGAACAGTGCCAGGGCGAGGGCCACCACGGCCAGCACCGCAATCATCGCCGGCACCGCTGCACAGACACGTACACAACACAATGTCCTTGAATACAGTACCGGATCGCAGCACATCGCTACAACAGGTCAATCACACAGCAATATGGCAACACATAAATGTAAGCTCGACAACAACACAGAGGGGAACTCACGCAGGGCGGGCGTGGAGGTTGACTCTGACGATGACGATGACATTGTGGACGATGGCGCGGAAAGTGCCCGGGCACGAGCTGCTTCCTCATCCTCCTCCTCCCACGGCGCCACCACTTCAATTTGAAAAACTGACGGGTCAAAGGGCCCCCGCGTCTCAACCATCACAACATTGTCACCAGGCACAAGCATGGCGCAATCCACAGCGGTGATCAGCGCGTCGCCCGTGCGGTCACTGGCAGCCAGGCTGTCTTGCAGTACAATAACACCATTGATAGATATGGTGATGGCCTCCGGCGCCCGCAATGTCAAGGTGCACACGGGCTTGTCCGCCAGCATGGCGGGAACTGTGAAATGGCTCTGCAGCGCTGACGCCTGCGACCGCAGTCGCTTGGTCTCATATTCCTGTGCCACAGGCGCATCAGAAACATCGATAACGGCGGGCGCTGCGGCTACAGTCATCGGCGCCACGCCGGTTGCAAATGCCTTGTCCGCATTGGGCACTCGCTGCCATTTCGACTGGAAGGGCAGCACCACGCCGCCCCCGCCGCTCCCCAGGGCCCCGCAGAAACACAGCGACGCCAGTGCACACAGCACAAGCGCCCGCATGCCGCCAATCTTCACAGCGGCGGCGTGAAGAGCCACAAAGGGGTAAAAAGCGAAACCGCCAGCTTTGCTGCGAAACGGGCGGCCAAACTGGGTGTGGACGCGGATGGATGCGGGTGTACCCGCACACACTTACATCACTTGCAGTCGTGCAGGATGGTGTAGCGTCGCGACAGGCATGCG
>JARLJI010000067.1 GCA_031291295.1 Rhodoferax sp. | reverse complement strand
TGCGGCTTCACGCCATACAAAAACATCCCCAGCAGCAAGCTGGAAAAGTACGCCAGCACCAATCCCAGCACCGACCCCGCAAGCAGCATCCAGCCCGCTTGCCGCAGCACCAGTCCCATCACCTGCCCACGCTGCGCGCCCAGCGCCATCCGCAACCCCAGCTCCCGTGTCCGCTGGTTCACCAGATAGGCCAGCAACCCATAGATTCCCGACACGCACAGCAGCAGCGCGCACCCGCCAAAGATCTCCAGCAGCCGCGTCGCCAACCGCTGGCTCCCATACGAGTCCTCCACAATCTGGTCCATCGTGGTCAAATTGCTATTTGCCAGTTCCGGGCTCGCATTGCGTAGCAATTGGCGCACATCCGGCATCATGGATGAAGCACTGCGATCGCTGCGAATCGCGAGGTCCATGGCCACTCCCTCCGTGGCGCGGTATAGGCCGCTGTCTGGCGTGATCTGCGGCAGGCAAACCACGATCTCGGGCTGCGACTGCTCGGCCACTGAAACTTGGCGCTCATCTTCCAGCACGCCAATGACGGTGGCGCGGCGATTCTTGCCGTAATTCACCAGCGGCGTTCCCAGAAACTTCCCGAGATCGCCGTCCTCGCCCGTGAACGATTTCACGAAAGCGCGATTCACCACTACTACCGGCGGTGAGTTCGGCGTGTCTCCGGCGTTGAAAAACCGCCCGCGCGCCATGCGAAAATCGAAGACCTTCTGCATCTCGGGACTGGCGGCGCGAAACTGTGCCTTCGTTTCCCGCTGACGCACATCCGCAGCGCTGTTGCCGTCCGCCGCAAAGGTATAAATCAACGAGAAAGTCTTGCCCATCGGCACTTCGGTCATCAGCGCGGCGCTCTCTACGCCCGGCAAGTGTTCGGCCCTCTCCAGCAGCGGCTGATAGAGATCCGTGACCATGTTTCGCCCTGCAAACTTGTAGCCGGGAATCGCCATGTTCGCCACAACCATGTGATCGGTGCGGAAACCAATCGGAACGTGGCGCAACACGTAAAGCGTGCGTAGCAGCAAGCCACAAGCAGCCAGCAGCATAAGAGAAAGAGCGATCTGTGAAACCACCAGCACCGAGTGCAGCCGACGTCTCGCCCTCCCAGCGCCGCTTTGCGGACTACCCTGGCGCAGCGCCGGCTCAATCGAGGCGTGTGCCGCTCCAATCGCCGGCCACAGCGAGGAAACAAGTGAGCTAAGCACAGTCAGGCCCAGCAGCGCGCCAAGCACGGTGACACGCGGCGTCATGCTCTCGTGAATGGCGAACTGCGTAATCAGTGCGTGCTGGAAGAGCCTCAGCGTCAGCAGCGCCAGGCCCAGCCCGGCAAGCGCGGCCAGCACGCTGAGCACTAAACCCTCAATCAATAGTTGCCGCACAATCTGCCAGCGGCTCGCGCCCAACGCCCCGCGCACGGCAATTTCGCGCCGTCGCGCCGAAGACCGTGCCAGCATGAGGCCGGAAACGTTGACGCACGCAATCAGCCACAACACTCCCGAGGCCGCCAACAGCGCCAGCAAAGACTTCTTGACATCGTTCTTGACCAGCGTGTCTCCGTATTGCGCAAGCGCGATCGTGCTCACCTGTTCGCGTTGGAAAGTCAGCGTGTACTGCTGAGCAATCCGTGCCTGGATGCCGCTCATCTCCGCCTGCGCCGCGCTGAGGCTCACTCCGGGCACTAAACGCCCGACTGCCTCGTAGTAGAACAGACCGTGCGCAGCGCGAACCTTATCGGCATCGCCGATCACGCGCGGCCGCCACACCAGCGCAATGTTTCCTGCGTAAGGAAACGTAAAGCCGCGCGGCATTACTCCAATGACAACGCGCGACGTGCCGTCCAGCCGCACCGTCTTGCCCAGAATGTGCGGGTCGCTCCCAAAGGCGCCGCGCCAAACCGTGTCGCTCAGCAGAATCGAGTTCTCGTCATCCGCGCTGGCCGATGCCCAGTCGGCCCCGGGTTTAAAGCCGCGACCCAGCACCGGCTGCACCCCAAGCGTGTTCCACAGGTTCGCGCTGACCAACGGCGCGCTCACCTCGGTTACCCCGGAATTGTTTTCAAGATACGAGATGGCCTTCAGATTGTCGCTGCCGTAAAAGGCAATCTGGCGCAGCGATCGGCTGTTTTCCGCCCACTGCCGCAGATCCAGATATGGCGCACCCCACTCAATCGGTCCCTTGCTGCCCGACTCCAATATTTTCACCAGCCGCTCAGGATGGTCATACGGCAGCGGCCGCAGCATCACGCGATCCACCACCGTGTACATGGCCGCGGTTGCGCCCAGACCCAGCGCCAGCATCCCGATCACCGTGCAGGTGTATCCCGGAGCATTGCGCAGTTGCCGCAGCGCATAACGCAGATCGCGCAAAAAGCGCTCCAGCCAAACCCATGCCCAGGTCTCGTGCGCCTCATCCCTCACCAGCGCAACATTCCCAAACGCGCGCAGCGCCGCATAACGAGCCTCTTCCGCGCTCATGCCCCCGGCCACGTTCTCCGCAGTCTGCCGCTCAATGTGAAACTGCAAT
>JARLJI010000066.1 GCA_031291295.1 Rhodoferax sp. | reverse complement strand
CCATTGAGCGCGTCGTTGTGGACGAAATCCTCATGGAGTTCCTCTACGCCGACGGCGACGACTACTACTTCATGAACCCCACCGACTACGAGCTGACCGTGCTCAAGGGCTCCACGCTCGGCGACGCCGTCGAGTACCTCACGCCCAACCTGCAGATCCACGTCAGCTACTACGACGGCCAGGCTGTCGGCATCGAACTGCCCAGCAGCGTCGAGCTCACCGTGGTTGAAACTGAGCCCGGCCTCAAGTCCGCCACGGCCTCCAGCGTCACCAAGCCCGCCAAAACCGAGACCGGCCTCGTCGTCCAGGTCCCGTCCTTCATCAACGAAGGCGAAAAAATCAAGGTCGACACCAGCGAAGGCGCCTACCTAAGCCGCGCCTAAGCTTCAAGCATTCGCACCAACACCAAACGCCGGGGCTCAGTCCCCGGCGTTTCTGTTTTGCACAAAATCCATCCTGTGCCGTGTCATCTGAGCGCACGGGGCCCCGAGCGCTCTTCAGCTCGGCGGTTGTAAGCGAAGAATCTGCTTTTAAGCGCCGCATCCTCAGTAACGACCATGGGGTGCCCCATCCATCGCGCAGCCCTATCGCGCGATGAGTGGGAAAGCAAGCCCCTCGCCCCGCCATAACCAAGCCCTTCGCAAGCCAGCCACAAACATGGTGCCGGGTGCCCCAGGTCTTGAAGAGACCTGGGAAAGCAAAAACGGTGGATAGCCACCCTGACCCAGCCCATGAAATGGGTGCCCCATTCTTGCGCAGCAAGGGTGGGAGACCACGAACCCATCCCCGCCCAATCTTCGTTGGCAGGTGGCCCGGGTGCGGGGACTGTGAGTTCCCGCAATGACTCTGGGTGCCCCGGGTCCGTGTGTTCGGACCCGGGAAAGCACGCCCCTGATCCCGCCAGAAACAAACTGTTCCCTGACCCCTGATCCCTGTTCCCTGTCTCACCAATCTTCGTTGCAAAGAATTAACCCCGAAGCGCGCACACTGGATCCAGGCATGGTTCGCGCCAAAAGCCCTCTCCTTTCGTAATGAAATGTTCCACGTGGAACACTTCGAGGCGAGTGGCCCGGATTTGAAGATCCCTGCCCCCTTTCACAGCCCTGCGCAGCACTCCATTGACCGCCGTGGGGCCGGCAGCGTATCTCTGGTGCGTCAGTTCACTCATCTGCACCAAGCTACGATCCGGAGGTCTTCGCATGCCAGTTCCCGCCATCATCGCCGCAGCCGCAACAGAGTTCCACGGCAACACCGCCTTCCTTGAGAAAGCCGTCGCCGGCATCCCGCCCGAGCAGTGGCTCAGCCGTCCCAACGACCACTCCAACCACATCACCTGGATCGTCGGCCATGTGCTCTGGGCGCGCCAGGCCCTGCTCAGCCGCATCGGAACCGAGTGGCCCCATCCCGGTCTGCAGGTCTTCGCCCGCAGCGCCAAGCTCGATCCGCACGCCGCCTATCCCGCGCCCGATGCGCTGCTCGCCGGATGGCGCGAGTGCTCCGGTGTACTCGTCAGCGCGCTGGAGAACGTCACCGCTGAAGCCCTCGCCGCGCCTTCGCCCGGCGGGCCGCCCAGCCCCGATGGCAAGCTCAGCGGCTTTGTCGGCGTGCTGGCCTGGCACGACACATATCACCTCGGCCAGATCGCCTACCTCCGCTGTTGGCTCGGCTACACCGGCGTCTTCGGTTGACGCTCGGCGCGCCTGGCACAAATGAAAAGCCGCCGCTGGTTGGCGGCGGCTTTTCCGGTCGGCCTCGGACCCCACGCCCACGGCCGCCGATCTAGTTTGCAGCTACGAGAGCTGCACCAGCTTTGCTTCCAGCAGCGCTTCGATCTTCGTCAGCGCCGCCAGCACCGTGTCGCTCACCGGCGCGTCCACCTGCACCACGGCCAGCGCCTTCACCGGTTCCGTGGTGGCGCGTGCACGCTCGCGGCCCAGCGCAAAGTTGGCGATGTTCACGCCGTGCTCGCCCAGTGTGGTGCCGATTTTGCCGATCACGCCCGGGACGTCCAGGTTGCGGCACACCAGCAGGTTGCCTTCGAGCGGCGCCTCAATGTCGATGCCGTCGAACTCCAGCAGCCGCGGCTGTTCGCCGTGGATCACTGTCGCCGTTGCGTGGCTCTTGCCCCACGCGCCGTGCAGCTCGATGGCCAGCAGCGTGGCCGCACCGCCGCGAGGGCTCGCTTCCTTGTCCTCGTGCACCCGGATGCCGCGCTCCTGCGCCACCGCAGTGGCGTTGATGCGGTTCACGTTCTCCGAGCCCTGCAGCAGTCCTTCGATTGCCGCATTGCGCACCAGGTCCACCTTTGCGTCGGCCAGCGCGCCGCCGTAGACGATGTGAATCGCATCAATTCCCGGCTTGCCCGTCTG
>JARLJI010000065.1 GCA_031291295.1 Rhodoferax sp. | reverse complement strand
GCCAACAACATCGTGCTGGGCACCTACCGCCACATCACGGCGCCCGAGTGCCGCCAGTTCCTGCTGCGCCAGGCGTTCGAGGAAGCCATCCATACGCACGCCTACCAGTACATCGTGGAGTCGCTGGGCCTGGACGAAGGCCAGATCTTCAATGCCTACAACGAAGTGCAGTCGATCCGCGACAAGGACGAGTTCCTGATCCCGTTCATCGAGGCCATCAGCGACCCGCACTTCCACACCGGCACGCATGAAAACGACCAGACGCTGCTCAAGTCGCTGATCGTGTTTGCCTGCCTGATGGAAGGCCTGTTCTTCTACGTCGGCTTCACGCAGATCCTGGCCCTGGGCCGGCAGAACAAGATGACCGGCGCGGCCGAGCAGTACCAGTACATCCTGCGCGACGAGTCCATGCACTGCAACTTCGGCATCGACCTGATCAACCAGCTCAAGCTGGAAAATCCGCAGCTGTGGACGGCCGAATTCAAGGCCGAGATCCGGGCCTTGTTCACGAAGGCGGTGGAGCTCGAATACAAATATGCCGAAGACACCATGCCGCGCGGCGTGCTCGGCATGAACGCCTCCATGTTCAAGGGCTACCTGCGTTACATCGCGAACCGGCGCGCCACGCAGATCGGGCTCGAAGAGCTGTTCCCGAACGAGACCAACCCGTTCCCGTGGATGAGCGAAATGATTGACCTGAAGAAAGAGCGCAACTTCTTCGAAACCCGGGTGATTGAGTACCAGTCGGGCGGCGCGCTTTCCTGGGATTGAAGCATTCCTATAAACATAATGAAATCAAGAATCGCACAGACAGTTGATTGCGCCGCAGAGCGTGGCGACAGTCTGTGTTCCCGTGTTCATGGTGCTGGGCGTTGTTCCAACATCATGGATCGCTTCATGCAAACCAACAAGCGTGAAGTGCTCTTTGCAATTTGATCAAGGAGAAAATGATGGCAACTGCGAAAAAACCGGCCGCAAAAAAGGCCGCACCTGCGAAGAAAGCCCCTGCTAAAAAAGTAGCGGCGAAAAAAGCTCCGGCCAAGAAGGTCGCTGCGAAGAAAGCCCCTGCTAAAAAAGTAGTGGCGAAAAAAGCTCCGGCCAAGAAGGCCCCTGCCAAAAAAGTAGCGGCAAAAAAAGCGCCCGCGAAAAAAGCCGTAGCCAAGAAAGCCCCGGCGAAGAAGGCAGCAGCGAAAAAGGCGCCAGCGAAGAAAGCGGCCGCCAAAAAAGCCCCGGCGAAAAAGCCAGCCGCCAAGAAAGCAGCGAAAAAACCCGCTGCGAAGAAAGCCGCGAAAGCACCCGCTGCCAAAGCAGCCCCTGCGCCGGCTACCCCTGCAGCTCAGACCACTCTGAACCCGCAGGCAGCATGGCCGTTTCCTACGGCCAGCAAGCCGTAAGCAGCGAACAGCGGCTTGCCGCTTTCCAGGCCCGGTGTCGCAAGACATCGGGCTTTTTCATTTTTCCGTGTGGCCTACAGCCCGATTTCTTTCAAATCAAGCGTGTAGTTCTGCGGCCCGCGCTGGGCAATCTTGAGCGCGCCGATGCGGTTCCCCAGCGCGGCGCAGCGCGCCAGGCTCCAGCCCTGTTCCAGTCCGTACAGCAGCGCGCCGCGGTAGGCGTCGCCGCAGCCCGTCGGGTCCACCACCGCGCTCGCCTGGGTCGGCGGCACCACGGTTTTTTCACCGTCGATCCACACTTCGCTGCCCTCGGCCCCCAGGGTGACGATCAGGCCCTGTACGCGGCGCGAGAGTTCGGCACTGCTCCAGCCGGTGCGGTCGCTGAGCATCTTGCCTTCGTAGTCGTTCACCGTCACCCAACTGGCCAGCTCGACGAAGTGGGCCAGTTCCTTGCCATCGAACATCGGCAGGCCCTGGCCCGGATCGAACACAAAGGGAATGCCGGCCGCCTTGAACTGCTCCGCATGCTGCAGCATCGCGTCGCGGCCGTCGGGCGAGATGATGCCCAGGCGGATGTCGCTGCGCGGCGCAATCTTCGTGAGGTGCGCCTGCTGCATGGCGCCGGGATGGAAGGCCGTGATCTGGTTGTTGGTCAGATCGGTCGTGATGTAGCACTGCGCGGTGTAGGTGTCGCTGATCTCGCGCACGAACTCGGTGCTGATGCCTTGCGCCCTCAAGCGCGCGATGTAATCCAGGCCGTCGCTACCGACGGTGGCCATCGGCAGCGGGTTGCCACCGAGCTGCTTCAGGCTGTACGCGATGTTGCCGGCGCAGCCGCCAAAATCGCGGCGCAGCGCGGGCACCAGAAACGAGACGTTGAGGATGTGCAGCTGATCCGGCAGGATCTGCTCGGCAAACCGGCCCTCGAAGGTCATGATGGTGTCAAAGGCCAGGGAGCCACAAATGATTGCTGCCATAAATTTTTGATGCGGTTGTGATGAAGATGGGTCAGGGATAAAAAGCCAGCACGCGATAGCCCGCGATGCGGGCCACCGTCGCGCCGTCTGCCACACTGACCGGGATCGCGCCGGTCCATTCGGCGCCTGCGGCCAACACGGCCGCAGCGCCCAAATCGGCGGGAAACAGAACCCGGCGCAGCACCGGCTGGTCCTGCGTATCGGTCAGCGCCAGCTCGACACTGGGCATGGCGAGTGCGACGGGCGCGGCATTCTTGATGGTGAGGTTGAGCTGGTAAACATTGTCACGGACTTTTCTGAACGACGAGCTGTCGACCAGGATGGATTCAATCTGCCGCAACGGCGCCACGGTGCAACGCAGCGGGACGCACAGCCCCTGCAACAGGCCCCGGGTGCGCGGCTCGAAGGCGGCAATCCTGTCGCGCTCGTGCAGAATCCACTGCAGACCCAGCAACATCAGCAGCACGGCGCACGCCGCCATCAGCACGCGGCGGATCTGCGGGCGTTGCCACAATGCCTTGCGCTGGGCGTCCCGGACAAACGACACCTCCTGCAGGGCCGGGTCAGGGACCGGCTCCACCTGCGGCGACGGTGCCGCCGCACTCGGCTCTGTCAGAAAGTCGCTCACGGGCGCGGGTGCTGGCTCGCCTGGCGGCACCTCCAGCAAAGCTTCGTGGCCAGGATCGACCGGTGCCTCCGGCTCCAGATCCGGCTGCAGGTCAGGCGGCGGCAGATCCACGCCTGGCGGCAGCGCCCAAAATTCGTCGTCAGCGTCCTGCCCGATGCCCTCGGCGGCGGCCGCCACTTCGGACGCGGCGTCGAGCGCCGCCGCTGATTCCACCTCTGTGGCGTTGCTGCTGCTATCGGGCACGTGGTTCGCAGCCGGCGCCGACGCGGACGCCGACACCATCATCCAGGGATCCTGTTGCAGGTGCTCGGGCGCCTCAAAAACTTCGGCGCATTGTCCACAGCGCACCCAGCCGTCGGAGATCCTGAGTTGGTCGGGCACGACTTTGAACATCGTCCCGCAGGCAGGGCAGCGTGTGATCAGGCTCATGGGTAACGGATTGTAGGGTCGCTGCGCGGCCCTCGCGCCGCGCCATCACTCACAGCGTGGCGGTCATCAGGATCCAGCCGTCTTCGCTGTCAGACACCGCCAGTCGCGCGTACGGCGCATAAGCCGCCTTGAGCTCATCGGCCTGCCGCTCCAGAATCCCCGCCATGACGAGCGAGCCGCCAGGCGCGACGTGCGCGCACAGCAGCGGCGCCAACACCTTGAGCGGCGTGGCCAGGATATTCGCCAGCACCGTCTGGTAGCGGCCCGTCGCCCGATCGGGCAGGCCGGCCTGCAGGCGCACGGCATTGGCCTGCGCATTGAGTCGCGTGGACTCGACCGCCGCGCTGTCGATGTCGACCGCATCGATGTCCACGGCGCCAAATTTCGCCGCGCCAATGGCCAGGATGCCGGAGCCGCAGCCGTAGTCGAGCACCCGGCCCAGCGGGTTGCCCGCGCCGGCCGACGGACCTGCGTGGCCGTGGCGCGCGATCCAGCGCAGACACATGCGCGTGGTGGGATGCGTGCCCGTGCCAAAGGCCAGCCCCGGATCCAGGCGGATGATGGTGCCCGCTTGCGCGGGCGGCTCATGCCAGGTCGGGACAATCCAGAACTCGGGTGTGACCTCGACCGGCGTAAATTGCGATTGCGTCAGGCGCACCCAGTTCTGATCGGGCACCAGATTGATGCCGAGCAACCGGCATTCATCAAAAAAATCCTGCGCAGCCAGCAAGGATGCTGCTTCTTTAGCTAGTAATTCTGTAGCAAACAGGGCCAGCACGCGCGAGCGCTGCCAGCCCCCGGCCGGCGCCGGCATGCCGGGCTCGCCAAACAGGGCCTGTTCGGCGTCGGTCTGGGCGTCAAAATCCTCGACGGAAACGCTCAGGGCGTCCAAGGCCTCCAGCGCCTCGCTGAAGGTCTCGACCCGGTCCTGCGGGCACATCAGGCTGAGTTCAAACATGCGCGCTCGCTATGTGGGCCATCCGCTCAGCGCTTGTGCTGCGCCAGCCATTCTTCAAGGTAATGGATATTGGTGCCGCCCGCCACGAACTTCGCATCCACCATCAGTTCGCGGTGCAGCGGGATGTTGCTCTGGATGCCTTCAATGACCGTCTCGTTGAGCGCGGTGCGCATGCGGGCCAGCGCCTGTTCGCGCGTGTCGCCATGCACAATGATCTTGGCGATCATCGAGTCGTAGTTCGGCGGTACGAAATAATTGGTATAGATATGCGAGTCCACCCGCACGCCCGGCCCGCCCGGCGTGTGCCAGGTGGTGATGCGCCCCGGCGAGGGCGTGAACTTGAAGGGGTCTTCGGCGTTGATGCGGCATTCGATCGCGTGGCCGCGGATCTCGATCTGGCGCTGCGTGAACGGCAGTTTTTCACCGGCCGCCACCATGATCTGCGTCTTGACGATGTCCACGCCCGTGATGAATTCGGTGACAGGGTGCTCGACCTGCACGCGCGTGTTCATCTCGATGAAGTAGAACTCGCCGTTCTCGTATAAAAACTCGAAGGTGCCAGCCCCGCGATAGCCGATCTTTTTGCACGCCGCCACGCAGCGCTCACCCAGCCGCTCGATCAGCCTGCGCGGGATGCCCGGCGCCGGTGCTTCTTCAATTACCTTCTGATGGCGCCGCTGCATCGAGCAGTCGCGCTCGCCCAGATAGACCGCATTCTTGTACTTGTCGGCCAGTATCTGGATCTCGATGTGGCGCGGGTTCTGCAGGTACTTCTCCATGTACACGGCCGGATTGCCGAAGGCCGCGCCGGCCTCGGCCTTGGTCATCTGCACCGCGTTGATGAGCGCCGCTTCGGTGTGCACCACGCGCATGCCGCGCCCGCCGCCGCCGCCGGCCGCCTTGATGATGACGGGATACCCCACCACTTTGGCGATGCGCCGGATCTGCACCGGGTCGTCCGGCAGTTCGCCCTCGGAGCCCGGCACGCAGGGCACGCCCGCCTTGATCATGGCCTGCTTGGCCGACACCTTGTCGCCCATCAGGCGGATCGACTCGGGCGTGGGGCCGATGAACTGGAAGCCGCTCTTCTCCACGCGCTCTGCGAAATCGGCGTTTTCGGCCAAAAACCCGTAACCCGGATGGATGGCTTCGGCATCCGTCACCTCGGCAGCCGAAATCAGCGCCGGCATATTCAGGTAGCTCAGCGACGCCGAGGCCGGGCCGATGCAGACCGCTTCTTCCGCGAGCTTGACGTACTTGGCCTCGCGGTCCGCCTCCGAATAAACCATCACCGCCTTGACGCCCAACTCACTGCAGGCGCGCTGGATTCTCAGGGCAATCTCGCCACGGTTGGCAACCAGGATTTTTTTAAACATGAGTGGCCGCTTACTTGTGTTTTCACTCAATCACGAAGAGAGGCTGCCCGTACTCCACGGCTTGACCGTTCTGCCCCAGAATCTGGGTGACAGTGCCGGACTTGTCGGCCTCGATCTCGTTGAGGATCTTCATGGCCTCGATAATGCACAGCGTCTCGCCTTCCTTGACGGCGCTGCCGACCTCGACAAACGGCTTCGCGCCGGGGCTGGCCGACAAGTAAAAGGTGCCGACCATGGGCGACTTGACGACATGCCCCGACGGCACCTCGGCGACAGGGGCTGCAGCCGGAGCGCCTGGCGCAGCGGCCTGCGCCACGGGCATCGGCGCCGCCGCTACCAGGGGTGCTGCAGCCGGTTGCAGCATGATGCCGCCTTTGACGATACGAACCTTGCCTTCTGCTTCGGTGATTTCGAGTTCGGACACATTGGAATCCGACACCAGGTCGATCAACGTTTTGAGTTTGCGTAAATCCATGAAATCTCCAACGACTGCGGACAATAAGAAAAACGCGAATTTACTCTAAATTCTGCTTAATGCGCGCTTTTTCCCTTAATTTCTTCTATTTTTCTATCTAGACAATTGTGCTAGCAATTCCCGGGGCTCCCCGCATGGCGCCCTGAAGCCGCCATCGACCGACCTACTTCAGTGCCGCCCATTGCTGCAAATCCGCAGGGGTGAGCTGCCCTATTTTACGATGCAATACGGCGCCCGCCGCATCGAACGCCACCGTGAAGGGCAAACCACCGACCGTATTGCCCAGCGAGCGTCCCAGGTCGGTGCCCTCCATCCCCGCCATGCCCACGGGATAACTGACCGGCGTTTTTTTCAGGAAGCGATCGACAGCGCCGGCCTGATCAATTGCCAATCCAAGTACTTGCCAGCTTTTGGCTGAATTTTCCCGGTAAAAGCGATCCAATAAAGGCATTTCCTCGATGCACGGCGCGCACCAGGTGGCCCAGAAATTAACCAGCAAGGGCTTGCCGCGCAGACTTTGCATGACCAGCTTCTCCCCCGTCGGCGTATCAAACGTCAAGCCCCATAGCGCAGCCTCGGCCGTCACCGCGGAGGGCTGGAATTTCCACCAGGCCAGCCCCGCACCCGCCAGTGCCGCGGCAGCCGCCACCCCCGCATAAAGGACGCGGCGGCGGCCGGCGGACTGCGCACCGGCAGAATGGCCCGATGTCGGCACGTTTTCATGGTTCATGGCATTGTTTCCTGCAGCAGCCGGCGCACAGCCTCGATATTGCCGCGCGGAGAGCGGCCCCTGGCGTCGGGCTTGAGCGCGCCGCGCAGATCGTCCAGGTCGTAGACCAGCAGATGCACGCCAATGATCGTGTCCAGCTCACGGCAAACGCTGGACAGGCTCAACGCCTCGACCGACTCGCCATGAAAGCCCTTGACGGTGCGCGGCTCGTAGTCCGCCTTGTGGTCAATCAGCGCGATTTCCGCCGATTTGGGGTCATCGCAAAACAACTGGATGTAAATGTCCGACAGCTTGGTGGCCGTGCCATGCCAGACCGCGCCCCCCAGGTAAGGCCGGAACGGCGCCATGCGCTCCATCCAGACCAGCGCCAGCCGGCGCAGCGCGGCCAGTTCAAGGGCTTGGGTGTCAGCGCAGAACAGCTCGATGTACTCGCGCACCGCCGTTTCAACCTCATCGTTGCCGGGCAGCTGCGTGCGGGCCGGCAAGCCCATCTGCTTGAGCGCGCGGCGCTTGGCCGGACCGTATTCCAGCCCTTCCGCCACCACCATGCGGGCGGCGACCGCGGCGATTTCAGATTTCAGGGTGTCCATGAGGTGATTTTGCATTCTCTGACTGGCATTGCCCGCCTGCATCCAGTAGATTAGAGCAAAACCACAATCTCCGGAGACCATCCCATGCCCGCCTCCATAAAAAGCACGATGATGACCGTGCCGCTGTCGCTGAACCACCTGCTCGAGCGCGCCGGCACCCTGTTTGCCAGCAACGAGATCGTCTCGCGCCTGCCCGACAAATCGCTCAAGCGGCACAGCTTTGGCGACTACTACCGCCGCACACGGGCGCTGGCGGCGGCCCTGCAGGGGCTGGGCCTGCAAAAAGGCGAGCGCGTCGCCACCCTGTGCTGGAACCACCACGCGCACCTGGAGTGCTACTTCGGCATTCCCGCGGCCGGCGGCGTGATGCACACGCTGAACCTGCGCCTGTCGCCCGACGAGCTGGGCTGGATTGCCAACGACGCGCAGGACCGCTTCCTGGTGATCGACGACGTGCTGCTGCCGCTGTACCGGCAGTTCGCGCACCTGTACAAATTCGAGAAAGTGATCGTCTTTCCGTTCTCCGGCGCTCCCGTCCCGGCGGAGTTCACCGACTACGAAGCCCTGCTGGCCGGTGCCGACCCGGACGCCTTTCAGTACGCGCCGCACGACGAAAACGACCCGGTCGCCATGTGTTACACCTCGGGCACCACGGGCCGGCCCAAGGGCGTGGTGTATTCGCACCGCTCCACCGTGCTGCACACGCTGGTGGCCAGCCTGGGCGACTTCTGGGGCCTGCGCGGCACCGACGTGGTGCTGCCGGTCACGCCGATGTTCCACGCCAACAGCTGGGGCATGCCGTATGGCGCGGTGATGATGGGCGTGAAACTCGTATTTCCCGGCCCGCACCTGCACCCCGACGACCTGCTCGACCTGATGCAGCTGGAGCCGCCGACCCTGTCGCTCGGCGTGCCCACCATCTGGATGAGCCTGATCCAGACCTTCGACGCCGCGCAAAGCCTAGAGTCGCCGAACCACGGCCCCTGGAAGTTGCCGGCCGGCATGCGCTCGCTGGTCGGCGGCGCGGCCGTGCCCGAGGCGCTGATCCGCGCGTTCGACCAGCACGGCATCTGGATTTTGCAGGGCTGGGGCATGACCGAGACCTCGCCGGTCGCCACCGTGTCCTACCCCAAGGCCGAGCTGCGCAACGCGAGCATGGATGAGCGCTATCGCCGCGCTGCGATGGCCGGCGTGCCGGTGCCGCTGGTCGATCTGCGCGTCTGGGGCGACGATGGCACCGAGCAGCCCTGGGACGGCCACAGCGTGGGCGAGGTCCAGGTGCGCGGGCCCTTCATCACGGGGAGTTATTACCCCCAAGAGGCTGCGCCTCGACCCCCCGAGGGGGCGCTCCCCGGCTTGGGGCGGCCCGGCGCCGGGGACCACCAGGTTCCCGTGAACCCCGAGAAATTCAGTCCGGATGGCTGGTTGCGCACCGGCGACGTGGCCTCGGTCGACGCGATGGGCTTCGTCAAGATCACCGACCGCACCAAGGACCTGATCAAGTCCGGCGGCGAATGGATCAGCTCGGTCGATCTGGAAAACGCGCTGATGGCGCACCCGGCCGTGGCCGAGGCCGCGGTGATCGCGATGCCGGACGAAAAATGGGGCGAGCGCCCACTGGCCTGCGTGGTGCTGAAACCCGGCCAGAGCGCGGCGGCCATTGACTTCGGCCCGCACCTGCTGGGGCACGGCTTTGCCAAATGGCAGTTGCCCGAGCGCTACGAGTTCATCGACGCCGTGCCGCGCACCTCGACCGGCAAGTTCTGGAAGATGAAGCTGCGCGAACGCTTTGCCGTCAAGCTCTGAATGCTACTATTTTAATAGCTACCAGTGCAGACTGGACAAGGACTCCCGGGCGAAAATCCTTGAACTTTCGACACACGCAACTCTATTTGGATGACGCCCCCGCGGGCTTTTCTGCGCCGTAGGTCTTGACCAGGTAGTCCACGATCGCGGGCATGTCGGCGTCGTCGATCGGCGCGTTGAACACTGCCTTCATGCGGTGGACCATGGCGTCGTAGTAGGCGCGCGACGCCGTGGGCGGCTGCGATTGCGCGTACTCGGCCGAATGACAGGCCACGCAGTTTTGCATGACCTTGGCATAACCCGGCAGGGTGCTGGGTTGCCACACCGCGCCGTCGGGCGGCAGCTCGATCGTCTTGACCACCGCATGGGTGACGCCGGGCAGGCCCAGCAGCGCAGCGCAGAACACCAGGGTGAAGAAGGGGTCGACTGTTTTTTTCATGTTCATCTCCTGCGGCTCAGGCGGCCGTGACCTTCACCGACTCAACCACGTTGCGCATATAGCCGCCCGGCTGCCACAGGGCCTGCATTGGCTGGCTCTGGCCGGAACGGTTCCAGGCGCGCACGCGCAGATCGTGCGGACCTTTGACCGGCGTGAAGCTGAACCTGAATTCCCGGAACGAGTAGCGCCCCAGGTCCTCGCCCAGCGTGGCCTCGCGCCAGCTCTGGCCGCCGTCGGTGGAATACGCCACCTCGCGAATGCCCTGCCCGCCATCGAACGCGATGCCGCGCACACCGGTGCTGCGCCCGGCTGTCAGCACAGCCCCGTCCACCACCGAGGTGATGAAGGAGCGCACCGTGAAGCGGCCGATCGGGCGCGTGCGGGCAGGCGCCGTGCCGGGTTCCACGCAGGCGCAGTCGTTGTCGGGCACCCGGTAGCCGGTCTTCATCCAGAAGCCCTCGAAGGGCTGCTCCACCAGCTGGATGTCACTCAGGTGTTTGACCCAGTAGGTGCCGTAGTAGCCCGGCACCACGAGTCGCACCGGAAAGCCGTTCAGCATGGGCAGATCGGCGCCGTTCATCTGGTAGGCCACCATCACCTCGCCGTCCATCGCGTGCTCCACGTCCAGCGCCTTCTGGAAGTCGCCGCCGCCATACACCGCCTGGTCCAGCCCGTCGAAGACGACCTGGCGGGCGCTGCTTTTGGGCTCGGCCCGCGCCAGCAGATCCTTCAGCGGCACGCCGAGCCAGCGCGCATTGCCCATGGCGCCGTTGGAGAGCTGCCCGCCCGTGACGCGTGGCGAGAAGTAGCCGCGGCTGTTGCCCGAGCACTGGTTCACCGCGATCAGTTCGACCGGCTTGAACTGCTCGCGCAACTGCGCCACCGTCAGCTCGAACGGCTTGCCCGCGCCAGCGCCGCCGACCTTGATGACGTGCGCATCGCCATCGATCGAGGTCGGAATGGCAGCGTTGTGGTAGCGCACGAAGAAGGCGTCGTTAGGCGTGATCAGGCCCTCGTTGAACACGCTCCACGGCGTCTCGAGTTGGGGCGGGCGCGAGGTCAGCACGATCAGCGGGCGCTTCTCGGGGAAAGCCACCAGTTTGCGTGCGCCGTTCAGGAACGGCAGTTCGACGGTCGTCGCGCCCTGCGCGAAGGCCCCGGGTGCCAGCACCGAGAGGCCGGCCCCACTCGCCAGCGTGCCCAGCGTTCCCTGCATCAGACTGCGTCGTGTCAAGGTCATGGTGTGTCTCCAGAAGTTTGTTATGTGCGGCGGGAAGTCAAAGAGGCCGCCGCCAGCCAAATTTATTCGAATGTTGACCAAAACAAAAGTGCTGCGTCGAAAATACCGCACCAGGCCTGCGCGGCGCCACGGTGGCTAGGCAAGTCGCTACGCTTTTGATAGCTGTCAACGACCCATTTGCGGGGGCTTGAAGCCTGATACGCCTTCAATTCCGCCTAAAATCAAAACATGCACATTCATATTCTCGGGATCTGCGGCACCTTCATGGGCGGCGTCGCCGCGCTCGCGCGCGAGTCGGGCCACAAGGTGACCGGTTGCGACACGGGCGTCTACCCACCCATGAGCGACCAGCTGCGCGCGCTGGGCATTGACCTGATCGAAGGCTTTGGCGCCGAGCAACTGGCGCTGCAGCCCGACATGTTCGTCGTCGGCAACGTCGTGAGCCGCGCCCATCTTAGCGACGGCATACCGAAATTCCCGCTGATGGAAGCCATTCTGGATGCCGGCCTGCCTTACACCAGCGGCCCGCAATGGCTGGCAGAGCATGTGCTGCAGGGCCGCCACGTGCTGGCCGTGGCCGGCACGCATGGCAAGACCACCACCACCTCGATGCTGGCCTGGATCCTGGAGTGCGCCGGCCTGCAGCCGGGTTTTCTGGTCGGCGGCGTGCCGCTGAACTTCGGCGTCTCGGCGCGCGTGGGTGGCGACCGTGCGGGCCCGGGCGCGGGGTCGGGTGCCCCCCCCCCCTTTGGCGCGCCACCGTTTACACCGGAGACCCCCGTTCCGCGCGGG
>JARLJI010000064.1 GCA_031291295.1 Rhodoferax sp. | reverse complement strand
GTGCGGGCGGCGCGGCGGGGGCCGCCAGCGCACCGGCTACCAGCGCATCGGTACCTGCCGCACCGGCCGCCAGCGCTGCCCGCTAAAAGCTGGTCATGAACCCGTCACGCATCTTCATTCTGCGGCCGGTCGCGACATCGCTGCTGATGCTGGCCATCCTGCTGGCCGGCATCGTGGCGTTCAGGCAGTTGCCGCTGTCGGCCCTGCCGGAAGTCGATTACCCCACCATCCAGGTCATCACGCTGTACCCGGGCGCCAGCCCGGACGTGATGACCTCGTCCGTCACGGCGCCGCTGGAGCGCACCTTTGGCCAGATGCCGGGCCTGAACCAGATGTCGTCCACCAGCTCCGGTGGCGCGTCGGTCATCACGCTGCAGTTCAGCCTCGATCTAAGTCTGGACATTGCGGAGCAGGAGGTGCAGGCCGCCATCAACGCCAGCGGCAACCTGTTGCCCGCGGACCTGCCGACGCCGCCCATCTACAACAAGGTGAACCCGGCCGACACGCCGATTCTGACGCTGGCGATCACCTCCAGGACACTGCCGCTGCCCAAGGTGAGCGACCTGATCGACACGCGGCTGGCGCAAAAGCTCTCGCAGGTGGCGGGTGTCGGCCTGGTGACGCTGTCCGGCGGGCAGCGGCCGGCCGTGCGGATTCAGCTGAACCCGAAGGCCGTGGCCGCGCTCGGGCTCAACCTCGACGACGTGCGCACCGCCATCGGCAATGCCAACGTGAACCAGGCCAAGGGCAACTTCGACGGGCCGACGCGGGCCTCGACCATCGACGCCAATGACCAGCTCAAGTCGGCCGATGAATACAAAGGCCTGATCGTCGCGTACAAGAACGGCGCCGCCATCCGCATCTCCGACATTGCCGATGTGGAGGATTCGGCCGAGAACGTGCGCCTGGCCGCCTGGGCCAACACCACGCCGGCGATCATCATGAACATCCAGCGCCAGCCGGGCGCCAACGTGATCGGTGTGGTGGACAACATCAAGAAGATCTTGCCCGCGCTGCAGGCCACGCTGCCGGGCGCCATCGACGTCAAGGTCCTGACGGACCGGACCACCACCATCCGGGCCTCGGTCAGCGACGTGGAGTTCGAGCTGCTGCTGTCGGTGGCGCTGGTGGTGATGGTGATCTTTGTGTTCCTGCGCAACGTGCCGGCCACTATCATTCCCAGCGTTGCGGTGCCGCTGTCGCTGGTCGGCACCTTCGGCGTCATGTACTTCGCCGGTTTTTCCATCAACAACCTGACCCTGATGGCGCTGACGATTGCCACCGGCTTCGTGGTGGACGATGCGATCGTGATGATCGAGAACATCTCGCGCTATATCGAGGAGGGCATGAAGCCGCTGGAGGCGGCCCTCAAAGGCTCGGCGCAGATCGGCTTCACGATCATCTCGCTGACCGTGTCGCTGATTGCGGTGCTGATCCCGCTGCTCTTCATGGGCGATGTGGTGGGGCGGCTGTTCCGCGAATTCGCCGTGACGCTCGCGGTCGCCATTCTGATCTCCGCGGTGGTGTCGCTGACCCTGACCCCGATGATGTGCGCGCGGCTGCTGCGCCACACGCCGCCCGAAAAACAGGGCTGGTTTTTCCGCAGGAGCGGGGCCTTTTTCGACAACGTCATCGCCCACTACGGCCGGGCGCTCGAATGGGTGCTGGACCGCCAGATGCTGACGCTGCTCGTCGCCTTCGGCACGCTCGTGCTCACGGTGCTGCTCTATGTGTTCGTGCCGAAAGGGTTTTTTCCGGTGCAGGACACCGGGGTGATCCAGGGCATTTCCGAGGCCACGCAATCGGTTTCGTTCGCCACCATGGGCGAGCGCCAGCAGGCGCTGGCCCGGGTGGTGCTGCAGGACCCCGCGGTGGAGAGCCTGTCGTCGTTCATCGGGGTCGACGGCACCAACGTCACGCTGAACAGCGGGCGCCTGCAGATCAACCTCAAGCCCAAGGCGGTGCGCGGCATCAGCGCCAGTGACGTGATCCGGCGCCTGGGGCCCAAGCTCGACGCCGATGTGCCGGGCATCAAGCTGTACATGCAGCCGGTGCAGGATCTGACCATCGAGGACAGCGTCAGCCGTACCCAGTACCAGTTCAGCCTGGAAGACGCGGACCCGGATGAGCTCAGTGTGTGGGTGCCCCGACTGGTCACACGCCTGCAGCAAATCCCGCAACTGGCGGACGTGGCCAGCAACCTGCAGGATGAGGGCCTGCAGGCCTATATCGACATCGATCGCGACTCGGCCTCGCGCCTGGGGATCACCACGGCGGCGATCGACAACGCGCTGTACAACGCCTTCGGCCAGCGCATGATTTCAACGATCTACACGCAGTCCAACCAGTACCGCGTGGTGATGGAGGTCAAGCCCGAATTCCAGAAGGGCCCCGCCGCGCTGAACGGCATCTACCTGGTCACGGGCAGCGGCGGCCAGATTCCGCTGTCCAGCATCGCCCGCATTTCCGAGAAGACGGCGCCGCTGGTGGTGAACCACCTGAGCCAATTCTCCGCCGCGACGATCTCGTTCAACCTGGCAGCGGGCGCCTCGCTGGGCGATGCCGTCAATGCGATCAAGGCGGCCGAGGCCGGGATCGGCCTGCCCCTGAGCGTGCAGACCAGCTTCCAGGGCGCGGCGCTGGCGTTCCAGGCCTCGCTCAGCAACACGCTGCTGCTGATCCTGGCGGCCGTCATCACGATGTACATCGTGCTCGGGGTGCTGTACGAGAGCTACATCCATCCGGTCACGATCCTGTCCACACTGCCCTCCGCCGGGGTCGGCGCGCTGCTGTCGCTGATGCTCACGGGGCATGACATCGACATCATCGCGATCATCGGCATCATCCTCTTGATCGGTATCGTCAAGAAAAACGCCATCATGATGATCGACTTCGCACTGGAGGCCGAGCGGCACGAGGGCAAGTCGCCGCGCGAAGCGATCCACCAGGCCTGCCTGTTGCGCTTCCGCCCCATCCTGATGACGACGATGTCCGCCCTGCTCGGCGCGTTGCCCCTGATGCTCGGCGGCGGCGTCGGCTCGGAGTTGCGCCAGCCGCTGGGCATCACCATGGTCGGCGGCTTGCTGGTGTCGCAGGTGCTGACGCTGTTCACCACGCCGGTGATCTACCTGGCGTTCGACCGCATGGCGCGGCGCATGAAAAAGCGCTTTGGCAGCCCCGACGCGGATCCGGATGCGACGTCGGCGATGGACCCGGCGCCCACGCCAGCCCAGCCATGAGGCCCCGGCCTTGAGCGCATTGACCCGACCATGAACATCTCCAAGCCGTTCATCGAGCGCCCGGTCGCGACCACGCTCTTGACGCTGGGCATCGCGCTGGCCGGTCTGGTCGCGTTCCGGTTGCTGCCGGTCTCACCCCTGCCGCAGGTGGACTTCCCGACCATCTCCGTGTCGGCCTCGCTGCCCGGCGCCAGCCCGGAGACCATGGCCGCCACGGTGGCCACGCCGCTGGAGCGCGCGCTGGGCAGCATTGCCGGCGTCACGGAGATCACCTCGAGCAGCGCACTGAATTCGATGCGCATCACGCTGCAGTTCGACCTGAGCCGCGACATCGACGGCGCCGCGCGCGACGTGCAGGCCGCGCTGAATGCGGCGCGCACCCTGCTGCCCAGCGGCATGCCGAGCAACCCGACCTACCGCAAGGTGAATCCGGCCGATGCGCCGGTGCTGATTCTGTCGCTGACCTCGGACACGATGACGCAGGGGCAGATGTACGACGCGGCCGACAGCATCCTGGCGCAAAAACTGGCGCAGGTGGACGGCATCGGCCAGGTCAGCGTGGGCGGCAGCTCACAGCCGGCGGTGCGCATCGAGCTGAACCCGACCGCGCTCAACAAATACGGCATCGGCACGGCCGACGTGCGCACGGCGGTGGCGGCCACCAACGCAAACCGGCCCAAGGGCATCGTGGAAGACGGCGCGCGCAACTGGCAGATCTATGCCAACGACCAGGCCACGACCGCCGCCGAATACATGCCCCTGATCGTCGCCTACCGCAACGGCGCGCCGGTGCGTGTGAGCGACGTGGCCCAGGTGGTGGATTCGGTGGCCGACCTGCGCAATGCCGGCCAGACCAATGGCAAACCGTCAGTGCTGGTGATCCTGTACCGCCAGCCGGGCGCCAACATCATCGAGACGGTGGACCGGGTGCGCGCGCTCTTGCCGCAGTTGCGCGCCTCGATTCCCGCCGCCATCAACCTCACGGTGTCGGTGGACCGCACACCCACCATCCGCGCGTCCCTGAAGGATACCGAGCGCACGCTGATGATCTCGATCGCGCTGGTCATCATGGTGGTGTTCGCCTTTCTGCGCAACTGGCGCGCCACCCTGATTCCCAGCGTGGCCGTGCCGGTATCGCTGATTGGCACCTTCGGCGTGATGTACCTGCTGGGCTTCAGCCTGGACAACCTCTCGCTGATGGCGCTGACGATTGCCACCGGCTTCGTGGTGGACGATGCCATCGTGGTGCTGGAAAACGTGTCGCGCCACATCGAGGACGGCATGAAGCCGTTCGCCGCGGCCCTGCAGGGCGCGCGCGAGGTCGGCTTCACGGTGCTGTCGATGAGCCTGTCGCTGATCGCGGTGTTCATTCCGCTGCTGCTCATGGGCGGCATCGTCGGGCGCCTGTTCCGTGAATTCGCCATCACGCTGTCGGTGGCGATCCTGGTGTCGCTGGTGGTGTCGCTCACCACCACGCCGATGATGTGCGCGCGCCTGCTCAAGGCCCGCGGCGCGCAGGCGGCACGCCAGCCCGGGCGCCTGTACCTGTGGAGCGAGCGGTTTTTCAACGGCATGCTGCGCGGCTATGAGCGCTCGCTGGCCTGGGCGCTGCGCTTTGCGCCGCTCATGGTGGTCATTCTGCTGGCGACGATTGCGCTGAACGTGTACTTGTATGTGATCATTCCCAAGGGTTTTTTCCCGCAGCAGGACACCGGCCGGCTGGTGGGCAGCATCCAGGGCGACCAGGCGATTTCGTTCCAGGCCATGAAGCAGAAATTCGCCGAGTTCGTGCAGATCGTCAGGTCCGACAAGGATGTGGAAACGGTAGTTGGCTTCACCGGCGGCGGACGCGTCAACAGCGGCTTTGTTTTCGTCTCGCTCAAACCGCTGGGCGTGCGCAAGGACTCGGCCGACAAGGTGATCGCGCGGCTGCGCGGCAAGCTCTCGCACGTGGCCGGCGCCAGCCTGTTTTTGCAGGCTGTGCAGGATATCCGCGTGGGCGGCCGGCAAAGCAACGCCCAGTACCAGTACACGCTGCAGGCCGACGACCTGGCCGTGTTGCGCGCCTGGGAGCCCAAGATCACCCTGGCCCTGTCGGGCCTGCCAGAACTGGCCGACGTCAGCAGCGACCAGCAGGACCATGGGCTGCAAACCACGCTGACCATCGACCGCGCCACGGCCATGCGCATGGGCGTCACGCCGCAGCTGATCGACGCCTCGCTCTACGACCTGTTCGGCCAGCGCCAGATATCGACCATCTACAACGCGATGAACCAGTACCACGTGGTGATGGAGGCCTCGCCCGAGTACTGGCAGAGTCCGGCCACGCTGCAGAAAACCTACGTCAGCGTACCCCGGTCGCAGGCCAATCTGGCGCCGACCTCGTCCGCCCTGCAGACCGCGCCGGCGCTAACGGCGGGCGGCAAGCTGTCGGCCAACACATCGCTGGCGCTGACGCTCTCGACCCAGCCGGAGCCACAGATTCCGCTGGCCGCCTTCGCCACGTATGCGCCCACCAGTACCGCGCTGTCGGTGAACCATCAGGGGCAATTCACGGCCTCGACGATTTCGTTCAACCTGCCGCCCGGCGTGTCGCTGTCGGACGCCAGCAGCGCGATCGACAATGCGATGGCTAGGTTGGGCGTGCCAAGCGGCCTGCACGGGAGCTTTCAAGGCACGGCCAATGCCTTCCAGGGTTCTTTGAGCAGCCAGCCCCTGCTGATCCTGACCGCGCTGCTGGCGGTCTACATCGTGCTCGGCGTGCTGTACGAGAGCTATGTGCACCCGCTGACCATTCTGTCGACCCTGCCCTCGGCCGGCGTTGGCGCGCTGCTGGCGCTGCTGCTGACCGGCACCGAGTTCAGCCTGATCGCGCTGATCGGCGTCATTTTGTTGATCGGCATCGTGAAGAAAAACGCCATCATGATGATCGACTTCGCGCTGGACGCCGAGCGCCGTCTGGGCATGACGCCCCGTGACGCGATCTTCGAGGCCTGCCGGCTGCGTTTCCGCCCCATCATGATGACCACCATGGCGGCGATGTTCGGCGCCATTCCGCTGGCGCTGGGCCATGGCGACGGCGCCGAGCTGCGCCAGCCGCTGGGCATCGCCATCGTCGGCGGCCTGATGGTGAGCCAGTTGCTGACGCTGTACACGACGCCCGTCGTGTACCTTTATCTGGACCGGCTCAGCCTGTGGAGCAAGGCGCGCTATGCGCGCAGGCGCACAGGTCCAGGCCGACCTATTTTTGCGGGGCAGGAAAAGCCATGAGCCGCAGGGCCGCTCCCAAGGCGAATATCGTAGCGCGTAGCGCAGAGGTTTCTGTATGAGCACCCGTTATCCAACTCCCGATACGCCGCTGGCCGTGGCCATGACGCTGGCCGTCTGCACGCTGCTGGGCGCTTGCGCGGTCGGCCCCGATTACGTCAAGCCCGACACCGCTGCCCCGGTCGCCTACAAGGAAAACAGCGGCTGGGCCGTGGCCCAGCCCGCCGACACCGCGGATCGCGGCAAATGGTGGGAGGTGTTTGGCGATGCCCGCCTCAACGCCCTGATCGAGCAGGTGGATATTTCGAACCAGACCGTGAAGGCGGCCGCCGCGCAGTACGAGCAGGCGCGCGCGCTGGTGGAGTCGGCGCGGGCCGCCTACTTCCCGACCGTTGGCCTGAGTGCGGCGGCGACGCGATCGCAGGTCGGCGGCCGTGTGACCACGGGCACTTCCTCTTCCGGTATCAGCAACAACGTCTCGCTGTCGCTGGGCGCGTCCTGGGAGCCCGATATCTGGGGCAAGGTGCGGCGCGCCACCGAGGCGCAAACCAGCAGCGCCCAGGCCAGTGCCGCCGATCTGGCCGCGGCACGCCTGAGCGCGCAGGGCCAGCTGGCGCAGAGCTACTTCACGCTGCGCCAGGTGGACGCCCAGATCCAGCTGTATGCCGACACCGTCGCCGCCTACCAGAAATCACTGCAGCTCACCAGGAACCGCTATGTCGGCGGCGTGTCGGCGCAGGCCGATGTGGTGGCGGCCGACACGCAACTCAAAACCGCGCAGGCCCAGGCCATCAACCTGGGCGTGCAGCGGGCCCAGCTGGAGCACGCGATTGCGCTGCTGGTGGGCCAGCCGGCCTCGACTTTCTCCATCGCCCCCGCGCCGCTCACGGCGGTGCCGCCACCACCGGTTCCCGAGGCCGGCCTGCCCTCGCAACTGCTGGAGCGCCGGCCTGACGTCGCAGCCGCGGAACGCCAGGTCGCCGCGGCCAATGCCCAGATCGGCGTGGCGAAGGCCGCGTATTTTCCGGCCCTGAGCCTGACCGGGTCGGCCGGTTACCAGGGCTCGACCTTTGCCAACCTGCTGAGCCTGCCGAACCGCTTCTGGTCGATCGGCCCGCAACTGGCGGCGACCCTGTTCGACGGCGGTGCGCGCGATGCGCTAAGCCGGCAGGCGCGCGCGGTCTATGACCAGGACGTTGCCCTGTACCGGCAAACCGTGCTCACCGGCTTCCGGGAGGTGGAAGACAATCTGGCGGCCCTGCGCATCCTGGAGCAGCAGGCTGTCGTGCAGGACGCGGCCCTGCAGGCGGCGCGCGAGTCGGTGAGACTGACGATCAACCAGTACAAGGCCGGTGTCGTCAGCTACCTGAATGTGGTCACCGCGCAAGCCACGGCGTTCGGCACCGAGCGCGACACCGTCAGCCTGCTGGGCAACCGCTACGTCGCCAGCGTACAGCTGATCCAGGCGCTGGGCGGCGGCTGGCATGCCACCAGCTTGCCGAGCACAGCGGCCGTGAATGCGGCCAACGATCCGGAACGCAAATAGAGTCGCGTCAGGCGCCAGCTGCAGGCCAGCGAGCCGCGACCGCCGCGACCCGCGCCTGATGAATCAACTCTCCAATCTTTGGGCCCGTAACCCCCGTGGACTGTGCACTTTCTGCTATTGAGTTTGTAGCGACCTGCTGCGCGACAGCCAATGCCCCGAGCAGCCGCTCGCGCTGGGGATAGGCGCTGTCTTGCAGCCCCAGGCGGCCGCGCGCGTCGCACTCGCAGGCCAGCAGCACATCCGCGAGTCGCTGCGGTTTGCGAAACGCGTCGCAGCGCTCCAGCAGGCGCACCATCGCCGCCGCCTGGAAGTCGCCGCTGCGGTGGATGTTGCCGTGCTCGCGCGCCACCACCTCGGCCAGCTCGCGGCATTCGGTGGGCACGCGCAGCCGCGCGCACACGCTCTTGACCAGTTTGACGCTGCGCTCCTCATGGCCGATGTGGCGCGGCAATCCTTCGGCCGGCGTCGTGCCTTTGCCGAGGTCGTGCATCAGGCAGGCGAAACGCACCGGCAGCGAGGCGCCGAGTCGCGCGCTCATGTCGAGCACCAGCATCAGATGGACGCCGGTATCGACCTCCGGGTGATGCTGCGCGGGCTGCGGCACGCCCCAGAGCCTGTCGACTTCCGGCAGCAGGACACGCAGTGCGCCGCACTCGCGCAGCACCTCGAACAGGCGTGACGGCGTGTTCTCCATCAGGCCACGAGCCAGTTCCCGCCAGACGCGCTCGGCCACCAGCGCATCGACCTCGCCGTGGCTGACCATGTCCTGCATCAGCCGCATCGTCTCGGGCGCCACATGGAAGTCGGCAAAGCGCGCCGCAAAGCGCGCCACGCGCAGGATGCGCACCGGGTCTTCGCGAAAGGCCTCGGTGACATGGCGAAAGGTCTTGCTGCGCAAGTCCCGCTGCCCGCCGAAAGGGTCGATCAGGGCCTCGGGATTGACATGAAACAGGCTTGACGCCGTTGCTGCATCTGCACTGACAGCTATTGAATTGATAGTCAGGTCGCGCCGCGCCAAATCCTGCTCCAGCGTCACGTCCGGCGCGGTGTGGAAGGCAAAGCCGTGGTAGCCGCGCGCGGTTTTGCGCTCGGTGCGCGCCAGCGCATACTCCTCGCGGGTTTGCGGGTGCAGGAACACGGGGAAGTCCCGGCCCACCGGCAGATAGCCCAGCGCGACCATCGCCTCGGGCGTGGCGCCCACCACGACCCAGTCGCGGTCCTGCACCGGCAAGCCCAGCAAGGCATCGCGCACCGCACCGCCAACCATGTAAATCTGCATGCCGGGCAGTTTACCGGTGCGTGGGGGCTTATCTCGACAAGCGGTAAGGCTCCTCGAAATTGCGGAAGTCCTTCTCGAGCAGGGCGTCGTCGATCCAGGCCTTGATGCCGGGCAGTGCGCGCACGCGTTCCACGTAGGCGGCGATGTCGGCGGGCACCGGC
Source organism: Rhodoferax sp. (assembly GCA_031291295.1). Classification (GTDB taxonomy): domain Bacteria; phylum Pseudomonadota; class Gammaproteobacteria; order Burkholderiales; family Burkholderiaceae_C; genus Rhodoferax_A. Next base: position 24,844 of record JARLJI010000064.1, on the reverse strand, counting down.
AGCGCATAGGTCTTGATGCGCATGCACACCGGCGCGAAATAGGCATCGGCGATGGTGAAGTCACCAAAAAGCAATGGCCCCCCATGCTGCGCAAGCAGCTCGCTCCACATGCTGACGAGGCGCTGCACATCGGCGCGCACGGCGGGCTTGTCGCGCCATATGAGCTGGCCGATGTGCGGCAGGGATGCCTCGATGTTCATGCCGCAGGCGCCGCGCAGGGCCGTGAAGCCGGAGTGCATCTCGGCGCAGATGCTGCGCGCGCGTGCCCGGGCCCTGGGGTCCTGCGGCCAGAGTTTCTTCTCGGGATATTTTTCGGCCACATACTCCGCGATGGCCAGCGTGTCCCAGACGGCGAAGTCGCCGTCCAGCAGCACCGGCACCTTGCCCGCCGGCGTCACGCCGTCCAGTGTCACCTTGAAGTTCGAGCCCGGGTCGAACGAGTCGAAGAGCACCTTGACTTCCTGGAACGGGATGCCGGCCTGTTTGAGCAGCACCCAGGGCCGCATGGACCACGAGGAATAATTTTTGTTGCCGATGTAGAGCTTGAGCATGTGTACCTCCAGGCCGACATGCTAACTGCGCGCGCAGGTCGGCGAATGCAAAGGGGCGTTGATCAATGCGGTTGACGCGGGTTTAGGTTTAAAACCGCCCCGCGGTTTTGCGCATGCGCAGCAGGCCATCCTCGGGTCCCTGCGCGGCGAGGTAGGACGGCGCGATGGCGGCCAGCGCGGTGGCCGTGATGCCGAGCGCCTGCAGCCCGGGGAGCAGGCCGCTGGCGATGTTGTCCACCGTCATCGCATCGAGGTTGTCACGGCTGATCAACGGCTCGCCGGGCGCCAGCTCCATCAGCAGGGCCTGCAGACGGCCCAGCGCCATCGGCAGGGAGATGATCGGGCGCTCATGGCCGCTGTAGCGCCCCGCCAGCTGCACCAGCTCTTTCAAGGTCAGCACCTGCGGTCCGCAGGCCTCGTAGGTTTTGCCCATGCTGGCGCGCTCCTGCTGGCTCGCCACCACGGCTTCGGCCACATCTTCGACCCACACGGGCTGGAATTTCGCCGCGCTGCCCGCCAGCGGCAGCACCGGAAACGCGCGCTGGAGTCTGGCAAACAGGTTCAGGAATTTGTCCTCGGGGCCAAAAATCACGCTGGGGCGCAGCACCGTCAGATCCAGATCGGCCGCGCGCAGAACCTCCTCGCCGCGCGCCTTGCTGCGCTGGTACATCGACGGCGCGTCGTTGCCGGCGCCCAGTGCGCTGACGTGCACCACGCGGCGCACGCCTGTGGCCGCGCAGGCGCGTGCCAGTTTTTGCGGCAGCTGGACGTGCATCTTGTCAAACGCAGCTTCGTTGCCATGCAGGATGCCCACCAGGTTCACCACGGCATCGTGTCCGGCCACGAGGCGGGTCAGTGCGGCCTCATCGTGCACATCGGCTTCGAGCAGGTCGAGCAGCGGCAGCATCCACAGGTGCTTGGCGCCTGCGAGGCGCCGCGTGGGCACGGTGCTGCGCCACGCCAGGCGCGTCAGTTTCTCGCACAGGTGGCTGCCCACAAAGCCGGTGCCGCCGAGGATGAGTATTTTGTTCATGAGGTTGATTCTGCTTGAGTCCGGTGAGTCGTCCTGACAATCTGACGCATTGGCACCTATTTCTGCCCCGATAATTGAAGCATTCAAATGATAGAAGACAAGGACTATTTCATGCGCCGACTAAAGCCAGCTTGCCGGCTGTCGATTTTTTGCGTCGTCGCGCTGTGCAGCGGCTGTGCCGTGGTGGCGGTGGGAGACGCCGTGGTGGCGGTCGGCAGTGCCGTGGTGACCACCGGCGCGGTGATCGTCACCACCGGCGTCAAGGCCACGGGTGCCGTGGTGAATGCGGTGATCCCGTAAATCCGTTTCAGGGCAAATCCCTGGCCGGGTCCGGCACGCTGGTATCGCGCGGGCCCACCGTGCCCAGCCGGGCCTTCAATGACTGTGGCTGGCCGCTCAGGATGGCCGCGTAATCGGTGGTGTTGGCCAGCACTTTCTTGACGTATTCGCGGGTTTCGGCAAACGGCACGTTTTCGGCCCAGATGGCGGCGTCCAGCACCGGGCCGTTGCGCCAGCTGCGGGGCCGCCCCGGGCCGGCGTTGTAGGCGGCGGCGGCCAGCGCCATGGAGCCGTCGAAGTTGTCCAGGATCAGCTTGAGGTAGCCGGTGCCGATGGCGATGTTGGTGTCGCGGTCGGAAATCTGGTCGGCGCTGAAGTTGACCAGGCCGATCTTTTTGGCCGTCCAGCGCGCCGTGGCTGGCATGACCTGCATCAGGCCCGAGGCACCCACGCCCGAGCGCGCGTCGATGATGAAGCGGCTTTCCTGCCGGATCAGGCCGTACACGTAGGCCGGGTCGATGTTGATTTCGCGCGCGCGCTTGATCACGGCTTGTTCGTGCGGCATCGGAAAGCGCTGGGTGAAGTCCATGAACGATTTGGTGCGCTCGCTGGTGTTGATGCAGCGGTCCCAGATTTCGCGCTGGCAGGCCAGGTCGGCGGCGGCCAGCAATTCGCGGTCGCTCATGCCGCCGGGCGCGTGCAGGTTGGTGGAGTAATTCCATTCGCGCACGCCTTCGCTGCGCAGCCCCAGCCCGATGGCGTACAAGGCCCGGTTCAGGCCCGGGTCCGCCAGCGCCGCCTGCTTTTCCTGCGCCGTCAGCGGCGCGGGCCTGGGCGGCACGGTGACGCGCTGGCCCAGATCCTCCAGTGCCAGCTGCTCGTAGAAACCGCTGGGACCCGCGATGCCCTGCAGCAGCGCGTTGGCTTCAAGGCGCCGCGGCGACGCGGGGTCGGCGCGCTGGGTGCCGTTCAGGGTGGCCAGCAGCGCGCGTGCCTTCCAGTAAACCCAGGCGGGATTCCTGCGCGCGTCTTCGCTCATGGCCTTGATGGCCGTCAGCACGACCGGCCAATTGCCGGCGCGCAGAGCGGCGCGAACTTTCCATTCCAGCATGTCGTCGGTCAGGTCGCTGTCCCGGCTGACGTGCCCGTAGTAATCCAGCGCACCGTCGCCCAAGCGGGTTGCCGCCTGCTTGCCGATGGCGCCCCAGACCCAGTTGCGCTCCTCGCTGCTGAGCTGCAGGCTCCATGTGCTCTCGAGCTGGGTCGGGGCAGCGTCGGGGTCATTGGCGGCCATCCGGATCAGGGCCAGCACTACCAGCTGCTTGCTCACGCGTGACATGGCGACGCCTTTGCTGGCGAGAAATTTCGCCGGGCTGTTGCCGAGGTCGGACACGAGGTTCAAGGCCTCGGGAGCGACGATCTCGACCGCGTTGCGCGCTATCGTCAGGCGATTTGCGGCCATCGCCAGTCGTGCCTTGCGCCACGCATCCAACGCGGGCATTTTTTCGGCGGCGATCAGGGTGCCCGCCGCGAGTGTGCAACCGTCATCGGCCTTGTGCAATGCAAACCAGTTTTTGCGGACCTGATCGGCCAGGGTGGGCGAGGGCGCGGCGCTGGTCAGCTGCTCGATCTGCAGCGCGTAACATTGCACTTCGCGGTCGTCGCGCATGCGGAATTTGGGGTATTCGGCGGCAAAACCCTCCCAGTCGCGGCGCTGGCCCAGCAGCAGCAGCCAGTCGTTGCGCAGCCGGTCTTCCTGGTAGGTGCCGGCGTAGCGCGTGAGGAAATCCTGCACTTCCTGAGCGCTGGCGTCATCCAGCCGCGCCTTCAGTTCCCAGTAGGCCGCCCAGGCTTCGAGCGGGTTGCCCCGAGCCAGCGGCAGCAACGCCGTGAGTGCGGCCTTGTCGCCTTTTTTGAAGGCCTGGCTCATTTGCAGCAGGGCGTCGTCGCTGCCGGGTTGGGCCTGTGCGCAGGGTATCGCCGTGAACAGGACGCTGGCGATGAGGGTGGCGGAGAAAGACGGTGTCAAAATCTTGGTGAACTGCATGGGGGAATTATGGACAAGTTAGCGGTGCGACGGGCATTGATCGAAGAACGGCTGAATATGCCCGACCGCGTACAGCGCGCGGATTTGCTCCAGCGCGTCATGCGGATCTGGCTGGTGGGGCGGCCCGACACCGTGATTGGCGCCTACTGGCCGATCAAGGGCGAATTCGATCCACTGCCCGCGCTGCACCGCTGGAAGGAAGACGGCGAGCTGCTCGATGGCCCTGACATGAAACGCATCGGACTGCCGGTGGTGGACAAGGTTCACAAGACCCTGACTTTTCACGCCTGGTACCCGGGCTGCCCGATGGAAGAAGACGCCTACAGCATTCCCAAGCCCAAGGACACGGAGGTGGTGGTGCCCACGCTGCTGTTTGTGCCGTGCCTGGGCTACGGGCCGGGCGGCTACCGGCTGGGTTATGGCGGGGGTTTTTATGACCGCACGCTGGCGGCCCTGCGGCCCCGGCCGGTCACGGTCGGGCTCGGCTTTACCCAGGGTTTTGTCGAAGACTTCGAGCCCGAGGCGCACGATGTGCCACTGGACGCGATCCTCAACGACAACGGCGTGGTGTGGCCGATCTGACGAGCCCCCACGCTTGCCACTGCGTGTGCTGCGCTGGGCTCGCGTAGCGTCCGTGCGCGCAGCTGTACAGTGCAGCGAGCCCACGCCGGGCCTACGCTATGCACGTGCCGAGGCATGACGCTTCGGCCCGGCCCCCGAGGGGGCTGAACTTGCTCCGGGCGGCCGTTCGCGGCGTTCGCCCCCACGCCTGTGGGGATTGGGCGTAAAGTCTAAAGTTCCGTTTTTGTACATGAACCTCGCAAGGAGCAGCGCATGAACAAGCGATCCCTGGGCCGATCCGGCCTGAAAGTCTCACCACTGGCATTCGGCGGCAACGTGTTTGGCTGGACCGTCGACGAAGCCACCTCGTTCTCCCTGCTGGACGCCTGGGTGGATGCCGGCTTCAACTTCATCGACACCGCCGACGTATATTCGCGTTGGGTGCCCGGGCACACCGGCGGCGAATCCGAAACCATCCTCGGCAAATGGTTCAAACGCAGCGGCAAGCGCAGCCAGGTGGTGCTGGCGACCAAGGTCGGCATGGAGATGGGACCGGGCCGCAAGGGGCTGGCACCGGCCTACATCCGGGGCGCGCTGGAAGATTCGCTGCGCCGGCTGCAGACCGACTACATCGATTTGTACCAGTCCCACGACGACGATGCCGATACGCCTTTGGCCGAAACGCTGGCGGCCTACGGTGAACTCATGGCGCAGGGCAAGGTGCGCGCCATCGGCGCCTCCAACTACAGCGCAGCCCGGCTGGCGCAGGCGCTGGAGGTGAGCCGGCAAGAGGGGCTGCCGCGCTACGAGAGCCTGCAGCCGCTGTACAACCTGTATGACCGTGCCGACTATGAAGACACACTGGAGCCGCTGTGCGTCAAACATGGCGTGGGCGTCATCAACTTCTATGCGCTGGCCAGCGGCTTTCTGACTGGCAAATACCGATCCAGCGCCGATCTGGGCAAGAGCCCGCGCGGCAAGGGCGTCGCCAGGTACCTGACCGCGCGCGGCCTGCGCATCCTGGCCGCACTGGACGACGTGGCGGCGCGCTACGGCGCCACGCCGGCGCGGGTGGCGCTGGCCTGGCAACTGGCCCGCCCCAGCATCACGGCGCCCATCGTCAGCGCCACGTCGCTCGCCCAATTGGCGGAACTGGTGGCGGCCACGCAACTGACACTGGATGCCGCCGCCATCGAGCAGCTGAACCAGGCGAGCCGGCCGCAAGAACCAACCCCGGCCGCTTGAACCGGCTGTGCGCCCTGGCGCGGCACTTCAATCAATCGAGCTGATCCACCGTGTCCGGATCCGGCCCATCGCCAACGGCCTTGCGCGTTTGCGCTGCCTGCAGCGAAATCCATTCGCAAAACGCCCGGATTTCGGGCCGCAGCGCACTGCGCGGGCCGACCAGCATCCAGTAGGCCATGGGGGATTCGAGCCGCATGCCGGGCAGGATTTCCACCAGGTCGCCGCTGGCCAGGCTGTCGGCCACCAGCGGCATGCGCGCCAGCGCCACGCCCTGGCCCGTGAGCGCGGCCTGCGCGATCTGGTTGGCGTAGTTGAAATACAGCCAGCGCTTGGGCTCGAGCTTGCTGAAGTGGTGGGTGTCGAACCAGCGCCGCCATGTCAACCACTCCAGGTGCTGGGTGCGGTGTGCGTCGCCGGCCTCGATCAGGGCGAAATGCGCCAGGTCTTCGCCGCGCTCGAGCGCGTGCCCGCTCTTGAGCAGCCAGGGGCTCGCCACCGGCGTGAGCTGCTCGCCAAACATGCGGATGGCGCTCGCCGGCACGTTGGCGGGTACGGCGTAGCGCAGGGCGATGTCGACATCGGTGGTTTCCATGTCCACCGCATGGTCGCTCGCGTCGATGCGGATGTCGATGTCGGGGTACTCGCTCTGGAAGGCTTCCAGGCGCGGAATCAGCCACATGGACGCGAACGAGGCCCAGGTGGTGATGGCCACGCTCTTGCGGCCGGCGCTGCGGCGAATCTGCCGCACCGCGCTGTCGATGCGCTCCAGCGACGGCAACACCGAGCGCAGCAGCTGCGCGCCCGCGCTGGTGAGTTCCACCGCGCGGGTATGGCGCAGGAACAGGCTGACGCCCACTTCTTCTTCCAGCGACTGGATCTGCCGGCTCACGGCCGATTGCGTCAGCGCCAGTTCTTCCGCCGCGGCGCGGAAATTGAGGTGCCTGGCAACCGCTTCCAGCGCGCGCAAATGCCCCACCGAGAGGGGCCGCGAGCGCAGGTGGGTGGGTGAAGATTGCATGGGGTTGAAGGAGGGTGGAAGTGCCGATTGATGCGAATTCAGTATGAATAGCGTACCGCGTTTTCATTGGACTGCCAAGGCGTTGGCGACCATCATTCATTCCTGATTAGCTGATATGGAGAACGCCATGACCCCGCAAAATGTTCTGCAATTGCAACAACCCACGCCCGGCGCCGCGCTGCCCGGCTGCTGGAAGCTGGACACCGGCCGCGCCGTGACCTTGCGGCCGCGCGAGGCGGGGGTGTTGCGCATTGCGCAGGGCCGGGTGTGGGCCACCCTGCAAGGCCCGCACCGTGGTCCTGCCAACGACCTGGGCGACCGTTTTCTGCACCCTGGCGAGTCCCTTTCCCTGCGGGCGGGACAACGGCTGGTGCTCGAGCCCTGGGACGCCGCGAGCGATGCGCCGGCCTGGTTCAGCTGGGATCCGCAGCCTGCCGTCGCACAGAATCCGCCGCGTGCGGCCCGCGGATGGGGCGCTGCCGTGGGTCAGCCCCTGGACGATTTGCGTCTGGCGCTCGGCGGCGTGGCCCGGGCACTGGGCGGCGCGGCGGGCGCGGTGGTCCGCTTGGGCGCCGGTTTGACGGGTTTTGCTATTGATTTGCTAGCTGGTCGCGACCGCCCTGTGAGGGCTGAACGCGCTTTTAGTGCTGATTCCAGGGCGAGCCGGGCCCAGGGGGCCATGAACTGCGCCGACTCCATCGCGTCCACCGGCGCGCTGTAGTAGTTCATGCTTTTGGGCAAGCCGCGGGCGGTATAGGTGAAGCGCTCGCAGCCCGCGGCCTCGAAGTGCGGGCGGCTGTCCGTGTCGGCCTTGAGCCAGAGCATTTCGCCCTGGCCCAGATCGGCCAGGATGGCCAGGGTCAGCCCGCCCGTGCTGATGCCCCAGCCGCCGAACATGCGCCGCGCCACGCAGGGGCCGGCGCTGGCGAGCAGTTCGCAGCAGTAGTCGGCAAAGTCTCGGGTGGGGCCGGGCATGGCCTGCACCATACCCCCGCGCTGGCAGAATGCCAATATGGCCCGCCCCAAATCTGCCTCCCACGAACTCAAGCGCGACGAAATCCTCGATATTGCCGCGCAGTGTTTTGCCGATCGCAGCTACCCGGCCGCCAGCATGAACGATATTGCCGCCGCCCTGGGCACCTCGAAGGCACGCCTGTACCACTACTACGGCAGCAAGGAAGCCATCCTGTTCGACCTGCTGGACCGCTACACCCAGCGCCTGCTGGCCATCATCGGCCAGGTCGAGGCCACGGCGCAGCGCCGCAACCTGGACGACCGCGCCGCCCTGCATGAGCTGATCCGCCATTTTCTGGAGGAATATGAGAGCTCGGCCACGCGCCACGCGGCGCTGCTGCACGACACCAAGTTTCTGGCCGGCGAGGTCGACGCAAAGCCGGGCCAGGTGCCTGGGCTGTCGCAGCGCGAACTGATCCTGAACCGGCAGCGTGACGTGGTCTCTGCCGTGACGCGTTTCCTGCGCCGCGCCTACCCGCAGTGCGTGAACGCGGCCAACCAGACCGCGCCGACCATGATGCTGTTCGGCATGATCAACTGGACATTCACCTGGCTGCGCCCCGGCGGTGCCATGAGCTACGCCGCGTTTGCCGAGCAGGTGATCGGCATGCTCGAACATGGGCTCGGGCGGGTGGCGCCCATCACAGAAAATTCAACAATGCGTAATTAATTACGATTAGGTAAAATACCCAGTTGCCCAATACCTTATGCGCAAGCTGCGCCTCTTTGGGCCTTTCGCCCATCCCCAGGAGACTCCCCATGTCCAGCGCCCCCACCAAAGCCTTCGCCAGCCAGGCCGATCTGGCCGACAAGAAAATCACTTTCGAGCAACTCAGCGCGCATTGCTGGGCCTACACCGCCGAGGGCGACCCCAATTCCGGCGTGATCATTGGCGACAAGTTCATCATGGTCAGCGACACCACGGCCACGCCAGCGATGGCGCAGGACCTGATCGCGAAGATCCGCACCATCAGCGACAAGCCCATCAAGTACGTGCTGCTGACCCACTACCATGCCGTGCGCGTGCTCGGCGCCAGCGCTTATGTGGCCGAGGGCGCGACTGAAGTGATTGCGAGCCAGGGCACGCTGGACCTCATTATCGAGCGTGGCAAGGAAGACATGCAAAGCGAGATGGAGCGCTTCCCGCGCCTGTTCCGCGGCGCCGAGGGTGTGCCCGGCCTGACCTGGCCGACGCTGGTGATCGGGGGCGGCGATGCCACCAAGGGCGAAGTGCCCGGCAAGCTGGTCGTTGATCTGGGCGGCGTCAAGGTGCAGATCTGGTCGCCCGGCTATGGCCACACGCGCGGCGACACCATCGCATGGGTTGCCGAAGAGAAGGTGCTTTTCAGCGGCGACCTGGTCGAGTACGAGGCCGGCGTCTATACCGGCGACGCCCAGCTCGAGGAATGGCCCGCCACGCTGGACGCCCTGCGCGCCCTGAAGGCCGAGGCCATCGTGCCCGGACGCGGCGAAGCCATGAAGGGCGCGGCCAATGTCGACAAGGCGCTGGACTACACGAAGCGCTGGGTCGAAACGCTGTACCGCTGCGGCAAGGAAGCCGCCGCCGCCAAGATGGACCTCAAGGCCGCCATGGCGCACACGCGCAAGAGCATGGACCCGATCTTCGGCCAGGTGTTCATCTACGAGCACTGCCTGCCGTTCGATGTGAGCCGCGCCTTTGACGAAGCCAGCGGCATCAAGAACCCGCGCATCTGGACGGCGGCGCGCGACAAGGAAATGTGGGACGCACTGCAGGCGTGATGGCGACTGGAGCCAGCCGCAACACTACCCCGCGCCAATAGCGGCGTCAGCTACGGCTGCTGCACTGCCAGCTGTGCCAGGTCCCGTTCGTAGGCGCGCAGCCGCTGGACCGCGGTGTCGCGCTGGGCGGGCGTGGTGCTGTTGTGCGTCAGCGCGACGCTGCGGCAGTCTTCCTGCAACAAGGCTTGCTGGTAGGTGCGGTACGCAGGGTTGGGCGAGTCGAGCGCGCGTTCGAGGTAGCCGTCGACCAGCTTGCGCGCGTCGCCTTCGGGCAGCCGGGCCTGCGTGATCTGGCGCAGCGTCCGCAGCGCATCCTGCTCGCGGCGCAGCCGCTCTTCGTAGCTCATGCGCGCATCAAAACCCGACCGCGCCACCTGCGCGCGAAGACGGTCTTTTTGAACGCCGTCGAGTCGGCCGTAGATCATTTCGGTGCGTGCGAGCCACTGTTTGTAGCGCTTGTCCAATTGCTCCGCGGGTGCCCGGGACAGCCACTCCTTGCGGTAGCGCGCGTCAGCCTTCGCGTACTTGCGATCCAGTCCCTGCAGTTGCGCCGGCGTCAGCGTCATGGCCAGTGCAGCCGCGGCAGGCTCGATCTGCGCCATGAGGGTTCCCAGGTGCTGGCGCATTTCCAGGGCGATGGCGCAAACCTGCTCTGGCTCAATATCGGCGGGGGCCAGCTGCTCCATTTGTTGTAGCAATTCAATGTATTGGGGCAATTCGGTCACGCGATGCCAATGGTGCAGCCGGGCCAGGTCCGCGCGCAGCTGCAGGGTTTGCGCCTCATCGAAATCCACATAACCGTCCAGCCACCAGTACCCGACGCTGGCGGCATTGTTGTAGGCGATCTTGATCGTGCTGCAGCCCGCCAGCGCAAGCGTGAACATCAGCCAGCCGATAATCCGGGCTACGGTTCCGGCCCAGGCCGGCAGAAAACGCACAGGAGGAGTCATGACAGCAATTGATGTGGTCATCATGGCCGCGGGCAAAGGCACGCGGATGAAGAGCCGCTTGCCCAAAGTATTGCACCGCCTGGCCGGGCGTGCCCTGCTCGACCATGTGATCGACACGGCCGCCGGCCTTCAGGCCCGCCATGTGGTCGTGGTGACTGGTCACGGCGCTGTTGAAGTTGAAGCGGCTTGCCAAGGCCTGGCAAGGGCTACAGCCGGTTTTGACATAAAGTTTGTGCGCCAGGAGCCGCAGCTGGGCACCGGCCATGCCGTGCAGCAGGCGGCCCCAATGCTGCCCGATGACGGTGTGGTCGTGGTGCTCTCGGGCGACGTGCCCTTGACCCGCGTGGAAACCTTGCGCGCCCTGATCGAGGCCTGCGGCGGGGACAAGCTGGCGCTGTTGACCATCGCCTTTGCCGACCCGACCGGGTACGGACGTATCGTGCGCGCGGGCGCGTCGGTGCAGGCCATCGTCGAGCACAAGGACGCAAGCGAAGCCCAGCGCGCGATCACGGAGGTGTACAGCGGCATCATGGCCGTGCCGGCGTGCCGGCTCAAAGGCTGGCTGGCGCGGCTGGACAACAAAAACGTGCAGGGCGAGTACTACCTGACCGATATCGTGAAGCTGGCCGTGGCTGACGGCGTGCCGGTGGTCGCGCACCGGATTGACGACGCGCTGCAGGTGGCCGGTGTCAACAGCCCGGTGCAGGTGGCTGAGCTCGAGCGAGCGTTCCAGCTGCAGCAGGCACGCGCGCTGATGGAGCAGGGTGTGCGCATCGCGGACCCCGCGCGGTTCGATCTGCGCGGCACGCTGGTCTGTGCGCAGGACGTGGAAATCGACGTGAACTGCGTGTTCGAGGGCCGCGTCAGCCTGGGCGAGGGCGTGAAGATCGGCGCCCATTGCGTGATTGCGAATGCGGTCATCGCCGCCGGCGCGGTGATCCATCCGTTCACCCACGTCGAAGGCGGCCCGCACGGCGCGCAGGACCAGGTGGAGGTCGGCGAGGGCGCACGGATCGGCCCGTTTGCGCGTTTGCGTCCTGGCGCCCACCTGGGTGCCGAGGTGCATATCGGCAACTTTGTCGAAGTGAAGAATTCGACGCTGGCCAAAGGTGCCAAAGCCAACCATCTGGCCTATCTGGGCGACGCCAGCGTGGGCGAGCGCGTGAATTACGGCGCCGGCAGCATCACCGCCAACTACGACGGCGCCAACAAGCACCGCACGGTGATCGAGAGTGATGTGCACATTGGCAGCAACTGCGTGCTGGTGGCGCCGGTGACGATTGGGGCGGGGGGCACCGTGGGCGGCGGCTCCACCATCACCAAGGACACGCCTGCGGGCGCCTTGAGCGTGGCGCGCGGCAGGCAGATCAGCATCGCCAACTGGCAGCGGCCGGCGAAGAAGAAATAGCCGTTAACCACTGTGCCCGCCGCGCGGTGAAGCAGTCAGTTGCGGCTCGCGGCCCAAGGGTCCAGGGGGCTGTTTTGCGAGTCGGGGTTCAAGTCCATCAACCTCGATATCCCCATGACCTCGGATTCCTTGAATTCAGAGGGCTTGAAGTCTTTGTCGGCTTTGGCCATGCGCCGTTCGAGCTGCTGGCGAACGCTCACCTGATGGGCGGCCCGGTCCGAGCGGCTCAAGACCGCCAGCGAGAGTTTCAGGCGGAACTCGTCGGGCGAGGGCATGCCGCGCGTGCTGTCCTTGATGTAGATCAGGCGAATGCCCGCCGACTTCAAGATACGGTTTTTTTCCGTCGCATCGCGTTGCGCGACGCTGGCATCGCCCTTTCGGTAGGCTTCGACGTCGAACACAAAGGCAGCCTTGCCGCCGTTGTTGCAGACCGCAAAACTGACCTGCATGGTGTCGAGCGCCTGCCTGGCGCGGCGCCGGTCGGCAGCGCGGCGAATGGAGACGATTTTGCTCAACGGGACGTTCGCCAGCACGGCCTGGCCCGGAAAAGCCGTTTGCAGGTAGTACAGGAGATCGGCCTGCGCGGGGGTCAGCAGCGCCTCCGAGGTGTACCGGTCATCGCGGGGCGAGGGCGCGCGCATGAACTTCAGATACAACAGCACGACCAGCACCAGCGCGATGCCCGGCACGACCCAAATCCAGATTGATTGCATAACCTTCCCCCTGTTTCAATTATTTGGGGGAATTTTCCATGGGATGCCCGTGGTTGCCTATAGGCAAGATGTGACATTTTTAGCACTAGCGTGGCAAAGTGGGCAAATGGGGAGCGTCAGTTACGACCCGAATGCGTGGCCGCCTATGTTTGTTTGGTCAAAACCAGCGGCAACAAGGGCTCGAACTTGCTGCGCTTGATGCTGAAGAAGGTCTTGACGTTGCGCACATTCGCGTCGGAGGTGAACAGGCGCTGCGCCAGCGTCAGGTAGCCGGGCATGTTGGCGGCGGCAACGATCAGGCAGAAATCGGGCCCGGGCGAGACGCGGTAGCACTGCTGCACGGCCTCGTCCAAAACGACGCGTGCCTCGAATGCGGCCAGCTGATCCGCATCCTGCCGGTCCAGCGTGATCTCGACGATGGCCGTGAGCCCGAAGCCCAGCACCGGCGCCAGCCGGTCGGCGCTGAGGATGGCGATCTGCCGCTCGATCAGCCCGGCGTCAACCAGACGCTTGACGCGTCGCAGACAGGTCGGCGGTGAGACATGAACCCGCTGCGCGAGCGCCTGGTTGCTGAGCGATGCATCGCGCTGGAGCTGGTCGAGCAGGCGGATGTCGATTTCGTCTATGATTATTTGTTCCATAAAATAATAATTTAAGAAAGTAAATTTCTTTATATTATATTTTTGAAATTAAATTTCAGAATGAATTTAAATTTGATGCTAAATTTTTCTCCAATCAACCTACGATTCAGCCATTGAATTTTTGGGAGTTCCCATGTGCGGCATCGTCGGCGCGGTCTCGAACCGCAATATCGTCCCCATTCTTGTGCAGGGTCTGCAGCGGCTGGAGTACCGTGGCTACGACTCGTGCGGTGTCGCGGTGTATGACCATGGCCTCAAACGGGCGCGCAGCACCTCGCGCGTGGCGGAACTGCTGGAACAAGTCAGCGCCGGGCAACTTCAGGGCAGCACCGGCATCGCCCATACGCGCTGGGCCACGCATGGTGCGCCAGCAGTGCACAACGCGCACCCGCATTTCAGCCACGGCACGGGGACCGACGCCGCGGCCAAGCCCGGCCGCATTGCCCTGGTGCACAACGGCATCATCGAAAACCATGACGAGCTGCGCGCCATGCTGCAGTCCAAGGGCTATGGGTTTGCCAGCCAGACCGATACCGAAGTCATTGCCCACCTGATCGACTCGCTGTACGACGGCGACCTGTTCGAAGCCGTCAAACTGGCGTTGCCGCAACTGCACGGCGCCTATGCGATCGCGGTGTTCTGCAAGGACGAGCCGCACCGCGTGATCGGCGCACGCGCGGGCTCGCCGCTGATCCTCGGGGTGGGCAAAGAGGGCGGCGAGAATTTCCTGGCCAGCGACGCCATGGCCCTGGCCGGCGTGACCGACCAGATCGTCTATCTCGAAGAGGGCGACGTGGTCGATGTGCAGCTCGGCAAATACTGGATCGTGGACAAGTCCCACAAGCCTGTGCAGCGCGAGGTCAAGACCGTGCACGCGCACAGCGGCGCGGCGGAGTTGGGGCCGTACCGCCACTACATGCAAAAGGAAATTTTTGAGCAGCCGCGCGCCATTGCCGACACGCTCGAAGGGGTCGAGGGCATCGTGCCCGAGCTGTTCGAAGCCATGGGAAATCACCGTGCCGGCGAGGGCGCGTACCGCACCTTCAAGGACATCGACTCGGTGCTGATCCTGGCTTGCGGCACCAGTTATTACAGCGGCTGCGTCGCCAAGTACTGGCTGGAGAGCATCGCCAGGGTGCCCACCCAAGTCGAGGTGGCCAGCGAATACCGCTACCGCGACTCCGTGCCGAACCCGAAGACCCTGGTGGTCACGATCACGCAGTCCGGCGAAACGGCAGACACGCTGGCCGCGCTGCGCCACGCCCAGTCGCTGGGCATGGCGCACACCCTGACGATCTGCAACGTCGCCACCTCGGCCATGGTGCGCGAGTGCAAGCTGGCCTACATCACGCGCGCCGGCGTCGAGATCGGTGTGGCGTCGACCAAGGCCTTCACGACGCAACTGGCCGGCCTGTTTTTGCTGACGCTGGCGCTGGCGCAAGCCAAGGGGCGACTCAGTGACGAGCAGGAGGCGGCGCACCTCAAGGCCATGCGCCACCTGCCGGCCGCGCTGGCCGCCGTGCTGGCGCTGGAGCCGCAAGTCATCAGCTGGGCCGAAGATTTCGCCAAGATGGAAAACGCGCTGTTCCTCGGCCGCGGCCTGCACTACCCGATTGCGCTGGAGGGCGCCTTGAAGCTCAAGGAGATCAGCTACATCCACGCCGAGGCCTACCCGGCCGGCGAGCTCAAGCACGGTCCGCTGGCGCTGGTGACCAGCGCCATGCCGGTGGTGACCGTGGCGCCCAACGATGCGCTGCTGGAAAAACTCAAGAGCAACATGCAGGAGGTGCGCGCGCGCGGCGGCGTGCTCTACGTGCTGGCCGATGCCGACACCCGCATCGAGAGCGCCGAAGGCATCCACGTCATCCGCATGCCCGAAAACTATGGCGCGCTGTCGCCGCTTTTGCATGTGGTGCCGCTGCAACTACTGGCATATCACACGGCCTGTGCGCGCGGCACCGATGTAGACAAACCGAGAAATTTGGCGAAGAGCGTGACTGTTGAATAACGGACGCACTCTCTGGCGCAAGTTTGTACCACGGTATATTTCAATCGCACATAGCGTGGCAGGCCATTGACACCATATGGCAGCGGTGCCTCGCCGCGAATCGGTAGTGCCAGATAGCGGCGTGCGGCAACCCACCGACTTTTGCCATCGAAGCTGAATTGACCATTTGTGCCAATTTTGCATTGACCAGGATTTGTTGCCGAAGACTGAGGAGCAGCAGGGGCTTCGACACGTTGCAGGGCGGTCAGTGCACGGCCGGCACACTTGAGAAAACTGTTCCATCCGGCGTCGGCGATAACAAACAACCAATAGCAATCGCGAACGTCGGTGGCGGTAACCCTCCCCGGCCCGGCGCCTAGGCTTGCTGGTCCGCGACGACCAAAGGCTGCGCAGTGCCCTTGACGCGACGGAACCTATGCATGAGAAGGGGAATCGCGCAGAACAGCACGGTGCCACCGATCACCAGGCCGACGTAGAGCTCTGGCGATCCGACGGGCAACTGGTCGGGCGGGAAGAACGCGACCACGAAACTGAACAGCACCCCCACGAAGCCGATTCCGGCGATCAGCCACATGCCGAGCGCTCCACCTGGCACGGTGAAAGGCCGCGTCAGCTTGGGTTCGGAATAGCGCAGCTTGATCGCGGCGGCGTACATGAACATGTAGGCGATCAGGTAAAGCGCAATCGTCATCGCCGACAACAGGAAGAACACGACCGACACGTTCTTGATGAAGAAGTAGAGCGATGACACTACCGTCACGACCGCGCCCTGGACCAGCAAGATGTGCGTGGGCATTCCGTGACTGTTGACAGTCTGAAGTACCAGCGGCAGGTCACCGTCGTCAGCCGTGGCGAGCAAGCCTTTCGAAGGGCTCCCGAGCCAGGCGAAAACGCCGCTGACGGCACCCAGCCCGACCAACAGCGAGAGCACCTGCACGAGCCAGCCCATGTGCCAGATGTCGGTGATGACGGCGCCGAACGCGTCGAAGACACCAGACTGCAGCGAAATCTTCTCGTGCGGCAGGATCGCGGCGAGCGGGATCGCGCCGAGCGCGAAGACCGCCAGTGCGATGACCGCACCGATCCCGATCGCGAGCGGATAGTCTCGGCTCGGGTTGCGCATCTCCACGATGTGCACCGCCTGCACCTCGCTTGGCCGGCGTCGGAGACTGCTGGGTCGGTCAGGTGCTGCCAGCCCAGCGGGTGGCCGGAGGCCATCCAGTACCACAGCAACGCGAGCAGGAACAGACCCGGAAGAATCGTGCCGAGAATGAAGGTCCAGTTCGCGATCTTCGCGAAGACCTGCACGCCTCGCAGCACGACGATGGTAGCCCTCGCGCCCGAGACGCAAGAACAGGTAGTACTGGGAAATGATCTGCCCCGCGGGACGCGAGAAGTTCAACGCGAAGGTGGGCATGTTCCCGCCCAGGTAGTTCACGTTGAAGATCAACTCCTCTGGCAGGTCTGCCCGATCGCGCCAGACGACCCAGCCGACGCCCAGCGGTGCCAGCCCGTACTTGTGGCCCGAGGCGTTGATCGAGCGCACGCGCGGAATGCGAAAGTCCCAGGCCAGATCGGGTGTGACGAATGGCGCCGTGAAGCCGCCTGAGGCGGCATCGACGTGCATGGGAATGTCGAGCTTGTCGAGTGCCAGGCGATCGAGAGCCAGGGCCACGTCGGCCACCGGCTCGTACTGGCAGGTAAAGGTCACGCCGAAGGTCGGCATCACCGCGATCGTGTTGGCATCGACGCGCTTGAGAACTTCCTCCGGCGTCATCCCGAGACGATGACGCTCCAACGGAATCTCGCGCAGTTCCACATCGAAGTAGCGCGCAAATTTGTGCCAGCAAACCTGCACCGGACCAGTCACGATGTTGGGCTTGTCGGTGGGTTTGCCCGCGGCGCGCATCCGTTCGCGCCACTTCCACTTCAGCGCCAAGCCGCCCAGCATGCAAGCCTCACTCGAACCGGTGGTGGAGCAGCCCAGCGTGTCGGCCGCCGCCGGCGAATGCCAGAGGTCCGCTAAGATGTGCACGCAGCGACTCTCCAATTCCGCGGTCGCCGGATATTCGTCCTTGTCGATCATGTTCTTGTCGATCGACACATCCATGAGTTGGTGGACCTCTTCATCGAGCCAGGTCTGGCAGAAGGTCGCCAGGTTCTGCCGCGAGTTGCCGTCGAGAAACAGCTCGTCGCGCACCAATGCATGCGCCACGTCGGGCCGCAGCTCGTCTGGCCCCAGGCGGTATTTGGGGACGGCGACATTGGCGGCGTGCGTGCCGTAGATGTCAGCGTCCAGAACGGATCGAATGTCGTCGCGTCGATGCAGTGCCATGACCTTGCCCCGTGATGAATGAACCCGGCCGGTGCCAAGTCTTAAGTCATCATCGACGCGCTCGGGCCGATTGTCTGTTCGCTGGCGAACAGACAATGAACTTCGTGAGCGCCGCAAAGGCGAGGCTGGGAAGGTTCTTCTTCATGATTCGGGTCCTTGTGTGGTGATGCGAACAAGTCATTGATGGTGGATGTCGGATCAGGAAGTTGTAGGCGTATTGAGCCGGCCCGTCCGTTCGGCAGCGCAGGCGACGGCCTAGGCCTTTGACCACACAACGCGACACGACACGACACGACATGGGAATAGCTGGTCTATGCTCGAACCCATGAATGATCGAATCAACCACATCCTGAACCAGATGGCCGCGCTTGAAGCGGACCTGCGTACCGCTGTCCACGATCAGGAGAGCCGGATGTTCTTCCAGATCGACGGCAAACGCGTCGAGTTCGAGCGCTCGGTCAGGGAAGCACATCGCAAGCTCAAGACCAGCTTCTTCCGCTGGCTGGTGACCAACCGGCCTCAGAACCTGATCACCGGGCCGCTCATCTACGCCATGGTGATCCCGCTGCTCTTGCTCGATGCCTGCGTGAGCTTTTACCAGTGGGCTTGCTTCCCGATCTACGGCATCACAAAAGTCCGGCGCAGCGACTACCTCGTGTTCGACCGCCACCACCTTGGCTATCTCAACTTCATAGAGAAGTTCCACTGCACCTACTGCGAATACGGCAATGGGCTTATGGGCTATATGACCGAGATACTGGCCCGTACCGAGCAGTATTTCTGCCCGATCAAGCATGCCCACAAGATTCTCGGCACGCATTCGCGCTACAACCGATTTCTCGACTATGGCGAAGCGCAGGCCTACGAGGCCAAGCTCGAGGAGTTCCGGGTGGCGCTTGGCAAGGTCGAGTGACGGCGGTGCCGCAGTGGTTCACGCTGATCGGGGCCGGCACGGTCGTGCGTGTTGATTTTCACTGAATCTTGATTTCCTTTTGACCGCGGTTGTACTGGCCGCGCTGGAGTTCTTGAACCGTCAGCTCTCGTTGCCTGTCTCGACGATGTGGCAGTGATGCGTGAGCCGGTCGAGCAACTCTGTCGTCAGCTTCGCGTCGCCAAACACCTGGCGCCACTCCCCGATGCTCGGGTTCGTCGTGATCATCATCCTGATGTGCTCGTATTGACGCGGTGTAACGCTCATTGTCACTGCTCCGGCCTTTTTAGCAGGGAGCGTTCTCCTAAACACCGCGGTCATGTCGTGCCAGAAGCGTAATTGGGTGCCTGTAGCCTTCAACGTCCAGTATCGAGCAATCAGTTTGAATAGTTGAAGGTCCGTAGTCAGTGCCCGCTTCCTGGCACCCAATTGCATGAGTTGGGTTACCCATCAGCCGCCTCTCGTGGCGGCCAGCTTCGGGCCCGTTGCCGTCCTTCGAATTGTTGCCTTGCCCGTGAAGTGCCCGCAGCGCTTGGGTGCCGCCTGATCTTCCAGCTGGATGCCGTCGGCGCCGGCACGCTCCAGCACGCGCACCGTGTGGCGCAGGTTCTTTCCGGTATCTGCCATCAGTCTTCCTTCATTCCGGTGGCTTTGACCACGCCGCCCAGCCGGGCGCGTTCTTCGTCGCAGAACTTGGCGAAGGAGGCGCGCGTGCCGCCGATCGGCTCGATGCCCATGCCCTTCAGGCGCGCCATCGTGACCGGGTCTTTCATGGCGGTGTCCACCGCGGCGGCCATCTTGTCGAGGATGGCGGGCGGCACGCCCTTGGGTGCGTGCACGCCGGCCCAGTGGGCGATCTTGATTTCGGGGTAGCCTTGCTCGGCCGCGGTCCGCAGGTCGGGATATGCCGAGATGCGCTGGGTCCAGGTGTCGGCCAGCGCGCGCAGCTTGCCGCTGGTCAGGTAAGGCAGCACCACGATGCTTGCCTCGGACGTGGCTTCCACCTGGGCGCCCATCACGGCGGCGATGGATTCGGAGCCGCTCTTGTAGGGCACCAAGTCCAGCTTGGCGCCGTACTTGGTTTCCAGCAGCCCTTCGACGAAGTGCGGGGTGCTGCCGGTGCCAGCGGTGGACCAGTGGAAGCCGGCGCTGGATTTGCGCGAGGCGTCGATGAATTCCTTCAGCGTCTTGTAGGGCGAGCTGGCCGGCACCACGATCACCGAGGGCGCCAGGCCGATCATGGCCACCGGCACCAGTTGCTCGTCCTTGTAGGGCATGCTCTTCTTGATCATGCTGTTGGAGATCACGCCGGCCGCGCTCACCAGGAACGTGTAGCCGTCGGGCTCGGCCTTGGCCACGTAGTCGGCGCCCAGCGTGGTGCCGGCGCCGGGTTTGTTTTCAACGATGATTTGGCGCCCCAGCGCCTTAGACGCGCCTTCGGCCGCGGCGCGTGCCATCAGGTCGTTGGCGCCACCTGGCGAGAACGGAACGACAAGGCGTATTGTCTTGGTAGGCCACGCTTGGGCTTGCGCGGCCACAGGCAGAACGCAAGCCAGCGCGGCGGCAACTGTACAGGTCACGATGGAAAAGCGATGGAAGTTCAAGTGTGTCTCCTGGGTTTGGTGGATAAGAGTTCCGCAGAGGTCTCGGCAAATATTGAGCCACCCCTCCAAGGGGAAATCTCTCCATTCCTAAGCCATTGATTTAAGCGAGACTGGATTTCAATTGCGACCGGCAGGTCGGAACTGACGCCGGCACCAATATCCCTACAATCGTGCGGCATCAAGGGTATCCTCCCCGTATTGATTCGGAATCGACATGAAGACATTATTTCTCTGTGTGGCACTCTTGTGGACGGGCAACGTGTGGGCTGGCGAAATAGTCATTGCCAGTGTCGCACCGTTCACTGGGCCGCTGGCTGAAAACGGTGAGGGTAACTATATCGGTGCCAAGGCCTACATCGACTATGTCAACACGCAAGGGGGGGTGAACGGAAATAAGATCCACTTCGTCCGGGAGGATGATCAATATAAACCCGCGGAGACACTGCGCCTGGTGGAAATGATTGCGAAGCGGGACAGGCCGGTGGCATTCATTAACCTGCTCGGTTCTGCCAATGTCGCCCTGTTGTTGAAGGAGAAGACCTTTGACAAGCTCGCCATCCCGGCGATTGG
Organism: Rhodoferax sp.; assembly: GCA_031291295.1. GTDB lineage: Bacteria > Pseudomonadota > Gammaproteobacteria > Burkholderiales > Burkholderiaceae_C > Rhodoferax_A. Next base: position 4,175 of record JARLJI010000064.1, on the reverse strand, counting down.
TGTCACCCCGGGGGCAGACAGCCTGCGCAAACCCGGCAGCCCATATATCTTCCATCTCCAGGCGAGCGACAACGTGCAGCTCGAAGCACTGTTGGATCAACAAGCCGCGATCAGCGTCAAGCGCATCGCGGTGGTCTACCAGGACATTCCCTTCGGCAAGGGCGGGCTGAAGTTTCTTGAAGAAAACGTCGGCCCCAAGGGCCTCCAGATTGTCGGCAAGGTATCCATGGCGGCAGGGCAGGACGACGCGAAGGCGGCTGCAAAGCGGATGGCAGAGACCAAAGCGCAATGCTATTTGCTGGTGCTGACGCCCAACAGCGCCTCGGCCTTCGTGCGCGACGCCAGAGAAGCGGGCGACGTCACGCCGATCTACACCATGTCATACACGCCGCCAAGTTCGATCGTGAGCAAGGCCGGCGTGGCCAATGCGGCAGGTGCCGCGCTCGCGCAAGTTACCCCCAACCCGGATTCGACGGCGACAGGCCTGGTACGTGAATATCAAGCGTTGCTCACAAAATATGCGCCCCCTGGTACGCCCAGGTCGTCGTTCTCGCTTGCGGGTTTCCTCGCCGCAAAGGTCACGGTCGAGGGGCTCAGGCGCTCTGGGAGCACGCCAACGTCGGCAAAACTTATCGATGCGATCAATGGCATTCGCGATCTCGATTTGGGTGGATACGTGATCGACTTCTCTTCGGGTAGCCGAGTCGGTTCGAAGTACGTGAACATTGGCGTGGTCGGCCGCAACGGCAAGCTGCTGTACTGAGCTGCGCGAGCTCTGTTTTATAGACGGCCTACGAGGACCACATCTTTCGATAGGCCGGCGCGCCACGGCACCCCTGGTCCGGCACGTCGTCAGGCAAAGACACCCGGCGACCTGAACTCACTCGTCCATGGCGAACCTGATGTTGTCGGTCATGGGTGCAGGTGAGACGTGGCCGGCATGACCGAGCGATCGCGCTTCGCGCTTGAGCTATCGCTATGCAGGCGACAGCAGCAGACTGATTTGCGCAGCAGAGGTATTCGAACTGCCTCCCCCAAGCGGGACTTTTGAATGCAGCAAGTTTTCGGCCGGCTCAACCGGCAGCTGTGCCCGATACAGCATCCATGGCCACATTACCGCGGACGGTTGTTCGAATGGACCGGGCCACCCGTGGAGCCTCAAGGGCGATCTCGCGCAGTGCGCCTGTAGGGGGATTCTTGAAACCGACAAAGTACAACCCGGCAATGCCGGTCTCCTCGCCGAACCGGTGCGGCCTGCCGCGTGCATCGGCAATGGTCTCGAAGCCTTCGATCACTTTTCCGAGGTCCGGTGTATAGCCGGTCGCAAAAATGATGGCCTCAAACGGATGCATGGCACCGCCTGCGAAACGCACCTTGTCGGGAAGAATCTCCTGCACTGCCGGCAGCACGCGGATTTTCCCCTGCTTGACCATGGCGACGGTGCCCAGGTCCAGTATGGGAATACGCCCGGACTCTTCGATCATGTGGTTGGGCCCCACCGCTGGCCGCACAATGCCCCAGCGCGACAGGTCCCCCACCACCAGGCCGATGGTGGCCACCGCAATTGCATCGCGCAGCCCCAACGGCAGGTACGAGAGCAGTATATTGGTGTGCTGCGTGGGGCGTCCGAACATGTCGCGCGGGATCACGTGCACCGGACCGCGCACCACCATGGCGACATCCACCCCCTGTTCGGCCAGGTCGAGCGCGATCTCTGCTCCTGAATTGCCGCAACCCACCACCAGCGTGCGCCTGCCCCGGTAAAGCGAGGCGTTCTTGTAAACACCGGCGTGAATCGCCGTGCCGCGAAAGCTGGCCAGCCCGGGAACCGAAGGCAGTACCGGCGCGCCGTTGTAACCTGTGGCCATGACGACAACGCGCGGTGTCATCACACCGGCGCTCGTATCCACCGTGAAGCGGTCCCCTCTGCGCTGCACCGCGTGCACGGTAACGCCCAGGTGAGGCGTAATGTGGTGCTCTGCGGCGTATGCCTGCAGGTACTGCACCACCTGTTCGCGTGACGGGTAGCGCGGCGTGTCCTTCGGCCACGGCATCATGGGAAGCCCGGAGTACGTCTTGGTGGTGTGCAAATGCAGCCTGTCGTAATGCCGGTGCCAGGCAGAGCCTATGTTCTCCTCGCGCTCTAGCACCACATGTTTCAGCCCTTCGCGGCGCAAAGAGGCCGAGACGGCCAGCCCAGCAGGGCCGGCGCCAATCACGAGAATATCTTCAGACTGCATGGTCTCTACCTATTTATATGCAGATAGAAAAACTGACCGCATGGGAGCGATTTTGGCACGCCTCGGGCACGTCGGAACATCAGCAACGTCCACACGTTGACCGCGACACTGGATAGCGGTTGCACGCCGGCGCGACCCGAACATCGGCAGTGGACCCGTTGCGGGCCGCCACGAACAACCGCTAGCTGGTGCGGATTCAACCGGTCATCCGGCGTGTCTGCTGCATTCGGAGCCATGCGTTTTAGGAATCCAATACGCCAGCGACCCCGCCGCAGCGAAGGCGAGGAGCCCGGTGCTGGCGATTCCTGCTGCCAGCGACAAGCTGCCCGCCAGGAATGCCAGAAGTACCGGTCCGCACGAGGAACCGATGTCGGACATTAGGCGCCACACACCGAGGAAGTGCGCACGTCCATGCCGCGGGGAGTGGTCTGCGCCGAGCGTCATGATCATTCCCGAGCCAATGCCGTTGCCGAAGCCGATGGCCAGCGAGGCGAGCAGCAGCGTGTTGAAGCCCGACGTGAAAGGCATTAACAGCATCGCCACGCCCATGATGACCATCGATGGAACCGCGACCCAGCGCCTGCCCTTGTGATCCATCACTTTGCCGGCCGGGTAGAAGACCAGCATGTCGATGCCGCCTGCCAGACCATAGACCAGCGATGCCACGGCAGGTGCCAGCGCGAGGTGATCAGCCCACAGAGGAATGACAACCTGGCGCGATGCCCGCACGGCACTGACCAGCAAAACGCCGATGCCCAGCGTGAGGAATACATGGCGGTGATCTCTGAGCGTCGAGGCGATGGTCGTGGCGGCGGGTGGCGTCTGGCCAGGCGGGATGGGGGGTGTCTCCAGGTCCGGGACACGCGCACCGATGGCCGCTGCGCCCAGCACGCCCGCAATTCCGACGCCGAAGGCAGCCGCGAGGCCAAGCGCATGGATCGCAGCTGCCCCAAGGAAAGGTCCGATGAACATGCCGATGCGCATCACTCCCCCCAGCGTCGACAGAGCCCGGGCCCGGTACGCGATCGGAACGGCCTCCGTCATGTAGATCTGGCGCGCCAGGTTGTAGACGGCCTGTGACATGCCCACCATGAGGCAGCCGGTTGCGAACAGGGCCAGATGCGACGTCCACACGCAAAGGGCCATGCCGAGGCCACTCCAAAGACCCGCGGCGACGATGGCCCAGCGCTCGCCCCAGCGCATCGTGATCAGCGACGCTGGAATGTTATTGAGCAGTGAGCCGATGCTGATCAGAGCGACGACCAGCGCTGCCATCGGCACGGAGGCACCCAGGTCGCGCGCCATCAGAGGAATGATCGGGAGAACGGCGCCTTCGCCCAACCCGAAAAGCAGCGAGGGGCCAAAAGCCGGCACGGCGAGTCGCTTGAGAGAAAACTCGGTCGGAGAGGAAGCAGCAGGCGTGGCAGAAGGGGACGGCATGCAGTGAGTCGGGGCTTGGACAGCAGATTGGCAACGGCAAGCGGGAAGCCATTATCGCCGTCCACTGCTGAGTGGTCATCGGCTGGAGCTCCTCGAAGGACCGCAACGGGTCGACAGTTCCAGTTCGCAGCCACCGAATGCAGCCATTGGGCGGCCGGCCTCGAGGGCAAGCGGCGGCCATCCGCTCGACGGCCGGCGAACGGCAAATGTCAAAGTGTAGACTAAACCGCTCGCGCGGTAGCGCACCGCTGAGGCTCGTCGTTTTTCAAGTATCGCGTCCCTGTCTATGTTGAGAAGCGAGGCAATCGGCCTCGTTCTTCGACAGGAGCACGATCATGACCCCATCGACACCATCGGTCTCTGCGCTGCGCCAACGCATGCTCGATGACATGCGCATGCGCAAGCTCGGACCCAAGACCCAGGCTGCCTACATTCGCGCGGTTCGGTACCTCGCCAGCTTTCTCCAGCGTCCTCCCGACACAGCCACCGTGGAAG
>JARLJI010000006.1 GCA_031291295.1 Rhodoferax sp. | reverse complement strand
TGGCGTTCTTTGCCATTACGCTGGGCGCACTGGGCACGCCGGCGTGGCCGTGGTTCCGGGCATTCCTTGAGGACCGCGCGGCGGAGTTCAGCTTTGCAGGCTTCAACGAGCCGGGTCTGCTGGCGCTGATGGCAACGTCGTCGCTGGTGGTGTTCCTCGGACTCGGGCTTGGCTGGTGGGTCTACGGCAACAAGTCGCCGCAGGCTGAAGAGCCGGATGCGCTGGAGCGCGCGATGCCGCCGGTGTGGGTGGTTCTGCACAACAAGTTCTACGTGGACGAGTTGTACGGCGCGACCGTGATCGCGTTTTATGCATGGTGGGCGCGGGTGGCTGACTGGCTCGACCGCCGTGTGTGGGGTGGGGCAGTGGCGCTGGTGGCGTGGTCGTTCAAAGGCGGCGCGCACTTAAGCCGCTTGTGCGACATGTACTGGGTGAATGGCGGCTTCGACAAGGGCTGCGAGGAACTGGCGAATGGCGGCGGGTTGCTGGCGCGGGTGCAGAGCGGACGGGTGCAGAGCTACCTGCGCCTACTGGCGCTGGCCGTGGTGGTGCTGGCCGCGATCCTGATCTGGAGCAGCCGGGGATGAACGGAATTCCTTTATTGACGCTGTTGATTGCGCTGCCGGTGGCAGGCGCGGTGGTTGCGCTGTTTGCCGGGCGCCATGCGCGCGCGGTGGCCATGCTGACCACACTGGCCGGGCTGGCGCTGGCGCTGGTGATTTGGACGAAGTTGCCTGCAGACGGCTCGATGGGGCTGGTGGAGCGGCTGGCGTGGGCGCCGTCGCTGGGGATTGAGTACCACCTGGGCGCGGATGGGCTGAGCGGGCTGATGCTGGTGCTGTCGGCGATTGTGACGCTGATGAGCGTGGATGCGGCGCATCGCGTGCATCGGCAGCCGGGGCTTTACTTTGCGCTGGTGCTGCTGCTGGAGTCGGGGCTGTTTGGCACCTTCACGGCACTGAACTTCTACCACTGGTTCTTGTTCTGGGAGCTGAGCCTGATTCCGGCGTTCTTCCTGATCAAGCTGTGGGGCGGAGCGAAGCGCGGGCCGGCGGCAACGCAGTTCTTCATCTACACCATGGCGGGATCGGTGGCGCTGCTGCTCTCGTTCCTTGCGGTGTTCCTCTCGACCGGCAGCATGGACTTTTCGCAGCTCGCGGATATGGCTCGAGCAGGAACGCTGGAGCAGGCCGTGGTGGCGCACCTGGGGCCGGTGATGACATGGCTTGCGGTTGGCGTGCTGGCGGGCTTTGCGGTGAAGGTGCCGCTGGCTCCGTTCCACACATGGCTGCCGGCGGCCTACTCTGAGGCGCCGTCGCCGATCACGATGCTGCTGACGGGCACGATGTCGAAGATGGGCGTCTATGGCCTGCTGCGCATTGCGGTGCCGCTGTTCGGGCCACAGATTGCGCAACTGCGCACGCCGCTGCTGGTGCTGGCGGTGGTGACGGTGGTGATGGGCGCGTGGGCTGCGGCGGCGCAGAAGGATTTGAAGCGTGTCTTCGCCTACTCGTCAGTGAATCACCTGGGCTATTGCCTGCTGGGCATCTTTGCATTGGCTGTGCCGGCTGCGGGAGCGGCCGTTCGCACCAGCCAGGCGGCGGCGCTGAACGGCGTGATTCTGCAGATGTTCAACCACGGCATCACGGCGGCGGCACTGTTCTGGTTCATCGCCATGCTGCAGGAGCGCAGCGGCGGGGAACGCGGCATCGACGACTTTGGCGGATTGCGCAAGCCGGCGCCGGTGTTTGCGGGGCTGATGGGCATTGCACTGTTCTCTTCGCTCGGGCTGCCCGGACTGAACGGCTTTGTGGGCGAGTTCCTCATCTTCCGCGGGGTGTTTCCGCTTTCGTGGGTGGCGGCGACAGTTTCGATTCTGGGCCTGCTGATCACGGCGGCGGTGATTCTGACCGTGATTCAAAAGGTCTTTAACGGGCCGGTGGAGGAGAAGTGGGCGGGCTTTGCCGACCTGCACGGAGGCGAGCGGCTGGCGATGGCTCCCGTGATTGGCGTGATGCTGCTGCTGGGCCTGCTGCCGCAACTTGTAATTGATACGGTGAACCCAACGGTCGTTTACCTGCTGGCGCACTGGAGATTCTAACGAGCGGTTCCCCAGTGCGCGTGGCGTTTCAGGGGATGTGCAAGGTGGCTTTCTTCTGGGGTCGAAAGCCACTCGACAGGAACGGATTTGATTTGCGGTGACTGGAGAACCGCTGGAACGATGTTGGCATGGA
>JARLJI010000063.1 GCA_031291295.1 Rhodoferax sp. | reverse complement strand
TCTTGCGGGCGTCTTCCATCTGTTCTTCGTAGAACTCGAGCAGGGCCTTCTTGCTCATGAACATGCTGTCGATGATTTCACCGTCCAGCAGCGACACCTTGGGCTTGAGCACGATGGTCTTGCCGCTTGGGGTGACCAGTTCCATCCTGACGTCGCGCGCCTTGTCGAGGGTCATGGATTTTTCGCCATGGTAGAAGTCGCCGTGCTTCATGTGCGCCACGTGGGTGCGCGAGGCCATGCTCCACTCGCCCATGCTGTGCGGGTGCTTGCGCACGTAGTTCTTCACGGCGTTGGGCGCGCGCCGGTCGGAGTTGCCCTCGCGCAGGACCGGGTTCACGGCGCTGCCCAGGCACTTCGAGTAGCGGGTGCGAATCGCCTTTTCCGCCTCTGTCTTCGGGTCCTCGGGGTAGTCGGGCACCGGATAGCCGCGCGACTGCAATTCCTTGATCGCGCTGACGAGCTGGTGCACCGAGGCGCTGATGTTGGGCAGCTTGATGATGTTGGTGTCCGGCGCCAGCGTGAGGCGGCCGAGCTCGGCCAGCGTGTCGGGCACCTTCTGCGCATCGCTCAGGAATTCGGGGAACTCGGCCAGGATCCGCGCCGCCACCGAGATGTCGCTCTCAGCGACCTCGATGCCGGCCGGCGCCGCGAAGGTTCGAACAATGGGCAGAAAAGCGCACGTCGCCAGAAATGGCGCCTCGTCGGTGAGCGTGTAAATAATTTTCGATTTGCCTGATGCCATGGGAGCCTTTCAATCGGTTGTCTGGAGTGCCCGTGGAAAATACCACGGTTTTCGGCCCGCGGCAGCCAGGGCTCGGGCAAGGACGGTGGCGCTGAATTGACACAGACACCAAATTCGTGCTGCACGACGCTCTTGTTATAGTCCCCAAGCGACACCGTGCAGGTCATCACCCCCTTTCGACGCCGGCCCTGAACGGCTGCAACCACTTATATGACAGCGCTTGATTCCCAGCTCAAAAATCGTATCCGCCAGGACATCCAGTCCATGCACGCCTACGCCGTGCAGGACGCCAGAGGCATGGTCAAGCTCGACGCGATGGAGAACCCGCACCGCCTGCCGCCCGAACTGCAGGCCGAGCTGGGCCGGCGGCTCGGCGCGCTGGCGTTGAACCGCTACCCGGATGGCCGCGTGAACGACCTGCGCGCCGCGCTGGCTGCCTACGCAAAGATGCCCGACGGCTTCGACATCATGCTGGGCAACGGCTCGGACGAGCTGATCTCGCTGCTGGCGCTGGCCTGCGATATTCCGGGGGCCAGCATCCTGGCGCCGGTGCCGGGCTTCGTGATGTACGCCCTGAGTGCCCAGTTGCAGGGCCTGGCCTTCCATGGCGTGCCTCTCGCAGCCGACTTCGAGCTCGACGAGGCCGCGATGCTGGCCGCGATCCAGGCGCACCAGCCGTCCATCGTCTACCTGGCCTACCCGAACAACCCCACGGCCAACCTGTGGGACGACGCGGTGATCGAGGCCATCATCGTGGCGCAGGGCCGCCAGGGCGGCCTGGTCGTGCTGGACGAGGCCTACCAGCCGTTCTCCAGCAAGAGCTACATCGACCGCATTACCCGTCACGGCCACGTGCTGCTGATGCGCACGCTGTCCAAGTTCGGCCTGGCTGGCGTGCGGCTGGGCTACATGATGGGCCCGAAGGCGCTGATTGCCGAGATCGACAAGGTGCGTCCGCCCTACAACGTCAGCGTGCTGAACTACGAGTGCGCCCTGTTCGCGCTCGAACATTCAGAGGTGTTTGCGGCGCAAGCCCTTGACCTGCGTGCGCAGCGCGCTATGCTTTTCGAAGCACTCCAGGGTTTGTCCGGCGTCACGGCCTGGCGCAGCGACGCCAACATGATCCTCGTGCGCGTGCTGGGCGAGGGCGATCGGGCCGCCCAAACGTTTGATGGCATGAAGGCTAAAGGCGTGCTGGTCAAGAACGTTTCTAAAATGCACCCATTGCTGGCGAATTGTTTGCGCCTGACCGTGGGAACAGCGCAGGAAAACGTCAAAATGCTGGCAGCGCTCAAAGAATCACTATGACCACCTCGCCTCCTGCCGCACGCACCGCCGAAGTCTCCCGCAAAACGGCCGAGACCCAGATCACCGTCAAGCTCAACCTGGACGGCACGGGTGCCTCCAAACTCAGCACCGGCATCGGCTTTTTCGATCACATGCTGGACCAGATCGCACGTCACGGCCTGATCGACCTCGACATCCAGGCCGCGGGCGACCTGCACATCGACGGCCACCACACGGTGGAAGACGTGGGCATCACCTTTGGCCAGGCCGTGTACAAGGCCGTGGGCGACAAAAAAGGCATCCGCCGCTACGGCCACGCCTACGTGCCGCTCGACGAGGCGCTGTCGCGCGTGGTGATCGACTTTTCGGGTCGCCCCGGCCTGGTCATGAACGTGCCGTTCAAGAGCGGCATGATCGGCACCTTCGACAGCCAGCTCGCGCATGAATTTTTCCAGGGCTTCGTGAACCATGCGTTCGTGACGCTGCACATCGACAACCTGAAGGGCGAGAACGCGCACCACCAAGCCGAGACGGTGTTCAAGGCGTTTGCGCGGGCGTTGCGCTTTGCGCTCGAGATCGATCCGCGCGCGGTCGGCACCATTGCCTCCACCAAGGGGTCGCTCTGAGTGGGTTTCATGACAAAAGGGCCTTCAGCCGTCACCCCTAGGGCGTAATTAGCTATGAATTCAGTAGCAAACAAGACCGTCGCCGTCGTTGACTACGGCATGGGCAACCTGCGCTCGGTGTCGCAGGCCGTGCAGGCCGCGGCGCAGGGCAGCGGTTACAAAGTCATCATCACGTCACGCCCCGAGGAAGTGCGCGCGGCCGAGCGCGTGGTGCTGCCGGGGCAGGGCGCCATGCCCGACTGCATGCGCGAGCTGCGCGAATCGGGCCTGCAGGCGTCGGTGCTGGAAGCCGCCGCCGGCAAGCCGCTGTTTGGCGTGTGCGTGGGCATGCAGATGCTGCTGGACCGCAGCGACGAAGGCAACACGCCGGGCCTGGCGCTGATCCACGGCGACGTCGTCAAGTTCGAGCTGGCGGGGCGCCTGCAGCCCGATGGCAGCCGTTACAAAGTGCCACAAATGGGCTGGAACCAGGTGCGCCAGCTGGACCCGGGCACCGGCCGGCACCCGATTTGGGGTACCGTGCCCGACAACAGCTACTTCTATTTCGTGCACAGTTACTACGCCCGACCGTCGGATGCGCGCCACAGCGCGGGCGTTGCCGACTACGGCGGAACCTTTACGGCGGCGATTGCACGCGATAATATTTTCGCCACCCAGTTCCACCCCGAAAAGAGCGCCGAGCACGGCCTGACCCTTTACCGCAACTTCCTGCACTGGAATCCCTGACGCATGTTGCCCCCACGCTTGTCGCTGCGCGTACTGCGCTGCCCCCCGAGGGGGCTGAACTTGCTCGGGGCGGCCCTTCGCTGCGTTCGTTGGCGCCCAAGTCCGGCGTCGGTCTGAATCTGTTGTTCTCAATCACGCTTCTTCCCAGTCATCCCAGTCATGTTATTGATCCCCGCAATTGACCTCAAAGACGGCCACTGTGTGCGCCTCAAACAAGGCGACATGGACCAGTCCACCACCTTTGGCGAAGATCCCGCCCAAATGGCCCGCAGCTGGGTCGACAAGGGCGCGCGGCGCCTGCACCTGGTGGACCTGAACGGCGCGTTCGCAGGCAAACCCAAGAACGAGCTTGCCATCCGCAAGATCCTGCGCGAGGTGGGCGGCGAAATCGACGTGCAGCTCGGCGGCGGCATTCGCGACCTCGACACCATCGAGCGCTACCTCGACGCCGGCCTGCGCTACGTGATCATCGGCACGGCCGCCGTGAAGAACCCCGGTTTCCTGCAGGATGCCTGCACCGCGTTCGGCGGCCACATCATCGTCGGGCTCGACGCCAGGGACGGCAAGGTCGCCACCGACGGCTGGAGCAAGCTCACCGGCCACGAAGTGGTCGACCTGGCCAAGAAGTTTGAAGACTACGGCGTCGAGTCGTTCATCTACACCGACATCGGCCGCGACGGCATGCTCACCGGCATCAACATCGACGCAACGGTCAAGCTGGCGCAGGCCCTGACGGTGCCCGTGATCGCCTCGGGCGGCCTGTCCAGCATCGCCGATATCGAGCAGCTCTGCGAAGTGGAAGACCAGGGCATCGAGGGCGTGATCTGCGGGCGCGCCATCTACAGCGGCGACCTGGATTTCGCCAGCGCCCAGACCTTGGCTGACGCGTTCAACGGATAAAACGTGCTAGCGAAACGCATCATCCCCTGTCTCGACGTCACCGGCGGGCGCGTGGTCAAGGGCGTCAATTTCGTCGAGTTGCGCGATGCTGGCGATCCGGTCGAGATCGCCGCGCGCTACAACGAGCAGGGCGCCGACGAGCTGACCTTCCTCGACATCACCGCCACCAGCGACGGGCGCGACCTGATCCTTCACATCATCGAGGCCGTGGCCAGCCAGGTCTTCATTCCGCTGACGGTGGGCGGTGGCGTGCGCACCGTGGACGACGTGCGCCGTCTGCTGAATTCCGGCGCCGACAAGGTCAGCTTCAACTCGGCGGCGCTGGCCAATCCCGAGGTGATTGCCCAAGCTTCGGGTAAATACGGCGCGCAGGCCATCGTCGTTGCCATCGACGCCAAGCGCCGCTACGGCGACGATATGTTCGAGCGCGGCGAGGGCTGGGACGTCTACAGCCATGGCGGGCGCAAGAACACAGGCCTGGACGCCGTGGCCTGGGCCTGCGAGATGGCGCGCCGCGGCGCCGGCGAAATCCTGCTCACCAGCATGGACCGCGACGGCACCAAGTCGGGGTTCGACCTGGCGCTCACGCGCGCGGTGAGTGACGCGGTCAGCGTGCCGGTGATCGCCTCGGGCGGTGTCGGCAACCTCGATCACCTGGCCGACGGCATCCAGAAAGGCGGCGCCGATGCGGTGCTGGCCGCCAGCATCTTCCACTACGGCGAGTACACCGTGGGCCAGGCCAAGCGGCACATGGCGGCGCGCGGCATTCCGGTCCGGCTTTAAAGCATTTTCCGGCTCAAGCCCTTGCCCCTAGGGTCTTGATAGCTATGAACTTCATAGCATCCCGAAATGCCCGACAATCTCCCCATGAACTGGCTTGACGAAGTGAAATGGGACGCCCAGGGACTGGTCCCGGTGATCGCGCAGGAGGTGGGCAGCGGCGACGTGCTGATGTTCGCCTGGATGAACCGCGAGGCGCTGCAAAAAACGGCCGAACTGGGCCGCGCGGTGTACTTCAGCCGCTCGCGCGGCAAGCTGTGGTTCAAGGGCGAGGAGTCCGGCCACATCCAGACGGTGCATGAACTGCGTATTGACTGCGACAACGACGTGATTTTGCTCAAGGTGACGCAGCTCGGCCACACGCCGGGCATTGCGTGCCACACCGGCCGGCATAGCTGCTTTTTCAGTCTTTACAAGGACGGCGCCTGGCAAGTCACCGAGCCGGTCTTGAAAGACCCCGAATCCATCTACAAATAAGGTTTCATGAGTTCCAATGATTCGCTGGCGCGACTGGCCGCCGTGATTGAAAGCCGCAAACCGGGCCACGGTGGCGACCCCGAGAAAAGCTACGTGGCGCGGCTGCTGGAGCGCGGGCCGGACGCCTTCCTGAAGAAAATCGGCGAAGAAGCCACCGAGGTGGTGATGGCGGCCAAGGATGCCGAGCACGGTGGCGATCCGTCCAAAATTGTGGGCGAGGTGGCCGACTTGTGGTTTCACTGCCTGATCGCGCTGGCCCACTATGGCCTGGCGCCTGCGGACGTGATTGCCGAGCTGGAGCGTCGAGAAGGCACCAGCGGCATCGAGGAAAAGGCGCTGCGCAAGGTGCGCGCGCGCGAACACGAGGCGCATGCCGATGCGCCAAGAGGTAAATCATGAACGATGTCATCGACGCGAATGGGGCCAACAATGAAAAGGCCGAATCGCTCAAGACCGTGGGCTGGGTCAGCTACATCCTGCACCTGATCGTGGCGATCGGGGCGGTGCTACCGGGTGCGCAGGCGAGCCTGGCGCTGCTGCTGGTGGCGCTGGTGATCGACCTGGTCAAGAAGGGCGACGCCGAAGGCAGCTGGCAGGCCAGCCACTTCTCGTGGCGCATCCGCTCGGTCCTGTGGGCCGGCATCCTGTATGTGATCACGATCCCGCTGTGGCTGCTGTTCATCGTGCCCGGCTGGATCGCCTGGGGCCTTATTTCCATCTGGTTCCTGTACCGCATCGTGCGCGGCATGGTGGCCATGAACGACAGCCAGCCGGTCGGCTAACAAATACGCTATGACACACGACCCGAATTGCCTTTTCTGCAAGATCATCGAGGGCAAGATCCCCTCGACCAAAGTCTATGAGGATGAGGAACTCTTTGCCTTCAACGATATCCATCCATGGGCGCCCGTGCATTTCCTGATGGTGCCCAAGCTGCATGTCGCGTCGATGGCCCAAGCCGGCCCGGAGCACGCCGGCCTGTTGGGGCGCATGATGGTGCTGGCGCCGAAGCTGGCGTTGCAGGCGGGCTGTCTGCCGTATCCCGAAGGGGGGTTCCGGATCGTGGTCAATACCGGCGCGCAGGGCGGACAGGAGGTTCACCACCTGCACCTGCACGTGATCGGCGGACCACGGCCGTGGCTGAAGGGCTGAAGGACTGAGTGGGGTCAATTGGGGCCGCCTGGTTTACCCCCGGGATGGCACCCACTAAAATCAACGTTATTCGTCAGGAGAAACTTATGGGACTATCGACCACGCATCTGCTTATTTTTCTGGTCATCATCATCGTGATTTTCGGCACCAAGAAGCTCCGAAACATCGGCTCCGATCTCGGCGGAGCGGTCAAGGGCTTCAAGGACGGCATGAAGGACGGCACGGCCGACAAGCCCGCCGAGGCCGCCGCGGCCGTGACACAGCAGGTCGGCTCTGCCGCGCCGGTGGGCAAAGACACCATCGACGTCGAAGCCAAGACCAAGAGCTGAAATGCAGGCATCACGGGGGGCTGCGTAAGTGCTCGATATTGGCGTTACCAAGCTCGCCATCATTGGCGGCATCGCGCTGGTGGTGATCGGCCCCGAGCGGTTGCCGGGGCTGGCGCGCACGATCGGCACCCTGATGGGGCGTGCACAGCGCTACGTGGCGGACGTGAAGGCCGAAGTGAGCCGTTCGATGGATCTGGACGAGCTCAAGAAGATGAAGGAAACGATGGAGGATGCGGCGCGCGACGTCGAGCAATCCATCAAGACCGGCGCCAGCGATTTCGAAAAACAGTGGTCGAACGCCACCAGCGACGCGTCGTATTCCAGCCTCGCCGGCGATGTCGCCCCCAGCTACCCGCAGTACCGCCATCCGGGCAAGAAATGGCGCCTGAAGCAGGGCGCCACGCCGCAGTGGTACAAAGCGCGCGCCGGCGTGCGTACCAAGGCCCTGTCCGGCGCGGCGCGCGTGGCGCGCTACCGGCCGCACAAGTTCAATTAACGCTCTAGCGGTTTGCTGCCGCCTGTTCGCTCCAAGGTATGTTGGGCGTGACCCCAATCAATTCCCATCATGTCCGATTCCCAAGAAAATAAAGAAGACGAATTGGCTGGCACTGAGCAGCCATTCGTGCAGCACCTGATCGAGCTGCGCGACCGGTTGCTGTATTCATGCTATGGCATCGGCATCGTGCTGGTGGTGCTGCTTTTCTACCCGGGCCCGTCCCGGCTGTACGACCTGCTGGCCATGCCGTTGGTCAAGGCCTTGCCCGAAGGCTCCAGGATGATTGCGGTGGGCGTGGTGTCGCCGTTCCTGGTGCCCATCAAGGTGTCCGTGCTGGCCGCCGTGGGCATTGCCCTGCCCTGGATCCTGTACCAGATCTGGGCCTTTGTGGCGCCGGGGCTGTACAAGCACGAGCGCCGCCTGGTGCTGCCGCTGGTCACGGCCAGCACCTTCCTGTTCTACCTGGGCACCGCCTTTTGCTACTTTTTTGTCTTCGGCCAGGCCTTCCCGGCGATCCAGCGGCTGGCGCCCCACTCGGTGGCGGTGACGCCCGACATCGAGGCCTACCTGGACTTCGTGATCACCATGTTCCTGGCCTTTGGCGTGGCCTTCGAAGTGCCGGTGGTCGTCGTCATCCTGGCCCGCATGGGGCTCGTGACGGTGGCGCAACTCAAGTCATGGCGCGCCTACTTTCTGGTGGGCGCCGCCGGCGTGGCCGGTCTGGTCACACCCCCCGATCCGGTCTCCATGCTGGCGCTGCTGTTGCCCATGTACATGCTGTACGAGGTGGGCATCTGGTCGGCCCAGATTTTCATCAAGCACACAAAGGCGCCCGAAGAAAGTACCGAAGTCACGAAAGTCTGATAAAAAAGCCTTCAAGCCCATATCAGGCCATGCCAGTCGGCTATTGAATCAATAGCAACCTGGTGCGCGACTCATTCAGCTTTTTGCGGCCTGGGCCGCAAGCCCGGGGTCACCTTGAGTTCCAGCTTCGTGTCCTGGCGCAGCAGGCCGAACTGGGCCGGTATGCCGGGCTTGAGCGCCGACACGCTGGTCAGCAGTTCGCCCACGTTGTTGACCGGCTTGCCGGCCACGCTCACGATCACATCGCCGGGCTTGATGCCCGCCTGCGCCGCCGGCCCGTTTTGCAGCACACCGGTGATGATCACGCCGGCCAGCGCGTCCGGGTTGTCCTTGGGCAGCTTCAGGCCAAAGGTTTCCGCCAGTTCGGGCGACAGGTTGTTGGGTTCCACACCGATCCAGCCGCGCGTGACGCGGCCGTCTTTCACAATGCTGTCGAGTACCTGGCGCGCGGTCGACACCGGAATGGCAAAGCCGATGCCCATGCTGCCGCCAGAGCGCGAATAAATGGCCGTGTTGATGCCCATCAGGTTGCCGTTGACATCCACCAGCGCGCCGCCCGAGTTGCCGGGGTTGATGGCGGCATCGGTCTGGATGAAGTTCTCGAAGGTGTTGATGCCCAGATGATTGCGCCCGAGCGCGCTCACGATGCCGCCGGTCACCGTCTGGCCGACGCCGAACGGGTTGCCGATGGCCAGCACCTGGTCGCCCACCTGCAGCGCATCCGAGTTGCCCAGCACGATCACGGGCAGGCGATCCAGGTCGATCTTCAAAATGGCGAGGTCGGTGTCAGGGTCGGTGCCGATCACCTTGGCCTGGGCGTGGCGGCTGTCGTTGAGAATGACCTCGATTTCGTCGGCGCCTTCCACCACGTGGTTGTTGGTCAGGATGTAGCCGCTCGGGCTGACGATCACGCCGCTGCCCAGGCTGGTCTGCGGCTCGTTGCCGCGGTCGCCAAAGAAGAATTTGAACCACGGATCTTCGCCGTTCGGATTCTTCTCGGCGGCCTTGCTGGTGTTGATGCTGACCACGGCCGGCGCGGCCTTTTTGGCGGCTGCGCTGAAACTGCCGGGCGCAGGGCTGGCCGAACCGCCTGCCGGCGCCTCGATCACCGCCACCGCGCCGCCGCGCGAGGCTATCTTGCCCAGCCATTCGGGGTGCAAGGTCACCGTCACGAAGTAGGCCGCCAGCAGCACGGTGACGGTTTGCGAAAAAAGGAGCCAAAAACGTTTCATGGCGCAATTGTCCACGACCGCACCGCACTTTGGCCCACAATCACGGCAAACCCCTCCGTCTTTTGATGCACCGCATGCTTCACCGCCAACAACTGCTCGCCGCCTTCGATACCCTGCTCGAGCCGGCGCGCTTCAAGGACTACGGGCCGAACGGCCTGCAGGTCGAGGGCCGCGCCAGCGTCGGCAAAATCGTCTCGGGCGTGACGGCCAGCCGGGCCCTGATCGAGGCCGCCATTGCGGCCCGGGCCGACGCGATTTTTGTGCACCACGGCCTGTTCTGGCGCGGCCAGGACGGCACGGTCACCGGCTGGATGAAGCAGCGGCTGGCCCTGCTGCTGGGGGCCGACATCAACCTGTTCGCCTACCATCTGCCGCTGGACGCGCATCCGCTCCTGGGCAACAACGCGCAGTTCGGGCTCCAACTCGGATTGCGGGCGCTGGACGGGGGCGCCGGCCGCTTTGGCGAGCAGGACCTGGGCTTTCTGGGCGGGCGCGTGGAAGGCGGCAGCTTTGACAGCGCCCGGAGTCTGTCCGATCACCTGCAGCATGTACTGAATCGCCCTGTAGTCCTTGTCGGTGCTTCGCCAGGCGCTATAAAGAAAATAGCATGGTGCACCGGCGGTGCGCAAGGCTACTTTGAAGCGGCCATTGCGGCCGGGGCCGATGCGTTCATCACCGGCGAGATTTCCGAGCCGCAGGCGCACTATGCGCGCGAGTGCGGCGTGGCCTATCTGGCCTGCGGCCACCACGCCAGCGAGCGCTATGGCGCACCCGCGGTGGCCGCGCACGTGGCCGCGCAGTTCGGCCTGGCGCATGAATTCATCGACATCGACAACCCGGCATGAACAAACCCATTGCCATTACGCTTGGCGACGCGGCCGGCATCGGCCCGGAAATCATTGCCAAGGCGTTCCGCGACGCGCCGGATGCAACGCGCGGCTGCTTTGTCGTCGGCGACGTGGCAACGCTGCGCCGTGCGGTGTCCTTCATCAGCGGCGCGGGACAGGTCGCCCTGCCGGTGGCCGTCATCGAGGCGCCGCTCGATGCCTTGAGTGCGCCGCCGCGCTGCATCCCGGTGCTGCCAATCTCCAGTCTGTCCGAGCCCATCCCGTTGGGGCAGGTGAGTCATTTGGCCGGCAAGTTCGCGGCCGATTGCGTCATCTGGGCGGCGCGCGCGGCCCTGCACGGCGAGATTGCGGCCCTGGTCACCGCGCCACTGCACAAGGAAGCGCTGGCGGCCGCGGGCATCGCGTTCCCTGGGCACACCGAACTGCTGCAGGCCGAGGCTGCTGCGTTTCTGGGCAAACCCGTGCGGGACGTGCCGGTGCGCATGATGCTGGCGAACGACGAATTGCGCACCGTGCTGGTCAGTATTCATGTCTCGCTGCGCGCCGCGATCGAGGCCGTGAGCTTCGACAACGTGCTGCAAACTTTGCGGCTGACTCACCAATTTGTGCGCGGGCCTGTTGGTTCCCCGCGACACCGCAGACCGCACATCGGCGTCGCCGGGCTGAACCCGCATGCCGGCGAGGGCGGGCTGTTCGGCCGCGAAGAGCTCGACATCATCGCGCCGGCGATTGCAGCGGCGCGCCGAGAGGGAATCGACGCGAGCGGCCCGTTCGCCCCCGACACGGTGTTCATGCGGGCCCGCGCCAAATACGGGCAGCCGGGCGAATTCGACGTGGTGCTGGCGATGTACCACGACCAGGGCCTGATCCCGGTGAAGTACTTCGGGGTGGACAAGGGCGTGAACGTCACGCTCGGGCTGCCGCTGGTGCGCACCAGCCCCGACCACGGCACCGCCTTCGACATTGCCGGCAGCGGCACGGCCGATGCGGCCAGCCTGATCGCGGCGATTCGCCTGGCGCGCCAGCTTTGCGAATGAAAAAGGCCCGTAGTCCATGGACTACGGGCCTTGATTGCTATGAAAATAGTAGCGGGCGACTTACTTTTTCAGATTGTCGCGAATCTCGCGCAGCAGCAGCACGTCTTCCGGCGTAGCGGCCGGGGGCGCTGGTGGCTCGGCTTTCTTGAGACGGTTCATCTGCTTGACCATCATGAAGATGATGAAAGCCAGGATGGCAAAGTTGAACGCGACCGTGATGAAGTTGCCGTAGGCGAACACGGCACCTCCCTTTTTGGCGTCGGCCAGTGTCAGTCCGCCCGCCTGCCCCGACAGCGCGATGTAGTAGCTGGAGAAGTCGAGCCCGCCAAAGATCTTGCTGACGACCGGCATGATCAGGTCGTTCACGACGGAGTCGACAATCTTGCCGAAGGCGGCGCCGATGATGACACCGACCGCCAGATCCATCACGTTGCCTTTGAGGGCGAATTCCTTGAATTCTTTCATCACGCTCATGGTTTTACTTCCTTGGTTGTTTGAACACGCTGCAGTATTCCCTGTCGAATCAGGCTGTCAAGTGCCGTGTTGGCGCGGAAATCGCCGAAGACGGTCAGCTACAATCGTCGGCTAATTCCCTAGTCGCGATGTACATTGAGGATTCCCATGAGTGAGACCCAGGTCGACACCAGTAAAAGAACATGGCTGATTGCTTCCGGATGCGCTGGTGCCGTGGGCACCGTGTGTACGGCTATTCCTTTTGTGGAAAGTTTTGAGCCTTCCGAAAAAGCCAAGGCCGCAGGTGCTCCGGTAGAGGCCGATATTTCCGGCCTCAAGCCCGGCGAAAAAATGACCGTGGCGTGGCGCGGCAAGCCGGTCTGGATCGTCCGGCGCACACCCGAAGAATTGGCCGACCTGTCGAAGAACGACCCGGAACTGGCCGACCCCAAGTCGGAGCGTCACCCTGACCAATTCACCCCCGTGTACGCGCGCAACGAATGGCGCTCGATCAAGCCGGAAATTCTGGTGCTGGTGGGCATTTGCACGCACCTGGGCTGCTCGCCGTCGGACCGGTTCACGCCGGGAGCCCAGCCTTCGTTGCCGGCGGACTGGCGCGGTGGCTGGCTGTGCCCGTGTCACGGCTCGACTTTCGACCTGGCTGGACGCGTGTTCAAGAACAAGCCGGCACCGGACAATCTGGAAGTGCCGCCCTACATGTTCCTCTCCGACAGCAAGTTGCTGATCGGCCAGGACAAAAAAGCCTGAACCCGCGGGACCCGGAGCACAACATGGCTGAATTCAAGGAAGTTTCCCCCAACGCCGGCGCTGGCGAAAAGCTGATGAACTGGGTCGACAACCGGTTCCCGGCGACCAAGCTCTTCAAAGAGCACATGAGCGAGTACTACGCGCCGAAAAATTTCAATTTCTGGTACATCTTCGGCTCGCTGGCCCTGCTGGTGCTGGTGATCCAGATCATCACCGGCATCTGCCTGGTGATGAACTACAAGCCCGACGCCGCGCTGGCGTTCGGCTCGGTCGAGTACATCATGCGCGACGTGCCGTGGGGTTGGCTGATCCGCTACATGCACTCGACGGGCGCTTCGGCATTCTTCATCGTGGTGTATCTGCACATGTTCCGTGGCCTGCTCTACGGCTCCTACCGCAAGCCGCGCGAGCTGGTCTGGATCTTCGGCT
Organism: Rhodoferax sp.; assembly: GCA_031291295.1. Lineage (GTDB taxonomy): Bacteria > Pseudomonadota > Gammaproteobacteria > Burkholderiales > Burkholderiaceae_C > Rhodoferax_A. The sequence continues at coordinate 26,211 of JARLJI010000063.1, read as the reverse complement.
GCGCGATTTTCCTGTGCCTGATGGCCGAGGCCTTCATGGGCTACCTGCTGCCCTGGGGCCAGATGAGCTATTGGGGTGCCCAGGTGATCGTCAACCTGTTCTCCGCCATCCCGTTTATCGGTCCTGATCTGGCCCTCTGGATTCGCGGCGACTATGTCGTCGGCGACGCCACGCTCAACCGCTTCTTCAGCTTCCACGTGATCGCCGTGCCGCTGGTGCTGCTGGGCCTGGTGGTGGCGCACATCATCGCGTTGCACGAAGTCGGCTCGAACAACCCCGACGGCGTGGAAATCAAGGGCCCCGACGCCCCCAAGGATGCCCACGGCCATCCGCTGGATGGTGTTCCGTTCCATCCGTTCTATACCGTGCACGACATTTTCGGTGTCAGCGTGTTCCTGATGGTGTTCAGCGCCATCATCTTCTTTGCGCCCGAAGCCGGTGGCTACTTCCTGGAAGCCAACAACTTCATTCCCGCCAACCCGCTGCAAACGCCGGCCGAGATCGCGCCTGTGTGGTACTTCACGCCGTTCTACGCGATGCTGCGCTCCGTCACCAGCGAGATGGTGTATGCGCTGATGGCCTGCGTGGTGGCGGGTGCGGCGTTTGGCGTCATCAAGACCAGGATGCCCGCACTGTTCAAGGGTGTCCTCGTGCTGGTGGCCGCCGGCCTGGTGGCCGCGATGCTGAACACCGACGCCAAGTTCTGGGGCGTCATGGTCATGGGCGGCGCGGTCATCATCCTGTTTTTCCTGCCCTGGCTGGACCGTAGCCCCGTCAAGTCGATTCGCTATCGTCCAGGCTGGCACAAATACGTTTACGCCGTGTTCGTCGTCTTCTTTGCGGTGCTGGCCTACATTGGTACCGTGCCGCCTTCGCCGACGCTCAATCTTATTTCGCAGGCAGGAACGTTTTATTACTTCGGCTTTTTCCTGTTGATGCCGTGGTGGAGCCGCTTGGGTAAGCCCAGGCCGGTGCCGGCTCGCATCACCTTCGCCGCGCACTGAGCTGGAGACTTTCAACAATGAGCAAACTGAAACAACTGGCTTTGGGCCTGATGGCCGCCGCGGCGTTCATGACGGGCGCGCAAGCTGCCGAGGGGGGCATCGCCTGGGACAAGGCGCCGATCCGGACCAACGATCTGGCAACGCTCCAGACGGGCGCCAAACTCTTTGTCAACTACTGCCTGAACTGTCATTCCGCAGCCTTCATGCGCTACACCCGTCTGCAGGACATCGGGCTGACCACACAACAGATCAAGGACAACCTGCTGCTCACCGATGGCACGATGGCTGACACGATGGTCGCGGCCATCAGTCCGGCACAGGCCAAGGACTGGTTTGGCGCCAACCCGCCCGATCTGACCCTGGTGGCCCGCTCGCGCGCGGGCCATGGCGGCAGCGGGGCGGACTATCTGTACACCTATTTGCGCACCTTCTACCGCGACGACTCCAAGGCCACCGGCTGGAACAATCTTGCGTTTCCCAACGTGGCCATGCCCAACGTCCTGTGGGAGCTGCAAGGCGAGCGCAAGCCGATTTTCGACAAGGTCAAGGACAAGGAAAGCGGACAGGAGGTCGACGTGTTCCGCGGCTGGCAACAGGTCACGCCAGGTACCATGACACCCTTGAAATTCGAGCAGTCTGTGGGCGATCTGGTCAGCTATCTGCAATGGATGAGCGAGCCATCGCAGAACACGCGGGTGCGCGTCGGTGTCTGGGTGATGCTGTTCCTGGGTATGTTTACCATCATTGCCTGGCGCCTCAACGCAGCGTTCTGGAAAGACGTCAAGTAATTCACGCGACTCGGGCGTCGCCAGCGTGCGTCGCTTGAGCCTTCCAGAGTGGGAATGCTGCCGGCATCCCACTCTTTTTGATTTTCAGGAGTCTTCACCATGATGGTGCTTTATTCAGGAACCACCTGCCCGTTTTCCCACCGCTGCCGCTTCGTGCTGTTCGAAAAGGGCATGGATTTCGAGATCCGCGACGTGGATCTCTACAACAAGCCGGAAGACATCAACGTCATGAATCCGTACGGCCAGGTGCCCATCCTGGTCGAGCGTGACCTCATCCTGTACGAGTCGAACATCATCAATGAGTACATCGACGAGCGCTTTCCGCATCCGCAGCTGATGCCCGGGGATCCGGTGGACCGTGCTCGCGTACGCCTGTTCCTGCTCAATTTCGAGAAGGAGTTGTTCGTGCACGTCTCCACGCTCGAGAGCCGGGCCTCCAAGAGCAATGAGAAGGCGCTGGAGAAGGCCCGCTCGCACATCCGCGATCGCCTCACGCAGCTGGCGCCGGTGTTTCTCAAGAACAAGTACATGCTTGGCGACAATTTCTCGATGCTCGACGTGGCGATTGCCCCGCTGCTCTGGCGCCTGGACTACTACGGCATCGACCTCAGCAAGAACGCGGCGCCGCTGCTGAAGTACGCCGAGCGCATTTTTTCCCGTCCGGCCTATATTGAAGCGCTGACACCCTCCGAAAAAGTGATGCGCAAGTAAATATGACCCCCACGCTTGTCGTTTCGCATACTGCGCTGCCCCCCGAGGGGGCTGGCCTTGCCGGGGGCGGCCCGGCGCGGCGGCTGGTGGCCGGGGTTTAATTTGGCTGAATTCATGAATGCCCTGGATTTCTCCTCGACGCGGCCCTACCTGATCCGGGCGCTGTACGAATGGTGCACCGACAATGGCTTGACCCCGTACGTCGCCGTGCTGGTGGACGATTCCGTCCAGGTGCCGCGCGAGTACGTGAAAAACGGCGAGATTGTGCTCAACATCAGCTTTGACGCGACCAGCTCGCTCAAACTCGGCAACGACTTCATCGAGTTCAAGGCCCGGTTTGCCGGGACGGCGCGCGAGATCATGGTGCCCGTCAGCCGCGTGATTGCGATTTATGCCCGGGAGAACGGGCAGGGCATGGCGTTCCCGGTCCCGGTGTCTGCATCCGCCGGCGAAGAGGCTCCTAAGGCGCCGGCATTGAGCAGTGTGCCGGACGCAACGCGTCCCGTGGAGAGCGACCCCAAGGTGGTGCAAATCGCACCGGCCGATGATGCGCCGCAGGACGGTGATGCAGAGCCACCACGCCCCTCGGGAGGGGGACGTCCTTCACTCAAGCGGGTGAAGTAGACAGGTTTCAGGGGCGTCGCGATGGCAGCCCCGGTAAAATAAAAACGTTGCCGCTTTAGCTCAGTTGGTAGAGCAACCGCCTTGTAAGCGGTAGGTCGTCAGTTCGATTCCGACAAGCGGCACCACTTATTCAAGCGCGCAATGCGCTGTGACTCAGGGCGCTACGACTCGGGGTTGATCTGAACCTTGAGCCGGATGGCGGTGACCGCCCAGCCCTGGCTGCGCAGGTGGGCCTGAAGCGAAGGCAGCAACTGCCGGAGCTTTGCCGCCGCAGCATTGCTTTGAACCAGCAGGCACCACGTTTCTCCGTCGATCGGCCCTGGTTTGATGGCGCCGCGCAATGCCTCGGGAATCAGTCGTTCAATCGCCTTGAGGCGTGCGCCCGAATCGCGTGCGAGCTCGGTCAGCCGTGCCAGCGTTGGCGACTCCTGCGCCGCTTGCTGTAGCGAGACGGCATGATGATGGCGGTTCACGAGCGGCATGGCCGACGAAGGTTGAGGAGGTGCATGAGCCCTCGATTATCGTGGGTTCCAACGCTTTTGACGGAGGGCAAAAAATCGGCCCGACCGAAAATGGCCAGTGCCGCAATGGCAGCTTGAGCCGGCACGGCAGGTGGGGGCCGGCACAAAGGTAAAATCTTGGGTTTGGTCAACGCTATGGCTGTCACGAGCCATTGTTGCAATTTGCAGCCGCGACCCCACCTGAATCCACCAACACATTAGGATTTCGGTCGCTTTGCAGGCTATAACAGGCCGGCAGGGCGGTCTTGCATTCATGGCCACCAACTTTCTCACCAAAATATTCGGCAGTCGCAATGACCGGCTCCTCAAGCAATACCGCAAAGTTGCCGAGAGCATCAACGCACTGGAACCCGTTTACGAAAAACTGAGCGACGACGAGCTTCGCGGGAAAACACATGATTTCAAGGCGCGTGTTGCCAACGGCGAGACGCTCGATGCGATCCTGCCGGAGGCCTTCGCGGTGGTGCGCGAGGGCTCCAAGCGCGTCATGAAGATGCGCCACTTCGACGTGCAGCTGATCGGCGGCATGTCGTTGCACGACGGCAAGATTTCCGAGATGGGTACCGGCGAGGGCAAGACGCTGACCGCGACATTGCCCGTGTACCTGAACGCGCTGACAGGCAAGGGCGTGCATGTGGTGACCGTGAACGACTACCTGGCCAACCGCGATGCGCTGTGGATGGGGCGCCTGTACAACTTCCTCGGCTTGAGTGTCGGCATCAATCTGCCGCAACTGCCGCGCGAGGAGAAGCAGGTTGCCTACCGGGCCGATATTACTTACGGCACCAACAACGAATACGGATTTGATTACCTGCGCGACAACATGGTCTACGAAGTGCAGGACCGCGTGCAGCGCGGCCTGAACTACGCCATCGTCGACGAGGTGGATTCGATCCTGATCGACGAGGCGCGCACGCCGCTGATCATCAGCGGGCAGGCCGAAGATCACACCGAGATGTACATCACCATCAACAAGGTGGTGCCGATGCTGACCCGCCAGGAAGGCGAGGCCGACCCGCGCACCGGGGAGGGCATCACCAAGCCGGGTGACTTCACGATCGATGAAAAAACCCGCCAGGTGTTCCTGACCGAGCAGGGCCACGAAAATGCCGAGCGCATCCTGTTCAATCTGGGCCTGATTCCGGAGGGCACGACGCTGTACGACCCGGCCAACATCACGTTGATGCATCACCTGTACGCCGCGCTGCGTGCGAATCACCTGTATCACCGCGACCAGCATTACGTGGTGCAGGATGGCGAGATCGTCATCGTCGACGAATTCACCGGGCGCCTGATGTCGGGCCGGCGCTGGAGCGAGGGTCTGCACCAGGCCGTCGAGGCCAAGGAAGGCGTGCTGATCCAGGCCGAAAACCAGACACTGGCCTCCATCACGTTCCAGAACTACTTCCGGCTCTACGGCAAGCTGGCGGGCATGACCGGCACGGCTGACACCGAAGCCTACGAGTTCCAGGAAATCTATGGCCTGGAAACGATCGTGATTCCGCCGAACCGGCCGAGCCGGCGCGAGGACCAGCTTGACCGCGTGTACAAGACCACGCGTGAAAAATACGAGGCGGCGATCAAGGACATCCGCGAGTGCTACGAGCGTGGCCAGCCCGTTCTGGTCGGCACCTCCTCGATCGAGAACTCCGAAATCATCGACCAGTTGCTGGTCAAGGAAAAGCTGCCGCACCAGGTGCTCAATGCGAAGCAGCATGCGCGCGAGGCGGACATCGTGGCGCAGGCCGGACGCCCGAAAATGATCACGATTGCCACCAACATGGCGGGCCGCGGCACCGATATCGTGCTCGGGGGCAATGTGGAAAAGGCGATCGAAGCGGTCGAAGCCGACGAAACCCTGGACGCGGCCGCCAAACAGGCCCGCATCGAGCAGCTGCGCGCCGACTGGGCCCGCGACCACGAGCAGGTGACGCAGCTGGGTGGCTTGCGCATCATCGCGACCGAGCGCCATGAGTCGCGCCGCATCGACAACCAGCTGCGCGGCCGCTCGGGCCGCCAGGGCGATCCCGGCTCCTCGCGCTTTTACCTGGGGCTGGACGATTCGCTGATGCGCATTTTTGCGGGCGACCGCGTCAAGGCCATCATGGAGCGTCTGAAGATGCCGGATGGCGAGGCCATCGAGGCGGGCATCGTCACGCGCAGCATCGAATCCGCCCAGCGCAAGGTGGAAGCCCGCAACTTCGACATCCGCAAGCAACTGCTGGAATACGACGACGTCTCCAACGATCAGCGCAAGGTGATTTACAAGCAGCGCAACGACATTCTGGACGCGCGCGATCTGTCGGCGCAGATCGAGGCCCTGCGCGAAGGCTGTTTGACCGACCTGGTGCGTCAGTACGTGCCGGCGGAGTCGGTGGAAGAGCAGTGGGACATCGCGGGCCTGGAAAAGGTGCTGCGCGAGGACTGGCAGATCGAGCTGCCATTGCAGCAACAGGTGCAGGCGGCCAGCGCCATCACGGATGAAGACATTCTGCAATCGGTGATTGAGGCTGCCAATGCGGCCTTTGCCGCCAAGGCGGAACAGGTCGGGGGTGAGAATTTCACCCAGTTCGAGCGCATTGTGCTGTTGCAGAGCATTGACTCCCACTGGCGCGAGCATCTGAGCTCGCTCGACTATTTGCGCCAGGGCATCCACTTGCGTGGCTACGCCCAGAAGCAGCCCAAGCAGGAATACAAGCGCGAAGCGTTCGAGCTGTTCGGGCAATTGCTCGATTCGGTCAAGAACGACGTCACCAAAGTGCTCATGACCGTTCAGGTGCAGTCCAACGAGCAGTTGGGGCAGGCCGCCGAAGAGCTGGAAAACCGGGCTGAAAACATTGCCAACGTCACCTACATCGCACCGACGGAAACGGGCGACGTCGAGACCGTGGTGGACGAGGAAACGATCAAAGGACAGCGCGTGCGCGCGACCGCTTCGGCCGCGGCCATCGCCAGCGGGGTGCTGTCGCGCGTGGGCCGCAACGACCCTTGCCCCTGTGGCAGCGGCAAGAAATACAAACAGTGCCACGGCAAGCTGGCCTGATTCGCCACAGGCGCTGAACACGGGCCGCGGCCCGTGTTTTTCTGGATAATTCAGCGAAGTTTTTTTGAAAGCCGCCCATGCCCGTCAATCTGACTGCTCCCGATCCCGCAGATCTGCATGCGATTGCCGGCGTACGCCTCGGTGTGACCGAGGCCGGGGTCCGAAAGGCCGACCGCAAGGACCTCACGGTCGTGTTGATCGACGCCGGCGCCAGCGTCGCGGGCGTGTTCACGCAGAACCGCTTTTGCGCGGCGCCGGTGCAGGTGTGCCGTGAGCACCTGGCCGGGGGCGCCGACATTCGAGCACTGCTGATCAACACGGGCAACGCCAACGCCGGCACCGGCGAGGAGGGCCTGGCGCGTGCCCGCGCCAGCTGCACCGCACTGGCGCGCCAACTGGCGCTGTCGCCCGAGCAGATATTGCCTTTTTCCACGGGCGTGATCATGGAGTCGCTGCCGGTGGACCGCATCGAAGCCGGTTTGCCGGCGGCTCTCGCGGATGCCCGCGAGGACCACTGGGCGCGCGCGGCCGAGGGCATCATGACCACCGACACGGTGCCCAAGGCCTTCAGCACCCAAGTCATGATTGGCGGCGCGAAGGTCAGCATCAGCGGCATCGCCAAGGGCGCAGGCATGATCCGGCCCAACATGGCGACCATGCTCGGCTTCATCGCCACCGACGCCTGCGTTGATCAAGCCGTGTTGCAGCCAATGGTCAAGGCACTGGCCGAGGGCTCGTTCAACCGCATCACGATCGATGGCGATACGTCCACCAACGATTCATTCGTGGTGATCGCCAGCAACAAGGCGGCACATGCGCCCATCACTTCTCTGGATAGCCTGGATGGCCGTGCGCTGCAGGCCGCCATCGCCGGTATCGCACAAAAACTGGCGCAAGCCATTGTGCGTGATGGAGAGGGTGCTACCAAATTTATAGCGATCCAGGTGGAAGGCGGCAAGACCGGTGAGGAATGCCGCCAGGTGGCCTATGCCATTGCGCACTCGCCGCTGGTCAAGACAGCCTTCTTTGCCAGCGACCCGAATCTGGGCCGCATCCTGGCCGCGGTCGGCTACGCCGGCATCGACGACCTGGACCAGACGAAGATCGACCTGTACCTGGACGACGTGCATGTCGCGGCGCGGGGTGGGCGCAACCCCGCGTACCGCGAAGAAGACGGCCAGCGCGTCATGAAGCAAAGCGAAATCGTGGTGCGGGTGGCGCTGGGCCGCGGCAGCGCCGTGGACACGGTGTGGACCTGTGACCTGAGCCACGACTATGTGTCGATCAATGCGGATTACCGCTCGTGAACGAACACTTTGAACATCTGATCCAGCGCGCCGAGCAGCTCATGGCCCGCATCGAGGCGGTGTTGCCCGAGCCGTTCACGCCGCCCGACTGGAACGCCGCCATCGCCTGGCGCTACCGCAGGCGCCATTCAGGCCATGGACTGCTCACGCCCGTGCGCCACGTCGGCGCGATCAGTCTGGGCGATCTGAAAGAAATCGACGGGCAGAAGGAAAAGATCCGGCTCAATACCCTGCATTTCGTCGAAGGCAAGCCGGCCAACAATGTATTGCTGACGGGTGCGCGGGGAACCGGCAAGTCGTCGCTCATCAAGGCCTGCCTGAATGCCTACTCCAGGCAGGGCCTGCGCCTGATCGAAGTCGACAAGACCGACCTGATCGACCTGCCCGACATCGTCGACGTGGTGGCGCAGCGGCCCGAAAAATTCATCGTGTTTTGCGACGACCTGAGTTTTGACGAGGGCGAGCCCGGCTACAAGGCCCTCAAGTCCACGCTCGATGGCTCGGTGGCCGCGGCCACGCCCAATGTGCTGATCTACGCCACCAGCAACCGGCGCCACCTGCTGCCCGAGTACATGAAGGAAAACCTCACCTACACCCATACCGAGGACGGCGAGGTGCATCCTGGCGAGGTGGTGGAAGAGAAGATTTCGCTGTCCGAACGCTTTGGCCTGTGGGTCAGCTTTTACCCGTTCAACCAGGATGAGTACCTCGCCATCGTGGCGCAGTGGCTGTCCTCATTTGGCGTGAGCGCGCAGGCCATCGCTGCGGCGCGCGCCGAATCGCTGGTCTGGGCGCTCGAGCGGGGTTCGCGCAGTGGCCGCGTGGCGTACCAGTTTGCGCGCGACTATGCGGGCACGCACAGCGTGCAGCCATGAGGCTTGAGACGACGACCGGCCAAGCTCTCGTTGCCGACGCCGATCGCCCGCGCGAGGGCGGCGCTGACCGCGCCGTGGTCGATGTCGCGGTCGGCGTGCTGATCCGTCCCGACGGCGATTTCCTGCTGACCTCGCGCCCGCCCGGCAAGGTGTACGAGGGCTACTGGGAGTTCCCGGGCGGCAAGCTCGAAGCGGGCGAAACCGTCGAGCAGGCCTTGCGCCGCGAATTGCACGAGGAGCTCGGGATTGTCATCGGTGCGGTCGAGGCCTGGAAGGTGGAACTGGTGGACTACCCGCATGCGCTGGTGCGGCTGAACTTCTGCAAGGTATTCGCGTGGACCGGCGAGCTGCAAATGCGCGAGAGCCAGTCGTTTGCCTGGCAGCGGCTGCCGGTGCGCGTGGCGCCTGTGCTGGTCGGCACCGTGCCCGTGCTGGGCTGGCTGGCGCGCGAGCGCCAATTCGAAGGTGCTACACATTTAATAGCTGACAGCCAACGTTCATAGAGGGTTGCAGCTACTTTTCTCTCAAGAATCGTCGCGCCTGGCGTCGCCAAAAACGGCATCGTCTGGCGCGTCCTGCGTCGGCATGCGAAAGCGCTCGCTGGCCCAGGCGCCCAGGTCCATGTTTTTGCAGCGCTCGCTGCAAAACGGGCGATACGGGTTGGTCGGCGCGTAAACGCTGTCGCCGCCGCAGGTCGGGCAGGTCACGAGTTTGGGAGGTGGGCTGGCCTGTTGCATGGCAGCGGCGCGGTTCGGGCGGCTCAATGGGGTTTCAGGAACACAGGGTCATTTCGAAGGCGGTGTCATCACTGCTGGCGTGCAGCCGGTCATCCGCTTCATGGCGCATCAGGCGCACCGACACCATCAGCCGGTTGCCGCTGATTTCGGGGATCAGACCCAGGGCGGGGTCGATGCGCAAACGCATGAGCTGGAAGGTGCGGCCCTGCGGCAGGGCTTGCTGGAACTGCCCCGCGCTGGCCACCACTTTTTGCGGCACACCGGACTCGCGCAGCAATTTGAGCAGCCGGTGGACGGACTCGGCCAGCGGCGCCAGCGTGGTGGCCCAGCGCTCCAGGTCGGCCCGGCGCGCTCGGGCGTCCTTGTGCTGCCACGCGTAGTAGGCGGGCAGGTCGAATTCGCAGGTGCCGCCCGGGATGCCGACACGGCTGCGGATACTCATGAGCCAGTCGTTTTCGGTGAGCGATTGGCCGGCCTTGCCGGGCAGGTTGTTGACGGCCGAAAAGCAGGCGTCAAGTTCCCCCACCACGTGGTCCAGCACCGACTCGGCGATCGCCGGGTTGCCGCGGTAGCTGTTGAGCGTCTGCTTTTGCTTCTCGAGGTCACGCATCACATCCGACTTGAGGTCGGCCCGCGTTGCCACATCCATGATCTCGAAGATGGTGGTCAGCGCGTAGTGGTGATCGAGGGGGTGATCGCGCGGGACCAGTTCGCCCAGGCGGCGAAACAGGTGCTCAAGACGCAGATAGGTGCGTATGCGTTCGTTAAAGGGGTATTCGTACAGTATCACGCTTGCGGGTTCCAGTGCTTCAATCATAGCCCGAAGCGCCGGGCGAGTTGCCGGACCTGGGCGTGCAGCAGCGCCAGCGGCAGGCCGTCGTTGGCGATCACCATGTCGGCCGCGGCCAGGCGCTGCAGGCGCGGGGCCTGGGCGGCCATGATCTGCTCTACCGCGCTGCGACTCAGCTTGCTGCGCGCCATCACGCGCCCAATCTGGGTCTCGGCGGCGCAGTCGAGCACGAGCACCCAGTCCAGGTGCTGGCGCCAGCGCCCCGACTCGACCAGCAGGGGAATGTCGAAGACGATGCAGCGGCGCCCCGCGTGGATGGCTGCGTCGGCCTGGCGCTGTGTTTCCTGTCCGACGAGCGGGTGAACGATGGCCTCCAGGCGGCGCTTGGCGCCGGCATCGGCAAAGGCCAAGGCGCGCATGCGGTCGCGGTCGAGCGCGCCCTCGGGCGTGATGAAGTCGCTGCCGAATTCCGTGGCGATCGGCCCGATGGCAGCGCCGGCGGGCAGCGTGACGCTGCGTGCAATGGCATCGGCATCGATGACGGCCGCGCCCAAGCCAGTCAGCATCTGTGCGACTGTGCTTTTGCCGCTGCCAATGCCGCCCGTGAGCCCCAGCCGGGTGACTGCCGCCCTCATGCCGTTACAACCCGATGACGTGAAGAATCGATTGCGGTCCAAAAACCATGGCGGTCAGGCCGGCGACCGCCAGGAAGGGGCCAAATGGCACATAGCCGCCTTCGCGCAGTCCACTTGAAAATTTGAGGGTGATGCCGACCACGGCGCCAATCACCGAGGCCATCAGGATGACGGGCACCAGGGCCTGCCAGCCAAACCAGGCCCCGAGCGCCGCGAACAGCTTGAAGTCGCCGTAACCCATGCCTTCCTTGCCGGTGATCAGTTTGAAAAGCCAGTAGATCAGCCAAAGTGAAAGGTAGCCCGCAGCGGCGCCCCAGATGGCGCCGGCCAGTGGCACGTCGGTCCATTGCAGCGCCGCAGCGAGCAGTCCGGCCCACAGCAGCGGCAGCGTGATGTCGTCGGGCAGCAGCGTGGTATCCCAGTCGATGCAGGCCAGGGCGACAATCGCACCCGAGAAGCCGCACCAGACCAGGCCCGTCAAGTTCGCGCCCCAGTGCCAGATGCACCAGTAAAACAGCGCCCCGGTGACCAGTTCTACCAAGGGGTAGCGCAGGCTGATGGGCGCGGCGCAACTCGAGCATTTGCCGCGCAAAAAAAGATAGCTCACGAGAGGGATGTTCTCGTACCAGCGAATCTGGTGGCCGCACTGCTGGCAGCGCGAACGCGGCACCATCAGGTTGAAGGGTTGTGCCTCGGCGGGCTCCTGGCCCGAGATCTCCGCGCATTCGGCCGCCCATTGCGCCTCCAGCATCTTGGGCAGGCGGTAGATCACCACGTTGAGAAAGCTGCCCAGCAGCAACCCGACCACGCCGCCGAGTGCGGCGTCAAACCATTGCGAGACCAGCATCAGACGACCTGACCCAGCTTGAAGATCGGCAGGTACATGGAGATCACGATGCCGCCGATGATGACGCCCAAGACCACGATGATGATGGGCTCCATCAGGCTGGACAGGCCGGCTACCATGTCGTCTACCTCGGCCTCGTAAAAGTCGGCCGCCTTGCTCAGCATGTGGTCGATGGAGCCGGATTCTTCGCCGATGGCGCACATCTGCAGCACCATGCTGGGAAACAGGTTCACGTTGCCCATGGCCGCGGTCAGGCTGGTGCCGGTGGAGACTTCCTGCTGGATTTTTTCTGTCGCCAGGGCGTAGACGGAATTGCCCGAGGCGCCGCCCACCGAGTCGAGCGCTTCCACCAGCGGGACACCGGCCGCGAACATCGTGGCCAGCGTGCGGGTCCAGCGCGCGATGCAGGATTTTTCAACCAGAGCGCCAAAAATCGGCAGCTTGAGCATCAGCCGGTCCATGAACATCTGGACTTTTTCGTTGCGCTTCCAGGCCTGCATGAAGAAGTACAGGCCGCCGCCGAGGCCGCCAAAAATCAGCCACCAATACGAGACGAAAACCTCGCTGATGGCGATCACCACCAGCGTGGGCGCCGGCAGATCGGCGCCAAAGGAGCTGAACACCTGCTTGAACGCCGGAATCACGAAAATCATGATCACGGCCACCACCACAAACGCCACCACCAGCACCGAGATCGGGTACATCAACGCGGACTTGATCTTGGATTTGATGGCCTCGGTTTTTTCCATGTAGACCGCCAGCCGGTCCAGCAACTGCTCCAGAATACCGGCGGCTTCGCCCGCTTCGACCAGGTTGCAGTACAGGTTGTCGAAGTACATCGGGAACTTGCGGAACGCCGCGCTCAGCGAGGTGCCGGTCTCGACGTCGGTGCGGATATCGTTGAGCAGCTTGGTGACGCTGGCATTCGGGTTGCCGCGCCCGACGATGTCGAAGGCCTGCAGCAGCGGAACGCCGGCCTTCATCATGGTGGCGAGCTGGCGCGTGAAGATCGCCATGTCCTTGGGCCGGATGCGTTTGCCGGCGCGCATCTTGCGCTTCTTGATCTTGCTGGCCAGGACCCCCTGCCGGCGCAACGATGCCTGCACCTGGTTTTGGCCACCGGCGCGGGTTTCGCCACGAACCTGCTTGCCATTGCGATCCTTGCCCTCCCACTCGAAGACAAATTCCTTGATGTTTTTGCTCGCTGCAGTCGCCATAAAGCCCTTTGGGTTTCCCTGTTATTCGTTCGTCACGGCCAGTACTTCCTCTAGAGAAGTCATGCCCATTTTGACCTTGTGCAGGCCCGACTGGCGCAAGGAGCGGACGCCTTCGCGCTCGGCCTGCTCGGCAATTTCCAGGGCGCTGCCATCGCGCAGGATGATGCGCTGAATTTCCTCGCTCACCGGCATGACCTGGTAGATGCCGACGCGGCCCTTGTAGCCGTTGTTGCACGCCGCGCATCCGACCGGCTTGTAAGGGGTCCAGGAACCATCGACCTCGTCGTCCTTGAAGCCGGCCTCGATCAGTGTTTCGCGCGGAATATCCACCGGCGCTTTGCAGGTGACGCAAAGCCGGCGCGCCAGCCGCTGGGCCGTGATCAGAATGACGCTGGAGGCAATGTTGAACGGGGCAATGCCCATGTTGCGCATGCGCGTGAGCGTGGACGGCGCATCGTTGGTGTGCAGCGTGGACAGCACCAGATGGCCGGTCTGCGCCGCCTTGATCGAAATGTCGGCGGTTTCCAGGTCGCGGATTTCGCCGACCATGATGATGTCCGGGTCCTGGCGCAAAAACGACTTGAGGGCGACCGCAAAGGTCAGCCCCGCCTTCTCGTTGACGTTGACCTGGTTGACGCCCGGCAGGTTGATTTCCGACGGGTCTTCGGCCGTGGCGATGTTCACGCCCGGCTTGTTGAGCATGTTCAGGCAGGTGTACAGCGACACGGTCTTGCCCGATCCGGTCGGTCCCGTGACCAGCACCATGCCATAGGGCCGGCCGATGGCCTTGATCAGCCGCTCCTTTTCTTCCGGTTCATAGCCCAGCGCCTCGATGCCGAGCTTGGCGCTGCTGGGGTCGAGGATACGGATCACGATCTTTTCGCCGAACAGCGTGGGCAGCGTGCTGACCCGGAAGTCGATCACGCGGTCGGCCCCGATCTTGAGCTTCATGCGGCCATCCTGCGGCACCCGCTTCTCGGAGATATCCATGCGCGAGATCACCTTGATGCGCGACGCCAGCTTGTCCTTGATGGCCACGGGCGGCGCTGCGATTTCACGCAACTCGCCGTCGATGCGAAAGCGCACGCGGTAGGCATGCTCGTAAGGCTCGAAATGCAGGTCGGAGGCCCGCATGCTGAAGGCATCCAGCAGCATCTTGTGCAGGAACTTGACGACGGGTGCATCCTCGACCTCCGCGACCGTGGTCTCAGTGCTGTCTGCATTGGCGGCTTCCATCGTGGCTTCGTCAAATTCGAAGTCCTCGCCAATGATGTTGTCCATGGCCTCGGCCGCCGTCGTCGCGTTGGCCTCCACCATTCTCGACAGCTTGTCGTACTCGGCAATCACCCAATCCACGCCGAGCTGGGTCGCGAACTTGATCTTTTCAGCGGCCTGCTGGTCCGACGGATCGGCGGTCGCCACAATCAGCCGGTTGCCGCGCCGGCTCAGCACGACGACGCGGTAGTCCTGGCAAATTTTGGCGTCAAGCAGCCCTTTGGGCAGGCGCTGCGTATCGATGGCATCCAGATCGAGCAAAGCCGCTGCGTAGGCGGTCGACATGGTGTGCGCCAGATCCGAGGCAGAGACCGCACCGGAGCCCGTCAACTCGGCAATAAAACTGGTGCGACTGGTCTGCGACTTGCGAAAGATCTCTTCTGCTGACTTTTGCCCGAGCTTTCCTGCGGAAACGAGGGTGCGGCCCAACCCCGGCAAAGCCATGGTGGACGTTTCCTTGGGAATTGAATCGACAACAGCCATGTCCAGAAAAATGTATTCCGATGTAAGGGGGGCTAGTCAATCATCGCCGATTGCCATGCCACTGTAAATCGGAAAACACAATACGAAAGACCAAGGAGTTGGCATAAAGGCACAAAAAGTCACGATTGGCCGGTTTCCGCCCCCACCGCGCTCGCATGCGCAGGCAGGATGGTCGCCGGTGCATTCTGGAGGTGGTCGATCAGCGCGCGCGCACCGGCTTCACAGAGGTCAAGCACGCGCTCAAAGCCCTCGACATTGCCGTAGTAGGGGTCGGGAATCTCGCAGCCATCCGCCCCTTGAGCGAACTCGAGAAACAGGTGCAGTTTGTGCGCGTGTTCGGCAGGGCATAGACGCTGCAGTTCGTTCAGGTTGACCTGGTCCATCGCCAGGATCAGGTCATGGCGAGCGAAGTCGCGCTCGATGACTTGTCGCGCCCGGCTCGTGCCAACCGGATATCCGCGTGCGGCGAGCACCAGTTTGGCCCGCGGATCAGGTGTCTCGCGGCTGCCGTCGGCATGGGTTCCCGCCGAGTCCACCAGGATGTCGCGCGCCAGGCCTGCTTGCCCCGCCATGTGCAATGTCACCACCTGAGCCATGGGCGAGCGGCATACATTGCCCATGCAAACCATCAAGAGTTTCATCGCGGCGCCCCAAGTTGTTTTCGATACGGGCGGTAATTTCGGATGTGGTAATAATTGGCGTTGCTGGTGGACATAGTTCAATTGGGGCGAAAGATGACAGAGCGGAAGGCGGACAACGCAGGAAATCACCGACCGGTGGCCGTTCTGACGCAGGTCGAAAAAACCTATCACATGGATTCCGTCAGCGTCCCGGTCATCAAGGGCGTTGATATTCTAGTCCGGCGCGCCTGCTTTACCGTGCTGCTGGGCCCGTCTGGCAGCGGCAAGACGACCCTGCTCAACATGATCGGCTGCATCGACAAACCTGACAACGGTGAAATTGTCGTGGCGGACTGCAAGGTCGGGGAATTGACCGACGACGCCCTGTCGGACTTTCGCGCCAATAACATCGGTTTTATCTTTCAGAACTTCAACTTACTGCCGGTTCTGAGTGCTTACGAAAACATCGAATACCCGTTGTTGCTGGCGGGCGCATCGGCAAAAAAACGCGGTGACCGGGTACCCAAGCTGCTCAATGCGGTGGGGTTGGGCGACAAGGCCCGGAACTTTCCGGGCCAATTGTCGGGCGGGCAACGCCAGAGGGTCGCCATTGCCCGCGCTTTGGCCCGCAAGCCCAAACTGGTCATCGCCGACGAGCCGACCGCCAATCTGGACAGCCGGACCGGGGCCTCCATTCTTGCCTTGATGCGGCAGATGGTGGACCGATACCAGATTTCCTTTATTTTTTCGTCCCATGATCCAGACGTGATCAAGGCCGCCGACGACACGATTTTCCTGAAAGACGGGGCAATTGAGGGCATACGTCGAAAAGGCGAGACCGGTGCAGAGGGCGCGGCATGATGACGCTCAATCTGGCGGTGCGCAACCTCTTGCGCAACCGCCGGCGTTCATTGGCGACCCTGCTGGCCATGGCCATTGGGTCGACCTCCATTCTTCTGTTTGGCGGTTTCAGTGCCAACATCAACTACATGATGCAGACACATCATGTTCAAACTAGTGGTCATCTGCAAATTCAGCACCGCGACTTTTACCTGTATGGCAGCGGAAACCCGACGGCCTACGGCATCACCGATTACGCCAGGATCATTGCCGACATCCAGAACGATGAAGTATTGCGAAACATGGTGCTGGTGGTCACACCAAACCTGCAATTCGGTGGCATTGCCGCCAACTATGCGGCCAACGTATCCCGCACCATTATTGGCAATGGCTTCATGGCGGCCGACCGCAACCGCATGCGACTCTGGAACGACTTTGATCTGCCCGCCCAGTCGCCGCCATCTGCCCTGGAGGGTGCACCGGCCGATGCCACTGTTGTTGGGACCGGTGTCGCCCGGGTGCTCCAGCTATGCGATGCGCTGAAAATAGCCGAATGTCCCCGACCGGAAAAGGAGCACAAGCCCGACGGCAACGCGCTGCCCGACGATATTGCCCAGCTCAGCCTGCAAGAGACGCCCGCCAAGGCTCCTGCCGCCGAAGGCAATCACCCCCGTATTGACGTGCTGGTCGTCAATACCCAAGGCGCACCGAACGTCACCTCACTGGAGGTGATTGGTGCCGAAGATCAGGGCATCAAGGAGCTCGATGAGGTCTACCTGATGATGAATCTCGCGCAGCTGCAAAAATTGATCTACGGCAAATCTCCGCCGAAGGCGACGTCAATCATGATCCAGCTGCGGCACACGGACCAGATCCCCGCAGCGCGCGAGCGTCTGACGGCGATACTTGCCAGGTATTCCACCAGCCAGCCGCTGGCCGTGCTGGATTTTCGGCAACTGAATCCGTTTTATGTCCAGACCATGCAGATGTTTGACACCATTTTTGGTTTTGTCTTCGTGCTGATTGGCGGCATTGTTTTGTTTACCGTCAGCAACACCATGAACACCACCGTGGTCGAACGCACCGTCGAGATTGGCACGCTGCGTGCCATTGGCCTGCGCAGGGCCGGTATCCGGCGTCTGTTTGTGACCGAGGGCGCCTTGCTCGGCCTTGCAGGGGCAGCGCTTGGCGTTGTGCTGGCGCTGTTGCTGGCGGTCATCATCAACCGCATAGGCATGCCCTGGCGCCCGCCCGGAAATGTCGAGTTGATGCCGTTCACGGTCACCGTGTGGGGCGAAAACCGTATGATCCTCGGCACAACCTTCGGCCTCATCTGCATTGCGATCCTGTCGGCTTGGTGGCCGGCCCACCGTGCTGCGCGGCTGGATGTGGTCGAGGCCCTGCGCCACGCTTGATAGAAAGAGACTTCACGGGCATGCGCTCACTGCTTCTGCTTTTACTGTCTTTCCTGCTCGGGCCGGGACTGGCATGGTCCGCTCCGGGCGCGCATGAGATCCTGGCCGCCAGTGATGCCATCCGCAACCCTGGGCGCCCGTTCAGTGTGACCGTGACCCTGACCGAGTTCCAGGCAGGCAAGCAGGTGGATACCAGCACCCTGGTCAGCTACTCCCGCATGGAGCAGCAAGGGGATCAATTCGCCAGTCTGGTCCGGTTTGTCCTGCCGGCCCGGGACGCCGGCAAGCTGATGCTCAAAAATGGCAACGACATGTGGTTTTACGACCCGACCAGCAAGGCCAGCGTCCGGCTGTCGCCCCAGCAGCGGTTGCTGGGCCAGGCGTCCAATGGCGATGTGGCGACCGTCAACCTGGCGAAGGATTACCAGGCAACGCTGGTGGGCGACGAAGAGATCATGGATGGCGAGCGCCATACCCGCATGGCCCACAAGCTGGCCCTCACGGCGGTGGCGCCGGGCGCCACCTACGCCAGCATCGAGGTTTGGGTTGACGCTGAAAACAACCGCCCGCTCAAGGCGCGTTTCTTTGCGGAATCATCACGCCTGCTCAAGACCGCCTACTACCGTCACTTTCAACCCCAGCTCGGCGCCGAGCGCCCGACCGAGACCGTGATCATCGATGGCCTCAATTCCCAGTCGGTCACACTGATGCGTTTTTCCGACTACAAGGCGCGTGCCATTCCGGACAGCTGGATGCAGCGAGATTTTCTACCCCGTTTCCAGCCAGACTGACCGACTATATGCATCCATTTTCCCATTCCATACTAGCCACGCTGGTGGCGCTGGCCTCGCTGCAGGCCGCCCCGGCTAACGCCGCAACCGATGCCGATGCAGACGCCCTGGGCCTGGAGAGCGCACCCGAGGCGGCTGCCGCCGCACCGGCTGCCACCGATACCCGGATGTACATCGAGGGCGCCGTCGGCAATTCCAGCCAACGTTACCAGCCCAACAGTGTCGACACCGCGCGCGCCTCGTTTGACTTTTCCACCACTGCACGGCTGGGCCAGGGCCTGCGCGCGGTCCTTTCGGACCGCGTCGACCACCTGTATCCTTCTCCAGCTCCCGGCGCCGACGCGACCGTGAACAGCCTGCGCGAGGCCTACCTGAGCTGGCAGCCCGATAGCCGGGACACGGTGCTGGAATTTGGCCGCATCAACCTGCGCTATGGGCCAGGCTACGGCTATAACCCGACCGATTTTTTCCGCGATGGCAGCTTGCGCGTCATCACCACCGCCGATCCCTTTGCGCTGCGCGAGAACCGCCAGGGCAGCGTCATGCTGCGCGCGCAGCGCTTATGGAGCGGCGGCTCGCTGTCGGTTGCCCTCTCGCCCAAGCTGGCCGATAACCCCAACGCCGCGGGCTGGAACCCGGACCTCGGCTCGACCAACAACCGGAATCGGGCCTTGGTCGCCCTCGGCACCCAGTGGTCGCAACGTGTCAGCAGCCAGCTATTCCTTTACAAGGACGCCGACCTGTCGCCCGCAGTGGGCGCCAATATGACCGCCTTGCTGTCGGACGCCGCTGTTGCCCATGTGGAATTGACGCGCAGCAAGGAGCCCGATTTGCTGAGCCGCGTCTTGTCATTGCCATCCAGCAGCACGTCCACGCGCAACCGCTTTGTGGGTGGCGTAACCTACACCACAAGCAGCAAGTTGTCGATCACCGCCGAATACGAGTACAACGGCTTTGCGCTGAACCAGTCCAACTGGGCCGCGCTGGGCGCGACGCCCGCGACCCAGCTCGCCTACCTTGGTGGCGCGTTGCAACTCCAGGAGCTGGCGCCCCGACAGGCCTACCTGATTTACGCGACACAAAAGAGCTTTTGGCTGAAAGACCTGGATTTGACGGCTTACCTTCGCCTTGATCCCGGCGACAACAGCCGGCTTGCCTGGGTCGAGCTGCGCCACCATTGGTCCAAATTTGATCTGAGCTTGCAGTTGCAGCAGAACATGGGCAGCGCCATCAGCGAATTCGGAATATTGCCGGATCGGCGCGCTGTTCAAGTCTTGGGAACGTATTATTTTTGATAAGGAGTACCCGTGATCCCAACTGAATCCCTGTCAAAAATAGAAAAAGCGTATGACTCGCCGCCAATATGGTATGACATTCGCGGCTTTTTTGTCCTGACTTTCGCCTACCGCAGCACGCTGTGGGCGCAGATCTCCCTGTTTGGCAACAACATTGGGGCTCGCCACCTTGAAGGGGCCGTGGGGTCTGGGACACTGTTTGGCATCATCCTGGCGTGGAAAAAAATCACCGGACATCCGATTCATGCTGAGATCGTCGGGTTCGACTACGCGCCCTCCATGCTGGCGGGTGCGATTCGCCGTTTCAAGGGGATGCCTGGCATCCGGTTGATCCAGGCGGATGTGGCGGCTCTCGACTTACCACATGACTATTTTGATACGGCCAATATCGCGAACGCCATCCATTGCTTTCCCGACGTGGTTGCGGGACTCACGGAAGTGTGTCGAGTGCTCAAGCCGGGCGGGCGTCTGGCGGTGAACGTTCTTCTTTACCCGCGGGGCGTTCAGCCCTTTAAATGGATTTCGGAAAGAATCAATGCGTGGGCCATTCGCAAGGGCATCCTGTACACCCCTTACGATCAGGCCGATATCCGCTCGCGCATCGTCAATGCGGGTTTCGACATTGAATCCGAAAAAGTTGCGGGCAACACCTTGAATGTCATTGCCGTCAAACGCAGTGCCTAACCGCTGACCGTTTATCCAGCGCAATCCGTCTGCGTTCTTTCTATCTGAAGCTGCGCTTACACCAAGACGTAACTTTGTCCTACAAACTGCTTCTAAAAGCAGTTTACGATGGTGTGAAATTCTCAGTTCGCCAACGAATCTCCAACTCAAAGGGGCGGTATGCCACGGATTGCAAAAACTTTCATTGCCACGTTTCTTTGCGGCTTGCTCGTCACCGCGTGTGGCGGATCGGCTGACGGTGGAACTGGCGCTGCCACATCCGCAGCAGCAACGACGTTTCCGCTTTCAACGGCACTTGTCAACCTTTATGCCACGGGGTTTCAGAAAACGATTTCTGTGAGTGGCACGGCCCAATCTACTGCCGGTGGAACTTCATCTCCATTTACTGCGTCACTTTCTGTCACAGAAACACCAGTTTACGCGGGATTTACTTTCGAAAATCAGGCAGTCCGCCAGAAAACCTCTACCAATGCCGGGGTTTTCAATATAAATGGAATTGATAATGGGTTTGTAGAAATCAATCAGGATTTTTTATCCACAAACAACCTCCTGCTTGGAACGCTGACTCCAGTTTCTTACTGTGTTGCAAGCTCGCCGGGTCAATATCCAGGGACAATTACCATTGGGCAAGCGCAAGCGGTTGCGACCTACCAATGCTATGCAAACAGTGCCAAAACATCGGCAACGGGAACCGACAAGCTTAGTTTTCTCGTCAGCCCGGGAAATTCACCGACGACGGCGATCTTTTCCGTCATTGAAGTTTTCGTCGACACAACTGGTGCGCAGACTCAATATACCCAGAAAAATTATCTGATTGACACATCCGGTGCGATCAGCTTTTTATCTCTGAGTTTTTCCGGCTTGCTGATTTCGAATGCCAATGGTGCAACGAATGGTATTCAAGTCAGCTTTAAATCCCAATAGTGTTGTGCCGCAAGCAGTGAGTTGACGGCACAGCACCTGGGTGAACCTCCTCCCGGCTCTCATGTGCCTTTGCGCGATGCCCCGCCCTCTGACGGCGAGGTGCGTGGAGTTTATCGTGCCCCCGAGCCTCAGGGATCGCGCGTTTCTGCCCGAACATCACCGTCCGCATCCCTTCAATCGACGCGCCATTTGACCTTGAAAGTGTCGAAATTTCTTACATTCAAGCCTGAGCATTGCGATCGGACGGACTCAACCCATTGTTTCTTAAGTGGTTTTTGGTGGTGGCACATGATTTGCTTAACTGGTTCGCACAAGCTTTTCACCATCAGTCAACGCAAGGAGCGAACCATGAAATTCAAGATGCTGCTTTCTACGGCCGCCGCCGCGATTGCCCTCGCCACGGCGCTTCCGGCCAGTGCAACGCCGGTTTTCCCGACATACACGGTGAACCCGGGGGCGCAGTCCGGATCGGTTTCCCCATTCACGGCCAACGACCTGGGTGGTCAATATAACGAAGTCATCACGTTCACGAGCGCGACCACTTTCGACGTCAGTTTGGTCTTTGTCGGTGGCCAATTCAGTCTGGATGACACAACCAGCCCCGTTACATACAGCGGGGGTCAATCCGGGTTGGGAAATAACTACGGACTGTATGCAACCTTCCTTGGTGCGGGTACTTACAGCACTTCGGGTTCGTCGACGACCTTCAGCCTCACCTCGGGGAGCATCAATTTGTACTTGACCCCAACCGGCACGGTTAGTTACACTCCTCCCGCCAATGGACTCACCCTCTATACCGTGACCCCGGGCACTCTTTTGGGCTCGAGCAACACGGTCACGGGGAACGGAACCAGTACTTGTACCGGCGGCAATAATTGTGGCTCCTTCGGCCAGACCGCCACCGGCTTTCTGCTGACGTCTGCTGGGAGTGCTTTCTTTGTTTCGCCAGTACCGTTTTACAGCATGGCGCTGACATCGGGCCAGTTTGAAGGTATACAACCTGTGGTTGGTGCCAACGTTACGTCATTTGGTACGGCCAATACGGTATTCAATGTCCCTGAACCCTCGCCACTCGCGCTCGTCGGTCTCGGTCTTCTCGCTCTCGGGTTTTCGCGCCGCCGGTCATCCAACAAGGCCTGACGCTTTCGCAACGCGCAGCAACGAAGGCCCGGGCAATCCCGGGCCTTTTGTTTTGTGCGCCAGCCGGGACGAAGGTTGTTTGACAGGTGACGCGGCCCGACGCGGGCCTGGTTTTTGACGACCTGAGCGTCCAACCTGAGCGTCCAACCTGAGCGTCTATCATTCTTGGTAAACGTTCGGGATATGAATTTTGCAAGCGCAAGAATCCGGACGGACCATCGTTCAACACCTGCAGAGGCCTCTTTATGACCGGTTCGTTGCCTCGATCTCCCGGTTTTGACTACGACGCCGCCTTCTCTCGCAACATCGGTTGGGTCACCCAGTCTGAACAGGCAAAACTCCGCCGTTCACGCATTGCCATTGCCGGCCTGGGCGGCGTCGGTGGCGCGCATTTGCTGACGCTGGCCCGGCTCGGCATCGCCAATTTCAACATCGCCGACTTTGACGACTTTGATATACACAACCTGAACCGCCAGGCCGGTGCTTTTATGCCCTACATGGGGCAAACCAAAATAGACACCGTCGCCCAGATGGCGCGGGACATCAATCCGGAAATCGATCTGCGCCTGTTCCCCATGGGTGTTCAGCCAGATAACGTGGATGAGTTTTTGCGTGATGCCGACGTTTATGTGGACGGACTGGACTTCTTCGCTCTGCCCGTGCGGCGCATGGTGTTTGCGAAGTGCCGCGAAAAAGGCATTCCGGCGCTGACCGCGGCGCCGCTCGGCATGGGCGTCGCCTTTCTCTGTTTCAGTCCCACGGGCATGAGTTTTGAGGACTACTTCAAGGTGGAAGGGCACGAGTCGGACGAGCAATATGCGCGTTTTATCGCGGGTCTGTCGCCCGCCATGATGCAACGCCATTACCTGGTGGCGCCGGAAGCGGTCAATTTCCGGGAGAAGCGGGGCCCATCCACCATCATGGCCTGCGACTTGTGCGCCGGCGTGACGGGCACATCGGTGTTGAAGCTGTTGCTGGGGCGCGGCACCGTCAAGGCGGCGCCTTGGGGCATGCACTTCGACGCCTATCATCAAAAGCTCAAGCGGACCTGGCGTCCGTTTGGCAACGCCAACCCCTTGCAGCAATTGCTGTTGAAGTTCATACGGCCGGTACTGCGCGGGCGCTCTGGCGGTTAATAACGGTCAGTTTGGGTTGCATCAGCGCAGCTGCTGCGGCCTGGGTGACCGGATCGCAGTTAAGAACGATTTAGGCCTCTGGACCTTTACGTACCTTCACTATGTGCTATCCATTCAATAGTAACTTCAGCCCGGCATGCTAAACCCCGGCGCCTTCGCCGCCAGCCACTGCTCCAGCATCATCAGGATCCACACCATCTCGCCAAAGTAGCTGGGGTGCTCGGGCAGCCGCTGCGTCAGCAGGATTTGCACGAAGTCGGCGCGCACCACACCGCGTTGGGCCAGGTTGTGCAGCGAGTCGGTGGCCAGTGCTTTTAGGGCCGGGTGCGTGTTCGCCCACACGCCGAAAGGCAGGCCAAAGCCCTGCTTCTTTTTGGCAATGGTCTCGTCGGGCAAGAAGCCGCGCAGCGCTTCCTTGAAGAACCAGCGCAGTCTC
This sequence comes from Rhodoferax sp., assembly GCA_031291295.1. GTDB lineage: Bacteria > Pseudomonadota > Gammaproteobacteria > Burkholderiales > Burkholderiaceae_C > Rhodoferax_A. Next base: position 2,073 of record JARLJI010000063.1, on the reverse strand, counting down.
AAGCCCTTGAGCTTGTAGTCGGTGGGCAGCTTGATTGAAAAGTCCAGCAGCCGCTGGTCGAGCATCGGGAAACCCACGGCCATCCCCGCGCAACCGGTGGCGCCCAGCACCTTGGGCAAATCGCTCTCGGCCAGCGTAAAGCGCCAGTCGTAGGCCAGCTCCTTGTTCAGGTCGCTGGCTTGCTGCGGCGCCTGCCACACGCTGCGCTGCAACTGCAGCGGCGCCGTCGCGTCAATCTGCGCCATGAGCTGCGGCGTCAGCACTTCGCTGGCGCCCAGACGCATGATCAGGTTGTACATCTGCATGCGGTCGGGCATCGGCACACGGGCCTGCTCGACATAGCTGCCCGCCTTGCGCGTCAGCGCCAGGGCCTGCGCCGCGCGGCTGCCCAGCAGCGGCTCCATCAGGCCTTTTTGAATGAGGCCTGGCACGTGCCCATACCAGCCAAACACCCGCTGCTTGGCGTAGCGGCTGTTGCCGCCAAAGAGTTCGTCGCCACCGTCGCCCGCCAGTATCTTGCTGACGCCATCTTCGCGCGCCATCCTGGCGCAGTAGTAGGAGGGCAGGGCCGAGGAGTTGCCAAAAGGCTGGTCAAAATACGCGGCCACGGCCGGGATGCTGCGCACCAGGTCGTCGGGCGTGACGTAATACTCGTGGTGCTCGGTCTTGAAGTGCCTTGCGGCCAGGCGGGCGTATTCCATCTCGTCGTAGCCTTGCGCGTCAAAGCCGATCGAATACGAGGCCGCCGCTTTGCCGCTGGCCAGCCCGATCATGCCTGCCACGGTCGAGCTGTCGGTGCCGCCGCTCAAGAAGCAGGCCGGCTTGCTGCCGTCGAGCTGGGCCGCTACCGCCTCCTGCAGCAGCTGCCGGAACTCGTCTTTCAAAGCGGCAAACGACGGATTGCGTTGCTCTTCGAAGCGGGGCTGCCAGTAGGGTGTCACCGTCAGCTTGCCGTTTTCCATTACCGCCTGGTGCCCGGGCGGAAGCCGGTAGATGCCTTTGTAGATGGTGCGCGGCGAGGGGATGACGTGAAAGTACAGGTAGTCAAAAATCGCCTGCGGGTCAATCTCGGTGCCGGCATCCGCCAGCTCATCGGCGCGGGCCGCAAAGCGCAATTGGCCGTTATCCACGCGGTAGCACAGCGAGTGGATGCCGAAGCGGTCGACCGTCAGATCGGCTTGTGCGCTGGCACCGCGCGCACGGGGCGCGTCAGAGGCTGGGGATGATTGAGTCAATGTCATGGGGCGTTAATGGGGTCGGCAAGAGCAGGGCGGTGCTGGGAATTAATGGGCTTCTTAATTATGAAGGGAGTCAGTGCCGCCAAGAGGTAGGGGGAATTGCATGAATCATGATTGCTGCATTCGCGTTTCATGGGCTCTAATTTTGAAACGAATGCGAAAGGGTTGTGATTGCCGAAATGGATTGATTTCCAGCACAAGGGCAATCCGTGTCCATCCTGCACGCTCAAACGCCTTGATGGATGGTGTATTGGAATGCCAAACGCGTGCAAACGCCTTGGTGAAGCCCCTTGCCGCCATGTCATGGCAAGACTGCGCAATAAGCAGGGTGGCAACACCAGCCCCGCGCACCTCCGGTAAGGTAATGATCTGTACCAGCTTCGCTTCGCCCGTCTGTAGGGGCCAATAATTGCGTTTCAGGTATCGCTGACCAAACCAGTAAAAACAGACACCCACCAAGCGGTCTTGCTCAAAACAGGCGTAAGCATGAGAGCCAGGGCCGGCATAGCCGATTTGCTCGCGAATTAAAGGCTCGGGACAGGCACCAATATCTGTTGAGTCGACTGACAATACTTTAAGTGTCGTATGCGGTTCAGTTTGCTGGAGGTCGCCTTTCCCGGACACATTGGCATAGATTACATAGGCTGAATAATCACCTAGAAGCAATCGGAGCAGTTTTTTTGCAATTTCTTTCACTATTGAGATTTCCATAAATCATGACATTACCAAAGCGTAGCCTGCATCCAGCAGGCGGCGATGATGGAGGGACGCTTCTGCGCGCTCTTGAGCTTGTTGCGCGCAGTGCCGTGAAGCTCGGCGAGGTCGTTGGGGCAGT